>CAVZGJ010000028.1:0-284357 GCA_963774735.1 uncultured Acidobacteriaceae bacterium | reverse complement strand
ACGGCCCAGCTCCTTTCACTGGATTCAGTAAGAAGAAATGCAACCCGCTGGCATACTCCCAGCGAGAAGCTCCCCATCGTCGCTCGATCTCCCGATCAGTCAGGATGCAAAGCTAGTCTTGGATAAGGCCGTATCGCTGGCAGATGCTCATAGTTGCGATTTCGTTCGAACAGAACATCTACTCCTTGCTCTCACGGCTATAACGACATCGCATGGTGCCAAAGATGCTCCAAGAAGGCAGAATCTCCCTTGGTCGCCTGGAAGAGATTGTGGCCGCACTACCTAGAACTGAACGGCAAGAGGGCAATCCCTCATCGCTTGAAGACTTGCTCCCATGGTGAACGCGCAGGCATATCAATACTCCCCATAAACGGGGTCATCGGCACCTAACGCCGACTGACTTCCTCACCCCGCAGAGGTGTGCGAAGCGACTCGATGTCCGCGATACCCCGTGGCCTGCAAGGTGTGCAGACAGGTTTTCCCAAACACAAAGCTGCCCAGACGATCA
This sequence comes from uncultured Acidobacteriaceae bacterium, assembly GCA_963774735.1. Taxonomy (GTDB): domain Bacteria; phylum Acidobacteriota; class Terriglobia; order Terriglobales; family Acidobacteriaceae; genus Edaphobacter. The sequence continues at coordinate 283,849 of CAVZGJ010000028.1, read as the reverse complement.
GAGGATTGATCACGGTGCAGATATGCAGGCAGAGTCCCAATCCAAACTTATTGCCACGGCACCAACGCCGTCTATGAGGTAGAGCGTGCGGCCAACCATCATAAGTTGGGCGTGCAATGGCAGGGCCGACCCGGTGCCAGCGGTGTACCAGAAAACGGTATATTTCTCAGAGAGCGATTGGCGTGGGATTCGAGAGCTAAAATAGATCGTATCAATTTACGGTCGTTATGTGATACAGTCCTCCACTATGACAAAGCGAGTTGCACTGTATGCACGAGTCAGCACGAAAGACAAAGGACAAGATCACGAGAATCAACTCATCCAACTCAGGGCATTCGCCAAGACCCAGCACTGGAGTATCGTGCATGAGTACGTGGATAGTGCCAGCGGCAAGCGTAGCGACCGTGAACAGTTCCAGAAGATGTTCGTCGCCGCATCCCGCCGTGAGTTCGATGTGCTGGTGTTCTGGTCACTGGACAGACTGAGCCGCGAGGGAACCGTGGAGACGCTGAACCATCTACAGCGACTCACAGGCTACGGTGTGGACTATCGGTCGTTCACAGAGCAGTACCTCGACAGCACTGGCATCTTCAAGGAGGCTGTCATCGGCATCTTGGCCGCTGTCGCCAAGCAGGAGCGGGTGCGCCTCAGTGAGCGGACAATTGCAGGTCTGGAACGTGCGCGGTCACAGGGACGTGTCGGTGGTCGTCCGAAGGTAGAGGATGACCTGGCGCAGATGAAGACTTACCGCAAGCTCAAGCGGGCGGTCTATCGGTGCGGAAGATCGCGGAGGAGATGGACATCTCGCCGACTACGGTGCAGAAGCTTTCTGCGGTGGCCTAGTTACTCAGTTATTCAAGTCGGGTGAGGAATGTAAACGGCTTCTTTCGACGCGCCTTTGGAGCAGCATAGTGAGAAGAAAGGCTAGGATTGCGACCAATCCTGCAGCGACGACCGCAGTTACGAACGTAGCGAAGAGATAGCCATTAGGAAAGCAGCTTGCGGCCACACCAAACCCTACGACGCCCCCTACAAAGCCTGCAACAGCCGAGGCAACTATGCGAAGCATGAGGTCCTTCGCGAACCGTGTTATCAAAAGCCGACTCTCCACGAATCGCGCGATGACAATCGCAATCCACGACGCGAGAACACCCGGGAAAACGTAGAACAGAAGACCTTCTGCTATTCCATGAACGCCTGTAGCAGGTCCCAAGTGCAGTTTCAGGACAAAACTCGCTATGAGGACAAACCCGATCCATCCCAAGATCGAAAAGCAGCCGAATGTTACCGGCACGATGAGTGCAGGAATAGCAAAGCGACGCAGTGGACGGGCCGCCAAACAAATGATGAAACTCACAAGTGAGAGAAATATGAATGGCGCGGCGTAAATGATCTGCAATGCCTTCGTCCTCCTTTCCCGCGCGTGATGATCTTATGAACATTCTAGTCACTCGACAGACTAAGCGCGAGGGAACCGTGGAGACGTTAAACCATCTACAGCGACTTACGGGTACGGCGTTGACTATCGGTCGTTCACGGAGCAGTACCTCGACAGCACCGGCATCTTCAAAGAGGCTGTCATCGGCATCCTCGCTGCCGTGGCCAAGCAGGAGCGGGTTAGGCTCAGTGCGTCCTTGAAACTTCGGTCAGTTCGTTCCAATGCGTTCGGATAAGGCGCACCATTTCTTCTTTTTTTTCCTGAAAAATTTTCCGGCGTGGTGGAGGGCGATTTTGGCGCTTTTTTGTGTTTTTGCGGGGGGTTTTTGGGAAATGTAGTTGGATGTTGATGGTTTTTTGTGGTGAAGTTGTGGTGTTTTGATGGTGAAGTTGTGGTGTTTTGTGTGGCGTTTTTTGCGGGTTGAAAAAATTCACTTTTTTGAGATTTATTTCTTTGAAGAGTCGCGTGAAGGCGAAGAGGTCGGGAAGAGATGTTAAGTGGAAAGCGGCTCCGGAGTGTTCCGGAGCCGCTTTGGTTTGGGTTAGAGGTGGGTTAGAAGAACAGCTTGGCGGCGAACTGCATCTGGCGTGCGCCGTAGAGGCTGTTGTTGGTTCCGGAGGTTACGCCGAAAGCTGCGAGGCCGGTGCCGTTGAAGGGTGAGATGCAGCCCTGGAGGGTGGAGCCGGAGGGTACTGTGGTGGCGTTGCACTTCAGGCGACTGTCCGGAGCTGGCGCCAGCGTTGAGGTAGAGCGACTAGCGTTCCGTTCACAGAGGTGATGATCGGTGTGGTTGAGCAGGTTGAAGGCGTCCGCCGAGATCTGCATGTAGATGCTCTCGTGGATGGGGATGTTGCGGGATATGCGGAAGTCGAAGTCGTTGTAGCCCGGCATTGTAGATGCTGTTGCGTCCGATCTGCGGCGGACGGCCGGTGGTGGCCGCACCGGAGCTGGAGCTCATGGCGCCGCCGTAGATGTTGCCGTCGGCTCCGTAGCTGGTTCCGGTGCCGCGAGTAGACGGTTCCGCTCATGCCGAGGAAGATGGGCTCGCCGCCGGAGGCGATGAAGCCGCCGGAGAAGAGCCAGTCGTCGATGAGCCGCTGGGTCCACTTGTTGTCCTTGAAGAACTGGGGCTGGTAGACGAAGCTGAGGGCGAAGCGGTTGCGGATGTCGGTGTCGGACGGGCCGTTGTCGCGACGCGGGTTGTTGGGATCGAGCGGGGTGTCGCCGCCGTAGAAGGTGCCGTTGGTTCCCTGCACCTGACCGGTATCGGTGGCGCGCGCCCACGTGTAGTTGGCCAGCACTTCGAGACCGTTCGAGAAGGGACGGCGGACGGTCACGGCCAGCGAGTTGTACCAGGTGTTGGCTACGCTGAAGCCTGTGTTCATGGAGGTGATGGCCGAGTTGCGGCGATCCGACTGCAGGTAGACCGGCACCGTGATTTGCTGGATGACGTTGTTGTTGGCGTCGCTGACGTTGTAGGTGCGGATGCCGTGCGGGGTCTGGCCGACGAGGTTGGCATCGAGGAAGACGGGCAGGCGCAGAGCGCGAGTGCCGACGTAGCCGACCGAAAGGGACATCTTGCCGGGCAGGGCCTGTTCGACGCCGAGATTGAACTCGTGAGCCAAGGGCGGAACGAAGTTGGGGTCGAGGCCGTGGAAGCTCTGCGGAGCCGAGATTGGACGGACCGTTGACGGCGGGCGCGGTGCCACCGGTGGGAAACAGTGCGCCGGAGAGCGGCGGCCCGGTGACGGGGAATGGGACGAAGGGATACCTGAGGCTGTTGGCGCGGCTGGGAACGGTCGGGCAACGTGCCTGTCGAGACGCTGCCGACGGAGTTGACTGGCAACCGGTGTAGTTGTAGTTGACCTGGACGACGCCGTTTTCGACGCGCATGGCGTAGTAGGTTGAACCCTGGTTGAGGGCGGAGAACAGGCCGTATCCGCCGCGGACCACGGTGCCGGGGTAGGGCGACCAGCTGAAGCCGATACGAGGCTGAACGCGGTCGAGGACGTTCTTGATGGTCTGGCTGTACTCGGTGGAGATGCGGCGGATAGTTGTTGTTGATGAGGCCAGGGGCCGGGCGTGAGCTGGACGTCGTAACGGACGCCGGCGGTGAGGAGGAAGTTCGGCTTGAGCTTCCAGGAGTCTTCGGCGAAGCCGTCGAACATCTTCATCCAGAAGTCGTCCTTGCCTTCGGTGTTCCGGCGGCGGTGTTGACCTTGTCGATGGTCTGGACGAAGGTGTTGTAGTGATAGCCGGCGTAGGGATCGGTGTCGCCCGGCTGGCCGGCGAAGGCGTCCTGGATCCAGTCCTGGAAGTTGAGCGTGGTGGTGGCATCGCCGTAGCTGTAGATACCGCCGCCCTGGAAGAGGTTGATCATGACCTCGTGGACGAGGTTGACGTCGCCGCCGAACTTGAAGGTGTGACGGCCCTTGCTGGTCGAGAAGACATCGGTGAACTGGATGCGGTGCTCGTCGGGCTCGGCGACGCGGGGCAGAGCGTTGGGCATGCCGAAGGTGACGACGCCGCTGGCGACGCTGGGACCGGAGGCGTTGGCGCCAGCCGTCTCGAGATCACGACCATACTGGAAGTGGATCTGGTTGACGGAGGCCTTGCCGATCTGGGTGGTGAGGCCGGCGACCAGGAAACGCTCGTGGTAGCTGGTGGGGCCGTTGGTCGAGGGCGAGCTGTTGGTGAAGGTGTTGGCCGGGCTGTAGCCGTAGGTCGAGTCGTAGTCGGCGAAGTTGTAGTCGACGAAGGCGTCGTTGCGGCTGTTGATGTGCCAGTCGAGGCGAGGGAAGAAGAGATTCTGCTTCTGGAAGCGGGCCAGGAGGCGCAGAGCCGACGGCGACGTTGCCGACGTTCAGGAGGAACTGATGCCGCTGGTACATTGCGTAGCGGTGATCCGGTGGTGCCGGGCACTGCGTCGGGGTAGACCGTGGTCGTGCTGCGTGGTGGGACCTGAGGGAGTCAGCGAGATGATGTTGGTGTTGGAGTAGAGGACGCGGCCGACCTTGCGGAAGCCGTCGTAGGTGAAGAAGAAGAAGAGACGGTCCTTGATGATGGGACCGCCGACGGAGCCACCGAATTGCTGCTGCTGGTGGATGGGCTGGGTGAGGAGGAAGGGGTTTCCGTTGTTGTGGAGCGCCTGGTACTTGTTGTAGGGGTCGAGGGCGTTGAGGTCGGGATAGCGGAGGTAGTAGAAGGCATCGCCGTGGAAGGCGTTGGTGCCTGATTTGGTGATGGCGTTGACCTGTCCGCCGGCGGCCTGGCCGAACTCGACGGAGTAGTTGGAGGCCTGGGCCTGGAACTCCTTGATGGAGTCGATGGAGTAGACGTAAGGGGCACCGGAGGCGCGACCGCGGGCTTCGGAGAAGAGCATCTGGTTGTTGTTGGAGCCGTCGACGTAGTTCTGGTTGTAGAGGCCGGAGATGCCGTGGAAGCTGACGAGGCCGGAGCCGCCGTCGGGGGTGACGTTGGGGGTGTTGAGGACGAAGGCGCTCCAGTTGCGGGAGGCGACGGGAAGATTGGAGATGAGGGACTGATCGATGGTCTGGGCGACCTCGGTCTTCTGGGTGTCGACGAGCGGGGATTCGCTGGTGACGATGACTTCAGTGGAGACGGAGGCGGGCGGGAGGGCGATGTCGACGGTGAGGACCTGACCTACGGTGAGGACGAGATTCTTGCGGTTGACTTTGCCGAAGCCGTTGCCTCCGGCGGTGATCTCATAGTGGCCGGGCAGGAGGAAGGTTGCCTGGAAGAGTACCGTCGTCGCGTTGGTGGTGAGGGTGCGGGAGACTCCGGTGTCGGTATTGCGCACGACGACGGTGGCGTTGGGGACGGCGGCACCGGTCTGGTCGGTGATGGTTCCGTTGATGTTGCCGTTGCCGGAGGTCTGCGCCGCGAGGGGAAGGCCGGCTGCGATGAGGAAGAGCGTGAACGACAGCAAACGTGAAGACACGCTGGCAAAGAGTTTTTAGGATTCATTGGGTACTGCCTCCTGAAGGATCACCAGTAACAAAAGTTGAGAACGGGGCCTGACGTACAGATTTCGGCTTGCTCAATCGGCCGCTGGAACGTTCGCGAACGGCCATAAGTTGAATTGTTGTAATACTTCAACAGTCAGGCTAGAGGGGGGAGCCTGTCAAGGCCGATTTGTTAACGTTGTGTTACAAAGACTTTCTTTTCGCTAATTTTTGACGGGGTAAAGACAATTTTGTGATGACGGGAGGAAAGTTGAGGTGTCCGAGGTCCGTTGTCAGATTTCGGATTGTCAGTTCTCAGTGTTCTTGCGTCCGAGCTAACTGAGTAGATTTTTGGTTTTGGGTATCAGGTATCGGGTATCAGGTATCGGCGCGCGAGGAGGTGGAAGATGGGTTTCAACTGAGATCCTGACACCGGAGAACTAAGAACTGCCGTTAGTGGAGTCTGGAGGGGATGACGGCGTACTGGATGAGGAGGTCAAAGGGGACGATTTTGAGGGTGTCCTCGTGGGTGGCTTCGAGGAGGATGGGGCAGGCGGCTCCGGCTTGCTGGACTGCGAGCCAGCGGGAGGCGCAGATGCACCAGCGGTCTCCGGGTTTGAGGCCGGGAAATCCATACTGCGGGCATGGGGGTGGAGAGGTCGTTGCCGAGGGCTTTGGAGGCGGCGAGGAAAGGGGCGTCGACGATGCAGCAGATGGTGTGGACGCCGTAGTCGTCGGGGCCGGTGTTGCAGCATCCGTCGCGGTAGAAGCCGGTCATGGGCTCGCAGCCGCAGGTTTCGAGAGGGCGGCCGAGGACGTTGCGGGCGGGGGATTTGATGGGTTCGGCGGTGGGCATAGGATTTTAGCTCAGTTAGCAGAAGACTCGACGCGATTCCGATCAGCGGTAAGATTGGATACTGTTTGGGCTGACTTGCGTAACTGCGCTCCATGTCGTTACTTCGCGGTGAGGGCTAGTTGCTGCTGGTATTCCTCGTAGGGGCCCTTGTGGTCGGTGATGCTGGAAGTCGGTGGGGCCGCCTTCGAAGTGCCAGATGCGGGTGCCGGCTTCTTCGATGAGGTCTTCGTCGTGGGTGACGAGGAAGACGGTGCCTTCGTATTTCTGGATGGCCTGGTTGAGGGCGTTGATGCTCTCGAGGTCGAGGTGGTTCGTGGGTTCGTCGAAGACGAGGACGTTGGGCTTCTGCAGCATGATCTTGCAGAAGAGCAGGCGGGCGGCTTCGCCTCCGGAGAGGGCTTCGGTCTTCTTGAGGCCTTCTTCGCCGCGGAAGAGCATCTGGCCGAGGATGCCGCGGATGTCTTCCTTGGTGGCTTTGGGGTCGAAGGTGTGGAGCCACTCGGCGGCGGTCGTGCCCTTGGGGATGGAGCCGGTGTGGTCCTGGGCGAAGTAGCCGATCTGGACTTCGTGGCCCCACTTGACGGAGCCGGAGTCGATGGAGACGTCGGTCTCTTCTACGCCGGGGCCGTTGGCGAGGAGGGCTTTGAGGAGGGTGGTTTTGCCTTGGCCGTTGCGGCCGATGAGGACGACTTTTTCTCCGCGCTGGACGGCGGCGGAGAAGTTGTTGATGACGTGCTCGGTTTTGCCGTTGGGCTGGGTGTAGGACTTGTTGACGCCTTCGAACTCGAGGACGTTTTTGCCGGAGGGGCGCTCCATCTTGAAGGCGATGAAGGGACGCGCGATGTTGGAGCGGGCTAGTTCGCTGGTGGCGAGGCGCTCGACTTCTTTTTTGCGCGAGTTGACCTGCGAGGAGCGGGTGCCGGCGGAGAAGCGGGCGATGAAGTCGTTGAGCTGGGCGATTTTTTTCTCGCGCTGCTCGTTCTGGCTCTCGATGCGGGTGCGGATGCTGGTCTTCTGGAGGACCATCTCGTCGTAGCCGCCGGTGTAGACGATGATGGTCTCGTAGTCGATGTCGGCGGTGTGGGTGCAGACGTTGTTGAGGAAGTGACGGTCGTGCGAGATGGTGATGACGGTGCCGTTGTAGCGCGTGAGGAAGTCTTCGAGCCAGTGGATGGACTCGAGGTCGAGATAGTTGGTGGGCTCGTCGAGGAGGAGAGCTTCGGGGTTGCCGAAGAGAGCCTGGGCGAGGAGGACGCGGACCTTCTGACCACCCTGGAGCTCGGACATCTTGCGCTCGTGGAGTTCGTCGGGGATGTCGAGGCCCTGAAGGAGGACGGCGGCGTTGGCTTCGGCTTCGTAGCCGTCCTCGTCGCCGACGATGCCTTCGAGTTCGCCGAGGCGTGAGCCGTCTTCGTCGGTCATCTCGGGCTTGGCGTAGATGAGCTCGCGCTCTTCGAGGGCGGCCCAGAGGGCTTTGTTGCCCATGATGACGGTGTCGATGACGCGGTAGGCGTCGAAGGCGTACTGATCCTGCTTCAGGACGCCAAATTTCTTCGGGCGAACGACGGAGCCCTTCTGGGCGTCGATCTCGCCGGTGAGGACCTTCATGAAGGTGGATTTGCCGGAGCCGTTGGGGCCGGTGAGGCCGTAGCGGCGGCCGGTGGTGAAGGTGACGGAGACGTCCTCGAAGAGAAGCTTCGAGCCGTAGCGCATGGTGACATTGGAGACTGAGATCATGGGATTCTTCCTATTTTTAATAGCTTTGATGTTTCGGCGCGGTGAATGGCGCAAGTTACAGATTTTGGTCGCTAGGATTTGCCGATGAGGACTCCGGCGGCGAAGACGAGGCCTCCGCCTACGATGACCTGGAGGCAGGAGAGGGCGAAGCTGGTCTTGAAGTACTTGTGGCGGATGAAGGAGATGATGATGAGCTCGACTCCGACGACAGCGTAAGCCCAGGTGAGCGCAGTGTGAACGTTGGAGATGAGGAACGGAAGGGTGTGGAGGAAGCCGCCGAGGAAGGTCATCAGGCCGGTGACGATGCCGCGGAAGATCGGGTTGCCGCGGCCGGTGAGGGAGCCGTCGTCGGAGAGGCCCTCGGAGAAGGCCATGGAGATTCCGGCGCCTACTGCGGTGGCGAGGCCGATGAGCAGGGTGGTGTGCGAGTTGTGGGTCGCGAAGGCGGTGGCGAAGATGGGGGCGAGGGTGGAGACGGAGCCGTCCATGAGGCCCGCGAGGCCGGGCTGCACGATGCGCAGGACGAAGTCTTTGTCGTCGTGGACGATGGTGTTGAACTCGGTCAGGTTGGGGATGTTTTCTGACATTGGCTTGTGTGTTCAGGGCAGAACGGCTTGCGCAACCAAAAGCGTTCCCTCAGCGGCTAAAGCTGCGTTGTGATCCGAGGACTTGCGGCACGGCTAACGGCGTGCGCTTAAGCAAAGCCAAAAACAGCACGCTGCAAAACAAGCAACGACTCTGCAGTGACTGACGACTCAAGAGAGATGCTAAACGACTCCGCTCTGCGGCTGGTTGGCTGGCAGAGCGGAGCTTGTTTTCGAGTAGGTTATTGACCGCGGCGAGCGGGGCCGGAGCGGCTGCCGCCGGGGCGATTGCCTGGGCGTCCGCTGCGTCCGCCGGGGCCTCGGCCACCGGAGTTGCGGCCGCCGGAGAAGCCTCCGCCACCGTTGCGGCTGCGGAAGCCGCTCTTGTTGCCGCCGTAGTTTGCGTTCGGCGTCGCCATCGGCGTGACGGGATCGTTGCCCTTCCAGGAACGAGTTTCAAGTTGCAGGATGTCCATGCCCGGAGCAGTTATGTCGAGGGGCTGGTTGCGAACTTCCTTCTCGAGGTTCTTATCGGCTTCGCGCCACTCGAACTTTATTTTGAGTTCGCGCTCGAGCTTGCGGGCGTCGTGACGCTCCTGCGGCATGACGAAGGTGGTGGCTATGCCTTTCGCTCCTGCACGGCCGGTGCGGCCGATGCGGTGGACGAAGTCGTCTGAGGCGTTGGGCAGATCGTAGTTGACGACGTGCGCGATGTCCTGGACGTCGATACCGCGCGCGGCGACGTCGGTGGCAACGAGGATGCGGTGCTTGCCGTTCTGGAAGCCCTTGAGGGCGGCGGTGCGCTGCGATTGCGAGCGATCGCCGTGGATGACGTCGGCGTCGTGGCCGAGCCTCTCAAGTTTCTTCGAGATGCGGTCGGCTCCGTGCTTGGTGCGGGAGAAGACGAGGAAGGTTCCCTGCTCTTCGCGCAGCATCTGGTCGAGGAGGCCGAGCTTCTGGTCCTGCATGACGGTGTAGACGCGGAGTTCGACGCGGTCGGAGGGCTTGGAGGTCTGGCCGATCTCGATACGAACAGGGTTGCGAACGTAGTCGCGAACGATCTCCTGGATGTTGGCGTCGAGAGTGGCGGAGTAGCACATGGTCTGGCGGGTCTTCGGCACGGCGCCGACGATGCGGCGGATGGCGGGAAGGAAGCCCATGTCGAGCATGCGGTCGACTTCGTCGAGGACGAGCATTTCGACGGCGTTGATGTTGATCTCGCGGCGGCGGAGGAAGTCTTCGAGACGGCCGGGAGTTGCGACGACGAGACGGGGGCCGCGATCAAGCTGGTCGAGCTGGTTGTTCTCGGAGAGGCCGCCGCAGACGAGCACGGCATCGCTCTTGGAGCCGGGAACGAGCTTCCAGTAGGCCTCAAGCACCTGCATGGCGAGCTCGCGCGTCGGCAGCAGGATGAGGGCGCGGATGGGACCACGCTTGCCCTTGGTGCTGGGCACGGAGTTCGCGTCCATGCGCTGAATCATGGGGATGAGGAAGCTGAGGGTCTTGCCGGTGCCGGTGGAGGCGGTGGCGAGAATGTCGGAGCCTTCGAGCGCGGGCGGAATGGCCTTGGCCTGGACCGGAGTCGGCAGAGTAAAGCCGGCGTTGGTGAGGCGGTTCTTCAGGGAGTCCGAGATGTTGAAGTTGGTGAAGCGGACGTCGCTGACGAGGGAGAGGCCGGAGTGTTTCGCGGCTTCGTGCGCGGGCTGGGAAGGGTTGGAGGGGAGGGTCTGGTCTATCGTTGTATTCCAAGGTTGCAGAGTTCAAAATTATTCCTGTCTGAGTGCCCTGTTTTTGGGGCGGTTGTCGAGCGGCATAAGAATGCAGAGGGCGCAGTGTAGGCGCCATGGATTTCAATTAGTCAGCATTGCTTGTCGTTTTCGAAGCGCTGCTGCTGCACGGCGAGACTCGTCCGATGACGAACCTCCAGCCAGAGCAACCAGCGCGGCTTCCAAAGTTTGGGGAAGGGATGCGGTGGGGAGAGGCGAGTCGCAGTCTCTGGCCAGACTCAGAATTCCATGGAGAGTCTTTGCCTGCGGTGCCTGTACTCGAATTGATCAGAGTACAAAATAAGCATAACACACGAAGAGTCTGAAAGACGAGAGGCCTGTTGTGAGGTTTGAGTCGGGCATTTGCTCGGGCCGTCCGGACTTCCATGGAAGACACGGCGTCCGCATAACGGACAGATCGATGCGTAAGTGGACAGCTTGAGGCGAGGTCAGGCGCGGATGAGTGAGTGGTTTCAATGAGTTAGTGGGGCGAATCGGTGGCACTGTACATGCAACTGATCCTGGCATCGAGTTTCCCAACCGGGAGTTTCCGATGAGAGATACACGTTGCGTTGTTCTTGATAGTGTATCCAGTTCGTTGGACAACTTTCGAATGACACGATGCGAATCAAATCCATCGTTCGGATGAACCCGCAGACTAGAGCAAGAAAGGTGAACGAATGCAGACATTGATGCAGGACCTACGATTTTCTCTTCGGCAGATTCGGCGGTCGCCGGGGTTTATGGTGACGGCGGTGTTGACGCTGGCGCTTGGGTGTGGGGGCGAATACGGCGATCTTTTCGCTGCTGGATCAGGCGCTGCTGCGGTCGCTGCCGGTGCGGGATCCCGGACAGTTGGTGGTGCTGAGCGGGACGGGAAAGGCGTGGGACGGAAGCTCGAGCGATAACGGCGCCGGGATCGGAGAGGTCGTTCTCGTATCCGATGTACCGGGATCTGCGAGATAAGAGCACGGTGTTCGACGGGCTGATCGGGACGTCGCCGGCGCAGGTGGGGATTGCGCGGAATGGCGTTTCGAACCATGGCAAACGCGGAGATCGTCACCGGAAACTACTTCAGCGTGCTGGGTGTTGGAGCGACGCGAAGGGACGGCTGATGACGCAGGCCGACGATACGGTGCCGGGTGGCAATCCCGTCGCGGCAGTGAGCTTCAACTACTGGAAGACGCATCTGGGGCAGATGCGGGCGTGGTGGGGCAGACGCTGTCGATCAACGGGCAGCCATTCCAGATTGTGGGAGTTGTCGGCGCCGGAGTTTCAGAGCGCGGTGTGGGGACAGGTTCCGGATGTGTTTGTGCCGATGTCGATGCTGGACGTGGTGACGGCCGGGCAAGGGTAGACGTTTGCAGAACCACAAGGACCGGTGGATGAATATTGTTGGGCGGTTGAAGCCGGGCGAGACGCGGGAACAGGCGCAGGTGGCGCTGGCTCCGCTGTGGCATGCGCTGCGGGCGGATGAGTTGAAGGCGCTGGGGACGCGGTCGAAGCGGTTTGTGGATGAGTTTCTGACGCGGAGCGAGCTGCAGGTGCTGCCGGGGTCGAAGGGGCTCTCGTATAACCGGGGGAATCTGGAGAAGCCGCTGTATGCGGTGATGGGGATGGCGTTCCTGGTGCTGCTGATTGCGGCGGTGAATGTGGCGAGTTTGCTGCTGGTGCGGTCGGCGGCGCGGGTGCGGGAGTTTTCGCTGCGGTATGCGCTGGGAGCGAACGGGAGACGGGTGGTGCAGCAGCTTCTGCTGGAGGGATTGCTGATCGGGATTGCGGGAGGGGCGGCGGGGTTGGCGATTGCTCCCGTGTGCGTGCGGCTGCTCGTGCACAGGATGGATCCGGATACGGCATCTCGGCGTTTTCAACGACGCTGGATGCGCGGCTGCTGGCGTTCAATTTTGCGGTGGCGCTGGTGGTGAGTGTGGTGTTCAGCATGGTCCCGGCGATTCAGTTGCTGAAGCCGGATATTGTGAACTCGCTGAAGGAGCAGACTTCGACGGCGACGGGCGGAGCGCTGAGTTTTCGGCGGCTGGTGGTCTCGCTGCAGGTGGGGTTGAGCGTGCTGTTGCTGGCTGGTGCGGGGCTGTTTGTGCGGACGATGGAGAATCTGCGGCGCGTGGATACGGGGTTCAACACTTCGTACCTGGTTACGTTTCACATTGATCCGCAGCTCTCGGGTTATGCGGCGGAGAAGATTCCGGCGCTGCAGAAGCAGGTGCTGGAGACGATGGCGACGCTGCCGGGTGTGCAGGCTGTGGGAGCTACGGACGATCAGGAGCTGGCCGACAACAACCATGGCATTAATGTGACGGTGGAGGGATATACGGCGCCAGCGGATGAGGACTTCGATGTGGAGGCGCCTTCGGTGAATGCCGGTACTTCCATGCGATGCAGGTGCCGTTGGTGGCAGGGCGTAGCGTTCAGCGATGACGATGACCTGACGCATCCGCCAGTGGTGGTTGTGAATGAGACTTTTGTGAAGCACTACTTCAGCGAGTCCGGCGGCAGCGATTGGGCGGAGGGTGGCGCGTGGGTGGCGGGAATAATCTGGAGTACATGACGATTGTTGGGGTGGCGCGGGATACGAAGCATATGGATCTGCGCAGTCCTGCGCGGCCGACGCTGTTTACTCCGCTGCGGCAGCAGAAGAACGTGGACCAGATGTATGTGTATGTGCGAACGGCGACGGCTCCGGAGCAGACGTTTGCGACGATCCGGCAGGCGATGCGGCAGATCGATCCGGGACTGGCGGTCGATGCGATGCGGACGATGCAGGATCAGATTGAGACGACGCTTTCGAACGAGCGGATGATCGAGTTGCTGGCGGTGTCCTTTGGTCTGCTGGCTACGCTGCTGGCGGGCGTGGGGCTTTATGGAGTGCTGGCGTACTCGACGGCGCAGCGGACGCGGGAGATTGGGATTCGGATGGCGCTGGGGTCTTCGCGGATGGAAGATCTCGCGGCTGGTGGTGATGGATGTGCTGCGGCTGGCGGGGATTGGTGTGGCGGTGGCGATTCCCTGCTCGGTGCTGTTGGCGAGGTTATTGAAGAGCCAGTTGTTTGGGGTTTCGTCGGCTGACCCGTTGACGCTGGCGGCGGTGGTGGTGCTGATTGCGGTTGTCGCGCTGGTGGCGGCGGTGGTGCCGGCGCGGCGGGCGTCGACGGTTGATCCGACTACGGCGCTGCGGACGGAATGAGCTTGTTTCAATGGGAAGGCGGCCCGCTGGTCTCCGGGGCCGCCTTATTTTTTGTCTCAGTTACTGAGGATTAGATGTGACAGTGACCATGCCTCGTTTTTCGAGGTAGCGCTGGTGGTATTCCTCGGCCTTCCAGAAGGTGGTGGCGGGGACTACCTGGGTTGCGATGGGCTTGCGAAACGAGCCGGAGGCGTTGAGCTCGGCGATCTTGGCGCGGGCCTGGGCGACCTGCTCGTCGGTGGTGGTGAAGATGACGCTGCGATACTGGGTGCCCCAGTCCGGACCCTGGCGGTTGACCTGGGTGGGATCGTGCATGGTGAAGAAGGCGTCGAGAAGGGTTTCGTATGAGAGACGGGATGGATCGAAGGTGACTTCGACGACTTCCGCATGGCCGGTGCGGTCCGTACAGACTTCCTTGTAGGTTGGGTGTTCGAGTTCGCCGCCTTCGTATCCTACGGCTGTGTCGAGAACACCTGCTATCTCTGCGAATCGGGCTTCTACGCCCCAAAAACAACCTGCACCAAATACTGCTTTTTCGATTGCCACTCTGTTGCTCCTTCTCTGCTCCCTATTGGATGCTCGAAGGCTGAGAATGTCGTCAGCCTAAGGTTAATTGCGGGAGTATTTTGGGCGCGGGGAAGCAGGTGTGTCAATGGGGTTTACCGAACTTTTGTGGGAGAGTCATCGAGTTGCCATACGCCGGGGAAAATTCTGAAAAGAAGCCTCTTGGCGACACGGAATACGATGGTCCGTCCTGTTCGATTCCTAACTGGATCTGCGGGTGTGGCTTGACTTGGAGGCGAAGGTGCGGCGCGCGCCTGTGGATTTTTTCTTTGCGGGAGATTTGAGCTGGGCGAACTCGGGCGTCTTCTTTTTGGGGACGACCTTCTGGCCTTTGGCGGCGCGGTTGAGGGCCGTGACTTCGCCGGGTTTGAGCTCGCGGAACTCGCCGGGGGGGACGTCGAGGCGGAGGGCTCCGTAGCCGATGCGGCGGATCTTTTCGACGTGGTGGCCGATCTCTTCGAACATCTTGCGGATCTGGCGATTGCGGCCTTCGGTGAGGGTGAGCTCGTACCAGGGGTTGTCGCCGCCGCGGACGAGTTCGACCTTGGCGGGAGAGGTGATGACGCGGTCGCGACGGCCGCTGCGGACCTCGTCGAGGCGGCCGCGGTCGATCATGATGCCGTGGCGGATCTGGTCGAGGCCGGCAGGCGGTGGGGACGCCGCTGACTTTGACGAGGTAGGTCTTTTCGACGCCGGCGGCGGCTTTGGAGAGCGCGTTGGCCAGGTTGCCGTCGTTGGTCATGAGGAGGAGGCCCTCGCTGAGGTAGTCGAGGCGGCCTACGGGATAGAGGCGGACCTGGTCGCCGTGGGGGCCGTGCTTGGGCTTCATGAGGTCCATGACGGTGGGGCGCTTTTCGGGGTCTTCGAGGGTGGTGACGTAGCCGCGGGGCTTGTTGAGCATGTAGTAGCGCTGCTGCTCGGGGCCCTTGAGGAGCTTGCCGTCGACGCGGATGTGGTCGCGGGTGGCGTCGTGGCGGGTGCCGAGGGTGTTGACGACCTGCCCGTTGACCTGGACGCGGCCGGCGAGGATGATCTCCTCGGCTTTGCGGCGGCTGGCGATGCCGGCCTGGGCGAGGATCTTCTGGAGGCGGTCGCCTGTGGGTTCTTCCTGCGGCTCTGATTTGGAGGTGGAGGGGGACTTCGTCATGGTTTTGGCTTTCTGACTGCGGAGGTGCTCGTCGCGGTCGGGTGCTTCTGTTCTATTATCGCCTGTTTTATGACCGGGTGCCCGACGCGGAGCGCCAGGTGCGGAGGGGTATGAGGGGATTCACCTCATGGGATCGGATTGGCTAGAGTTTGTTGGTGTCGATCGAAGGGGGAATCTGCATCCCCGGCGGTACGGGGAAGGGCGGAGCGTCGGGTGGGCCTTCGCCATCGCCCTCGGGTGTGGCTACGGTGTCGGGCTCGTTGTCTTCGGGGGTGTCGGGAGAGTCGCGGGGGTCGGGCTTCGGATCGAGATTGGAGTCTTTGGAAGTGGCCATTAGCCCTCCTCGGATTCGCGCCGCAGGTCGTTTTGGATCTCGGCGTCGAGCGCGGGTGAATCGGTGTCGGGGTCGGAGTCCAACTGGTCGGTGTCGTAGTTGGGCGGGAGGGCGGAGAGGCGTCCGTCGACGATGACTTCGTCGGCTACGGTCTCGCCAAGGTCGTTGCTGTCGCCGTCGGCCTGGGGTTCGGATTGATCCTTTTCGCGTTGGAGTTCTTCGGGGCCTTCGGGTGCGTGGTGAGGCATGGGGATCTCCTCCTGGTCGGCAAGTTCGCCGGCCATCTTCTCAAACTCTTCGATGCTGGGAAGCTCGTTGATGTCCTTGAGGCCGAAGCGGAGGAGGAAGTCCTTGGTGGTTTTATAGAGGATGGGGCGGCCGATGACCTGTTTGCGGCCGGCGGTGGTGATGAGCTTGCGCGACATGAGGCTGCCGAGGACGCCGCCGGAGTCGACGCCGCGGATCTCGGTGATCTCGGGGGCGGTGACGGGCTGCTTGTAGGCGACGACGGCGAGGGTTTCGAGGGCCTGGAGGGAGAGCTTCAGGGGCGGCTTGAGGGATTTGACGAAGCCGCGGACGGCGTCGTGATACTCGGGCTTGGTGGCGAAGCGGTAGCCGCCGGCGACCTCGCGGATCTCGAGGCCTCGGTCGGAGGAGGCGTAGTCGGCGATGAGCTGGTCGAGGATGGTGCGGAAGTATTCGCGGAGGCGGCGCTCTTTTTCGCGGGTTTCGCGGGCTAGCTTCTTTTCGCCTTTGTCTTCGGGTTGGGCATCGAGGGCTTCGCTTCCCTGCTCTGCGGGGGTCGGCGGGTTCGATGACGGACCCGAGTTCACCGGGTTCGAGGAAGTCTCCAGAGGTCATTGCCGCAGTCGCCGCTGCAACGGCGAGGCGTTCGGCGCGGAAGTGAGCTCCTTCTTCGACAGCGGCGGCGTGGAGATGGCGGCGGAGAGCGTCGGCGTGCTCGGCCTCGGATTCGGAGGCGTTGGAGGCCTTCGTTCTCGAGGGCGAGGGCCTGTTGGGCGGAGTCGAGGTGGTCGAGCTCGGCCTGGGCTTCGTGGCCGAGGAGGCCGGCGAGTTGAACCAGGGTTACGGGTTCTTCGGATGCGTAGATGACTGCTTCGATCTTTGCTTTAAGGCTCATGGTCTCGTTGGTGTACTTCTAAGCATACCAATGGTGGGTATGATTCTGTGGGCGGGCAAAGGAGAGGCAAGGATGTTGACGCGAAGAGATTGGATGAGGCAAGTGGCCGGTGTGACTGCGTTTGCTGCGATACAGCGAGGGATGCGCGGCGAGGGCTTTGCCGCGGCCTCTGTGGATAACGGAGCTGTTACCGGCGCGGGATCGTTGAAGGCTCATGCTGCGGCGCGGGGACTGCTGACGGGGTGCGCCGTGAATGCGAAGCTGTTCCGGGAGGATGAGGGGTTTCGGAAGCTGCTGGCGGAGCAGTACAACATCGTGGTGCCGGAGAACTGTCTGAAGTGGAATATTCTGCGGCCGACGGCAGAGACTTACAACTTTACCGATGCGGACAGCCTGGTGGAGTTCGCCGAAGCGCATGAGATGAAGGTGCGGGGGCACAACTTCGTCTGGCATGAGGCGATCCCGGGGTGGTTTGCCGGAACCGTGAATAAGGAGAATGCGGAGAAGTTTCTGGTCGATCACATTCGCACGGTGGGCGGGCGGTACAAGGGAAAGATTCACTCGTGGGATGTCGTGAATGAGGCGATCCTGATCAAGGACGGAAGGCCCGATGGATTGCGGAGTTCTTCGCCGTGGTTTGAGCTGCTGGGGCCGGGGTATATCGATCTCGCGTTTCGGACTGCCAGAGAGGCAGACCCCAAGGCGCTGCTTACCTACAACGAATACGACATCGAACACGATAATGAAGACGAGAAGAAACGAGCGGCGACGCTGGCATTGCTGCGCCGGATGAAGGCGGAGAATGTGCCGCTGGATGCGCTGGGGATTCAGTCGCATATTCGGGCGACGAGCAAGGATGGATTTGGAAAGGGGCTCAAGGAGTTGCGCGAGGGGGCGAAGGCGCTGGGGTTGCAGGTATTTGTGACGGAGCTGGATGTGAACGACGACGCCGTGGAGACGGATGACGTGAGCGAGCGCGACAGGATTGTGGCTGAAGTGTATCGGGACTATCTGACGAAAGTACTGGAAGGCACGGAAGTAAAGGCGGTGTTGACGTGGGGCGCTACGGATAAGAATTCGTGGCTGAATACGAGGAATATTCGCAAGGTACATCCGGAGAGATTGCAGCGGCCGCTGCCATTTGATGCGGATTATGCCCCTACGCCTGCTTTTTTCGCGATGCGGGAGTGTTTCGATAAGGCTAAGAAGAGATAGACGCGTCCGCATGTGGCGATGAGGGTTTGGCATCCGGAGCAAAAGAGGAGCCGCCAGGAACGGCGGCTCTGTTGGAGAGTAAATCGAGAGGCTATTTGACGAAGTTGTTGAAGAGCCAGAAGAGCGAGCCGGAGAGCAGCGCGGCGGCCGGGAGGGTGAAGACCCAGGCGGCGGCGATGCTGCGGAGGGTCGACATCTGGAGACCGCTCTTGTTCGCCATCATTGTGCCAGCGATACCGGACGAGAGGACGTGAGTAGTGCTGACGGGTAGACCGAGATGGTCGGCGCCCCAGATGGTGGCCATGGCGACGAGTTCGGCAGAGGCTCCCTGCGCGTAGGTGAGGTGGGTCTTGCCGATCTTTTCGCCGACGGTGACGACGATGCGCTTCCAGCCGACCATGGTGCCAAGGCCAAGGGCGAGAGCGACGGCGACCTTAACCCAGGTGGGAATGAAGCGGGTCGATTTGTCGAGCCAGCCCTTGTAGTTGGCGATGATCTTCTTGTCGGTATCGCTCATCTTGGGGCCGACCTTGCCGAGGAGGCGGAGGGTCTCGCTGGCGAGGTACATCTGATTGCGGACGTTGGCCTGCATCTCGGAGGGAACGTTGCCGAGCGAGCCGTATTGAACCGCCTCGTTGCGGATGTCGATGACCTCTTGCTGGAGAGCGAGCATCAGGTTGGGAGTGTATTTTTTGGTGCTGACGAAGTTTTGGAGTTCGGCGTCGGCGTCCTGCAGGATGGTGCCGGGCTCGACGTAGTTGTTGAGCGCGCCGGCGACCTGGGTGGAGACAGCGGCGAAGGTCTGGACCTCGCCGGCGCCGACAGCGTGGTTGAGCGCGTAGGCGGTGGGGACGGTGCCGACGAGGATGAGCATGATGAGGCCCATGCCCTTCTGTCCGTCGTTGGAGCCGTGGGCGAAGCTGACTCCGCCGCAGGTGAGGATGAGCAGAACACGGATGTAGAACGGCGGCGGCGCGGTGCCCTCGGGAGCTTTGTACAGACGGGGATCGCGGGCGACCAGCTTGAAGAGGAAGAAGACCAGAGCGGCGAGGACGAAGCCGATAAGCGGGGAAAACAGCAGGGCCTTGAAGACCTTGGTGACCTGCTCCCATTCGACGCCGGCGGTGCCGTTGTTGCCCTGCATGAGCTGGTTGGCGATACCGACGCCGATGATGGAGCCGATCATGGTGTGTGAGCTTGAGGCCGGAAGGCCCCTCCACCAGGTTGCGAGGTTCCAAAGGATGGCGGCGGTCAGCAGGGCGAAGACCATGGAGAAGCCGGAGCCTTTGCTGACCTTGAGGATCAGTTCTACGGGCAGCAGGGTGATGATCGAGAAGGCCACCGCACCTGAGCTCGTGAGCACACCGATGAAGTTCATGATGCCGGAGTAGACGACGGCGACGTGGGGCTCGAGCGAGTGAGTGTAGATGCAGGTGGCGACGGCGTTGGCGGTATCGTGGAAGCCGTTGACGAACTCAAAACCGAGCGCGATGAAAAGGGCCATGCCGAGCAGAATGAAAGGGAAGACGGATGCGGAGTGGACGATGGAGAGATCGGAGCCAAGCTTGATGCCGATATAGACCAGGCCGCAGACCAGCATGACGGCGAAGACGATTCCGCCGACCTTACCCGGGGACGACTTCTTAAGTTTTTCATCCAACAGTGAGCGGAGGAGGAGTGACAACAGGAGTAGCCATGGTCATTCGCCTTGAAAAATCAGGATGATTGCGTGGGTTTCACGATAGGCCGGGAATGCGAACGGTAGGTTACAGGAGTGTGAAAGGTGGTTTTCTTTCGCGCACTCAAGGACTTTCAAGTCGTTCAACCGGGAGCAAAATTCGTTTCCGATGGGGAATAACGAGGTTTTCAAGGGAGGGAACGGCCTACAACTATCGTTCCTTTTGCGGCGTTGCGGGGGACCCTATAATTCAAGCTTTTGAGGGTCTTTCCGATGAAGCTTTCTCCCCCGTGGCTGTGCGTTGCCAGTGTCTTCGCCGCGATTTTGCCGTTGAACTCCGCCCGGCCCGCGTTGGCCGACAGCTACACGATTGTCGATCTCGGCGATGCGAATGGCCACGGCATCTATGGCATCGATACGTCCGGTGATGTGGTCATCTGGGGATCCAACGGGTGCGGCGCCGGAGTCGCGACCTGCTACGTGACCTACACGAACGGCGTGGCGACGAGTGACAGTGCGACTGCTCCCAGCCTTGCGTACAACGATGGAACATCTTGTGGTGCAGCCCCTGCGGGCTTCAATGTGGCTAAGAGTGTGTGCGACAACGGATGGATAGGGATGTGGACGTTGTACAACGCAAACGGGGATCCGAACGGAGTCTATTTCGGCTCGGGCTCCGACCTTGCGTTCATTCACACGGGGTCAGCGGACCAGCTGTTTCTGAACTCGACCGGAGATTTTGCCTGGACGGACGGGCGGGACGACGAGATGTACGAGTTGATTCAGACTGTTGCGCCGCAGACGACGAGGTTCGCGGCTTTTCACCAGGAGTTCGCGCCGGCAACGACGCCTGAGCCAGCCAGCTATCTTCTGTTGGGGACCGGTTTGGCGTTCGCTACGGCGGCGATACGGCGCAAGGCGCGGCGGTAGCGGATTATCGCCAGTCGTCGCGGGTTTGAGCCTGATCGGCGAAGACCTGATCGAAGGACTCGGTCTTCTTGATGAGAATGTCGCCCTGAAGCACTGGCTGGTGGAGGAGCACGGCCTGAAGGCGCACGAGTTCGAGCATCGCCAAAAACATGCAGATGAGAGCGCGCTCGGTGTGGGTGTTGTGGAGCAGGCGGCGCAGGCTGACGGGCTTGTCTTCCATGACGAGACGGCGTTTGACGTAGTCGATCATCTGCGCGACGGTGACGGAGTCCTCGTCGACGTCGAGGACGGGGCGTTCGCGCATGCGGTGGAGGATCTCCTGGAAGACGCGGACGAGGTCGACGGTGTCGGCGGCGATCTCCTGTTCGAGAGTTGACTCGTCGGCTCCTGCGGCGAGGGTGTCGCGGCGGAAGTTTGCCATGCCGGGATTGGTCCAGGTGGCCTCTTCGATCTGCTGTTTTTGCAGGAGCATCTGCGCGGCGGCCTTGAAGCGCTCGTGCTCGAGGAGGCGCTCGACGAGTTCGCGGCGGGGGTCTTCGGATTCGCCGCCTAAGACGTCGGAGGGGTCGCGCGGGAGCAGGGTCTTGGACTTGATGTGGATGAGGAGCGAGGCCATGTAGATGAACTCGCCGGCTGCGTCGACGTCGACCTGCTTGAGGTGCTGGGTGTACTCGAGGAACTGGCTGGTGATGCGGGCGATGGGGATGTCGTAGATGTCGATGTTCTGCTTGCGGATGAGGTCGAGCAGGAGGTCGAGCGGGCCGTCGTAGACCTGGCCTACGGTGACGGAGAAGGGGGATTGTGAGGCTTCTTCTTTTTCCTTGTCCTTATCCTTGGCGCGCTTTGGCTCGGGTGGTGGTGCGGGGACAGGCGGGATGCTGGAGAGCGAAGGGCTCGCTCGCTTCGGGCACACTCTGTGTTTCGGCTGCCGTCTTCTCGGAATTTTCGATTTCTTCGGACATCAGTTCACTCAAAACTTTTAGCTCGTCTTTTCTTCACGAAACTCTTTGCTTATTTTATTCTTTACTCAAGGCCCATGGCCTGGCGGACGTGCTGGAGGGTTTGGATGGCGCGGCGGCGGGCGCGGGCGGAGCCGTCCCAGAGGATGGCGTCGACGTTGCCGGGGTCGGATTCGAGGACGCGGCGGCGCTCCTGGATGGGAGTGATCTCACGGACGATGGAGTCGGCGAGCCAGCCTTTGCACTCGATGCAGCCGATGCCGGCGGTGCGGCAGCCCTCAGCGGCTTCGGTCTGCACTTCCGAGGTGGAGAAGACCTTGTGGAGGTCGAAGACGGGGCAGACGTCGGGGTTGCCCTTGTCGGTGCGGCGGATGCGCGCGGGGTCGGTGACCATGGTCTTGAGCTTGGCGCGGAGGTCGGCCTCGGGCTCGGAGAGCATGATGGTGTTGCCGTAGCTCTTGGACATCTTGCGGCCGTCGAGGCCGGGGAGTTTCGGCGAGGGCGTGAGGAGAACTTTGGGTTCGGGAAGGATTCCTTCGGTGACGTTGTTGGCGGCGATCTCGGCTTCGATGATCTCCTTGTCGGAGTGGTCGGCGCGGGCCTTTTCGATGGCTGGGGTGGGCGCGGAGCAGTAGAGGGTGTTGAAGCGGCGGGCGACCTCGCGGGTGAGTTCGACGTGGGCTACCTGATCCTGACCGACGGGGACGAAGTCGGGCTGGTAGAGGAGGATGTCGGCGGACTGGAGGAGCGGGTAGCCGAGGAAGCCGTAGGTGTTGAGATCCTTTTCGCGGAGCTGCTCCTGCTGGTCCTTGTAGGTGGGGACGCGCTCGAGCCAGGGGAGCGGGGTGAACATGCTGAAGAGGGTGTGCAGTTCGGCGTGCTGGGGGACGTGGGACTGGATGAAGATGGTCGAGCGCTCGGGGTCGAGGCCGGAGGCGAGGAAGTCGAGGGCGACCTCGCGGATGTTCTCGCGGAGGGTCTTGGGATCGGCGTAGTCGGTCGTCAGGGCGTGCAGGTCGGCGATGAAGAAGTAGCAGTCGTACTGGTCCTGCAGACGGACCCAGTTGTAGAGCGCGCCCATGTAGTTGCCGAGATGCAGGCGGCCGGTGGGGCGCATGCCCGAGAGGACGCGCGGGCGGGAGGAGGGATGGATGTCTTTTGTGTTTTCCGTCATTGGCGATCAAGTGCAAGGGTAAATGATTTGTGGGAGATGCAGCTGTGGGAAGTTGGCCATGATCCAGGGTTCCGAGGGGGTACCCCCCTCCCCCATTACCCGCGCGTAAACGGCCTGCAATCAGCATTTTACAGTGGACCATCGGCCTGCAAAATATGTCATAACAAATGAGCTTACGGCCAAATTATTCCAAATAAATGAGTTAACTTCGGCGAGGTCCCGGTTTTTGGCGTTGGGTCGAGGCTTCGCCGGAGACCTCTGATTGTCAAATGTGGCGCGGATTCTGATAGAGTTGGCGCGCTCTCATTTCAATTCCCAGGAGTTTGCTATGAAAAAGTTATCGTTTTTTGTTGCGCTCGCGGGCCTGTTGATTCCTACTCTGGCGGTGGCGCAAAAGGTCTTTGACGGGACGTGGAAGATGGACATGAGCAATGTCGATTTTTCCAAGAAGCCGGATGTGTTCGTGCTGCAGAAGGGGATGTATTCGTGCAAGACGTGCACTCCACCTTACACAATCAAGGCGGATGGTACAGACCAGGCTGTCAAAGGACATCCTTATTACGACACGGTCGCGATTAAGGTCGTGGACGACCACACGATCGAAGAGACGGACAAGAAAGCGGGCCAGGTGGTCGCGACCTCACATTCAGTCAGCAGACGGCGATACCATGCATTTCTCCTTCATTGACAGCAGTAATACGAATGGCGGCCCTCCGGTAACTGGCAGAGGCCAGGCAACACGAGTGGCAAAGGGCCCGGCGGGTTCGGATCGCGATCTCCGGTTCGTGGCGGACGACCGCTATCCAAGGGTCTGTCGGACAATGCCATGGTGTGGTCGTACAAAGTCAGTGGTGACGAGATCACGATGTCGGCTCCGACGGGCCAGACTTACACGGCCAAGGTGAATGGCCCCGACGCGCCGATGAAGGGCGATCCGGGCGTCACGAGCGTGTCGGTGAAGATGATCGGCACGAACACGCTGGAGGAGACCGATAAGCGCAACGGCAAAGTGATCTCGGTCTTTAAGCTGACGGTTGCGTCGGATGGGAAGACGGCCAAAGCAGTCGCTGAGGATAAGCTGCAGAACAGGACGACAGAGTTTGCGGTTGATGAAGCAGTAGATTCGCGGCTGTCGATTGAGCATTGCTGATACTCTCAGATGAGACCTGGACTCGGTGGCGGCTTCTAGACTGAAAGTTCGATTTTTGAGACGGGTGAAGCCGCATTGGAAAGGGCAAAGTGAGGTTTGCGCTGCTACCTATTCGGGACGATGAATTGCCTGTTGCGCCTAAGCTGCGAGCTGTTGAGGTGTTCTGATTGCAGCTGGTAAGCAGGTCTGTCGACCGAGCCCCAGGTGCACTCTTCATGCAGCAAGACTCTCGCACAGCAAATCTGTTCGCGGGATAGAGCCAGGACTATTTACGGAGTACATCGCGCTGTACGGAGAAGAGAATGGATTGCAGACGTGGATAGAGAGAAGATCGCGGAAGATGAAGCCGCCGCCGAGCAGCATGATGAAGATCATGCGGGCGAAGACGCCGATGCGGTCGTAGATGCTGCAGCGGCCTTGTAGGGAAGGAAGTGGCGGAGGATGTGGCTGCCGTCGAGCGGCGGGAACGGGAATGAGGTTGAAGACGAAGAGGATCAGGTTGAGGAAGATGACGTAATAGAGGAAGAGGGCGATGGGGAAGAGTGGCGGGAAGGCCTTCGGTGGGGACGCCGGGAAGTGTTTGGCCATGGCACAGCTGTGGCGACTGCTGTGTCTCCGCCGGCGAGGACGTGCTTCATGACGATGACAGCAGGATCAGAGCGATGGTCGCCGAAAGCAGGTTGCTGGCGGGGCCGGCGAGGGTGACGAGGATGTCGTCGCGCTTGTAGTGCTTGAAGTTGCGGGCGGTGACGGGAGTGGGTTTGGCCCAGCCGAAGAGCATGCCGCCGTAGACCAAGCGATGAGGGAAAGATGACGGAGCCGAAGGGGTCGAGGTGCTTGAGCGGATTGAGGGTGACGCGGCCCAGCATCATGGCGGTGGGGTCGCCGAGGCGGTTGGCGGTCCAGGCGTGGGCGCACTCGTGCACGCTGAAGGCGAGGATGAGAACCACGATCTGGAAGATGATGAGGACGACGTTCAGAGGCATACAAGCTCAAGTCTACCGGAGTTGGTGCAAAGGAACCGTAAAGAGCTCTATGCGTGCAAAACGAAGGCGTCAGGGCTGATTTTTCTGGCGTTTGACGTGGGCGGGGATGCCTACGGAGACGGTTCCGGGTGGGACGGGTTTGGTGGCGAGGCCGAAAGCTCCGAGCATGGCGTTTTCGCCTACGTTGGCTCCGGCGAGGACAGTGGCGTGGTAGGTGACGCGGGCGCGGGGGCCTAGTTCGGTGAGCTTGTTGGTGACGTCGGCCTGCTGGTTGATGTTGTGGGTGTGGGAGTAGATGTTGGCGTAGTCGGAGACGCTGGTGCCCTCGTGGAGGATGATGCCGCCGCGGTCGTCGAGCATGACGTTTTTGTGGATGGTGCACCAGTCGTTGATGGTGAGGTTGTAGCCGTAGGTGAACTCGACGTTGTGGAAGATTTTTACGTGCTTGCCGAGGTGGTTGAAGATGTGGCGGCCGAGCATGCAGCGGAAGCGGAAGCCGAGCCAGTGATTGAGGCCGACGGGCGAGCGGTCGAACATCTGCCAGAACCAGATGAGGGGTTTGCGGACGGCGTATTTTTCGGCGTCGACGTCGCCGTAGTACTCGGGTTCGAGAGTGGCGTTGCGGGGGTCGAAGCTCTCGATGAGGGCGTGCATGGCGAGTTCGTGGTTGAGGGTCGCCTTGGGAGGGCCTTGATAGGGATGGCCGAGATAGAGCTGGATGAGCTCGTCGCGGACGATATGGGAGCGGGTGTTGGCGGCCTGGTGGCGGTTGAAATCGTCGTTGAGGCGGGCGAGCCAGCGGCGGTAGATGGCTTCGGCTTCGGGGCTGGGCTTGAGTTCGCGGTACTCGTGGACGGCCATGGATGTTCCCTCTTTTGCGAACAGCCTATTCTATGGCGAAGACAGCGTAGACGGTGGCAGATTTTTCGATCCGGCGGGGATTGATGGCGAGGGGAGCTACTTTGTCGGCCATTGCCATCGCAGCTCCAGGTGCGTGGCAGAGGGACGGGCGGCTCGGCCTGGGTTTCGTTGCTGGCGAAGACCAGTGGGCCGAGTTTGACGTTGAGGCCGCCGGCCATCTCGCCGGCGACGGTGCGGGCTCGCTGGAGGGCTTTGGCGGCTGCTTCGGCCTGCGGGGCGTTCTCGTCTTTGAGGCTCCAGTCGATCTGGCCGGACTGGTTGGCTCCGGCTTTAACGGCGATGTCGAGGATTTTGGCGGCGTCGGCGGCGTTGGTTCGGACGGTCCAGCTTTGGGTGACCTGGAACTTGCGCAGGGATTTCTCGGCAGCATTGAGATCGTGGATCTGATACTCCTGCACGGGAGAGACGTTCTGGTTTTCGCTCTCGATGGAGTCGGCGGGGATGCCTGCGGCGGTGAGGGCCTTGACGATGGCGTTGGAGAGGCTGGAACCGTTGGCGTAGGCGGAGTCCTTGTCCGGGCCATAGGCGATGAAGCCGATGTGGACGGTGGCGGTGTCGGCCATGACGATGACGCTGGCGGTCGCGGTGATGGCGATGGTGCGGTTGTCCTTGTTGACCTGGATGGTCTGGGCCGGGGCTGGATGGCGGCTGACAGGGGAAGGTGAGCGCAAGGGCAAGAAAACGCAGGATTTTCATTGGTCTTCTCCTGTGGAGCTTAGCAGTTCGGCGAAGGTGGCCTTGTGTTTGGGCTTGGCGGCGAGTTTTTGTTTGGGGTCGGGGAGGACGCGCTCGGGCGGTGGCGTGCCGACGCGGTCGCGGGCGTTGGATTTGACGGCTTTGACCTTGGAAAAGACCTGCTTCTTCGGCTTGCTCATTGACGTTCCTTTTGAGGGCTTGGAAGCCCATGCGTGATTATGCATTACTCTTGCGTTCGAGGGGGGATGTCAGGCTAGGATTGCAGAGGGGCGCTGGCTCTGAAGGATTGGGCCGCCGGCCGGATGAGGTGCAGCATGGAAGAGCGGGATTTTTTTGATGAAAAAGCAGAGAAAAAGACGCATGTGATGACCTGTCCTCACTGCGGGCAGCAGGGCGAGTACCAGATTGAGTGGGTGGTGCGGAGAAAGAAAGCGCAGCTGCCGCGAGGAGCCGATGATCGCGACCGGGCTCGCTTTGCGAAGGCGCAGAGCTACATGGTTCGCCGGGACGAGCCGATGGGGTGCAAGAATATGCGGTGCAGAAAGCGCTTTGATGTAGTTGGGATTCAGTCGGTGGCGTTTATTTAGGGATTTCGGAGGGATTGCGCTGGGTGTTCCGTCCGACCCATGGTGTGCGCAGGGCGGCTGTGATTTAATAGATTCGGTGACGCTGACGATTTCTCTTTAGGAGTTGTCAGTTTACTGTTGAACCAACGATACGCGGAGACCAGAGACGTAATGGCGAACACACTGCTTCCCATCGAAGAACGCAACCTGACACCGGACCAGGTGGAACAGCTGGATAAGCGCCGCCGTCGCGGACAGCTCTTCCTGGTGCTGTGCCTTCAGACCTTCATCATCGGAACACTGGTGACGGTTTGGGCAGGACAGGACTGGACGCTGTCGCCGGGCTGGACTCATCCGATGGTGTACTGGGATGTGACGATGTTTACGCTTTCGCTGATCTTCGGAGTTATGGGGATTCGGCTGAAGCGCGGAAGCAACGAGTTCATCAGCTACTAAGCCTGAGAGAACTTTGTCGGGATGGACTGGACGCCTGTTGGCAGTTCGAGACTGTCTGAAGATCCGCGGTCACGCAGAGCACTTCGACCTGAAAAGATGCCGGTTCCCGCCGGCGCGGGCGAGAATGTGTATGACTGCGGCTGAAGTTGGCTATACTGGGGTTCCTGCAAAATCTGCTTACATTTTCCGAGCCTTGACATCTCATAGAAATGAAGCAGATGGCGGCGACGATGTCCCCTTTCTCCCTGATCCTCGACGAAGGAATCACCGAAGTGCTGGAACCTGTGGAAGAGGCTGTGCCGGGACCCGGCAGGCTGCGGGACAAGTTTGGCCGTGCGATTACGGACCTGCGCGTCTCGGTGACGGACCGCTGCAACTACAAATGCGTTTACTGCCGGACGGGCAACGAGGGCGCCCAGTATACCGAGCTGGCTATCGCGGACTATCTGCGGATGGTGCGGCTGTTTGTGTCGCTGGGGGTGGAGAAGGTTCGGCTGACCGGGGGCGAGCCGCTGCTGCGTAAAGGGCTGGTGGAGATGGTGCGGGAGCTGTCGGCGATGCGTACGGCCTATCTGCCGGATGGAACTTACGCCGCGGGTTTTGGGTTTCCGCTGGATATCGCGCTGACCACCAATGGACATCTGCTGGAAGGGCTCGCCGCGCCTTTGAAGGAAGCGGGGTTGAACCGTGTGACGGTCAGCATGGATGCGGTGGATGCGGAGACTTTCGCGGCGATTACTCGCGTTCCGCGCAGTTTTGACCGGGTGCTGGCGGGGGTGCGCGCGGCCAGAGCAGCCGGGCTGGAGCCGGTGAAGGTGAACTGTGTCCTGTTGCGCGGCTTCAATGATTCGCAGATCGAGCAGTTTGCGGAGTTTTCGCGACGCGAGGGCGTGATCGTGCGCTTCATCGAGTGGATGCCGCTGGAAGAAGACCGCAGCTGGAAGCGGGAGACCGTGGTCACGATGGACGAGATCGTGGCGCGGCTCGATGCGTATCGCCCTCTGGTGGAGCTGGCCCCGAACGCGGCGAGCGAGACGGCGAAGCGCTTCACCTTCGACGACGGAGTGGGCGAGATTGGGATCATCGCTCCGGTCTCGCATCCATTTTGCGGACACTGCAGCCGGGTGCGGCTGACCTCCGATGGAAAGATCAGGACGTGCCTGTTCTCGCAGAGCGATCACGACCTGTATGGCGAAATGCTGCGTGGCGGAACGGATGCGGAGCTGGCTGCGTATATCCGAAGGATTGTGATGCGGAAGGAAGCGCGTCACCACATCGGCGAGCCGGGATTTCAAAAGCCATCGCGCAATATGGTCCATATCGGCGGCTGAGTGTGCGTTATCAAGGCGGGAACATTGCGAAGCAGAAACAATTTTTAATTTGGATGATAGAAATGTCGCGTGATATCTGATGTATGACTCTGCGAGGACGGCGTTGAAAGACAGACGGCAGTTTGAGGTCATCGAGAGCCGGCAGATGGATCACCTCAGGGTCTTCCACGATGTTGCGCGCGCTCTGACTTCGAGTCTGGAACTGGAAGAGATCCTTGGCGCCATCATGGACAAGATGGCGCAGTTTTTCGGTCCGGAAAAATGGTCGATGTTGATGGTCGACGATAAATCCGGCGAGCTGTACTACGCGATTGCGGTGGGAGAGAACTCGGAGAGCCTGAAGGGTCTGCGGGTGCCGCTGGGTGAGGGTGTCGCGGGCTGGGTGGCGTCGACGGGCAATCCACTGGTGGTGCCGGATGTGGCTCTCGATCCGCACTGGTCGGCTTTTGCGAGCAAGCATCCTGACCTGATGATCCGCTCGATCGCCTGCGTGCCGGTGCGCTCCGGCAATAAGACGCTGGGTGTAATTCAATTGCTGAACAGCAAGCTGGACCTGATGTCGGAGTACTCGATCTCGTTTTTGCGGATTCTGTGCGACTATGCGGCGATTGCGATTCAGAATGCGCGGTCGATGACGCTCATCCAGGAGCTGACCATCACGGATGACGTGACGGGGCTCTTCAACCCGAGGCACCTGTATACGATGCTGGAAGAACAGGTCGCCTCCGGGCGGGTATTTAGTTTGATGTTCGTCGATTTGGACCACTTCAAGTCGGTCAACGACACGCATGGGCACCTGGTGGGGAGCCGACTGCTGGCCGAGATCGGCAATCTAATGAAACGCTCGCTGGGGCCGGGCAACGCGGCCTTCCGTTATGGCGGCGATGAGTTTGTCGCGCTGCTGCCGGGAATGGGGAAGTCGGCAGCCAGTGGAACGACGATGGCCCTGCGCGAGGATCTGCGGTCGGCGCGCTTTCTTGAGGGTGCCGGGCTTTCGCTGAGCGTCTCGGGAAGCTTTGGGTTGGCGACGTTTCCGGAGGACGGCGATACAGTGGCGTCGATTCTGCGCGCGGCCGACACGATGATGTACGAGGCCAAGGTGACGCGAGACAATGTCGCCGTCGCAGGCAGAGGCCTGATGGGGAATGCGATCAAGAGCGCGGTCGACAGCGGTTCGCGACGCACGGTCTCCGAGATGCTTGTCAGACGCGGCCCTGATCCACGCGATCTGATCAGTTCTAGCCTGGCGCTGTGACGCTCGAGCGTGGTTCCACGGCGGGGTTCGGGCTTGATGGTGTCGCGATTCTCCGGCGCAACCGGGTGGACGCCGAAGTCCCATACGCCGAGATTGACCATCTTGTCCGAGATCACCTCCATCAAGGCAAACTCGCCGAAGTCAAGCGGCTCTTTGGGAGTGATCTTGAGCCAGTGTCCGCCAGGGAGAAGCTCGGTGGTGGTCTCGACTACATCTTCCTGGCGTTGGCCGGTGCCAAGCAACGGGATGCGGAAGCTGTCGATGACGCGGACGCCCGTCCTGACATCGGCGCGAACGATGACGTAACGGCTCTTGGGAGAACCGCCCTCGGGGTCATTCTTCATCGCGCTGGCGGCGCCGTGAGTGTCGACGGTGAAAGGCGTTCCGGCGGTATTTCCCACGGTCTCATCGCCGATGCGGATATAGAGGACGGGATCTTTGATGTGGAGTTGGATGGGCGACTTCTCGCCTTTGAGCTGGACGATCTGATGCGAGGCGGAGAGCGGATTGACCGCAGCCTTCAGGAGATTGTGAGCTGTGTTGCGATTCAGGTCGCTGTCGGTCTGGGCGAGGGGAACGAGTTCGGGCGTGCCGTGATAGGTGTCGAGGACGAGGGTGCTGTCTCCTTCGGGAAGGCGAAGGTCTTTCGCAACCTCAGGCGTCAGGGCGGCGCGGTCGGCTTCTTCCTTGAGGAGTTCGGGGTCGATGGCGGGAGCGTGCGTGTCGGGATTGTCGGGATTGTTGGGATCGGGTTTCGCGTGCTGGCGCTCCCAACGCTGAGTGGCTTCGATATCCACGAGCGAAAGAGGGATCTCCTCTTCGGCTCCGCCGCGCTCGGCGCTGACGTAATGGACGACGTTGCCGACGATCTCTGTAGCTCATGATGATCTGGTAGCTGCCGTCCTTGAGGATGAGGCGGGTGCGGTGTGGAGTGGTCGTGTCGGGCTGGAGCGTCGTGGTGTGCTGTGCCAGTGCGTGGTGATTTTGTTGAACAAAGATAGTGCCTAGAAACAGAATCGCGGCAAGTTTCGGGATGTTGCACAGGCAACCCATGGCTTGAGAATCAGTCTAGAGCAGATTGGCGCCGAGCGCGATTGGCCGCGTCAGGGACGATAAGACGCTCAAAGAGGCGGCTCGCCCAGATTCCTCGCGCTGTCCCCGAACGGGTGGGGTGCCGCCGCCCTGGCTGGTACGCACGGCGGTTCCCGTTAGGCCGATTTCGACTCAGTCTTGGTGGTTTGCGATGGATTACGAGTGAACATCTGGAGCAAGCCCTCCAGGAAGGCGAAGAAGACGTCCACGGCATATCCCACCAGGAAGGCGAGGGCCAATGGTGGGATGGACGCTCCCTGATTGATGGTGAAGTTGTTGAAGAGGCCGACAACGGCTCCGCCAATCCCTGCGATAAGAAACCGGGCCGAATTGACCTCTGACGGGATGAAGGTGCGGTTCGTTATCTGCTGTTCGAAGTTGCGCAGGAGGTAGGCGCAGGTTCCGAGAAGCGCGTACAGGACGGGGAGAATGCACGTGGTAATTGCACCGTAGAAGAACGATTCCTCGTCGAGCAGACTCTGGGCAAAGTATCGGATGTCCTGATAGAGGGTGGTGCGGTCTTCTGCGGCCTGGGCGAGATTCGGCAGCCCGGCTGGCAGTTGGAAGACCAGATGGAGATTCTTGGGGTCCTTCCGAACGGAGTAACAAGGGTCGGGATCTTTGTTTGGAACAAGCATCTTGAGTTGGCGTGCACGAGCATCGATCGACCGAATCGTGGAGGCATAGAGCTGGAGTTCGGTAATTACATCGTTCTTGTCCACATCCGCGGGAATTGGAGCCGCGGGAGCGGGAGGAAACGGGCTGCAGGGCGTCAATTGGGCAGGCTGCTGCGGGATCGGCTGTGAAGGATATCCGAGTTGCTCCTGGAGCTTCACTGCAAGGGCGTTCGCGATGGTAATGTCGTTCCGGATCGTGGTCGAGATGGCCGAAACGACAAAGCTGGCCACCGAAAAGGGAACGATGAATATGGCCAACAAGATGGCTATTCTGAAATAGAGCCGGACAGTGGCCGCGGAGGCTTCACTACAGGCCTTGAGGCTGGCGGCGCTCACGGGCTTGACTAATGCGGCTAGCGTCGTGAGCGCAGCGATAAGATTCGCAGCACTCTCCTCGGTCCATCCGGCTCTGCAGGCGGATCTCGCCTCGAGAACGTGATCGCGAGTGGCTTCATCGACTGTGATACCGGATTCAGCGGCGTACTTAAGCAGCCGCTCAGCATCTTCCAACGCTTCGGCCAGGTACGGCGGGGGCTCGCCGATCGGAGAAGGCGGCTTCGCATCAGCAGGAGAGATAACGGCAACAGCTACCACAGCCGGCGCTGCCGTGGGATCAGGTTTCTTCGCGTTTACAAGCTCTGCCATGCCGCGACCTCCTGCCATCTTAAGTGCTGATGGGGCGAAGCCTACGCCTACCTGTGTAGATAAACAAGTGCGATTTGCGGGGGAGCGGCCCGCGACCATGGGGGCGCGAGCCGCAATGCGGTAGCAGGCTATTGTGCGGCGAGGGTGATGCACTCCTCGAGGATGTCGAGGGCGATGTCGGCTTCCTGCTGCTTGACGATGAGCGGTGGGCAGAGGCGGATGCTGGTTTCGCCGCAGCCGAGGATGAGGAGGCCACGCTCGAAGGCGAGTTCGACGATTTTGTCGCGCAAGGGGCCAGCGGGCGTGCGGGATTTCTGGTCCTTGACGATCTCGATGCCGATCATCAGGCCGCGGCCGCGGACTTCGCCGACGGTGGGATGTTTGGCGACCCACGGGCGCAGGCGCTCGAGCATGGCTCCTCCGACAACGGTGGCGTTCTTCATGCCCTCGCGCTCGATGATGTCCATGGTGGCGAGCGCGGCGGCGATGCAGACGGGATTGCCGCCGAAGGTGCTGGCGTGCGAGCCGGGTACCCAGTTCATGATTTCGGCGCGCGTCATGCAGATGCCGAGCGGCATGCCCGATGCGATGCCTTTGGCGATGCAAACGATGTCGGGCTGGACGCCGGAGTGCTCGATGGCCCACCACTTCCCTGTTCGGCCGGCGCCGGACTGGACCTCGTCGGCGATGAGCAGGATGCCGTGGCGGTCGCAGATGCGGCGAATCTCCTGGAGGAAGTTGTCGGGCGCGACGACGTAGCCGCCTTCGCCCTGGATGGGTTCGAGGATGATGGCGGCGACTTCTTCGGGCGGGAGGATGGTCTTGAAGAGCCTGTCTTCGATGTAGCGGGCGCAGTCGAGGGCGAAGGCCTCCTGTTCTGCGGGGCCGCCGGTGGTGCCGCGATAGGTGTAGGGAAAGCGGACGTGATGCACGCCGGGGACGAGCGGGGCGAAGCGGCGCTTCTGCTGGGGCTTCGAGCCAGTGACCGAGAGCGCGCCCATGGTGCGACCGTGGAAGCCGCCGAAGAAGCTGATGAGGTTCTGGCGTCCGGTGTGGTAGCGGGCGACCTTGATGGCGCACTCGACGGCCTCGGCGCCGGAGTTGCCGTAGTAGAAGCGATGCGGGCCGGGCATGGGAGCGACGGCGGAGAGACGGTCGGCCATGCGCGTCATGTGGTCGTAGAAGAAGTCGGTGCCGGAGATGTGGATGAGTTCGGCGGCCTGATCCTGGATGGCTTTGACGACCTCGGGATGACAGTGGCCGGTGGAGTTGACGGCGATGCCGGCGGCGAAGTCGAGGAACTCGTTGCCGTCGACGTCAGTGACGCGAATGCCGCGACCGGACTTGGCCACCATGGGGTAGCTGCGGGTGTAGCTGGGGGAGATGAGGCGTTCGTCATCGGCAACGACTTTCTTTGCGAGTGGGCCGGGAAGGGCGGTCTTCAATTTGGGGCCGAACTGGCCGTAGTTCGCGGTGCGGGTGTAATCGGATGTCGATTCGTGGGTCAGGGTGCTCATGCGGTCTCTCCTTCGGAGTCAGAAAAGTTCAGCGGTGCGTTGGGGTGCCGTTCTTCGGTCGTTTGAGGGAGCCTCGCCTGAATGTGGGACGGCCGCCTCGCAGAGTTTGCGGAGGGAACGGTATACGCTGAGCGGGACTTCGCCGGCTGGGAGTGTTTCGAGCTAGTCGCCGGCGAAGAGACTAGGTCGCGTGAGGCAGGGGAGCACGCGGAGATGACGGCGCGGCATCTGGTGCCGTTTGGAACGGCACTCCGGGCCGGCGGTCCTTTGCGTATGGGCGATGATCGAGAGTTTCATAAGCCCTCTGCCTTTGCCCGTGAGTATATCGCATTGACTGCGCTATCGGATAACACTTCCGGGGACGATCGGCTGGGGCGGGTCGTTATCGAACTGCATGGAGAACCCAAACAGCAGGGTATAGAGATCGCTGTGCTGGGTTGTGAAATCCAGACAGAGCACATGCCGCGTCTGTTCGACCGGTTCGTTTTTCTTGTGCGTTTTGGGAGGGACATTGCCGAGAAAGCAGGTTTTGGCGGCGTAGGTCGTGGTGGGGATCTTGCCTTCGGCTGGGGGCATGGGAACGGATGCCAGAACGATGGCCGCAGGATGGCCATCGATGAGGTAAGCGGTGGGCTCCTGGGTGACCGTGGGTTCGCCGTACTGCTTCAACTGCCGGAGAATCTGCTCGCGGACAAAGGGCCCCAACAAAGTTGCTCCGCGCAGCACGTTGGGGCAGGTGTTATCGATGGTGGAGAGGACGAAGGAGGAGGTGTCGGCGGGGGTGACGGAGTTGGCGAAGAGCGTCGAATGGGCGCACTTGGGCGTCGCATCGGCGGCAGGCTTCGGAGAGAAGCTCTCGGGGTCGGCGACGAAGCGGCCGGGGTAAAAATACGTGACGCTTAGAGCTGCATCATGGAAGCTCTTCGGCAAGTTAGGGTTTGTCTGGTCGGCGGTTTGGGACGGAGCAGTTACACAGACGAGAAAGAGAAAAAAGAAGGCCGCAGTACGGTGCACCATCTCCTTATCGTAGCACCGGAGCGGTGTTTGAGACATATGCGCGGACCCGCACGGATGGCGGGTATCGGCAGGTATCATGGAGAGATGCCCCCCGCTACCTCCCCGAATCGAACGAAGATTTTGCTGTCGTTTTTCTGCGTCTATTTTTTCTGGGGCGGGACCTATCTGGCGATGCGTTTTGGCGTGGAGGTGCTGCCGCCGTTTGTGTTGGGGAGTGCGCGTTATCTGGTTGCCGCGCCGCTGCTGCTGGGATTGAGCGCGATCTTCCGGCTGAAGATGTGGCCGACCCGGCAGGAGATGGGCAGGCTGGCTCTCATCGGTGTGCTGATGCTCGGCTGCGGAAATACGGCTGTCATCTGGGCCGAGCAATACATTCCGACTGGCCTTGCGGCGTTGCTTGTGGCGTCGATTCCTTTGTACGCAGCGCTGATCGAGGTGATCCTGCCACGGGGCGAAGGGCTGTCGTTGCAGGGATGGATTGGGAGTATGGATTGGTTTTGCGGGAATGGTCTTCCTGCTTTGGCCGGGTCTTCGCCTTGGATTGCGTGGCGATTTGCGGCAGATCATAGCCGCCGCGGTAACACTAGGCGGAGCTCTTTGCTGGACGGCTGCCTCGGTGATCTCGCGGCGGTCGACGATCCGCATCAGTGGACTTGCTGCGGCGGGATGGCAGATCGTCTATGGCGGACTCTTCAACCTGGGCCTTCTGGCTGTGACACGCGACTATCATGGGGCGCAGTGGGGGTGGAAGGCGTGGGGATCGATCCTGTATCTCGTGATCTTTGGCTCGGTGGTTACCTATACGGCGTATATCTATCTGCTGGATAACGTCGCGGTGTCGAAGGTGGCGACATACGCCTATGTGAATCCGGTCATCGCTGTGATCCTTGGCGCCATTGTGCTGCATGAGCGCTTTGTCGCGGTGGAGTACGTGGGAATGGGGGCGACCCTGCTGGCAGTGTTCCTGGTGACCAGCTCGAAGATGAAGAGCGGCAAGCCGAATGTGGTGGACGAAGACCTTGCGGTCGAGGCAGCAGGCTTAGGTACGCGTGGGCTAGCGGCTCGCGTTGCCGATCGTCAGCGGATAGAGCGGCGCAGCCTGATCGCGGCCAAAACGAACTGTTGTCTTGGTGATGCGATTCAGCATGGTCGATGTTGCTGGAGGAGAAGTACCAGACGAGGAGATGGCTGTTCCAGTTGGTGGAAAGGCCCATCGCGTAGACCGG
Source organism: uncultured Acidobacteriaceae bacterium (assembly GCA_963774735.1). Classification (GTDB taxonomy): domain Bacteria; phylum Acidobacteriota; class Terriglobia; order Terriglobales; family Acidobacteriaceae; genus Edaphobacter. Next base: position 247,624 of record CAVZGJ010000028.1, on the reverse strand, counting down.
GCCTGTGCGCTGTTGGCCCTGGGCGGCGGCCATGTGGATCTTCTGCGAGCCGATCGTGTAGGTCGAAGGCTGCGCGATGGACTTCATGTCCGGGCGCCTTGTAGACGATCTCCGCCATATCGTCGAGGAGCGTCGTGCTCTTGCTGGGATGCTCGGCGTTCAGGCAATTTATATCGAGTTCGGCGAGAAGGATGGAGGCATTGACCGGCGGAGTTACCGTGACCTGCGTTGCGCCATCCGCCGCCGGCTCGGCTTTCTGCGTTGGACCGCTGCGCGGGAGTTGAAGGAGCAGCGTGGGGCGAAGGCATCGGACCGCTTCAGCAAGTTTGGGGTCGGTGATTTCAGAAGCGCCAAAGAGATTGAGGCGGCCGTCCTGCAACACGTCGGAGGGGTCGCCCTTCATGAGATCTGAGGGATAAAACAGGCGCAGCTTGAGCGATTCGTTCTCCCACTCGGTTGTGTCGGGTGCGGGAGCCTGCGCTCTGGCGTGAAGAACAAGAGCGAAGGCAAGAGCAACAGCCATCCGATACTTTGCAGTGTGAGCCATTGTTTGTCCCTGCCGTCGTGATTGCCTACTTGCGCTTCCAGCGGACTCCGTCTTTGGAGTCCTCAATTAGGATGCCCTTTGCGAGCAGATCGTTGCGAATCGCATCGGCGCGGGCGAAGTTGCGGGCCTTCTTGGCTTGTGTGCGTTCGGCGACGAGGGCGTCGATCGCGGCGTCGGTGAGCGAAAGAGTTGCAACCAGCGATGGATCAGCCTCGTCGAGACGGCCTTCGCGCTCGGCCCAGGCCAGAGCGGCTCTCTGAATCGCGACGTCGTTATCTTCGAGGACGGCAAACACTCCGTCGAAGAGGGCGAGGACTTGAAGAATCTCCGTTGCGTTCTGGCTGCGAAGCGTGCCGGCATCTGCGGCGGTGTTCGCTGCGCGGACGAGATCGAAGATGGCAGCGCGAGCCTCCGCGGTGTTGAGGTCGTTGGCGAGGGCGGCGGTGTAATCGTGCTCCGCCTTCGCGGTTGCGGCGGCGATGTCGGGATTTAGGCCGTCGGGAAAGCCGCCCTTCAACATGCGCTGGTGGAAGGTGCGCAGACGATCCACGGCATTGGTCGACTCAAGCAGGCTGTCGAAGGTGAAGTTCATCTGGTTGCGGTAGGGCACCGAGATGAGGAGGAAGCGAATCGCCGAGGCGCGATGGCCCTTCAGCAGCAGATCGCGGAGGGTATAGAAGTTCCCCTCAGACTTCGACATCTTCTTGCCTTCGACGAGCAGGAAGCGGACGTGCATCCAGTGGCGGACGAAGGTCTCCCCGCTGGACGACTCCGACTGCGCGATCTCATTCTCGTGGTGGGGAAACATGAGGTCTTCGCCGCCAGCATGGAGATCGATGTCGTCGCCGAGGAGCTTCCTCGCCATGGCGGAGCACTCGATGTGCCAGCCCGGCCGGCCTGTGCCCAGCGGAGTCTCCCAAAATTGCTCGCCCGGCTTAGCCGACTTCCACAACGCAAAGTCGCGGGCCGCGTCCTTTTCGTACTCGTCGACATCAACGCGGGCGCCGTCTTCGATCCCGTCGAAGTCCTTCTTCGAGAGTTTGCCGTAGCCGGGAAAACGCGCGATGCGGAAGTACCAGCTACCGTCCTCAGCGCGATAGGCGATGTCCTTCGCGGCGAGCTGTTCGATCATCCGGACCATCTCAGGAATGCAACCTGTTGCGTGCGAGATGTGCTCCGGGTGCTCGATCGAAAGCGCGTCAAGGTCCTCGTAGAAGGCCTGCTCGTATTTCTTTGTGTACTCCGCGATGGGAACGCCTGCGGCCGCTGCATTGCGGATGATCTTGTCGTCGACGTCGGTGATGTTCATGACGTGATCGACGGCGATTCCCTGCTGACGGACAAAGCGCCGAAGAACATCGACGTGGAGGAAGGTGCGGAAGTTGCCGATGTGGCCGTAGTCATAGACCGTCGGGCCGCAGCAGTACATACGCAATGCGGGCGGGCGCACAGGGGCAAGGGGTTCAATCGTTCCACTGAGGGTGTTATAGAGTTCGATGGTTGCCACGTGCTCTCTGTTCCTGTCGCAGCCGGGCGCGTGGCGCGGCGCAGACTGCTTTTGTCTGATGTCCCTGATGATTTTAGCTGAAAGACCCGAATGCTTTGTCAGGGTTCAGGACTAGCGAGCTCCGAGGCGAAGCTGCGGCGTCGCGCCCAGGTCTTCGGTAGCGAAGTCCTCCGCCACAAATTTGTCCCATGCAGCGGCGGCGATCATGGCGGCGTTGTCGGTCGAGAGCGCGAGCGAAGGAAAAGCGATAGGGAGGCCGCGGCGGTCGGCTTCCGCTTGAAACCGGCGGCGCAACTCGCTGTTGGCCGCGACTCCGCCGGAGACGACGACGCTGTGGGCGCCGAGAGATTCGGCCGCAGCGAAGGTCTGGCGCAGCAAGTTGCCGACCACCGCGTATTGGAATGAGGCGAGGAGATCCAGCGTCTGTTGATCGCAGAGCGGGGCGGCTGCGGGAGATTTCGGCGTGAGGGAAGGGTCGGCGGCCAGCGCGGCGCGGCGGGTCTCGATGCTCTGGCGCATGTGATGGGTCTCTACGTAGCGCAGGACCGCTGTCTTGATGCCGCTGAAGGAGAAATCGAAATGCGGCCCCTCGGTGCGCGTGGGAGCTTTCTTGTTCGTCACTCCTTCGCGAGGTGCGCGGTGCTTGATCTCGCTAAAGGTGAACGGCACTGCGCGGGGATTTCCGTGCGGAGCCAGCGCATCGATCCACGGGCCTCCCGGATAGCCCAGCCCGAGCAGCTTGGCCACCTTGTCGTAGGCCTCGCCTGCAGCGTCGTCGACGGTACGACCGACGTTGCGATAGTTCCATGTGTTGCTGTTTGCCTGCTGCCTCGCGAGGTAGAGATGCGTGTGGCCACCGGAGACAACGAGGGCAAGCAGCGGCAGCTCCATGGCTGCGCTGGCGTTCTCGCGAGCCTCCATCAACACGGCGTGGATATGGCCTTCGAGATGGTTGACCGAGATCAGCGGCTTCGCGAGCCCGAAGCTGAGCGCCTTGGCATAGGTGATGCCGACCAGCAGCGCTCCGGCGAGCCCCGGGCCCTCGGTGACTGCGATGGCATCGAGGTCTTCGAAGCTGACGTTGGCGCGGCGCATGGCCTCGCGGACTACGGGAACCACGTTGCGCAGGTGCTCGCGGGAGGCAAGCTCCGGCACAACTCCGCCGTAGTTCGCGTGAAGCGACATCTGTGAGGCCACGACATTCGAAAGCGCCGTGCTGCCTGCGCGAACCACGGCAGCAGCAGTTTCGTCGCAGGAGCTCTCGATGCCGAGAATCAGGCCGGTTCCGCTGTCTTTGCGCATCTCTCTATCATAGGGGTAGCGATATGAGCCGGATGACCGATAACGCGAAGTACCTTGCGGCGCGAGAGATTCTGATGACCCTGCGCGCTGCGGGTTATCAGGCGTACTTCGCCGGCGGCTGCGTACGCGATCTGCTGCTCGGGGTTGAGCCGAAGGATTTTGATGTGGCCACAAGTGCGACGCCGAATGTCGTGATGGGAATGTTTCCCAAGACCTACTCCGTTGGAGCGCACTTTGGTGTCGTGCTGGTCTGCACGCCGCGCAGTGACGACGAGGTCGCCACCGAGGTCGCTACTTTTCGTCATGACGGAGCCTATAGCGACGGCCGCCGTCCCGATGCCGTGAAGTTCTCCGTCGATCCGCGGGAGGATGTTCTGCGGCGAGACTTCACTATCAACGGGATGCTGCTCGATCCGCTGATCTACGAAGAGACAGGAGACGCTGCGGCCGCGACCCTCGACTACGTTGGCGGGCGTGAGGACCTGGCGGCGAAGATTCTGCGCGCCATCGGCGATCCTGCTCTGCGTTTCGCCGAAGACAAGCTGAGGATGCTGCGCGGAGTGCGATTCGCAGCACGGCTCGACCTCGAGATTGAGCCGCGAACGATGGCGGCGATGCAGGCCGCGGCGGCGGAGATCACGCAGGTCAGTTGCGAGCGCATTCGTGACGAACTGACCCTGATGCTGACCGAGGGCCACGCGCGCCGCGCCTTCGAGCTGCTCGATGCGACCGGTCTGCTGGCGCAGGTCTTGCCGGAAGTAACCAGGATGCATGGCGTAGAGCAGCCGCCGCAGTTCCATCCCGAGGGCGATGTGTGGGTTCACACGATGCTGCTGCTCGAAAAGCTGCCGCCCGGCGCATCGTCTACGCTCGCGTGGGGAGCGCTGCTTCACGACATCGGCAAACCTGCGACCTTTCGTCCGCCCGATCCCAGGAAGCCCGGCGACCGCATCCGGTTTGACGGCCACGTCGAGGTCGGCGTCCGCATTGCCGAGGCCATTCTCAACCGGCTGCGCTTCTCTAACGAAGATGCCGCCCAGATCGTCGCGCTGGTGAAGAACCATATGCGCTTTGGCGACATCCGCGAGATGCGCGAGTCGACGCTGAAGCGATTTTTGCGGCTGCCGAAGTTCGACGAGCACCTCGCGCTGCACTGGATGGATGCCAGCTCCGCGCACGGCGACCTGCGCCTGTACGACTTTGCCAGGACGCGCTACGAGACCGCTCCTGTCGAGGAGATCCGGCCAACGCCGCTGGTGACCGGAAGAGACTTGATCGCTGCAGGATATCGCCCAGGGCCGGAGTTCAAGGCGATGCTCGAGGCCGCAGAGGACGCGCAGCTTGAGGGTCTTGCAACAACGACAGACGAAGGACTTGCAGTCGTGAGAGAGCGATTCGGCAACCCTTCGGTTTGAAGCGGTTCAGCGCGAGGAGTCAAGGCGGCGTCTTTGTTGGCCTCGCAAACGTCGAAATTTGAAGGACCTCTTTTATGCCATTTGTTCTTCGCGCTCGACTGCTTCCGCTCTGTCTCCTGATTGCCGCTCCGGTTTACTCCGCTGTCATCGGCACCAGCAAACCGGCTGAATCTATCACGGCTGCAAGAATTGCGACGCTACCCGCGAAGGACCGGGCTGCGTGGATGGCCTATCTCGAGCGCTCGCAGAAGCAGATGCAGGCGGACCGCGCGGCGCTTGCTGCCGAACGAGCCCCTGGGTCGCCTGAGCCGCCTATGCCAAAAGAGGGATTCAGTGCGCGGACGATGCCGCTCGACCGCGATGCTGCATGGTATGGGACGCCGGAGGCGCGGCACGTCGCCGACGTTATCGTCAGCTTCCAGACGCCCGCCGGAGGCTGGAGCAAGAATCTCGACATGAGCGGTGCAGTCCGTGCGCCCGGGCAGAGCTACACTCCCAACAATATCTCCAGATACCCAAGCCCCGACGACTTCGATACGCCCAATGATCCTCACTGGAACTACGTGGGCACGCTCGACAACGACGCCACCAATACTGAGCTGCACTTCCTTGCTCTGGTATCTGCGGCCACACCGGGCGATGCGGGCGAAGCCTACCGGGCGAGCTTTCTTCGTGGGATTCGCTATCTTTTGGCCGCGCAATTTCCCAACGGCGGCTGGCCGCAGGTCTGGCCTCTCGAGGGCGGCTACCACGACGCCATCACCTTCAATGACAATGCCGTCACCGAGTCCGCGGAGACTCTGACCGCGGTCGCAGAGGGGGCCGGCAACTATGGCTTCGTCCCCGCGGATTTACGGCGGCAGGCTCGCGCCGCCGCAGACCACGCGCTGCAGTGCATCCTTGCTACGCAGATTGTGGTCAAAGGAAAACGCACAGTGTGGGCTCAGCAGCACGATGCCCTCACGCTCGCACCGGTGTCTGGACGCAACTACGAACCCGCCGCTCTCTCAGCCAGTGAGAGCGCCGATGTTCTGCTGTACCTCATGAAGCTGCCGCACCCATCTGCAGCAGTCATTGCGGCAGTCGAAGCAGGAGTTGCGTGGCTGAAGGCGGCTGCGATCTACGGTCAGGAGTGGGTAGGAGGACGCGGCACGGCGGGCGGTCGGCATCTCGAAGCGAAGGCCGGCGCAGGTCCCATCTGGGCTCGTTATTACAGCATCGATCACGGAACGACCGGTCTTTGGCGATCGCGACAAGACGATCCATGACGACGTGAGCGAGCTCTCCCTCGAACGACGCAACGGTTACGCCTGGTACAGCGCAGGTCCGCAGCAGGCGCTTGATGCCTACGCAACCTGGAGCAAGAGTCACGCCGGAAGCGGAGCGCACTGAGCCTGCATCTAACCGCCATGACCAACGGTTCGCAGGATGTCATCGTCATCGGCGCTGGAATGGCCGGCCTTACAGCAGCGCGCTCTCTGGCTGAGGCTGGGCTGAAGGTTCTTGTGATCGAAGCCCAGGACCGCGTTGGCGGCCGCATCTGGACAAAGCATATCGGCGGCGAGGCGATCGAGCTCGGCGCTGAGTTCGTCCACGGCAGACCGCCGGAGCTGTGGGCGCTCATCGAAGAGGCTGGGGTTGAAACATACGAGCGCGACGGTGCGCAGGCCTGCTTTGAAGATGGAGTGCTGAAGGATTGCGGCCATGAGATGGAGGACGTCTTCGATCCGCTGGAAGAGCTGGAAGACTTCTCCGGACCAGACATGAGTTTTGCCGAGTACCTCGACCGCGAAGGCACTCCGCAGGAAGATCGCGCGGCGATCATCGGCTACGTCGAGGGCTTCAACGCCGCTGACCACCGCGAGGTGAGCGTTCTGTCGCTTGGCGCGCAGCAGAAGGCTGAAGACGCAATCGGCAGCGATCACAACTACCACATTCGCGGCGGCTACGATCAGCTCCCGGCATTTCTGGCGGGAAGGCTTGAAGAGCTCGGCTGCAGAGTTTTGCTAGGAACGCCGGTCAATGAGATTCGCTGGCAACAGGGCCGCGTCGAGGTCGCAACCGCTTCAGGAAGTTTCACCGCCTCCAAAGCAATCATCACTCTGCCGCTGGCAGTGCTCCAGCGTGGTGACGTGACGATCTCTCCGCGGCCGGACTCAACTCTTCAGGCGGCAGCACTCCTTCGCATGGGGCAGGCCCGCCGCTTCACTCTTCTGTTTCGCGAGCGGTTCTGGGAGAGCCTCACGCCGCAACCGGCGCTCGCACAACTGAGCTTTCTCTTTGCCTTCTCCGAGATGCCACCCGTCTGGTGGACCCCTCATCCCGAGAAGAGCAACACCATCACCGGATGGGTCGGCGGCCCTCGCTCTGGCGCTCTCGCGCAGCTCAACCAAGAGCAGTTGGGCCAGCGAGCCTGCACGACTTTGGCGAAGATCTTCCAGGTCGATGAGCGCAGAATCGCGGGTCTGCTCGAAGGCTGCTACTCGCACAACTGGCTCGAGGACCCTTACATGCACGGAGCTTACAGCTACGTCGCGGCGGGCGGCCTGGAGGCTTCCAGGCGAATGACCGAGCCCGTTGCGAACACCCTTTTCTTCGCCGGGGAACACACCGACGTGACCGGCCACTGGGGGACCGTGCACGCCGCCATGCGCTCGGGACTGCGGGCCGCCGAGCAGGTTTTCTCGCGGCGGTTTGAGCGCGACGTTTTAACATGCTGCCGACTGATGCCCATCGCGTCGCAAGTTTCATATTTTGTTATGAACGATTTTGTCGAGGCAGAGTTGGGTGTAAATGTGGATGTGGACGGAGCTCAGCAGAGCCGTCAACTTCGCGCTGCATCTCCGCACCGCACAAACCGATGGCCATCACGAAGTCGCTGCTGAACACTCCCGCCGATCACTCTCCCAACACTCAGCTGACCATCGATGGCATCGAGGTTCCCGGCCACGCCGGAGAACTGCTGATCGATCTGCTCAACCGCCGCACGGCAGTGCACGAGCAGAAGCCAGTGCCGCAGGTCTGCTACGTCCCCCAGATGGGTCCGATCGAGAGCTGCGATACCTGCATCGTCAAGGTCAACGGCCAGCTGGCGCGAGCCTGTTCGACAAAGGTTGCGGCAGGCATGAAGGTCGAGACAGCAGGCGAAGCGGTCGACATCGCCCAGCGCGAGGCCTTCGACCGCATCCTGCAGAACCACATGCTCTACTGCACGGTCTGCGACAACAATAACGGCAACTGCACCATCCACAACACGACAAAAGAGCTCGATGTAAAACATCAGTCGCGGCCCTACACGCCGAAGCCCTACGAAAAGGACATGTCGAACCCGTTCTACCGTTACGACCCCGACCAGTGCATTCTCTGCGGGCGCTGCGTTGAGTCTTGCCAGAACGTTCAGGTGAACGAGACCCTCTCCATCAACTGGGAGAGCGAGCATCCCCGCGTTCTGTGGGATGGCGGCACAAAGATTGACGGCTCCAGTTGCGTCTCCTGCGGACACTGCGTCACCGTCTGCCCATGCAATGCGCTGATGGAGAAGTCCATGCTCGGCGAGGCAGGCTACCTGACCGATACCCCACAGGACGCGTTGAACGACATGATCGACGTTGTTAAAGGAGTCGAGCCGCCGATTGGCTACGGACCGATCCTTGCCCTCTCCGAGATGGAGGCGGAGATGCGCACCAAGCGCACCAAACGCACCAAGACCGTCTGCACCTACTGCGCGGTCGGCTGCACCTTTGAGGTCTGGACCCGCGACCGCCACATCCTCAAGATCGAGCCGACCCACGGCCCGGCCAACGGCATCTCCACCTGCGTCAAAGGCAAATTCGCGTGGGGCCACATCAACTCCAGCGATCGCCTGACCAAGCCGCTGCTGCGCGACGGCGACGGCTTCCGTGAGATCGAGTGGAACGAGGCGCTCGACATCATCGAACAGACCTTCAAGCGCATCAAAGCGAGCACGGCCCCGACGCTCTCGCCTTCATCGCGTCTTCGAAGTGCACCAACGAAGAGAGCTTCCTGATGCAGAAGCTCTCACGCGCCGTCATCGGCACTAACAACGTCGACAACTGCGCCCGTTACTGCCAGAATCCCGCCACCATGGGTCTACAGCGCACCGTAGGTTACGGAGGAGACTCCGGGTCCATCTCCGACATCGAGAAGGCCGGCCTCGTCGTCATCATTGGGGCCAACCCCGCCGAAAACCATCCTGTGCTCGCCACCCGGGTCAAGCGCTCGCATAAGCATCGCGGCCAGCGCCTCATCGTCGCCGACCTGCGCAAGCATGAGATGGCAGAGCGCGCGGATATCTTCATCCGCCCCGTTCCCTCTACCGACGCCGTCTGGATCAATGGCGTAGCCAAATACATCCTTGACCACGACCTGCATAAGCCCAAGTTCATCGAGCAGTGGGTCAACAACTTCGAGGAGTACAAGAAGTCGCTCGAGCCTTACACGCTTGCCTACGCTGAGCAGATCACCGGCATTCCGCAAGCCACTCTCATCACAGTTGCCAACGAGATCGCCGCGGCCGACGGAGTCTGCATCCTCTTCGCCATGGGCGTCACGCAACACTGCGGCGGCTCCGACACCGCCACTTCGCTCTCGAACCTGCTTCTCCTCACCGGCAACTACATGCGGCCCGGCGCGGGAGCCTATCCTCTGCGCGGCCACAACAACGTGCAGGGCGCCAGCGACTTCGGCTCCATGCCCAACGTCTTCTCCGGCTACCAGAAGGTCGACGACCCCGATATCCGGGCTAAATTCGAAGCCGATTGGGGCGTGACTCTCCCCACCTCCACAGGCCTCGACAATCACGAGATGATCCGCGCCATCCAGGCCGGCGACGTCAAGAGCCTCTACATCAAGGGAGAGGACACCATCACCTCCGATGCCAACGCCGGCGACGTCGGCGACGCGCTCAGCGTGTGCGAGTTCCTCATCGTTCAGGACATCAACTTCTCCGAGACCTGCCGCTACGCCGACCTCGTGCTCCCGGCCTGCCCCTCGCTTGAGAAAGAAGGTACCTTTACCAGCACCGAGCGACGAATCCAGCGAATCTACAAAGCAATGGAGCCCCTCGGCGAATCGAAGCCCGACTGGGAGATCATTCAACTCATCGCCAACCGCATGGGCGCCAACTGGAACTATCAGCACCCCTCCGAAATCATGGATGAGGTCGCGCGCCTCACCCCCCTCTTCGCCGGCGTCAACTACGACCGGCTGGAAGGCTTCAACAGCCTGCAATGGCCCGTCGCATGCCGACGGAACGGACTCGCCTCTGCTCTTCACCGAGAGATTTCCGTTCCCCGATGGTAAGGCGAAGTTCTACCCCATCGAGTACATTCCGCCTTGCGAAGAGCCTAGCGAACAGTTCGACCTTCACCTCAACAACGGCCGGCTTCTCGAACACTTCCAGCAAGGCAGCATGACTGATCGCACTGCCGGCATCAAGGCAATGACCCCCAGCACCTTCCTCGAAATCTCACACGAGCTCGCCGCCGAGCGGGGCATCACCACCGGCCGCTACGTCCAACTCACAAGCCCGTATGGCATCGTCCGCGTGCAGGCGGTCGTCACCGACCGGGTCCAGGGCAAACAGCTCTACATGCCCATCAACTCCGTGATAGAGCCGGTCAACCGCCTTACGAGCAGCCACACAGACCGCGCCACCCACACACCGGCCTACAAGGAGACAGCCGTCCTGATGAAAGTGCTGCCCGAAGACGGAGACTCGCCCCTGCCGCGCCGCAACTTCCGCTATGGCAAGCGGACGCCACAATCGGGTCTTGAGATCGAACGAAAATGGGCGCGGCCCGACTACCGCATGCCCGGCACCTCTCCGGGCGACAAACTCGTTCAAATCACCTCCACTACTGTTTAGCTCTCTCGTTATCCCGCAAGGAGTCTTCGATGGCCAAACCGCTCGCGTTCAAACCTATTACCGTCGACTTCAAGGCGGATCTTCAACGACGCCTGGAAAAGGCCCCCGACGAACACGCCGCAGCCCTGCTCGCTGCCTATGATGTCCTGGAGGCCGCGTACGACGAGGGCCTGCTGGACATCCTGCACGGCCTTATCGCCTCGAAAGACACCATCATCACCACGCTCGCCCGCTACGCAGGGCAGCCCGAAGGTATCGCCGGCATTCGTAACCTACTGACGGCCGCGAAGATTCTCACCGAACTCAACCCCGAGGTCCTCGACCATGCCTCGAGAGCCATGTCGAGCGCCACGGAGGAGCACCAGAGGGAGCAGACTCCTCCGAGCCTCTGGCAGATATTCCAGCGGGCCAACAGTGAGGACGGCCGTCGCGGGCTCTCGTTCCTGACCCTGCTCCTCTCGGGCTTCGGCAAATCGCTCAAAGGCGACGGCCACTCAAATCTTCACTAACGGGAAAACGCCAGCGATGCACTTCTTCCTCAAACTCGTACCCTGTCGGCCCACCTTTGCCCAGGACATGTCTCCTGAAGAGCGAGCGATCATGCAGCAACACGTCGCATATTGGATGGAATTGATGAAGCAGGGCAAAGTCCACGTCTTCGGCCCGGTCTTCGATCCCAACGGAGCCTACGGCATGGGCGTCGTCGAGATGGAAAACGAAGCCGAAGTCAATGAATTCGTCGCCGGAGACCCCGCCTCGAAGATCAATCGCTACGAGGTGTATCCGATGAGGGCCGTTCTTCCCACTTGATTGGACTGAGAGCACTAACGCGGATCGGGACCACCACCCTGTTGCGGTGCCAGGAGGAATCCAAGCGACTTCATCGGCCCGACCGGAACATACTCCACGCTGAGATACCCGTTTTTCACAAATGGCAAGACACTCAGTATCGCCCTGGCCTCTTCTTCTGTCTTCGCACGCAAGAAGAGAATCGCGCCCTTGCCATCCGCGCGTGAATACCACTGTTCGATCTTCCCTTCCAGATATAAGCGCACAACTCCATTGACCTCATCTGGAATGAGCTTCGTACCCTCTGGTGGGAACGGACCCGGTCGGGGCGTGACCAGCGCCATCACCTCGGTTACGGGGAGAGGAGCGGGTGCTTGAGCGGCCTCCGCATGCATCGCGAACCCAAGGACAAGAGCGGAAAGGCTGAGGAAGATCATAGAAACCTCCAAGTGGTGACTCGCATTCTTTTATTCCAATGAGGCCGCTGTCCATCGTTTTTCCGCGCTGTGTTCAAATAATCCTGTGAACCACCCCTTCGAAATCGGCAAAGTCTCCATCGGCGGGAGCAAGCTCTTCCTCATCGCGGGCCCCTGTGTCATCGAGTCCGAACAGCATGCGCGCATGATGGCCGACTCCATCCAACGCATCACTGCCGACCTTGGCGTCCCGTATATCTTCAAGGCCAGCTACGACAAGGCGAACCGCACCTCCATCAAGAGCTTTCGCGGCCCTGGCCTCGTCGAAGGTACCCGAATCCTCGACGCCATCCGCAAAGATACCGGCCTGCCCGTCCTCACTGACGTCCATACCGCGGTAGACTGCGCCGCCGTAGCCGATGCCGTCGACATCCTCCAGATTCCTGCGTTCCTCTGCCGTCAGACTGACCTGCTCATCGCTGCCGCTGAGGCCACGGCAAAGACCGGAGGTGCAATCAACGTGAAGAAGGGCCAGTTCGTCGCCCCATGGGACATGCGCCACGCCGTCGAGAAGATCCGCGAGAGCGGCAACCCCCGCGTCTTCCTCACCGAGCGCGGCGCCAGCTTCGGCTACAACAACCTCGTCGTGGATATGCGCTCGCTCCCCGTCATGCGCGGCTTCGCACCGGTCGTCTTCGACGGCACCCACTCCGTGCAGACACCCTCGGCTGCTAACGGAGTCAGCGGGGGCCAGCCTGAGTTCATCCCCGTCCTCACCCGTGCTGCAGTGGCCGCAGGCGTCGACGGAGTCTTCCTCGAGGTCCACAACGATCCGCCGCATGCCAAGTCCGACGGAGCCAATGCTCTGCACCTGAACCATCTCAAAGCCACCCTGGAACAGCTCCTCGCCATCCACGAAGCCGTTAGCCCCTAGTCCTGCCGGACGGGCGCCCTGCGCGGGCCGCGGCCACTTCGTGGCGGGTATACCGCCTTCGGCTAGCCCTCTTGTTGGTCGGGGACCCGTTTCGCTTGCGACCAACGGGAGCACCACGCGAAGCGGTATACGGCACGAAGTGCCAAAAAAACGGCCCCTCAATGAGGGGCCAATCTGCCTTGGTTCTCTCTGGTTAGGAGAGGTTTTTGCGAGTGCGATCTGAGCCGCGATCTCGGCAAACTTGCGGGCGGTACGACTATGAGCCATACCGCCCTGGGGGAGGGCTACTGGTTGTTCACCACCTGGGGTGAACTAACTCCCGTCTGGGAGGTCTTGGGTGCAGCGCTGTTCGACGCCATCGTCGCCAGGCTGTTGTGCAACAACGTCACGCGAACGCCATTCGTGACCACTGTCTCTCCATCTGCAGGCTTCTCGGTGTTCTTGCCGAGGCCCGTGCGATAAATCCTGTACATGGGAACCTGGTGCTCGGTCACGAGGTAACGAACGACTGAGTCGGCCATCGCCTGCGAGGTCTGCACTCCGGAGCGGCTGTAACCCTGCACCTCGATGATGTATCCCTTCTCTCCAGCGAGAGTGGTTGCCAGCGCGTCGAGGTCAGACTTACCGGTCGGTCCAAGCGTCGTCCGGCCCGCGGCAAACTTCACCGAGGTCGAGGACACTGGCTGGTACTGATCAAGATTGCCGACCGTGTTACCGAGAGCGTCGGTACGCGTGCTGGCGTTGCTCGCCAGCTGGTTCGCCGCGTTCGCGCGATTTGCCGCGTCCTGGGCGTGCTGGTCTGCCGTGTTCGCCGCATTCATCGCGTTCTTGATGCCGGCCTGAGCGCGGGAGTCAACGTCCTTAATGTCATTCGCGTTCTTCGCCTGGAGCTGATCGAGCTCGTTCACCTGATCCTTGATCGGGGTGACCTGCCGATTCACCCACTTCTTGCGGGCAAACGGATTCATATGACCCCAGAAACCCTCTTTCGACTGATCCTGCAGCGGCTTCCCCGTTGCGTAGGTCGTGTTGTCATTGGGGTTCATGGTGCTGCTGGAGGTCGCGGCAGGCTGGTCGTTCGTCGTCTGCGTCGGAGTGGTGCTTGACTGTGCGAAGGCAGAGACGCCCAACGCGCTTCCAAGTACCAGTACTGGGAGGCCAAAAGTGGTTCCAGATTTCATCATATTTTTCTCTCCTGTCATCAACGAGTGAGCCTGTTTTCAGGCTTCGACTTGCCTTGACTAGAGCAGTTGCCGTGCCAAACCGGAAAAATCACCTAAGCCGCTGATAATGAGCTATTTGCAGTGACTATTCGATTAGCGCACACCGGGAGTTTCGTGCCGAACCCAGCAAAATCTTCCCGGAAGGCCGGTAACTATTTCTGGCGATTACCTTCTAGCCATCCACAGTCCGCTTATTTTGTCTCCACCCCAATGACCCGAATCTCCGGCATCTGCATGTTCCAATTCGCCGGAATCGACTCAAAGATCAGCCGGAAATCCCGCCCATCTCCCGGCTTCAAAGGAGCCGCGCTCACCGGCTGGGTATCGATGTAGGGCTCCCGGGTACGGATCAGCGACAGGGGCACCGTGTCGATCCGGGGCGGCATCGCCTCATCGTTGCGAAAGATCACCTGAACCGTCACGCCCGAGACCGTCTGGTCCCCCGTGTTCTGGATGTGCCCATCGATATACGTCGACTTCCCCCCGGAGAGGCTCGTCGACTCGCTCATCGCCAACTGAGACAGCGGCAGGCTCGCCGCATAATCCGCCAGCGGCTGCACCGTGGAAGGAGCCGCCGCCTTATGCCTCCCCATCACCAGCAGCACTGCCAGAACCACCAGCACCACCAGGCCGGCCACACCCCACGCCATCAGAGGAATTCCGCCGCCCTCCGCAGGTTTGGTGGAGAACATCTGGTTGTCTTTCTGCGGACCTGCAGTCTTCGAAGGCATGTTCGCAGGGGTATCGTCTGGCCGATTGAGTTCGCTCATAAGCCGAAATTTTATACCTCTCGTCTCTCAGCCCCGCATCACAGCCCGCAAGCCGCCGGGAGGAATCAAACAAGCTCCCTCAAGCGAATCTTCGCAGCTTTTTCATGAAAAGACCGGAACTTCGTGATGCAATATCGCGTTAACGAACATCAAATGTCCTGTAGGCCATCCTCCCCGATGCACAGAGAAGGCCAGTCATGATTCCACAGAACGATAGATCGCCGCTTCCACCAACTCAGTTTCCTCCGAGCCTGCTGCCGGTTGCGCCGGTTTCCGAGAAGCCGACGGCCATGCTGACGTCGGACCGTCTTTATCAGCTTGCCGCCCTGACCGCAGGTGCATTCCTGTTAGCGACGCTGCTCTAACAGCCACGCCACGGAGCTCTAGGCAAAACTCGCGCGCTTCACCTTCTGCCGGAAGTCTTCTCCCTGCATCTCCACCACAACGCACATCTCCTGCAGCCGTGACCGCATCCGCTCGCCGATCCGATCTCCCAGCGTCTCCTCGCGCATTACCGTCCGGCCACCCGCCTCGGTGCCCAGCGGGCCCGCATTCGCATAGTTCGTCGTGATGATGGTCGTCCGGCGGTCGTTATAGCGAGTGTTCAAGATGTGCGCGACCGTATCCCACACCCAGTCGGTCGGCTTCGACGCGCCAAGCTCATCGAGCACCAGGACCTCGGCCTCAAACACCGGCCGCAGCACCTCAAGTTCGGTCTCCCGCACCTGCGCGTTGTAGCTGTTCTGCACCTGCTTCAAGAGGTCGCGATAGTCGTAGAACAATCCCGTCGCCCCACGCTCCGACACCAGAGCCTGCAGAATCCCAACCGCCAGATGCGTCTTGCCCACGCCGATCGAACCCGTCAGCAGCAGCCCCCTCCCACCCGTCTCCAGCGGATAGCCCTCAATAAACTTCCTCGCAGTGACAAGAGCCATTCCCTGCGTCCTGTGCGAGTAAGGCAGGTCGGTATCGTAGTTCTCGAGCGTGCAGTGCTCGTATCGCCGTGGAATATGCGCCCGCCCGAGCATCCGCGCCGCCCGCCGCTCCACCCGGCAGACGCATTCCTGGGCAAACTGACGCCCGTCTTCCTGGACCACCCGCAGCCCAGAACCCCCGCAAATTGAACAAACTTCACTCATAGCCGTTCATCCAGTATCGCAGCACCTGAATCCAACTACCCCCTGTGCGAATCTAGGATAATCAGATAAACTTAAAAGACTGCTGGCAAAGCCTCCTTACCGGGGCATAAGCGGCGGCGCGACAGGCACTTCGATGTGACGTGACCTCTACCGTTGCAAGCGATCCGCGATCCGGGACGGCAGAAAAATTCAGGAAAAGGATTATCACCATGCCGAAAGAAGGAATTCACCCGAAGTACGAAACCATCAACGTCAAGTGCGCCTGCGGAACTCACTTTGAGACCCGCTCCACGCACAAGGGCGACATCGTCCTCGAAATCTGCTCCGCCTGCCACCCGTTCTTCACCGGCAAGCAGAAGCTGGTCGACACCGCAGGCCGCGTCGAGCGCTTCCGCCGCAAGTTCGCCAAGTCCGACGCAGGCAAGGCCGAAGCCGCAACCAAGTAAGCGGAGCCGATAACCTCAACAAGGCCTCCGCTCAAAACGGAGGCCTTTATTTGCTTCTAGCACTAGCCCTGTTCATGAAGAAGCGCTACACCCTCGAGCAGAAACGCTGGGACTCGCCGGTCGAGCACGCCATGCCCGAGCACACCCGCGTCCCTGCCAGCTTCACCATCGGCAACGTCAAGATTGCCCCGGCGACCGTTCTCGCCCCCATGGCCGGAGTCACCGACACCGTCTTCCGCCGCTTCATCAAGAACGCCAGCCAGTTCACAAGTCCGAGCCTGAGCGAAGCGGAACACGCGAGTCGAAGGACCTGCATTTCGCTTCCGACGCCGCCAACGTCGAGCAGGAAACCACCAACCAGCAATCCGGCTGCGGCCTCATCATGACGGAGTTCACCTCCGCCGACGGCCTCTCCCGCATGCGCGAGACCAAGCGCAAGCGCTACCTCACCTACTACGACGACGAGCACCCCATCTCCGCGCAGCTCTTCGGCTCCAACCCCGACACCCTCGCCGACTCCGCCCGCATCGTCCAGGACGCCGGCTTCGACCTCGTCGACCTCAACCTCGGCTGCCCCGCCAAGCGCGTCGTCGCCTGCAACGGCGGCTCCGGCCTCCTGCGCGACCTCCCGCAGATCGAGCGCATCTTCAAAGCCATCCGCGCGCCGTCACCATTCCCTTCACCGTCAAGTTCCGCATGGGCTGGAACGACAACCACATCGTCTGCGTCGATCTCGCCAAGCATGGCCGAAGACTGCGGCCTCAACGCCTGCGCCCTCCACGCCCGCACCCGCGAGGACGGCTACACCGGCCAGGCCCGCTGGGAGTACATCGCCGCCGTCAAAGACGCCGTCACCATCCCCGTCATCGGCAACGGAGACATCCGCACCCCCGAAGACGCCGCCGCCATGGTCGAAGCGACCCACTGCGACGCCGTCATGATCGGCCGCACCGCCCCGGCAAATCCGTGGATCTTCCGCCAGATCGCCCAGTACACCGCCTCGAAAGAAGCCACCGGCGTCGGCACCTACGACCACCCCACCGACCAGGACCGCTACCGCATGATCCGCACCTACTTCCAGATGCTGGTCGACGAGATCGCCATCGAAGAGGCCGCCGAAGCCGCCCGCGCCGCCGCCATCATCGCCTCAGGCCAGATCGCCCGCGACCAGCGCCACCGCGACTGCGTCGGCAAGATGAAGCAGTTCGCCAGCTGGTTCACCCACGGCGTCCCCGGCGGCGGCGCCCTCCGCAAACAGATCTTCGAATCCAAAAACGGCCCCACGGTCCTCGACGCCATCGAGCGCTTCTTCGAATCGCACGCGGAAGTTCCTACCTCCGAGCTCGCACAGCTCGAACCCGACGAGGAGCTCATCGCTGCGGGCTCCGCCTACTGCGACTGAGCCGCACGCGCCGTCTCAACCTTTGACCAACCGGGTCCTGCTTCATTACAGTTTCGTCCCATGAGCTTCTCTGCGACGAATCTTCCTCCTGGCCTGCGTTGCCTTTATTCCTGCATCTTCTCTCGTAGCCCAGCAGCCGACGCGCCCAGCGATCACCGGCGTCGCCTTCGCCCGCTTCTACACCACAAATCCCGATGCCGCGCAGAAATTCTACGGCACCACCCTCGGCTTCGAGCGCAAACAAGCCGACGGCATGTGGTTCTATCCAGTCAATCAATCCCAGTGGGTTGAACTACTCACCACCCCACCGCCGCAGCCGAACGTTCGACTCGCCGCCGTAGCTTTCACCACCACCAACGCGGCCCAACTCGAGCGCTACCTCGAAGCCAACAACATCAAGCCTGATGTTCCGCTCAAAGACGGGCAGTTCGGAGTGCGCGATCCCGAAGGCAACCTCGTTATCTTCGTCCAGAAGGGCTCCGAGAAGCTTGTAACCAAAGCGCCGGCTTCGCCCAACGCCACCAGCACCCGGATCATCCACGTCGGCTTCATGGTCACCGATCAGGCAAAAGAAGACGCATTCTGGAAGGGTATTCTCGGCTTCCGCCCCTACTGGCACGGCGGCCCAAAACCTGACGTAGACAACTGGGTCAGTATCCAGGTCCCCGACGGCACCGACTGGCTCGAATACATGCTCAACAACGGCCCCAATCCCACCCTGCAACACGCCGGAGTGATGGACCACTTCTCCCTCGGTGTCGTCCACATGCCGGACGCACTCGCCGCGCTCGCCCGCAACCACTGCGAAGGCACAAACTGCACCAAGAGCCAGATGGGCCGCGATGGCAAGGTGCAGCTGCAACCTCTACGACCCCGACATGACCCGCGTCGAGTTCATGGAGTTCGTGCCCACAGAGGAGCCCTGCTGCTCGCCCTTCACCGGCAAGCACCCAGCGCCCGGCGACGAGAATAAATAACTCAGGGCACTTTATTCAGCGTCAAATTCGCCGTCGTATCGATCGGCCTCTGCTCTTTATCGAGCATCACAAGAGCCTTTCCACCGTCCTGCACCAAATACGACTCCGACCGCTTCTCATCATCCGGATTCAGCTGATATACCGTCGCATTCTCATCCGTCGCATCTCCGCGCAACAGCGTCCAGTCGCCGCGATCTGAGAACGTAACATCGCCCTTTGGCGCGCCGCGATACGTCTGCGTCCGCACGTAAAACGCATAGGTGAAGTCGAACTTTCCCTTCGTATACATCCGCAACGTCGTCTCCAACCCCTCGCAATCCGCACAAGGCAGCGTCCCCTTGTAAACCCCGAGCAGCACCGCCGTCCCCACCCGCGGAGATCCCAGCGCAATATGCACCCGCACCGAATACGCCGCCGTATCCTGCGGAGCCGCACCCGGCACCTTCTCCGGCGTCTCAAATCCAAACACGGCCGCCGTGTCACCGATCGTAGCCGCATTGAACCGGAACCGCCGAACCTTATCCGTTGTCTTGCTGCCGGACGCCGCCGGTTCATCTCCCTGGTCAACGACAGCCCCGAGGGCTTCGGCAGATGCAGCACCCACCCAAATCCATTCACATCTCCCGACGACAGCTCCACCACCAGCGTGTCACCCAGGTTCAGAAAAACATCCGTGCGATTATCCGCCTCACCCACCGTCACCGTCTTGGCCTTCGCCACGGTCGCGAGAGCCACAACAAAACAAACACTGCAAGACGTCGCACAATCATCGGAACCTCCTTGAAGATCAGGCCCCACTCCTCTTGCGCCACACCACCTTCACCTTATCGCGCCAGCGTTCGTCGAGCGCCACCAGCCTCCACTCCACGCGAGGAGAAAGATACCGCAACACCACCTCCGTCGCCGGATGAACCCGCAGCGCCGGAGCCACCAGGTACAGCCGCGGAGCCTCCGGCGACAACCTCATCCCGCCAAAGTACCCATGCCGCTGAAACTCCCCCAATCCCGTCACATTATCCGGATTCTGCAGATGGTGCCATCGCACCCGCACCCAATAATCCAACCCCTGCAACGCAAGATGCAAATCCTCATCCGCCTTCAGCTCAATCACCGCCAGCCGCCCATCGTCTGTCGCACTCAGCAGATCGAGCATCCCCCGATCGCTCGCCGCAAACGCAGGCACCTGCGTGTAAACATGCTCCGCCCGCAGATGCGCGTCGATCAACGACACATCCCGGCGCAGCACGCTCTCCAGCCACCGCTCCGGCTGCATTCGGTACAGCGGGTCGCGCTTATCTCCACTTGCACCACGCCTCGCAAACAGCCGCGCCACCAGCTCCCGCAACTCCATCTCATTCTCTGAACTCAGCGGAGTCTCATTCGCCCCCGCGCCAAACGTAATCTCCTGCGCGCTATTAAACGAATTCCCGGCATACCCCACACGAACCCGCGCAAACTCCAACCCATGCAGCAAAAACGCCAGCTCCGACCCACTGCGCAACCGCTGCTCCACCACCTCGCGCATGGCTTCCGGCACCAGCGCCATCACTCGCGCCGCCGACTCCGCAAACCGCTCCTTCGCCGCCGCCTCATTCGGAAGTTGCATCAGCCGCGTCGTCAGATTCCCATGGTCTGCCGCATCGCGTTGCTCCATCTCCTCGGTCTTCTGATCCAGCTCCCACAACTCCCACTGTGCAGCGTTCTCATTCAGCCACGCCATCCGCGAAAGCGTCAGCGCAGCCATGCCTTGCGGCACAATCAACTTCAATCCCTGATAGACCCGCCGCCCATCGCCAGACTCGCGACAATGATGCAGCCACAAGATCCCCAGCGTCAGAATTCCATCCACAGTCGCCAGCGTCTCTTCGTCATTCACCGCAATGACGGCCCACGCCTTCTGTCCCTGCACCAGCGACCCGCGCGCATAAGCCGGCCCAAAACTCTTCTCCAGGTCCATCGCCGTGCGAAACCCATCCGCCTTCATCTCCGGAAAGTTCCGCAACATCACCCGCTCCAGCACCCGCAGATACTTCACCCGAGTCGTCTCGCGCGTCGAAGGCGTCCGCCTGTCACGGTCCGCCACCAGTTCCAGCGTCGCGGGCTTGGTCTGCCCAAACCGGTGCGTACTCAACCGCAGCACGCCATTGCGCATCACCGTCGCACTCACCCTGCGAACAACATTGCGTTCCTCACTCCAGAGATGCAGCGTGCATCGCCCATGCTCGGTCGCCAGCCTGTACTTCGCCTCGCGCATATCGAACAGCACCTTGCCGTCTTCCAGCACCACCGCGCGCGCATGCTCGGCGAGAAACGCCTCCAGCGCTGTTGCAATCTGTTCCGTACTCTGGGAAGGGGTCTCTGCGGATCCCGCGTAAGCTGCTCTGAGCGGCATAGCCGAACCTTAACACATCCACAACAAACCGAAGCGAATGAGGGTTCCGGAACGCACTAGAGCGGAAGCGAAAAATGAAACGAAGTAATCCGCAGCCGGTTCCGCAGATAAAACGCATGCGCATCCATTCGGTGCGTCCCCGAATCCAGGCTGAAGGTATTGCACCCAGCCTCTCTCGCGAGCGCAATGAGCCACTGAATCATCGCCTCGCCGTGACCCTGCGAGCGCGCCGCCGCATCCGTCACCAGGTCGTCGACATAAAATGTCTTCCCGCTCGACAACATGTGCTGCACGCGAAATCCTGCCACCGAAACCACCCGGCCGTCATGCTCCAGTGATGCCAGCTGATACCCCTCCGCCTGCTGCGCCTGTATCTGCGCTACAAACTCGGCCTCAACCAGCAGCGGCCGCAACTGACTCATCACCGGAAAGCACCGCTCAATCTCTGCGGGCGTCACCGCGCTCTGGATCGTTCTCGTATGGATCGTTCTCGTCTGTGCCATCCGAACTACCAACCCTCGCTCGCCCGCAGGTGGGTAATGTGCGCGACATGGTGACGGGAATGCCACGCATACATCAGCGTCGCGGTCTCCACCGACACCGGCCCACTCTCCGGATGCTTATAGCCACGTATCCACTGCGGGTCCTTGAGCGACTGCAGGAGCATCACCCACCGCGCATGCAGGCTCTCTACCAGTTCCAGCGACCACTCCACCGGAGCCGCGGAATCATGCAGCGTCGCCCACGCCTTCTCGTCGTACGGTTTAATCACCGGCCAATCCTCCGTAAGCGCCAACCGTATCCGCACGAACGCATTCATATGGCTGTCGGCAATATGATGCACGAGTTGCCGCACCGTCCATCCGCCTTCGCGATATGGCGTATTCAACTGCGCCGCATCGAGCCCATCCACTGCGTTGCGCAACTGCTCCGGCAACACCGCCAGCTCGGCAAGCGCAATCGAGCGGTCGTCCGGAGTAATCGTCGCCGGCGCCGCAAACTTTCCCACCGGATATCTAGGGTCGATTACCAGCAAGGCCATAAGCCACCCCCCAATCCTCTATTAAGCAACGTAGCACACACCGTTGTGTAACCTTGTTTCAGCATCAACCTCGAAGCCTTTCTATGCGCTCTATCTCAAAATACCTCTCTATCCTCGTGTTTCTCGCCGCCGCCGCAGCAGCACAGCACAGCGCAACACCGACCACCACACCGCAGCCCATCGGCTTCGACAGCAATAACTACCCCGGCGACTCCGCGCTTCCTACGCTCCGCCGCCACTTCGCCTTCGCCGGCTACTGGCTCACCAACCCGCCTGGCGAACACACGAACCCCTGGATCGGCAAACGCGACGCACTCCTGCGCAACAACTTCGGCTTCCTCGTCCTCGCCAACGGCAAGACCGACGCCGAAATCTCCCGCGCCAAACGCGCAGGCACTCCTCCCGCCACACTCGGAGCGCGGGACGCCGCGAAAGCCATCGCCGCCGCCCAGCGCGAGCACTTCCCCGACCACACCATCATCTTTCTGGATCAGGAAGAGGGCGGCCGCCTCAACGACAACCAATCCACTTACTTACTCGCCTGGACCGAAGCCGTCGCCCGCGGCAACTTTCTCCCCGGCGTCTACGCCAGCGGCCAGCCCGTCGACGACGCCCCCGGCAAAACCATCACCACCATCCAGAACATCCGCGAGCTCGTCGCCGCGCAACATCTCCACGAGATCGCCTTCTGGGTCTACCAGGACGCCTGCCCACCCGCCAACGGCTGCACCCTCACCCCGCCACCTATCACCGCCAGCGGGACACCGAACGTCATCGCATGGCAGTACGCCCAATCACCGCGCCGCAAAGAGATCACCGCCGCCTGTGCCAAAACCTACGCCCCCGACAACAACTGCTACGACCCCAACCTCCCCAACTTCACCCTCGACCTAAGCGTAGCCACAGCCACCGACCCGTCCCACGGCCGCTGATCTCATCGCCTTTTGAGGGGGCGTGATTCTGAGCAGATCGAAGAATCCCCGCATTCCGCCCAAAGCGCCACACTATTCACACGCTAAAAAGCGAAAAGGCACGGCTCTCACCGTGCCATCCCGAAACCCATTCGACCGCCCTTACAAAGTCGGCACAAAATTATCAATAATCGTCACGAAGATCACCCCAAACGTGATCAGCAACAGCGGCCACCACCGATCCAACCAAGACTCCTTCGACAAACTCATCGCAAATCCTCCACCTAAATCCTAACCGACAACCAAACCGCACTCAAACCACCCGTCCAACTGGATCGCTGACTAGCTGACTCGCTAACCAGCTAACTACCTCGGTTTCCCATTGCCGCATCCATCTGCTACCCCTATCATCAAAAGAAGATGACCCTCCCAGCTCCCGACCACAAGCGTTACTTCATCGAAAAACTAGGAATCTCCGAACGCCTCATGGAGCGCTGCCTCGGCGAAGCCCTCTCCGCCGGCGGAGAATACGCCGACCTTTACTTCGAGTCCGTCACCTCCACCGCCCTCGGCATCGACGAGTCCCTCGTCAAAACCGCCTCGCAGGGCATCAGCCTCGGCTGCGGCATCCGTGTCCTCTCCGGCGAGCGCACCGGCTACGCCTACACCGACGACCTCTCCTCCGACTGCCTCCTCCGCGCCGCGCGCACCGCAGCCCTCATCGCCTCCGGCCCCGCCAAAGAGCTGATGAGCGGCTTCCGCCACACCGAAACTCCCGCTCTCTACCCCGTAGCCGGAGCCACCACCGACGCCGAGATCGCCCAGAAGCTCGCCCTCATCCAGCGCGCCGACGCCGCAGCCCGTGCCTACGACCCCCGCATCACCCAGGTCCGCGCCGGCTTCAACGACGAGCTCCGCCGCATCCTCGTAGCCGCCTCCGACGGCACCTTCGCGTCCGACACCCAGCCCCTCGCGCGCCTCAACGTCTTCGTCATCGCCAAAGACGCAGCCGCCAATGACGGCGCAGGCAGCACCGCCCGCGGCAGCAGCGGAGGCGGTGGCCGCGTCACCATGGACTTCTTCACCGACTCCAAATCCCCCGAGCACTTCGCCCGCGAAGCCGCCCGCACAGCCATCCTCCAGCTCGACGCCATAGACGCCCCTGCCGGCGAGATGCCCGTCGTCCTCGGTCCCGGCTGGCCCGGCGTCCTCCTGCACGAAGCCGTAGGCCACGGCCTCGAAGCCGACTTCAACCGCAAAAAGACCTCCGCCTTCGCCGGGCTTATCGGCCAGAAGGTCGCCAGCGAAAAAGTGACCGTCGTCGACAACGGCCTCATGCCCGGCCGCCGCGGCTCCATCAACATGGACGACGAGGGCAACCCCACCCAGGAGACCGTCCTCATCGAAAATGGCATCCTCAAGGGCTACCTCTCCGACAAGCTCTCTTCGCGCCTCATGGGCACACCCAACACCGGCAGCGGCCGCCGCGAGAGCTACCACCACATTCCCATGCCGCGCATGACCAACACCTACATGCTCAACGGCGAAGACGCCCCCGAGGACATCATCAAATCCGTCCAGCGCGGCCTCTACGCCGTCAACTTCGGCGGAGGCTCGGTCGATATCACCAGCGGCAAGTTCGTCTTCTCCGCGAGCGAAGCTTACCTCATCGAAGACGGCAAAGTAACCCGCCCCGTCAAAGGCGCCACCCTGATCGGCAACGGCCCCGAAGCGCTCAAATACGTATCTATGGTGGGAAATGATCTAGCCCTCGACGAAGGCATAGGCACCTGCGGCAAATCAGGCCAATCCGTCCCCGTAGGCGTAGGTCTCCCCACGACCAAGCTGGACAAAATGACCGTCGGTGGTACGTCGTAACTAGTCCCAAACAAGCTTGGTGCCCGATCGTGCAGTTTCATCGCAGGAGTAGGCCATCGTGCGAAGCATGACCTCAACCCCACCCTCTGATCGCCGAATCCAATAAATTGGCCCACAATCCGTTACAATGGATATAGCGCCCCTAACCGCACCACAACGGAAAGTAACATCCAACGCTCGACTCACAAGTCTCAGGGTTCATTGAGGTGTCTCATGGCAGTCGAACGGGAAAAATTCTATGAGTGCGAAGTGAAGCGCCTTCGCGTCCGCGCAGCCGGTGGCTATGAGCCCTTCTGGAAGGTCAAGCCCATCACCGTCGCCCTCGAAGATAACGACACCGAGTTCCGCTGCAAAGACTGCGGTGGCGCGGTAAAAGTCTTCAAACGCCGCACCCCCGAAGGCCCAGCAGCCCACATCGAACACAAGCTCAAGAGCGACTCCGAGTACTGCGCATCCGGCCTCTATTTCCTCAAGGCCACCGACGGCCGCCAGCCCCGTCCCTCCGCAACCCCCGTTCGCTAGCGATTGCGTGAGGGACCCCCCTCACGCAGGCCGGATCTCATACTCCAGCCTACCGGTTGCCTTAAGTTCCACCACGGAAAACGCCTTCCCCGGTACGGGCGTCTTGTCCTGCTCACGCACAGTCTTCTGTGCACTCGAGACAACACACCCGGCGTCGAACACCGGCACCCGCTCGAGAATCTCCCCTTCGCGCTCCACCGTCACACGAATCCGGTCCTGCGCAAAGACAATACTCTTCGTCCCGCCACCCCCAAGCGGATACCGCACCGCCGCGCCGCCATCCGAATACTCCGCCTCGAGTCCCGAGGCCTCCACCGGCAGTGCTCCACCGGCCGAAGTTCCCCAGGCTGTCTCCTTGCCGGATGTCTGCGACTGCATCAACACGCCCGTGCCCGGCGTCCATACCATCGTCAGTCCCAGCCGCTCCTGCGGAGTGATCGCCTTCGGTGCCGAAGCAAACGCCGCGTAATACCCGGGGCGACGTACATACGTGAACACAATGGGCTCGCGCGTGTCCTTCCGCTGCTCCACGAAATTCTGCTCATTCAACGGCCGCACCAGCTTGCGCGCCTCCGCTATCTGCTCCGCGGTCGGATGCCACTCATAACTCGACCGCTGCAGAAACAAATACGGCGACAACGCACTGAACTCTCCAACTTTCAACGGATCCACCTGCGGCCACTCTTTGTTGAGCTTCTCCCGCGCCATCCGAATCAGCTCCGCCCGCCGCTCCGGCGGAGTAGCGAACGCCCGCATCATCACGCATCGCTCCGCCAGCGGAGTGTCGACAAAGCTATAGGTCGCATGTTGCTGCCGCGTCTCGATGCTGCGGTTCAACACCAGAAAATTCTGCCCCGGCTCTGGCAGAGCGTTGTACTGCAGCCACTGCGCAAACCTGTTCTCCTCGTCCACCAGCAGCTTCGCCAAATCCGTATTCCGCCAATAGCTGTAGGCCATCTGCAGATTCTCGTGGTGCGTATTCAGCGTGTAACCCAGGTCAGGGCCATTGCCCTCATACATATACCCCGCCGGACTCTGCAGCTCTGTCCCTGCCTCCTCCAACCGCTCCCGCAGGCGCGCCGACAGCTCCGCATCCGGATACAGAGCCAGAAACGCCGCTCCCCCCGCAAAGATATTCGTGTACTGGTTCGAGAACTCCTTCCCGTGGCTGTAAAGCTCCGGGTCGAACAACACCGCATGCGTCGCCTTGCGTACACCATCGATCATCCGCTGATGAAGCGAAGCCGAGATCGGCGGCCCGCTCTTCAACAGCCGCAGAGCCTCCGACATAAACTTCACCGCGAACGAAGTCGCCGCAAGATTCCACTCCTGCGGCCCATACTCGCTGAACTTCCCATCGCCGCTCTGGCTTCTGCACCAGAAATCAATCGCCAACTCCAGCCGAGCTCGCAGTGCCGGATGCCCGCGATAAGGATTCCAGCTCCTCGCCGCCGTATAAAACCACGTCAGCGTAAGAATGCTCTCCATAATCCGCGCGTTATATGGGTGTAGCTGAGGCGTTCCCCGCCAGACCGAAATATTGATGAATCCCTTGTCCGGCCCATCAAGAACCACGCTGTTTGCCACACGCGCGAAGTGGCTCAGCGCAAATGGCATATCCAGATCGGCATCAGAAAAATTAGAAGGCCGAATCTTCGCAGCATCGATGTCAGGCACAGGAGCCAACGCGCTATCCTCACCCATTAACAACTTTGGAAGACCCACAAACGGAACAGCAGCCGCACATGCAAGAAAATCTCTCCGCTTCATCAAAATCCTCGTCATTCATTCCCGGTAGAACGTTTTCATCCACGATAAACGTCGGGCAGGCAGGCCGGATAGTCTTTCAGCCAAAATTTTTGATGCCGAAGATCAAGGACCGTTCTAGGGCGAAGACTTCGCGCTAATCTTCCGAGCCTTCCACGCCAGTGACAGACCAATAACGTTGTTGCCCTCCCACCCCGCGGGCAAGTCCACAAGCTGAAGCATGTAGTAAGGCCGGATGGCCAACGAATCCTTTATGGGAATTCGCACTCCCACCACGAAGCGGTCCTGTGTAAACTCGCTTCCCGCAAGAAAACTGTTCTCACCCGGAACGATAAAAAACTCATTCGTCAAAATCATCACCGGACGACGCGCCCCACGAAGCGGCAACGTGTATTCGATGCCGGGGCGAAACCTGAGCCGCGCAGAAGCAATCCGGCCATCCGGAAATCTTCCTTCCACGATCGTTCGCAGACTGGGTCGCCATGGCCCCCGCGAAGTACTCATCGTCAGGTTCAGCAGCAGCCGGTTTTCATAATTGACCCCAGCAGGATTCCCGGGAAAGCGCTGATACCGGTACGACGGAATCACCATCAGCCACGGCCGAACTCGAAAGCCAACGCCGCCCTGGAAAAAGTACTCGTACAGGTTCGTTCCGCCCTCATCGAACCTCTCATGGACCTCGAACTCCAGAGACCTGTTCGCAGAAAGATCGGTGGAAATACCTTGATCAAGCCAAAGCCCGAACTGCTTTTCGTCCTCCGGGTCTTCAGGCTCCTGTGGTTCCTGAGCCCTCGCACAAACAGTAAGCACACAATGGAACAACAGAACGAGCAACCACGCCCTTCCGCGCATCCAGCTACCCTCACAAAGCGAAATCCCTCCGGACCCATAAGACGATATTCTTGACTCTATGCCGACCGAAACCCAGCCCGCAATCAATCTACGAGAAATCGCGCAAGACGTCCTCTCCCGCTCCCTCAAGGCCGGAGCCACCGACGCCGAAGTCGTCCTCTACGAAGGCGACGAATTCTCCGCGCTCGTCCGCCTCGGCCAGGTCGAAACCCTCAAAGAGTCCGGCTCCCGCGCCATCGGCCTCCGCGTCTTCATCGGCCGACACGTAGCCAGCACCTCCTCCAGCGACCTCTCCGCCGAAGGCCTCACCCATCTCGTCGAAGGAGCCATCGCTCTCGCCCGCATCACCAGCGAAGACCCCTTCGCCGGCCTCCCCGAACCCGAACAATTCGGCAAACTCGAAGGCGACCTCCACCTCTACTTCGACGACGTCAACCAGATGCCCCCCGCCGAGCGCATCGAGATCGCCCGCCGCACCGAAGCCGCTGCACTCGCCTACGACACCCGCATCCAGAACTCCCGCGGCGGCGACTTCGACACCGCCACCTCCCACAAGATCATGCTCAACTCCCGCGGCTTCTTCGGCGAATACCGTCGCAGCTACTGCGGCTTCTCCGCCTCGCCAATCGCGCAGGACGAAAAAGGCAACATGCAGCGCGACTCCTGGTTCTCAAACGCCCGCACCACCACCAAACTCGACAATCCCGAAGCCGTCGGCCACGAAGCCGCGCGCCGCACCCTCCGCCGCCTCAACGCCCGCCGCGTTCCAACGCAAAAAGCCTCTGTCGTCTTCGCCCCCGAACTCTCGCAATCCGTCATCGGCAACATCTTCGACGCCGCCAACGGAGACGCCATCTACCGCAACGCCTCCTTCTTCTCCGGCATGCTGGGCGAGCGCGTCGCCGGAGAAAACATCACCGTCATCGACGACGGCACCATGGTCTTTGATGGAACGGGCGGCTTCGGCACGCGCCCCTTCGACGGCGAAGGCCTGCCCACCCGCCGCACCGCCCTCGTCGAGCGCGGCATCCTCACTAACTACGTCCTCAACACCTACACCGCCCGCAAGCTCCACATGCAATCCACCGGCAACGCCTCCCGCGGCCTCGCCGGAAACCCCGGCATCGGCGCCGGCAACTTCTTCCTCGAACCCGGCACCCTCACACCCGAGCAGATCATCGCCGATGTAAAAACCGGCCTTTACGTCACCGAGACCATGGGCCACGGCGTCAACCTCGTCACCGGCGACTACTCACACGGAGCCAGCGGCCTCTGGATCGAAAACGGAGAGATCGCCTACCCCGTCGAAGAGATCACCATCGCCGGCAACCTCAAAGACATGTACAAAAACATCGTCGCCATCGGCAACGACCTAGTCTTCCACGGAGCCAGCGCCGCGCCAACCCTACGCATCGAAGGCATGACCATCGCGGGTGCATAGGGACTTTGTGGCAAAGAATAGCCGCGCGCACAAACCAGAATTTCGCCCCTCTCCACGAAGCGTCATCTCGACCGAAGTCGCGCAGCTTTATCGCGCGACGCAGTGGAGAGACCCCCGCATTTCGCTTTTGCTGTTGCTGGTTTCTAAATCCGTCTCATCCGTATAAATCCGTGTTAAGCCTTTAGCTCTCCAACCATCAGCTTCGGACCAACCCGCAAGAACCCGTCTACAATCCTCCTGTGGCCGCTCCCTTCCACTTCGAACACGCCGTTGACTTCTCCCCCGAGCACGCCGAAGTCACCCTCAAGCAAATCCCGGCAAAGCCAGGAGTCTTCGCCCTCCGCGGCCCCCGCGCCGAAGACGCGCCGTACCTAACGCACACGACCGACCTCCGCCGCCGCATGCGCCGCCTGCTCGACCCACCCGAGTCGCAATCCAAACGCCTCAATCTCCGCGAAAAAGTAGCCCGCATCGAGTACACCCTCACCGGCTCCCGCTTCGAGTCCTCTCTTGTCCTCTACGACGCCACCGCCTTCCACTTCGGCCACCCCGAAGCCCGCCGCCGCCTCAAGCTCCACACGCCTTACTTCCTCCGCCTCACCATCGAAAACGAATTCCCCCGCGTCTACGCCACCAACAAGCTCTCCAAACGCGGCCTCGCCCAGATGTACGGCCCCTTCCCCTCGCGCCTCGCCGCCGAGCGCTACTGCGACGCCGCCCTCGACCTCTTCAAACTCCGCCGCTGCCACGAAGATCTCGCCCCCTACCCCGAACACCCCGGCTGCATCTACGGCGAGATGGGCAAGTGCATCGAGCCCTGCAAACAAGCCTGCACCGCCGAGCAGTACGCCGCAGAAACCGCCGCCGTGAAAAAATTCTTCGACACCCGCGGCGAATCCATGATCATCGACATCGGCCTCGCCCGAGAAGAAGCCTCCTCCGGCATGCAGTTCGAAAAGGCCGCCGCCCTCCACGCCCAATGGCAGAAAGTTAAATCCGTCCAGTCCCTCGCCGACTGGATCGTCCGCCCCATCCCCAAACTCCGCGCCATCATCATCCAGACCGCAACACCTCCCGAAGACAACACGCCAGACAATCCCGAAGTCCACCTCGAAGAAGCCGCGCTCTTCCTTCTCGAAGCCGGCTGTCTCATCGGCCCGCAACGCCTCTCCACCCTCGGCGTCCGAGCCGTCCGCGAGCAGACCAGCGTAGGCAGCTCCCTCTTCGCGCAACCCCTCATGCTCCAGGCCGTCCCTCTCAATGGCGACTCCGAGGGCCCCACAAATTCACCCGAAGCCCGCGCCGCCCACGCCATCTCCACCCTCGAAGCAAAAGGCCGGCAAACCCGCCGATCTCGCTCTCCTCAGCGACCATCTCTCGCTCCTCCGCCGCTGGTACTACCGCCCCGAAAAGCAGCGCAACGGCGAATTCTTCCTCGCCAACGAAGACGGCACCTGGCCCATCCGCAAAATCCTCCGCGGAGCCGCCCGCATGGCTCTCGGCGACCCCAAACCCATGGCCGACACCAACCGCGAAGCCGCCAAATCCACCGCCAAAGACCTCAAAACCAAAATCCTCCACGAAGGCCGCCCCGACGTGGAACGAGCGGTGCCAGTCGTGCCGAAGGATCGATAGCAATCTAACTTGGAAGTTAGTCGTAGTTGTCGAAAAATGGGATGAGCCGGTCTCTTGGATCGGAGAGACTATCGCCATGAAAAAGCCATCGAAACACCTCATCGCGGAAGTTCCACGCAGCGTCACCAAGGTTAGGATGACGATCGGGATCGATCTTGGGGATGTCTGGAGCCATTACTGCACGCTCAACGAAGATGGAGAAGTGGTTGACCGGGGGCGGTTTCGCACGACACCCTCGGGGGTCGAGAAGTGGTTTACCGATGTGCCCAGGGCACGGGTTGCGATGGAGGCTGGAACCCATTCGATCTGGGTCAGCGAACAACTCCGAGAACTGGGCCACGAAGTAATCGTAGCCAACGTGCGCGAGCTCAGGGCGATCTCGCACAGCGACCGCAAGAGCGACACGGTGGATGCGGAAAAGATCGCTCGCTATGCCCGGCTCGATCCGGATATCCTGCGACCGATCTCCCATCGCACGGTTGCACAACAGGAAGCTCTGACATTGATTCGTGCCCGCAACCTGATCGTTCGTCTGCGGACGGCGGCGGTTAACTCAGTACGCGGGCTGGCTAAGCCCTGCGGCTACCGGCTTCCAGCCTCTTCCACCTTGTGCTTCGCCAAGCGATGCATGGCCGTGCTGCCGCCAGGTCTGGCTGTGGCGCTTGGCCCGGTTCTCGAACAGATCGCTGCGATGACGGTGAAGATCCAGCAGTACGACCGCACCATCAAGCGACTCACCGAGACGGAGTATCAGGAGACGCAGGCGCTGCTTCAGGTCTACGGCGTCGGCCAGCTCACTGCGTTGACCTATGTGCTGACTCTGGGAAGCAAAGAACGCTTCAAGCGAAGTCGCGATGTGGGCTGTTACCTCGGCCTGCGGCCGAGACGCAGCCAGTCCGGGGACCGCGACCCGCAACTTGGTATTACCAAGGCTGGAAACATCTACCTCAGATCTCTCCTGGTTGAGTGCGCCAACCATGTGCTCGGGCCGCGTGGAAGAGACTCGACGTTACGACAGTGGGGCCTGCATCTGGCCTCGCGTGGAGGCAAGCAGTCCCACAATCGGGCCATCGTCGCCGTTGCTCGCAAGCTAGCCGTCCTGCTTCACCGCATCTGGGTCACGCAAGAGCCATACATCCCGTTCTACGCTGTAGCTGCCTGAGGATCGAAATCATGTTCACCGTTGCTAAACCCCGCGTCCCGGTGACTGCGTGTCGGGTTGGGCCTTCACAAGGCCGGCCGAAAACTGGCAGCATCGACTTCTCCTTCTGACCCCAACCCGTCACAGAGCCACGAACGGCTCACTCAAAGTGCGAATAGAAACATGGTGGAGAGGCAACAACGCGGAAACAACCACAACAAACAACAACAAAGGCAAAGACGCTATGAAGAAAAAGACAAAAAACACTTGACTCCAGTGACCTGCTCATAGAAACCCGACTTCTCGGGAGGTTCGGATCAATTTTCCGGTTGCCGGTCATACAGCAACCTGCTGAAGATGTAGATCCATCCACATTGCTCGATGAGCGCTAAGGTCTGTTCGCAACAGTTGAGATTTCGGCATTAGGCAATTCGATGGATCCAGGCGACCTAGCATTACCGATCCAAATTCGATAAGTGCAGAGAATTTATATGATCCCCATGCTTCGAATCGCCCTTCGCCGCTACCGGAGGGGCAGAAGCAGCGCTCGGATTCCCATCGCCAGCGAAGCTGCGACGGCGATGTCCCGCACCCAGTCGAGCGCCACCCAGCGGCGTGCTTCTGCTGCCAGCGCTTCCGGTGTGAGCCCTGCTCCGTGGTTAATAAGCATTCCGATGAGGACCGGACGAAAATAGACCAGCGTCGCGATCGAAACCAGGAGCATCAGGCCGGTGGCTGCGAGACGCCATGCCAGATGGCGCGGCGGAGCTCCAAAGCTGGTGAGCATCGCAAGCAGTGTGATGAGGCCGAGAACCGGCGTGAACTACTGCCAGAAGACATGCCCTGCGCGTACGTGAACTTGCAACAGCGGATTCCCTTCCGCCAGCGAGGCCGGGGCTCCTACCGACCAGAACGGCACCACCACAAGCGTTTCATAAAGACCGGCGCCGAGGATCAATGAAGTTCCAATCACGAAGAGCCACAGCGTAAGCGAAGCAATAGACCGCACGATTTGCCTCCTCATATTCGATAGAGTTGCACTATATTTAATTAGAGCAGAGCATGCAAGCAAAAAAAACAAAGCGTGGGTATGACGCGAGCCGGCGCCGCGCCTCCTCCGACGAGCGGCGTGGACGAATTCTGCAGACCGCGCGCAATCTCTTCGGCCATTATGGCTACGGTGCTACTTCGATTGAACGGATCGCAGGCGAGGCGGGCGTCGCGGTGCCGACGGTCTACGCGATGTATCGATCCAAGCGAGCCATGCTGTTTGCGTTGCTCGACCAGGCGGATGCGCAGGCCGACGTCGCCGGTCTGCTGAGGGACCTGCACGCTACTGCGGGAGACCCACGCAAGCAACTGCGCCGGCTGGTTTCCTTTACGTGCCGCTTCTACGGGCAGGCGGGAGACATTGTCGAGATCGCACGAGGCGCCGGCTGTACGAACGAAGACCTTCTGGCCTTGTGGCAGGAAGGAGAGGAGCGGCGACTCCGCGGCCAAAGGCCTCTGACAGACGCGTGGGACCGCGCTGGAGTACTTCGCAAGAGCCACACCGCGAAGGAGGCGCTGGATATCCTGTGGGCCATGACGGGAGCAGACCACTATCGGCTTTTTGTTGTGGACCGCAAGTGGTCCGCCGCCCGCTATGAGGCCTGGCTCGAAAATACTCTCGAGCGGCTTCTGTTGCGGTGAAGTTTCGCGACGCTCGCTGGTGCGCAGAATTGTTCGGAAGGTATTGAGAAACGGGCTTCACCTCCGCTATCCCGTCGGGTCAACGGGCGCACAATCGCCGAGTCACTCATTGACAGCGCGCATTTCACATGGACGTGTAGTCGCCTTATCGAACAAGTGGCGTCCCGTAGTTCCCTGAAAACGGGGTTATCGGCAACTACGTGAATGACTCTAAGTCATCCACACTAATGCCGCGCTGATAGACTTGCACTCAGGAGCATCCCCCAAGTGATCGAACTGGCATTCTCCATCCTCGCCTCCGACTTCTCCCATCTCGCCGACGAAGTCGCAGCCGCCGAGCGCGGTGGCGGCACCATCGTCCACGTCGACGTCATGGACGGCCACTTCGTCCCCAACATTACCTTCGGCCCCCCCATGGTCAAGGCCCTCCGCCCCATCACCAGGCTCCCGCTCGACTGCCACATGATGGTCGAAAATCCCGACGACTTCATCGAAGCCTTCGCCGAGGCCGGCGCCGACATGATGTCCGTCCACCAGGAGGTCTGCCGCCATCTCCATCGCACCCTCCAGCAGATCGCCCACCACGGCATGCAGCCCGCCGTCGTCATCAACCCCGCCACCCCGGTCGAGACCCTCGTCGAAGTCCTTCCCATGGTGCATCATGTCCTCGTCATGAGCGTCAACCCCGGCTTCGGCGGCCAGGAGTTCCTCCCTCTCTGCCTCGAAAAAATCTCCCACCTCGCCGAGATGCGCGAAGAGATGGGCCTCAACTTTCGCATCGAAGTCGACGGCGGCATCGCTAACGACACCGTCGCCCTCGTCGTCGAAGCAGGAGCGGACATGTTAGTGGCCGGTTCGGCGATCTTTGCCCACGGCAAGGCCGAGCAGAACGCACGCGAATTCCTCAAACTAGCCCGTGCCGCCGCGCCGGCAGAAGTTCCCGAAGCACGATAAAGCCCAATACGGTAGAAGCACGGTAGAATGGAAGGCAGCCTCAGCGCCCTTTTGGTGCGAGGCGGAATAGGGTTACTGCGGATGAATAGACGTTCCTTTTTCCCAACCACCAGGGCCACCACACTGGCAGCCCTCGCCGTCGCCGGTCTCATCCTCTCAAGCCTCAGCGCAGGCGCCCAGGTCACCGGCTCCAGCACTCAGACCACCGACGCCAACGGCCAGCCCCAGCAGACCGTCACCCTCTCCACCACCACGGACAAGAAGGCAGACAAGGTCGTCCAGTCCAAGGACACCAAGAAAGAGTTGGCGAAGGAAAAGAAGATCGCACCCGTCGACGCCGGCCTGCCCGACAAGGTCCTCTACGACAAGGCCCTCAACGCCACCAAGAGCGGCCATTTTGACGTTGCTCGCCTCGATCTCCAGACCCTGCTCAACACCTATCCCGACTCGCAGTACCTGATGAAGGCCAAGCTCGCCATCGCCGACTCCTGGTACAAGGAAGGCGGCACCGCTGCCCTCACCCAGGCCGAGCAGGAGTACAAGGACTTCATCACCTTCTTCCCCAACGCCCCTGAGGCCGCCGAGGCCCAGATGCGCGTCGGCGACATCTACTTCCGCCAGATGGACAAGCCTGACCGCGACTACTCCAAGGTCACCCACGCCGAAGAAGAGTATCGCCTCATGCTCCAGCAGTTCCCCGAATCCACCCTCGTCCCCCAGGCCAAACAGCGCCTCCGCGAGGTCCAGGAGGTCATGGCCACGCGCGAGTCCGCCGATCGCTGCCTTCTACGCCACCCACACTAACTGGCCCGCGACCATCGCGCGCTACCAGACCGTCGTCGACACCTACCCGCAGTACAGCCACATGGACGAGGTCCTCATCGGTCTCGGCGACGCTTATGAGACCGAGGCCAAATTCGTCCGCACCCTCAAGCTCCCGGAGGCAGGCAAAGCGCGCCTCGAGAAGATCTACGACGATCAGGCCATCGCCGCCTACTCGCGGGTAGTCCTCGAGCACTCCGCCTCCCAGCACGTCGAAGATGCGCGCGACCGTCTTCAGGCAATGAACGTACCCGTCCCGACGCCGACGCCCGAACAGATTGCCGCAAGCCTCGCGCTCGAAAACAGCCGCCGCCAGTATCGTCTGCAGGACCGTGCCACCATCCTCTTTATGCACCGGCCCGACGTGGTTCTCACCGCACGTGACGGAGAGCCAACTCTCAGCGATCCCGCCCCAACCCTCGCGCCGCATGTCACTAACCAGATTCAGAACGACTACAAGCAACGCCTTCGCCGCCCCCGACGCAACCGGGGCCCCCGGAACTCTCAACCCGCAGCCCAAACCTTCCGGCGACCAACCCCCCGCCGCAGCTCCGGCTGAGGCCGCTGCCGCACCGCCGCAGCAGCACCTGCGGCCGCCACGCCTCTGCAGCTTCAGGACGTGCCCGCCGCCGACGCTTCTAACGCGGGCTCAGGTACGGCTGCCGTCACCAGCGTTACCAACGCCGCGCCCGCAGCCTCCGCGCCCGCAGGCAACTCCATGGGCGTCGAGATCATCACGCCAGGCGCAAACGCGGGTCCTCCAGCTGCCTCGCAGCCCGCACCTTCCAGCACCGCTAACCCCAGCGATAACGGTGGTCTGCACGCTGTCGGGCCGGTCAACTCGACGCGCCTTCCCGCAGTAGAAAAACCCGCCACCGCCCCCGACGCCGTCAACGACGTAGCCGACAAGCCGCAGCCTGCCGGCCAATCCCCCAACGCCAACGCCAAGAAGAACCCCAAACCCGAGTTTGACAAGAACGACGAGTCCTCCAGCAAACACAAGAAGAAGAAAGGCCTCTCCAAACTCAACCCCTTCTAACTCTGACATCACGGCTAATAACAAAGAGGATGCTGCCATCAGGCCGCATCCTTTCTGCCCTCGCCACGTAAAGTACTGTCATCTAAAAAGTGCCATCCTGACCCTGAGCGTAGCCGAACGGGAGTTCGTCTACTTCGCGACTGCGCAGTGGAAGCGCCTGTCCTGAGCGAGGTCGAAAGAGCCTGCATTGACCTTTGCTGTAGCTGCCCATCGCCGGTCCTCTGTCCACACCCGTTCCCAACTACCGAAACTCCGCCGAAGAAGCCAACGCCCGTCGCCGAACCCGAGGCACAATCAATGCCGACAAAAGAATCAGCACCAGCGCCGCCAGCAACCAGAAAAACACCGGCCCGACAGACATCCTATGTCCCCGCCCATCATTTGGCTTCCCCATCCGCGACATATGCCCGCCCAGCACATACGCGCTCCCCGAGATCGACTCATCCGTCTCATACACCGCATTGCCGCCCAGCACCACCGTATCGCCCCCAATACGCGCCGCCGAATCGACCACCGCATTGCCCCCAACCACCGCGGCACTCGCTCCACCCTCCCACTCACATTCACGCTTCCAAACAGCACAAACACGCGACCCGTAACATCGCCCTCCACCTGCACCGAGCAGAAAACACAAGTCGCGTTATGAATCTGCTGTCCCGCCGCAACAAAAATATCTTCCCCCACATAAGCACGGTTCGGCGCCTGCGCCAAAACCCCGGCCGTCAGAAGCATCGCCATCACACTCAAAAGAAACGCGCGCACATGAACTCCCTCTGCCCTACAATCCCGCTAACCAGCTGACTCGTTCAAGATATACGCACCCACCACTCTCCATGTTCCTCAGCATTTGCTGACTAGATAACTGCTAACTAGCTAACTAGCTAACTAGCTGACTCTCAAAACCTCCGCCCCTGCGGATAAACCGGAAACTGGTACCGGTTTCGCCGCACCAGCCAAACGATCAGCCAAATCAGCCCGATCAGCACCAGCAGCGGGGCCAATGGCAGCAGCAGCCATATCTTGCTCGGCGCCACGGCCCTCGACCCATGGATCGCAGCTCCGTCCCCCGACGTCACCTCGCCTGCGGCGACCGCCACATCCCCGCCCACCCACGACCCCGCACCCAGTGCAGATCCCCTCCCAGCGCCGCCACGTCTCCGCCGATGCTCTTCCCTGCATCCACCGAGATGGTGCCAAACAGCACCGCAACATCACCCTTCACATCCCCATGAACATGCACCGAGCAGAACGCGCAAGCCACGTCTCCCGCCGACTCCCCCTCGGAGATCGTGATATCGTCCCCAACACTCGCGCGGTCGTTCCCGCTACGGCAAACGCAGGCAGACTCAACGAGACCACAGCCAAAACCAGGAGCAATCGACGCATAGAAAACCTCGTGCGAAGAGTGTACGCAACATCCCTCGGCAGGACCAACCCATCCCGTCCCCCGAGTGCTACCCTTAAATCATCCATGAGCGAGCAACTTCCGAGCAACGAACTCCCGAAAGCCTACGATCCCTCTGTCATAGAACAACGCTGGGCCGACTACTGGGTTAACGAACGTCTGTTTGACGTGCCAACCCCGGAAAGTACGCAGGACAAAGGCGAAAAGTTCACCATCCTCCTCCCGCCGCCCAACGTCACTGGCCGCCTCCACATGGGCCACATGCTCAACCAGACGGAGATGGACATCCTCACTCGCTGGCACCGCATGCTCGGCGACCTCGCCCTCTGGATCCCCGGCACCGACCACGCCGGCATCGCCACCCAAATGATGGTCGAGCGCCAGCTCAAAGAACAAGGCACCTCCCGTGTCGAGCTCGGCCGCGAAGCCTTCACCCAGCGCGTCTGGTGCTGGCGCAAGCTCTACGGCGGAGCCATCCTCGAACAGATGAAGCGCCTCGGCGCCTCCGTCGACTGGTCGCGCGAGTACTTCACCATGGACGACCGCCTCTCCATCGCGGTCAAAGAAGCCTTCATTCGCCTCTACGAGCAGGGCCTCATCTATCGCGGCGCCTACATCGTCAACTGGGACCCCAGCATCCAGACCGCCGTCTCCGACCTCGAAGTCGAGCACGAAGAGCGAGCCGGCAAGCTCTACCACATCCGCTACCCGCTCGTTGACGGATCCGGCCACATCACCGTCGCCACCACCCGCCCCGAGACCATGCTCGGCGACACCGCCGTAGCCGTAAACCCAACCGATCCGCGCTACACCCACCTCATCGGCAAAAAAGTCCGCGTCCCACTCACCCAAACCAGCGGCAGCCCAGCACGCGAAATCCCCATCCTCGCCGACGACTGGGCCAAACCCGAGTTCGGCACCGGAGCCGTCAAAGTCACTCCCGCGCACGACCCCAACGACTTCGCCATCGGCCAGCGCCACAACCTCGCCGCGCCCTCCATCCTCGACGAGACCGCGCACGTCACTCTCCCCGGTTCGCCCTACGACGGCCTCGATCGCTACGCCGCCCGCGAGCGCATCGTCAACGACCTCGAATCCGAAGGCCTCCTCGAATCCATCAAAGACCACACCCTCACCATCGGCCTCTCGCAGCGCACAGGCGTAGTCATCGAGCCGCGCCTGTCATTGCAGTGGTTCCTCGCGGTCAACAAAACCCCAAACACCGGCGGCAAATCCATCGCGCAAAACGCCATCGAAGCCGTCGAATCCATCAACGGCGAAAAACCCGCCATCCACTTCACCCCGGAGATGTACAAAAAGATCTACCTCGAGTGGATGACCAACATCCACGACTGGTGCATCTCCCGCCAGCTCTGGTGGGGCCATCGCATCCCCGCATGGCACTGCAAATCCTGCAGCGGAATCACCATCGACCGCGGAACCCCAACCACCTGCGGCAACTGCAACTCCGCCAATATCGTTCAGGAAACCGACGTCCTCGACACCTGGTTCTCCTCCGGTCTTCTTCCCTTCACCACACTCGGCTGGCCCGCCGCTTTTTCCGTTGATCAGAATAAGGATCAGAAAAATGATGCGTCATCTCGACCGAAGCGAAGCGAAGTGGAGAGACCCCCGCATTTTGTTACCAGCGGCGAAAATACATCCGGCCTAACTCCTGACCTGGCCACCTTCTACCCAACCACCCTCCTCGTCACCGGCTTCGACATCCTCTTCTTCTGGGTCGCCCGCATGATCATGCTCGGCTGCCACTTCACCCTAGACGTTCCCATGCCCGACGGCAGCAAGCGCCCGCTTGCCGAATCCGTCCCCTTCAAAGAGGTCTACATCCACGGCCTCGTCCGCGACGCCAACCGCGAGAAGATGTCCAAAACCAAGGGCAACGTCATCAACCCCATCGACATCATCGAGCGCTTCGGCACTGACGCCGTCCGCTTTACCCTCGCCTCCATGGCCTCGCCCGGCACCGACATCGCCTTCAGCGAAGCCCGCACCGAAGGCTACCGCGCCTTCGCCAACAAAATCTGGAACGCCGCCCGCTTCCTCTTCATGAACATCGACCGCGCACGCGAAGCCGGTTACAAGATCACGGTCAAAACTCCCACGAACGACTCAGTGACAGAACCGTGGGCTCTCCCCGAACACACCCCGCTGGAAACCCGCTGGATCTTCGACCGCCTCAACGCAGTCACCACCGAAGTAGACCGGGCCCTCACCAACTACCGCTTCGATGAAGCCGCCAACGCCATCTACCAATTCTTCTGGGGCGAACTCTGCGACTGGTACCTCGAGCTCGTCAAGCTCCGTCTCGACTTCACCGAAGGCAGCGAACCCAACCCCGCCACCGCCCTCACCCTCGCCTCCCTCACCGGAGTCTTCGAGTCCGCGCTCCGCCTCCTCTCGCCGTTCATGCCCTTCATCACCGAAGAGATCTGGCACGCTCTCTACAATCAGCAACCGCCCGCAAAATCCATCGCCCTCACCCGCTACCCGCAACCCGCCGACTTCCCCGCCGACCCCATCGCCGCCGCCGCAATGACCACGATGCAGGACCTCATCACCACCATTCGC
Organism: uncultured Acidobacteriaceae bacterium; assembly: GCA_963774735.1. Taxonomy (GTDB): domain Bacteria; phylum Acidobacteriota; class Terriglobia; order Terriglobales; family Acidobacteriaceae; genus Edaphobacter. The sequence continues at coordinate 206,788 of CAVZGJ010000028.1, read as the reverse complement.
GCCCTGCGCAAAGACCTCGGCGTCCCCGAAAAAGAATCCACACCCATCGCACTCCACGCCAGCAACCGCGTCATCGCATTAGCCGACGCCAACCAGGACATGCTCTCTCGCATGGCCCGCGTCAACTCCATCGACTTCACCGCCGACCCGCTCTCCGGCACCAACGCCCGCAGTACTGCCGAATTCGACGTAGCCGTCATCTACGAGCGCCAGATCGACGTACCCGCCGAGCGCGAGCGCCTCACCAAAGACCTCGCCAAATACGAAAAAGGCCTCGCCGCCGCGGACAAGCAGCTCTCTAACGAGTCCTTCACGTCCAAAGCCCCACCCCACATCATCGAAGGTCTCCGCAAACAGCACGCCGAAACCAAAACCCTTTACGACAAAACCAAATCCGCCCTCGACGCGCTTGGTTGAGAACGTTTTCCATGCCGACAATCAGCAGACACCTTCGCCGGGGAACGCAAATCAACTAATTCTTAGTTCCTGCGCAGCCTGCCCAGCAGCGATGATCTAAAATCAAGCGGTTCCTGTTTCCAGAAGACCCCCATGAGCCGAGTCCTGATCATCGCGAGCAAAACTCCCGTCAGCCGCGAAGTCGGCGACCTCCTCGCCGCCGCCGGCTTGCCCGTCGAATACGCCGCTGGCCACATCGACGCCCTGCAGCGCATGCGCGCCCGATCTTTCGGACTCATGATCACCAGCGCCGACAGCCACTTCGAAGAAGCCCTCGCCCTGCTCCAGGAGATGCGCTCCATCCGTCCCGCTCTCAAATGCATCGCCCTCGCCCCGCGCAGCACTCCCGATGAGGTCATCGCTGCTCTCCGCGCTCGCGTCTTCGGCTGTTTCAGCTCTCCCTTCGACTCCCACGAGATCGCCAACCTCGCCCGCAACGCCGCCATCGACGGCGAGAACAAAGACATAGAAGTCATCTCCGCCCGTCCCGGCTGGGTCGCCGTCCGCGTCAACTGCCGCCTCGTCACCGCCGAACGACTCATGTCCTTCGCCAAAGAGTTCGCCTCGCAACTGCCCGAGACCGCACGCTACGAGATCATGCAGGCCCTCCGCGAGATCCTCCTCAACGCGATGGAGCACGGCGCCGCCTTCAACCCCGACCAGGTCGTCGAGGTCAACGCCATCCGGACCGCCCGCACTATGACCTTTCGTGTTCGCGATCCCGGCGCAGGCTTCCGCAAGGACGCCATCACCCACGCCGTCTTCACGAAGGGCTGCTCCGATCCGACCGCCCACATTCCGCAGCGCGATGAAGCAGGCATCCGTGCCGGTGGTTACGGTCTCCTTCTAGCAGCCGGCACCGTCGACGAACTCATCTACAATGAGCACGGCAATGAGGTTATTCTCATCAAATATCTCGATCGGTACGAGATAGGCAATTGACGGCCCGTCAGCAGTAATGGTCTAAAATCAACCTGATCTCTCGGAGCCTCCCCATGAGCCGAGTCCTGATTGTCGACAGCAACAATCCCGTCAGCCGCGAAATCGGCAACATACTCAACACAGCCCAGCTACCCTTTGAGTACGCCCACGGGCAAGCCGACACTCTCCGCCGCCTCCGTTATCGCTCCTTCGGCGTCGTCGTCACCAGCCCCGATAGCGCGGTCGAAGAAGACCTCGCGCTGCTCGAGGAGATGCGCTCCATCCGTCCCGGCGTCAAGTGCATCTTCCTCACTTCTGGCAGTACGCCCGACGAGGTCATCGCCGCTCTTCGCGCCCGTGTCTACGCCTGTTTCACTCCGCCATTCGAGCCCTTCGATATCGCCAACCTCGCCCGTCGTGCCGCGTCCGACAATCAATGGCGAGATGACATCTATATCATCTCCGCGCGTCCAGGCTGGGTCTCCGTCCGAGTCAACTGTCGCCTCATCACCGCCGATCGCCTCCTCTCTTTTGCCAAAGAACTCAGCAATCAGATCTCCAAGGACACGCGAGAAGAGTTGATGCAGGCCCTCCGCGAGATCCTCCTCAACGCCATGGAGCACGGCGCCGCCTTCAATCCCGAGCAGGTCGTCGAGGTCACCGCCGTCCGCACCGGCCGCTCCATGGTCTTCTATGTCCGCGACCCCGGCTCCGGCTTCCGCCACGAAACCCTCGACCACGCTGCGGGCGTCAATCCCGACGACCCTACCGCCCACATCCGCATCCGCGAAGAGGAAGGCATGCGCCCCGGTGGTTTCGGTCTCCTCCTCGCCGCTGGCACCGTCGACGAGCTCATCTACAGCGAGATCGGCAACGAAGTCATCCTCATCAAATACCTCGATAAAACGCCGGCCACGCTCGCATAGAGCTATCGCATCTCACCCCGTCGTCTTCCGTCCCACCAGCCGGATCAATCTGCCGGCCTGCCCTCGCTCCACCACAAACCCCGCAGCCTCCATCGCCCCAACCAGCCAATCCACCCCCAACCGCAGCTTACGGTAGCAACTCTTCTCCAGAACCCATCGCGACCCATCTCGCCGATAAACCAGATCATGCACCGTCACGCTCTCGGGTTTGTCGAATTCGAGAAAGCAAGTCATCACCCGCTCCTCATCCCCATAGACCGGAATGAACCGGTCCACCCCAACCGCCTCCACACTCAAATCGCGATAGCTCACCACAAACATTCCACCCACCGTCAACGCCCCGCTCACCGCGCGCAACAAACTCACCACATCCTCCTTACTCCCAAGATGAGTAATCGTGTCACCCATACAAACCATGACATCGGCCAACCCAAGGTCCCTCTCTGCGCCGACAAACTCCCCCACCCGCAACAGATCTCCCTGCACCACCAGTACCTCATGCGAAGCCACATGCGACTGCAACTCCTCCAGCAGTTCCGCACTCGTATCCATCGCCACCACTGGCGAGTACCCCATCTCCATCAGCGCAATCGTCTGAAACCCCGGCCCGCACCCAAGATCGACCGCCATCCCACGCGGTGCGTCCGCCAGAGCCTCCTCCAGAATCGCCCGCTGCTCCGCCACCTTTGCCTCAAACGGAGCGCCAAACATCCACGTATAGTTCTTCGCCAACAGATTGCTGTAGTGTTCTTCCACGCTGCTCATGCCAGCAGTCTACCCGCATGCAACCTGCCCGCGTTATCATAAAAGAGCAATGGCTTTTCCCGTCAAAGTCTGCGTCGTCTGTTCCGAAGAGTTCGAGCTGAGGCCCGACAAACCAGGTTTCGCCAATCGCTGCCCCACCTGCAGCTCCCCCGATGCAGACGAGCCCATCGCCAAGCGCCACGTCGACTCCTTCGATCGCAGCAATGAAGCCAACGCCGCCCGCCGCTCCGCCATCCGCGACCTCCTCTACCGCAAAGACAGCTAGCCACACGAAAACCGCCCAGAGCTTCGATCCTGTTTATTGGACAGGCTGAGCCTCCGGAAACTTCCATTTGCCACTGAGAATCTCAGGGCGCGGACGATACAGGCGCACCATGTAGTTCCAACCCGGCATGATCGGGATGCAGTTTGGGACCTTGCCGTCGCAGCCGCCGAACTGGATCGCGACCGAGCCATCGTCGTTCTTCTTCGCAGTAACGTCGTTGAGCGTATAGCCGTTCAATTTGTTGGGCACGAAATAGCCCTCGGCGTTGTAGACGCTGACCGACCAAAAGCCATCGACGGGCACATCCTTCACGTTGAGCCCGTAGATCGTCGTGCCATCATTCTTAGCTGGCGTGATGTTGAGATAGATGGCGTCCTTGTCGGGATTCAGACCCCAGCCTGTGGCCGTCACGATGAGGTGTCTTACCGGATCAACTTCATTCCTGGAGCCGGCTGCGTGGCGCCAGTCAGGAATCGTCGAGCCGAGCACGACCAGCGCATCGCGCACTTTCTTATGACTTACGGGATCCCAGTTGGGTATTTCGAAGCTGCCGGAACTCTTCAGGCTGACTTTGACCGCGTCCTGCAGGGCGCGAACTTGCTCCATGTCTTTCGGATCTCCAGGATCGACCAGTATGCGAATTGCCGCAAGACCATAACGCGTTCCCATCTTTTCCTTGGTCATGGTGTAAGTGCCCACACCGTAGACGACGTCGTGCACATAATGTTCTTCATCGATGAAGATCATGGTCATGAATCGCTTGCCAGCATCGGGCAGCGTGATCGCCACCGGCCCCGCATCGAGATCGAATATCGCTACCGAATACAGCGTGTCGCGGTTGCCGCGCTGAACGACCTGGTGGTCGACCGGCGCCATGCTCGCGGTAGTGCGTAAACTTGCCGACGCTGCCCATCTTCACGAGCCCTTCAAAGGTCCGGTCGGTTTCGGCGCGAATGAAGTTATCGGCCGTGACGGGCACTGCCGGGATTTCGGTGTTGGTCACGATAATCCTCCAATCGGATGATCGGCTTTCAACTCGTCTTCTCGATGTCGGGGAGCACCCAGGTCTTATCAAACAGTGGCTTCTGCGGGCCGTAGAAGCGGAAAAGTACCTCGAACTTTCCGTTAGGGTCGGTAGGGACCCAGTTGGATTCTTTGCCGGCAGGGGCTTTGGGTCCGAAGTAGATGTCTACCGATCCGTCGGCGTTCTTTTGCAGTCCGTTCGTGGTGGAGGCTCGGCTGGGCCACTGCATGTTGCGAATGAGTGCGTGGGTCTCGCGGTCGTAGGCTGTGGCTGACCAGTACAGCGTGACGGGAGCGTTTGCGGGTACATTCAGTCGATAGTTGCTGGAGCCATCCAGGGGCTGGCCCAGCTTGTCTTTGATCGTCATAAGGTAGTACTGCCCGGCTCCTAGATGCTTGGCGCTGAAGAACGCAAAGAAATAGGAGACCCCACGTTCGTCGACGGGATAACCGTCCGGGTCTGCATAGTTTGTCTGTATGGCCTCCGCGAATTCCCTTGGGGCTGGGAGGTTCCAGTGGGTGCCTTCATTGAAGGGCGGAACGAAGACGCTTTCATATTGCGGTTGGAACCACGCATGCGCTTCGAGGACAGCTCGCTTGAGGATCTCCTGGGTAGCGGCATTCGGGTTGAAGGGCTTGCCTTTCTCGATGCCGATGGATTTGAGCTGATCGATCATGACCTTGTCGCGGGTCAGCCACGGTTCAATCTGGACGACGCGATCGAGCGATTGAAAGAATCGCAGATCGTAGGGAATTGTGGCGTCGAAGACTACGTCGATGGCGTCGATGAACTGAGTGTCCGGAGGGTGATGGGACTGCGAGAGCGGGTAGACTTTGATCCGTTTGCCGTAGGCGACTGCATTGGCAATATCCTCCTCACTGCTGCTCTTCAGGTTGGAACGAAGTAGTGCGTAGCTCTGGTAGGTCGCGGATGGCATAGGGATGTATCCGGAGGGAACATGGTCTTTGTAGCCGGGGGGCAGGATCAGGTACTTCCCGCCCTTGCCCTTGTCGACCCCGGCGGGGCCTACGTCCTCGATCGCCGTCTGCCAGCAGTCATCCACTGAGCCGGTGATGGACCCCGAGTCGGCGGGCGGAATCTCCAGCACCACCGGCCCTACGTCCTTGGTGTTGAAGAAAGGCATCAGGTAGATCGTGTCCGGGTTGGGAGTGAGAGTCTGGTTCTTCCAGGTCGAGGGACGAGACCAGAAGACGACCTTGTTGCTGCCCTCCCCGGCGTTGGCGTCATGCACCATCGCCTGATACATGCGGTCGAAGTTGACTGCAGGCATCCCCCAGATAACAGCCTCGATGGCACGGCGCTCCATCGTTCTCTGGGCGAGTTCCTGCGATGAAAAGGTCGTCATCACTGCAGCTCCTTTCTGATGAGCGGCCTCCGGCTGCTTAGACTGCTCGCATCCTGTCAGCGATGCCGCGATAATAGCGACTGTCAGCACGGTGTGTCGGCGCATCGTCAATTTTCCTCGGAATGAATGAGCCGAGAACGGTCTAGTCGTCAGGACGATCAGTCCTTCGGCATCAATTTTTCGACCGCCTGGTCAATCGTGAAGCTTGCTGCCTTGGCGCGTGGCGGAAACTCCTTGAAGCTCGACAGCCACTGCGTTAGAAGGGGTGGCGCCGCATACTGAATGGGAACGTTCTCGAGGAACCACATGTTGTAACCGATAGCCTCCTCGCCGCGCTCAAACGGATCGGCGCGGAGATCGAAAAACTTCGGAAGCCGCATCGCCGACAAAGGTTCGCGCCAGACTTCGAGACCTTTACTTCGCTGCTCGGCAAAGACGATCTTGAACCGCCCCATCCGCATCGCCATGCAATCGCCGTCATCGCTCCAGTAGATGAAACCGGGGCGCGGCGATTTGTCCACCTTGCCGGCGAGGAAAGGCATCAGGTTGACGCCGTCGAGGTGAACCTTGTAGGTCTTGTCTCCCATCTTGTATCCCTTCTTCACCTTCTCGACCAGGTCAGGCTCTCCGTTCGCCGCGGCGAAGGTCGGGATGAAGTCCTGAAGCGAACCGATTTCGTTGATGACGCGCCCGGGTTCGATGACGCCGGGCCAGCGCATCACACACGGAACCCTCCAGCCACCCTCCCAGTTCGTATCCTTCTCACCGCGGAACGGCGTGGCGCCGCCATCCGGCCATGACATCACTTCGGCCCCATTGTCGGTAGTGAAGACGACGATCGTGTTGTCCGCGATCTTGAGATCGTCAAGCTTCTTGAGCAACTGGCCGACGTAGCCGTCGAGCTCGACCATGCCGTCCGGATAGAGCCCGAGCCCCGTCTTGCCGACGGACGACGGCTTCAGATGCGTGAAGATGTGCATCCGGGTTGGATTGAAATAGCAGAACCACGGCCCGCCCTCTTTCGTCTTCCGATCGATGAAATCGAGCGCCGAAGCGAGAAACTCCTCATCCACGGTCTCCATTCGCTCCTTGGGAAGCGGCCCTGTGTTCTCGATCGTCTGTTTTCCCACCTTGCCGAACTGCGGGATCAACCGTCGGATCGTCCTTGTCGGTCGCTTTGCACTTCAGACACGCCGCGCGGGCCGTACTTCTTTCGGAACTCCGGATCCTTCGGATAGTTCGGATAGTAGGGTTCTTCCTCAGCATTGAGGTGGTAGAGGTTTCCGAAGAACTCATCGAATCCGTGCACGGTGGGCAGATGCTCGTTGCGATCGCCGAGGTGGTTCTTGCCGAACTGCCCGGTCGCATAGCCGAAATGCTTCATGAACTCCCCAACCGAGGGGTCCTCGAAGTTAAGACCGAGCGTCGCACCTGGCGTGCCAACCTTGGTGAGGCCGGTACGGATTGGCGACTGGCCCGTAATAAATGCAGCACGTCCGGCAGTGCAACTCTGCTGCCCATAGAAATCCGTAAACATCGCGCCTTCCTTGGCGATGCGATCGATGTTCGGTGTCTTGTAACCCATAATGCCGTGGTTGTAACAACTGGAATTGAACCAGCCAATGTCGTCCGCCATGATGAAGAGAATGTTCGGCTTAGTTTGCGTTGCCATTGTCAATTGCTCCTTTTCTATTAGCTTTTCGTCACTTTAGTAATTTCGATATCGGGCAGCTTCCATGTCTTGTCGAAGCACGCCGAGCACATAGAGGGTCATTTCATCTCTTCAATCTCGCTTGGCCGCCAGGTCTTATCAAAGAAAGGCTGGAGCGGACCGTAGAGGCGAAGAATCACAAACCATCCCTTACCGGGCCAGGTCTGCACCCAGTTGTTCTCTTTGCCGGGAGGCGCTTTGGGGGCGAAGTAGACGTCCACCGAAGTGTCGGGATTGATGACAACGCCTTTCTTCTGGCTGCCGATGCTGGGAAACTGCTGGTCCGTCTGGAGCATCGAGCGGGTCTGTATGTCGTAGAGCACGAGCGACCAGAATGTCTTGGCCGGGATGTTGGGCGGAAGGTGCAGCCGGTAGGTCTTGCAGCCGTCGAACGGCTGCTTTTGCGAATCGACGCTTGCGGCCGCATAGGCCGATCCAGCGCCAGCCTTTTGGATTGCCATCGCGGGCGTGATGCCGGTAGCCATCAAAAAGACATGTACGTGCGCGCATCGAGCATCCGTACGCCATCGCTTCAAAGAGATAACTGCCACCGATGAACGGCGTGCCCCACGCGCTGTCCGGGTAGAAGAACGATTCCGTCAGACGCGTCCGGTAGGAGAGGGCGCGGGCGGTTGCATTGCCCACCGCAGCCGCCTCGGTGAGTATCTTCTTCATGCGATCGTCAGGCGCGAAGGGTTTGCCCTTCTCGATGCCGATGGAGGCGAGCAGACCCGAGGGTTTCGGGGTCAATCGCCGCGTTGGGCTCCTCCTGCACGACTTCGTTAACTTCTTCGTAGAAGCTGTAGTCCGTCGAGTGGATGGTGTTGAATGCCTTGCCCGAAATGTTGACGAAATTGGTCGCAGGTGGATTCGCCGCCTGCGCGAGCGGGTAGATGCGGAGATGTTGCTTGATGCTATCGACCGCTGGCTTTGGGTCGCCGTTTACCTGAAATCCGCGGGTGCCGAACCAGTTGCCGTAGGTATTTGATTTGTGGACGAAGTAGCCTTTGGCTCGGGTCCCTTGTAGTCCGGGGGAAGGAAGAGGAACTTGCCACCCTTGCCCTGGTCGGGTCCGGCAAGGCCGAGATCGGTGACGTAGTGAAACCAGAAATCATCGACGAGGCCGAGGGTGTTTGGTGGCGACTCGACGACGATGGGGCCGTTCTTCAGATCCAGCCATGCCATGGCGTAGATGCTCTCGGTATTCGCGGTGAGATAGAGCGATCTGGAGTCCATCAGCGTTTCGAAGATTGTCACGGTCTGGTTGTCAGGACCGAAACTGCGACTGGCCTTGCGAATCGCATGCAGCGACGCGACGGGCATGGCTGTCAGCATCGCCTGCACGCCACGCTGGAAATCGAGGTTGTCGTAGACCTTCTGGACGGTGTCGTCGTCGGGGAAGCCGTCTTTGAAGTGGAGTGTGCCGAGACGAGTCTCGACGGTGTCGGGGATGGTGATGGCGAGCGGGATGTCGGTCTTGTAGGTCGGTTCTGGCATGATGCCCTCTCTTCACTGTAGGGACTTGCGTGTTGGTCATAACCCGCTCTCTCTTAGAAGCAGGTTTCAATGTCGTTGGACCGGAGGCGGCGTCCAAGTTCCGTCGGTGACTGATTTTTTTGGAACATATAGTCGCAACGCAATCTTGAACTCAGCTTTCGGCGCGGGCAGCCAATTAGTCTCTTTGTCGCTCCCAGGAGATGCTTGCTGAATGTAGAGCGTCACGGACCCATCGTCGTTGACATTCAATTTGTCACGATCACCCAGTGCATAGCGGTCAATCGCGTTTGGCACCAGGAAGGAATCAGCGTCGTACATCGTCAGCGACCAGAAGGCATCTGCCGGTGGAAGCTGACCCTTGGGAAAAGTCAGTGTGTACTTATTGGCGCCGTTCAGTATCTTGCCGTCACTATCGGTAATCCCAAGGGGATAGATGGCATCCTCCACCAGGTTGCCCCCGACAGCGAAGAAGGTCCACGAAGCGCGATAGAGATAGTTTGTGCCGTATCTCCCGAGGTCAAGGGCGACTTGCCATCCGTTCACCATCTTTCCCATCTTCGCCTGTCCGGCGACGATATCCTTTTGCGCTTCGGATACACCTTCCTTGATAGCCTTCTGTTGCTCTGCGCTAAATCCGGCCATGCTGAACTTCTTGCCGGGGATGATTCCAAGCTTTGCCATCCTCGCCATCACAGGGGCATCGGCGGGCCGGGCCGGACTACCGACGAGCATCTCGTCGAGGCGAGAGAAGTACTCCTCGGGCGACATGGCGAATACCTGTTTCGGTACGGGTGTTTTGGCGTCTAATCCGGGCTTAACGGCAACGTCGCCGGAAGGTTTGTAGTCGCTCCCCCACTTGGATAAGGGAGTAAGTTTATATCCGTCCTGCGCTTTATGGACGTTGTCGTAGTCAGCCTTCCCGCCGGTGAAAGTTCTGCCTCCAACCATCATCAGGTTTGTGTCGCAGCGAATCTCAGTCAGACCCGAGGGCAACTTTCCATTCCAATTCGGCCCGACCAGAGCGAAGTTTCCACCCTGGCCACCCACTGTGCGGGCACCGGGAGATGCCGGCACATCGTTCCACATATCGAGCAGTTGCATGATCCACCATCGCTTGCCCATCTCGGGGACCGATAGAACGATAGGTTCCTGGGAGAGATCGAGATTCGCTAAGGAGTAGAGCGTATCCACGTTCATGCCGACGATCGGGTTGGCTTTGGCGTCCGGGAATGCGCGAACATTGCCAAATTGATTTACCGGTGAACGCGTTCCCTGCGGATTTGGAACGCTTGAGTTGATCTCAAATGTCAGCCCGATGTACACAGGAGGCAAACCAAAAATGTATGCCTCGCGGGTGATGTCTTTGATCTCGGCGGGAGCAAGTGCGGCCGCGCTCTGCCCTATCATGTTTAGACTCCTGAGTGCGGTAATTACTTCACATTTTCGATATCGGGCAGCTTCCAAGTCTTGTCGAAGAGCGGTTTCTGAGATGCATAGAAGCAGAAGACAACTTCGAATTTTCCCTCTCTATTTCACTTTTGCAACGGCGGGAGGAGTCCACGTTCCATTAAGCGCGGTCTCCTCAGGCCAGTAGACCCGCACGTAAAGCGCAAAGTCCTCTTTGGGCGCCGGTAGCCAATTCGCCTTCGCGTCGCCCTCGGGAGCAGTCGATTGAACATAGATCGTCAGCGAGCCGTCCGGCGCAGTGATCAATGACTTGTTCTTTGTCCCGACCGAATACCGCTTCAGTTCATTCGGCGAAAAGAAATGGTGCTGGTTGTACAGAGTCAGCGACCAGAAGCCCTTGGCAGGCGGTTTCTGACCCGTGGCGAAGGTGACAGTGTAGGAGTTGTTGCCGTTCAACTGCTGCCCGTCACTGTCGAAGTCCTGGTAGAAGTACTTCGTCTCCCTTGGCGTGTTTACGAAGATGTTGGACTTCGCCACAGCAGCGCGGGTGAAATAGTCGGTGCCAAATTCCGCGCCGTTGTTCTGCGTCGTCCAATGGTGCGGCAGCGGAATGCCATAGTTATGAAACTGGAAGAGAGGCGTGATCAGATTCTTGTCAGCCTCGACGGCTGATGCGACCAGCGCGGCTTTCAGTTTGGGATCCTTCGCAGCAGCATCGAGAACGCTTTGAAAATTCGCGTAGAGAGCTTCTTCGCCGGGCAGCGGTGGAACCTCTTTCAACACGGTGGGAAGGACGTCGAAAAAACTCTCTGCTACGACCCACTTGGTCTCTTCGTCCCCCTGCGATGGCGAAGGGTAGTTTGGAAGCGTCGCCCAGTCTATGGTCTGGGTCTTCCCTGTGAACTTGCTGAGCGGATAAAGCAGGATTCCCATAAGGACAGGCTGGATTGCCTTCCGGTCCTCGGCGGTATCGTCCATGAAGGCGCGAGGAATGACGATCCCAAGATTGGTCTTCGATTGAAAAACGCGATTGATTCCGCTGGGAGCAGTTCCCTTCCAGTCCGGCCCGGCTAACAGGTAAAAGCCCGGCTTCGTGCCATACATCTTGCCCAACTCGACAAACGAATCCGTACGCTGATCGACGATCTGATAAACCCAGAACCTGTCTCCAAAGTCCGGTACTTGAATCACGATCGGTTCCTGCGCGAGATCGAGGAGACTAAAGCCGTAAACAACATCCTGATTGGGACACGCCACCACGCGTTCCTCCGGCACGATGTAATCACGCAACATGGCAATCTGATTCGCAGGAGCCACCGGCACGATGCCACCCATCATTCCCGGTCCAGGCAGTTTGTCGAAGGTGGTCTTGCGATTACGGATATTGACCATAGGCCAGCCCCATAGATAGGCCAGGGCTCCAACCTGCCGGACATACTCCTCAGTCAAACGGGTTCCGGGAACGGGTCCAGGAATCGACATCGCTCCGCCAGAACTTTTCTCCATCATCTCCTCCTGCAATTAACAGTTCTTAGCCGGGGCAGCCATCCGTTTCAGACCGGGGGAACGCCGTCACGGTCACGGTTTTCGAATTCTTCTATGTACGCAGAAGCTCGACAACTGTCAGTCTTGCTAGAGCGTGTTCCAGAAGGGCTGGCGGCATCCCAGGGGCACGGGCATCCTGCGACTTCCCGCAGGCAGTCATAAATTTCCACAGAAATATTTTCGAAAAGTGATATTTTCTTGGCGCGCAAAAACCACCATCCAAATCACCAGACTCCACCACCCAGTCACCATAAACTCACCACAAAAAACCATCCAAAAACGACACACTTTTCTGCAACCCCCCTTAAAAAACAGCGAAAAACCCTCGGAAATCCAGCCCGCGACCCTCCCAAGGCACTCCAGGATTTTTTTGCAGAAAAACAGGTTTAGGATTGACCCATGGACTGGAAAAGCAAACGGGTCACTGCAATCCTTGAAGCTGCCCTGGCCGAAGACAAAGTCGCCAACGACATCACCACCGCCCTCACCATCCCACCCCACCTGAAAGCGTCAGGAACCATCGTCGCCAAGCAGCCCTGCGTCGTCTCCGGCCTCGGCTGTATCCCCATGGTTCTAGAGATCTTCGGCCGTATGTCCACCACTCCCGTAGGCCGCTTCGAGGTTGTCAGCCACCCGGAAATCTTCGACGGAGTCAAAGTCAAAAAAGGCCAGACCCTCGCAGTCATCCGCCACAACGCCACTGCCCTGCTCGCCTGCGAACGAGTGATTCTAAACCTCATGCAGCGCATGACCGGCATCGCCACCCTCACCAACGAGTTCGTCCGCGCCGTAAGCGGCACAAAAACCAAGGTCTTAGACACACGCAAAACAATCCCCGGCCTCCGCGCCCTCGACAAATACGCCGTAAGCTGCGGTGGAGGCGTCAATCACCGCCTCGACCTTCAGGACGGTATCCTCATCAAAAATAACCACATATCCCTCGGCGGCGGCATCCCCGCAGTCCTCGAGCGAGCACAAAAGAACCGCAAAACCAGCCAATGGATTCAGGTAGAAGTCCGCTCCCAAATCGAGCTGGACCAGGCCATCGCCGGCGGCGCCGACTCCATCCTCCTCGATAACATGACGCCATCTCAAGTAAAGAAAGCAGTTAAGCAGATCCGCGCCACCCTCCCCACCGTTCCCATCGAAGCATCCGGCAACATGAACCTCAAAACCGTCCGCAAATACGCCCTCGCAGGAGTCGATTTCGTCTCTGTAGGTGCCCTCACCCACTCCGCCGCCGCCGCTGACCTGAGCATGCGCATCACCGCGGATATCTTCTGATTTCTGAGGCTTAGCTTGCCCGATTCGTTCGATTTGCCCGCCGTCAATGCCGCACTAGCCAACTCCATTTTCTTCAATAAGATCCATCATTTCTCCACGACCCCATCAACCAACACTCTCGCCCTGGAAGCCGCGCAATCCGGCGCGCCGAACGGCAGCGTCTGGCTAGCCGACGAACAGACCGCAGGCAGAGGCCGCAGCAACCACACCTGGCACTCCAGCCCCGGCGATGGCCTCTACCTCAGCGTGCTTTTACGCCCACACATGGCCCTCACAGAGGCCTTATGGCTCTCTCTCGCAACCGGACTAGCCACACAAGCAGCGATCGCCAGCGTCACTCACTTGCAGCCCGACATCCGCTGGCCCAACGATCTTCTTATCAACAATAAAAAGTGTGGCGGCATCTTGGTCGAAACATCGGCTATCGCCTCCCAACCCGACACACCGTCAATGCTGCGCTACGCGATAGTAGGCGTAGGCTTGAATCTCAACCACGAGAGTTTTCCGCCAGACCTCGAAGCTTTAGCCACCTCCCTGCGGAGGGAGACCGGCAAATCGTGGCCGCGCGAGGCGGTACTCATCGAATTTCTTCGAGCGCTGAAGCACGAACTCGCCCTCCTCGAGGCAGAACTATGCAGCAACTCCGCGAACCCACGCCTGTTGGATCGCTTCACCGCGGCCTCAAGCTGGGTTAGCGGCAAACCCGTAAGCGTCGACGAGGCTGGCGGATATACTGGCGTGACGGACGGGCTCGACGCACGAGGCTTTCTGCGCGTCGCCGGAGACGATGGGGTCATGCACATTGTTCTTTCGGGAGGAGTTCGCAGCCGGTAACAGCACTGGAGAGACTCAGCAAATGCTTCTGGTCCTCGACGTAGGCAATACCAACACGGTCCTCGGTCTCTATCGTCTGACCAACGGAGACTCTGACCCAGCAACGGGGCCCGAGATGGTTGCGAACTGGCGGATCACCACACCTTCCTCCGCCCAAACCAGCGACGAGTTTGGTGTCCTGTTGCGGAATCTCTTCGAATTAAAGGGGTTTGAGATAGCGGACGTCGACGGAATCGCCATCTCCTCCGTTGTGCCTCCGCTGGACTCCACCCTGCGCCAGATGTGCGAACTCTATTTCAAAGTAAAGCCGCTCTTCGTCGAACCAGGCATCAAAACCGGCATCCCGGTTCTGACAGACAATCCAGCCGAGCTTGGTGCCGACCGGATCGTCAATTGTGTGGCTGCGTTCGAGCGCTTTCGCGGTCCCTGCATCGTCGTCGACATGGGCACCGCAACCACCTTCGACGTGCTCTCGAAAAAGGGGGAGTTCCTCGGCGGAGCCATCGCGCCCGGCCTCGGCATCTCGGCCGAAGCGCTCTTCTCCAGGGCGGCCCGCCTGCCGCGCATCGACATCAAGAAGCCCGCCAAGGTCATCGGAACCGGGACCGTGGACAACATCCAGATCGGTCTCTACTACGGCTACATCGGTCTCGTCGACGGCATCCTCGAACGCATGATCGCCCAGATGGGGCCGGAGACCAAAACCATAGCCACTGGCGGACTCGCAAAGCTCATTGCCGGCGGATCCAAGCACATCGGCGCAGTCGATGAAATGCTTACGCTCACTGGGCTCCGACTCATCTACGAGCGCAATCAGGAACGGCACAAGAAGCGTGGTGCGTAGTGTTTTTTGCATCAGGCTGCGCTAGCTTAAGCTGAAGAAGAGCGCATGCAAAACTACTTCAATTACTTCACCGAGATCGAAGAGCGCTTCCAGCAAAGGCGCGGATCGCTTCTGATGTTGTCGACAATTGACTGGGCTCTCATCGAAACATGGCGCGAAGCCGGCGTTCCCCTCGAAGCTGTGCTCCGAGGCATCGACGACGCCTTCGATAAGCATGACGCAAAAGCCCTGCGCTCTCCGCGAAAGGTCCGGAAGGTCAATGGCCTCGCATGGTGCGCACAGAGTGTAATGGAAGCTGTGGAACAAGCTATGGAAGCATCCATCGGCGCGGCGCCAGCCACAGAAAGAGATTCGCCCGAAAGTGGCTTCGAGACGGAACGAGTCGAGCAATACCTCGAGCAAAACGCCAGCCTCATCGAAGCCGCAAGGCTCAACCCTCCTGCAGATAGGGTGGGTGCGGAAATCGCTACTCGTCTTCGGGCTCTCTCCATGGGCATGCATTCGCAACCAACCCAATCACTTGAAGAGCTGGATCGCACCCTCACCGTGCTCGAAGAAAAGATATTCGCGGCGTTGCTCACATCAGCGCCAGAGAATGAACTCGTACTTACTCCGCGAACAGGCAGCCAAAGAACTGGCTCCCTATCGTGGCAAGATGCACGCCGTGCAAATTAAGCAGGTCCAACAGCAGTTTCTCCAAAAGAGGCTTCTCGAGGCGAACCGACTGCCGCGACTCAGCCTCTTTTATATGAGCCACGGATGAGGTTACAAATTGAAAAAGCGGTCTATGGCGGTGCCGGCCTGGCCCATCAGACCAAAGGCGTAGACGAGGGCAAAGCAGTATTTGTCCCTTTCACACTGCCTGGAGAAGTTGTCGAAGCTCGAGCGCTCGAGCAGAAGGTGACCTTCGGCGAAGCGTCACTGATCCAGATTTTGACCCCCTCCAAAGATCGCATCCAGCCTGCCTGCGCGCACTTCGGCCAATGCGGCGGCTGTCAATACCAGCACGCCGCATACCCCGCGCAACTCACGATGAAGTCTGCCATCCTGCAAGAGACCCTCGAACGAGCTGGCCTGACAGTACTTCCTGCAATCAGGACGCACTCCGGAGAACCCTGGACCTACCGGAACCGCACTCGTTTCCGAATCAGTGAAATAAACGAGACGATTCAATTTGGGTACAACCGCCGCGGATCGAACGATTTCCTCGCTATCGACGAGTGCCCCATCTCGGCCCCACTGTTGGTCCGCGCGGCTCAATCACTTCTACGTGTCGCAGAAGCAGATCCAGCCGCAGCACGATGGCTGCGCAGCGCGACTGAAGTCGAGTTCTTTACCACTGGCGATGAGAAGAAATTGCAGATGACGCTGTTCGTTTCAAAGCAGCAATCTGGCTTCAGCACACTCTGCGAACGGCTCCAGCGGCTGGTGCCCGAGCTAACCGGAGCCGGCGCCTCCGTCCTCGCGACAAAGGTACCGCAGCAAAGAGCAAAAAAAATGCAGCCTTTGGCCAGCTGGGGTGCGAACGGCTTAGCTTACACGGCCGCCGGTGAAAAATATTGGGTCAGCCGAGGCGGGTTCTTCCAGGTCAACCGCTTTCTCATCGACAAATTCGTCCAGCTTGTCACTGACGGACGACATGGTTCCCTCGCATGGGACCTCTACGCCGGCGTGGGCCTCTTCTCTCGCGCGCTCGCAAGGGAGTTTCAGCAAGTCGTCGCCGTCGAAGCCGCGGCAGACGACTTAACCAACTCGTTCAAGGGTTCCGGCAGGCGCGCCGTGCAATCAACCACCGTAGATTTTCTGCGTAGCGCAGTAGTGCAACGCGACCGTCCGGATCTGATCGTCATGGATCCTCCCAGAGCAGGGGTAGGCGCAGAGGTTTGCTCGCTGTTGGCACGAGTCGCCGCTCCGGAGATCGTCTACGTCTCCTGCGATCCCGTCACTCTGGCAAGGGACCTGAGAACGCTGGTCCAATCCGGTTACAGAATCGCAGAAATGCATCTGGTGGACATGTTTCCGCAGACGTTTCATCTGGAAACAATCGTAGTTCTCCGCAGGTAATCGACGTGGCACTGTGTTGAAATAGTTGGTGAGTGCGGTCCGCAGGTAGAGCTTTGAAGACCGGAAGAGCGAACGAGCCGAACCCGGATCTTTGGCCGAAGGCCGTCTCGCGCGTGCCGCCCCTTCAATTTCGCCGTGCTCCTCTGCTGGCTGCGGTCTGCTGGTTCGCGCTGGGCGAGTTGATCGCGCGAAACTGGCACCCTGCAATCATCCTGCTCATCACGACTGCTCTTCTCACTCTCCTTACTTTCGCCGCTCTGCGATGTTCCCTGAGGGTCGCGCTCGTCCCGCTCGCTGCACTCTGGATCGCAATCGGGTGCTGGTGCGCTCAGATCCAACCGGTTCCCTCAACTCAACAGGCGCTTGCCTCTTACGCCGATGGCCTCAGCAGGCAGGTCCGCGGACGTATCATCCGGGTGCGAGAGCTTCCTTCCCCGCGCAACGACTCAGATCGTGATCAAGAGAGCGGCTGGTGGCCTGAAAAAGAGACGGACGAAGAGGCGGCAACACCAGGCGCGATCTCGGTGGATATCCAGGTCGACTCCATCGAAGAGGTGACCCCCGACATCTCACGCATGATTCCGATGGCCGGTGGCGTGCGCATCAATCTGCTACCCGATAAATCTCCCAATCACAACCAGCCCATCGCAATTCGTGATGTGCCCAGCCTGCGTTGCGGCGACATAGTAGAAGCCCCTCTGCGGATCAAGCTGCCCGAACGCTATCGTGACCCGGGCGCATGGCAGTATGCGGACTATCTCCTCGTACAGGGCATCGGCGCACATGCCAGCGTCCGGACTTCGAAGATCGGTCTCGTAAATGAAACGGTGACGCGCGATGGTTCATCGAGAATTCGCGCCGCGCAAATCCAGTGCAAAATCTACGCCGCGCAGAGCTGGGCTTCCAAGCGCTTTCTCGGATATGCAGATTCCCGGGCGAACCAAGCTCTTCCAAAAGCTTCTACGGCTCAGTCGTGATGATGCCGGAATGTTGAACGCAATGCTCTTCGGCGATCGCGCCGGTCTGAACAAGATGCAGCGTCTCGGGTTTGAGCGCACAGGCTCGTTTCACCTCTTCGTAGTATCCGGCATGCATGTCGGGCTGGTGGCTGGTTTGCTCTTCTGGCTCACACAACGACTGAGGCTGCACGAATGGGTCGCAACACCTCTCATTCTCATCCTCACGTCTGGTTACGCCCTCCTCACCGGTTTTGGCACGCCAGTCCAGCGGGCTCTCTTCATGACTGCCATCTTTCTTCTGGCGCGCCTGCTCTCGCGCGATCGCAATGTTCTAAACGCTCTCGGCGCATCGGCTCTTGCTGTCCTCGTCATTTCACCCAGCGCCTTATTTGAGGCCAGCTTTCAGATGACCTTTCTCGCAATCTTAGCCATCGGCGGAATCGCCGTTCCACTGAGCGAGCGAAGTTTTCTTCCCTACGCGCGAGCAGCCGCCAATCTTTGGGACATCTGGCTGGACGCCAGCATCCCTCCGGGCGTTGCCCAGTTTCGCGTCATGCTGCGTCTTTGGAGCGAAACAATCGCCAGCGTCATGGGTCAATGGACACGCAACCTTCCGTCTTTCCTCGTGCGCGTCTGCCTTTGGACGCTCGAACTGACGCTCACCGGCATTGTGGTCGAGATGGTGATGGTGCTACCGATGGCGGTCTACTTCCATCGCGTCACAATGTTTGCGGTCCCTGCGAATATGTTCAGCGTGCCTCTCGTCGGGCTGCTGGCTCCCGTCGCGGTTATCGCCTTCTGTGCGTCGCTCATCAGCCCCTGGATCGCAATGCCGCCCACCGCCGCGACCGCTCTGATTCTGCACGGAATCTCTGTCGTCATCGGCCGGGTGAGCGCAGTGCAAGCAGCTGACCTCCGAGTTCCCCCTCCTGCAGGATGGATCGCGCTGCTGGCAGTTGTTGCCTGGGCCTTCTGTTGTTGGGCAGTTCGGCAGTCCCGCGGATGGACATGGTTCGCGGTGGCGATTCTGCCCCTCGTCACCTTCATCGTCTTGCTGCCTGAGCGTGCGATCGTCTCCCCCGGCCTCCTGGAGGTGACAGCGATCGATGTTGGCCAGGGCGACTCCATTTTCGTCGCTGCTCCCGACGGCGCAACCATGCTGGTCGATGCAGGCGGGCCCCTCGGCGGAGTCAACGAAGCCGCGGAAGCGACCAGTCGTTTCGATATAGGCGAAGAGGTCGTATCGCCCTATCTGTGGTCTCGTCGGCTCCGCCACGTCGACGTGCTCGCCCTGAGCCACGCGCACAGCGACCACATGGGCGGGTTGTCCGCAGTGATGCGAAACTTCAGGCCGCAGGAACTCTGGGTCAGCATCGATCCCAACTCAACTGCCTATCGCGCCCTTCTTGCCGAAGCGAGAAACCTCGGAGTGCGAGTACGTCATTTCTATGCAGGCGACCAACTTCCATGGGGCGGAACACAAGTGACCATGCTGGCCCCGGAGGCCGGTTATACCAACTCGCTAGAGCCGGTAAATGACGACTCTCTCGTGATGCGAATCCAGTACGGCAAATCTTCCGTCTTGCTTGAGGGCGACGCCGAAGCCCCCAGCGAACGCTTGATGTTAGCGAACGGACGAATCGCGCCAGTGACCCTGTTGAAGGTAGGCCACCATGGCAGCCGCACTTCGACAACGCCGGAGTTCTTTGCAACAGCAGGGCCCAAAGATGCGGTCGTCTCCGTGGGCAAAGGGAATACGTTCGGGCACCCCCGATACGAAGTCATTGAGAGAATCGCTTCGGCACGGACTAAGCTATACCGAACCGATGAGTTCGGGTTGACGACGTTCCTGCTTGGGCGGGATGGAGGAATCCGAGAGGTTGTTGGAGCATCGTATCCTTAGAGCAGTTGGACGGGAGGGCATCGATGGAGCTGAACGAGACGAGCGCGGAGATCGTGACCATCAGTGCAGAGGAGAGAGCGGAGGAGCAGAAGCTGATCCGCCGCCTGCAGGTCATGATGAACATGGTGATGCAGGTCATCGCTCAGGATCCTTCGCTGACCGTCGAAGATGCATCCCAGATGATTGCCGACTGCAAGAAGGCCGCGCTGGCGATGTTTCCGGGCAAGGAGCTTGCCTACGATCTCATCTGGCGGCCTCGTTTCCAGCGTCTGATGCGCGAGCGCTTCCGTATCATGTAAGGCAGTCATGCGGATACGGCTCGCAGAGGATGGGGATCTTCCGGCGCTGATGACGCTTGTTCGCCGCGTCGTTCCACTTATGATCGCTTCGGGGAATCTCCAGTGGGACGAAGGCTACCCGAATGAGGAGGTCTTCGGACGCGATATTCGCCTCGGACAACTCTGGGTCGCCGAATCGGAGACGTCGATTGCGGGAGTTGCGGCGATCACGATGGATCAGGAGCCGGATTACGCACAAGTTGGCTGGGATGTTCATGAACCTGCGATCGTTGTGCATCGCCTTGCGGTCGATCCTGGGTTTCGCGGCGCAGGTGTTGCTCGCGCGTTGATGCAGAAGGCGGAAGAGGTTGCCGTGGAGCGTGGGCTCGACGCGCTTCGTGTCGACACGAACACGCAGAATCAGGCGACGCAGAAGCTCTTTCCGCAACTCGGCTATCAACTGGCCGGAGAGATTGGTTTGCAGTTCAGACCTGGACTTCGCTTCTTCTGCTACGAGAAGCGGTTGCAGAAGAGATAGCCTGCGCAAATCAAGCTTTGCTTTCTTGGCACGGCGATTCCGCGAGCGGTTAGAATGCCGACAAGTTTTTTGGCGAAGCATCTCGGTTTTGAAAGGAATGAATTTTGATGCGATCTGTCGGTCGAGTTTTCTTTGTGGTGATTTCGCTTGTCATGCTGCCATGCATGAGCAACGCACTGGACAATGGGCTGGCGCGCACTCCTCCGATGGGATGGAACAGCTGGAACAAGTTCGGGTGCAAGGGACTCAACGAGAAGGTAGTGCGGGATACCGCCGATGCGATGGCGTCGAATGGCATGAAGGATGCCGGATATCAGTTCGTCATCCTCGACGATTGCTGGCAGACCGGGCGCGACGCTGCGGGCAACATCGTGGCCGATGTGGAGCGGTTTCCCTCGGGCATGAAGGCGCTGGGCGACTACATCCACAGCAAAGGTCTAAAGTTCGGCATCTACACTGACGCCGGAACGATGACCTGCGCCAAGCGTCCCGGCAGCATCGGTCATGAGTATCAGGACGCGAAGCAGTACGCCAACTGGGGCGTCGATTATCTGAAGGAAGACTGGTGCAACACGCTTCCCGGACAGAACAGCGAGGCCTCCTACACCCTGATGCGGAACGCGCTTGCCGACTCTGGACGGCCGATCGTCTTCAGCCTCTGCGAGTGGGGTTCGACGAAGCCGTGGCTGTGGGCCGGTCCTATCGGCAATCTGTGGCGCGCGACTCCAGATATCCAGGACTGCTGGGATTGCAAGCGGTCATGGGGCGGAGGCGGCGTAGCGCTGATTATGGACTTGATGAGCGGGATTGAGTCCTACTCGGGTCCCGGTCACTGGAACGATCCCGACATGCTCGAGGTCGGCAATGGCGGGATGACCAAGGAGGAGTACCGTACCCACTTCAGCATGTGGGCGATGTGGTCGGCACCGCTCCTGGCCGGCAACGACATCGCCAACATGACCGCGGACACGAAGGAGATTCTCCTGAACAAGGAAGTTATCGCGATCGACCAGGACGCGTTGGGACAACAGGCCAGCCGGGTGAAGAAGACCGGCGATCTCGAAGTCTGGTCGAAGCAACTTGCTGACGGCGGACGCGCGGTTGCCTTGGTGAACCGTGGTTCGGCGGCGACGCAGATCTCAGCGGCATGGACCGACATAGGTTACCCGGCATCCGTCGCGGCCAGCACACATGACCTTTGGACGGGAAAGGACTCGGCAGCGAAGCCGGGCGGTTTCTCGGCCGAGGTCCCGAGCCACGGGGTGGTGATGGTGCGCGTGAAACCTCAGTGAGGGGTACCCCCCTCCCTATTGCCTGCGCGTAAGTCTCCTGTATTGATTGAGTTACGGGTCGGATGGGCCTGCAAAATATTCATAACAAAGGGGTTGCGTCCAAATTAGCCTATATCAATAAGTTAGCCCCGGGGTGGGCCGGGGCTTTCCTTTTCTTTACTCTATAAGTTAATTATATGGGTTTGAGTGGAACTAAATTTCATTCTTATTTGGTTTGTTTTGTTGGATTTGTGGGATTTTCGGACTTGACAAGCGAATTTGACCGTAAACTCAACAAATTATCTTGCAAGTAACTGAATTTGTTAGACATAGTTTGCAAAGAAAATTGCCGCCCCTAGGTTGGGGCGGCAATCGTTTTGATTGAATGCCGGCGGATTGTCAGGCCGGCAGGCTTTGGAGGTTAGAACTCGATCCGCGCGGAGAGCTGTGCGGATCTGCGGTTGTATTCGGCTTTGTGGTGACCTGCCCGAAGTTGGTGGCTCCCCACACTGTACCGGCTACGCCGAAGAGTGTGTGGTTGGTGAGGTTGTACATCTCGGCTCGCAGGTTCAACCTGGCAGACTCCAAGGTGCAGCGGGAAGCTACGGGCGAGGCCGATGTCGACTTGGTAGTTGCCCGGTCCGTAGAGGTTGTAAGGAGCCGTGCGTGACGATTGCCGAAGAGAGGACGCTCCGGTCGTTTGAAGGCCTTGACGTCGATGAACTGGTTCGGGGCCGATTGGTGAACGGATTGGTGTTGGCGACGGTTGCGCTCTGAGGTCACACCCTGACCCCATTTGCCATGGAGTGGGCGGTCCGGCGAAGGAGGGGTTGTAGGCTGGCAGGCAGGTCCCCTGAGCAGGCTTGGTGCCGCAGCTTCCGGTAATGGGGAGCGGCGAACCAGAGTACGCCTGGAAGATCTGGAGAACGTGAAGCCGCCAAAGATCGCCCGCGCCCAAGGCATTGCCGTTGAGTGACCGACTTACCGATGGGAAGATCCTAGACGCCGGTGAGACAATATGCTGGGGCTGGTTGGAGGTGGAGACCGTACGTTCGATCGCGTCCTGCTTCCAGACTTGCCTGTCTGAATATTGGGCCGGGATAGCGTAACCCGAGCGGAAGGTGCCTCCGTTATCGATGGTCCGGGACCAGGTGTAGTTCGCCATGAAGGTGAGCCCATGCGTGAGGCCGCATGATGGAGGTCCTGGAGGGCGTTATAGTTGCCGTTGGAGATGTTTCCCACGAATCAGTGACGCCATTGAAGGAATGGCCTGAGCAGCTGTGGAGATTCTGACTGGATGTGAAGCTCTTCTGCGGGAAGGTTTTGGCGGCGCAACCTGCCGATGTTCCGCAGTGCCGTGCTGAGCAGGTTCGCACCGAGAGACGAGATACTTGGGATCGAGTTGATTGGCCCAATATCCGCGAGCATTGCCACCGTCGGTGATCAGGAAGTGGCCCTGGGAGCCGACGTAGGAGATGTTGGTGACGAGATAGTCAGTCCACTGATGCTGGAAGCCGAAGCTCCAGCCGAGGTACTGTGGTGCGCGACCGCCGAAATAGGGGTCGCAGTAAGCTGACCGTGAAGTGTTCGGTGTAGTCGAGTGGCGGTGGTAAATCGGTTCTAAAGGCGACGCCGGAGGCTCGTCCAGTCAGCCGGAGCATAGGCCGGGAAGGCGCCGCTAACGGTGGTCAGGGAAGGTGGTGACGAGATTGAGGTTGGCCGGCTTTCGGGCTTGCGGCGAAGCCCAGGTGTTGCCGGCGCCGCCGGCGGTATGGCGTGCCACCGCCAACCCGTTGCCGTGGGTATACATCACGCCGTAGCTGGCGCGGAGGACCGTTTTCGGATCGCTCTGGTAGGCGATGCCGAGGCGAGGTCCGAAATTCTTGTAGTAGTTGTTTACGGTGGGCAGTTGCATGTGTTGGCGCCGGTTCCGGCGAATCAAGCGCGCCCTTGTTGCCAGTGATGGGATTGGTGAGGTTCGGGTTAAGAAGCCCATGTTGTCTTGGTTCACGAAGCGAGGGGAAAAGTCGTAGCGGAAACCCATATCTACGGTCAACCTTGGGGTGACCTTCCAGTTGTCCTGAATATAAGGCGATATCGCACGGAAGCGGGAGCCAGTATTCCCGAACGAGGCGTTTGGGTCAACTGTCCCTTGTCGACCTACCGATGAGTAAGCTGGCGTAGCGAGACCGGTATTGTCGAGTGGCGTAGCGATGCCGTTGTTGGTTGGAGCGTTGAAGGCTGCGTCTCACTGAGGGCGTTTGCAATGGTCAGGGAGCTGGAGCCGCCGGTGTTCGGTGTACTGATATTGCATCCATTCGATCTGGGCGCCGATGGTCAGCGAATGCCTGCCCTTGTTCCACTGGACGTTGTCGACCAATATATTTCTTAGCGATGGTGATGTTGGCCTCGCACCGCCAAGTTGGTGGGAGCTTCAGTGCCGGCAAAGGTGACGTAGGGAAGCCGCCTGCCGCCTGACCAGGGGGAGACCGGTAATTCCGACTGCGTAGGAAGCGTAAGCTGGCGCATAGTTGGGATTATAGGTGGGACCGTTGTAGCGGGCGTATCCGTACTTGAACTGGTTGACGATGTTCGGCGCGAAGATGTGGGTCTCTTGATGATGCCTACTGCTGTCTTGGGGGCGAAGGCCTGACCGTAGTTATAAGGTACGGGTCCTACGTTGCGTCCTGAAGTGGTCTGCCCCTGAGGCACGGCGCTTGCCTGACGGCCGATGGCAGCCAGCACAGTAAGCGTATCTTTCGAAGTCATGTTGTAGTCGATGCGATCGGTCGTAGACCAGTTGGTAAGGGCGGTAAAGTTCGGAGAAACATAGTTTCCGGTCGCCGAAGTGCCGATGCCCGTCGGAAGGAAGCTCTGCAGGTTTTTGACGACCTGCGAGATTTGGCTGGCGGGGATCACGTCGACAGGGCCGGTCTGGATGGGATTTCCGCGTGAGCCTTTGCCTGTGCCTCCACTGTACCCATAGCGATAACGGCAGGGGCCGTCGGTGCTGTTTGCGCTGCACGCTTGCTGGGTGGAGGGATCGAAGATGCCACCCGTTTGGAGCCCTGCAAAATTACCATTCTGCTCAGCCACAGTGGGAAAGGTCATCGCGGTGGGGGTCTGGCTGGTGTAGTGGAAGCCGTTATAGTTGCCGAAGAAGAAGAGCTTGTCGCGCCAGGAGCCGATGGGAACGAGCGGACCGCTGAGAAGGATGCCGTACTCGTTGCTGTGCTCGACCGGCTTGCTGACGACTCCCGTGGTTGGATTGGGGAGCGAGCCGAAGAAGCCCCAGGTGTCTAGGGCAGTGTTGCGGAAGAACTCGTAGGCTGCGCCATGGTACTTGTTGCCGCCTTGCTTGATGTTGTAGTTCTGGATGCCCTGGCCTTCATAGATGGCCGAGTAACCGTTGGTCTGCAGGTGGAATTGGTCGACGGCGTCGACCGAGATTGCCGTCCAGACGAAGCGTGGGTCACCATTGCCTCCTGCACGACGAAGGGAATACCGTCGATGTAAACCGCGGCGGCGGCGCCGCGGCTGCCGGATCCGTTGACGATGCCGACGTTTGTGGTGGGATTGCCGTTGGTGTTGTTGCCTTGAACGCCAGGCATGAGGAAGGCGAAGTCGGTGGCGCGACGCTGGTCGGGCTGGCCGTAGGCTCCCATTTCAATGGGAAGCGCGGAGTACATATCGTGCTCCATTGTGGCGCCGAGAGTTGCGTTGCTCGTCTCAAGGGCAGGCGGCGTTGAGGAGACGTCGATGCTCTGGCTCTCGGCACCGATCGCTCATTGTCACTTTCAGATCGGTAACTTCCAGAGCATTGACGTGCACGTCCTCCTGGGTTCAGTGTCTGAAATCCTTTAGCAGAAACAGTTACCCTATAGATGTCGGGATTGAACGCGGGTCATGTCGAAATCGCCAGAGTTTGATGTGGTGCGGGTAAACTTGGTGCCCTGGGTCGACCGCGGTCGCAGTAACGGTCGCGCCAGGAACGACGGCGCCGGTCGCATCAGTGACGATACCCTTGATCTCGCCCTTACCGGCTAGTTGGGCCTTGGCTGATGGGCTGCAGAGAAGAACGACGGCAGTGAGGAGCAGGAGCAGCCCGGAGAAGGCACGAGCAGGTAAGGATGTGCGGCTCGACGCGAGCTGTCTTTCAATGTTGATGAATTTCATAGATGAACCTCCAGAGAATGCTGCATTTGAGTAACTAAGCGTGGCCGACGTGGGGAAAACCGCCCTTTGTATTGACGACTGAGGTCAGACCACATTGATGCCGTTAGACAGCTTCTTCTCTTTCAACAAGAACTGTCAAGGGCTGTGAAGAACTTTTTTTAAATTTGACAAATCCCTCCTCACACATGGGGAATTCTTGGAGAAAGTCCCATTAACTGGGCCAGGGGATTTGTCTGGAAATTGTAAAAAAAACGCTGCGGGGCGGCATGGGAGGTGGTTGTACCTCACAGACGGGGAATTTCATAATTGGAGGGTGGGAATCAGGGGCAAAAAAGCAGGATTATGGGGCCTGCGCGGGGCCCAGGAGCGGAGTCTTGACGGGGGTGGCGAGGCCGACTATCTCGGTGAGGGTGTTGGTGTAGAAATTGGTGACCCAGAGATTTCCGCTGGCATCGATGGCGACTGCGAAGGCCTCGTTGAACTTGGCACCGGACGCCCAGCCGGCCGTCGGGGAGAGGATTTGTCCGGGCGAACCGGCAGTGGAACCGGCGAGCTCGGTGATGGATGAACCAAAGTAGTTCGCGACCCAGACGTGGCCGGAGCCATCAATTGCGATGCCCTGCGGATGGTTGATGCTGGCCTTGTTATCGCTGTAGCCGCTGGAGATGACAGTGCCGTCAGAAGCGAGTTGGCTGATGCTGTCGCCGTAGTAGTTGGCGACCCAGACGAAGCCGCGCTGGTCGATGGCGATGCCGGAGGCTCCATTGCAACAGGAGTAGCTGGCGATCGTCTTGCCGTCGGGGGAGACCTTGGCGACTGTCGTGTCTTCCTGATTGGCGATCCAGGCATTGTGATTCGCGTCGACGGCGATGGCGACGGGAAAAACGAAGAGGGGCGAAGTGTAGGCGGTCGAACCAGAGAGCGACTGGCCCGTGCTGGAGAGGAGGGTCAGGCTGGAGTTGCCGTAGTTGATCACCCAGGTGGTGGCGTTGGTGTCGACGGCGACCGCGATGGGGTAGTAGATGCCGCCGGCAATGTATCCCGAGGCGCCCGAAGTGACCTGGCCGGAGGAGTTAATTGTGGTGATGCTGCCGAGACCATGGTTGACGCCGCTTGCGGTGCTGTCTTCGTTGGGGATCCAGACGCCGTTCTGGGCATCCACGGCGAGACCGTAGGAGTGATAGAGGCCGCCGGAGTTGATTCCGGTGGGGAAGATGGGGCTTCCGGTGTTGGTGAACTCCGATGCTGCACTGAAATAGCTGGCGACCCAGACGTTTCCGGTTGAGTCGACACCGACGCCGGACGGAGAGTTCATGCCTCCGCCCGTGAAGTTGATGAACATCGTCCAATCGGAGGGTGCGGCGGTCAGTGCTGGAGTGAATGCGGTGCTGGCGGTCGACTGCGTGTAGACAGCGGCGACGTTGTTTCCGGGATTGAACACGAGATTAAGCGCGGCGTCCAGGGTGTTGTTCGGAGCAGTCCCGCCGCTGGGCGTGGTCGCGGAAAAGAGCGCGGTGCAGCCTGAGGTGGAGGTTGCCGATGTGCAGGTGTTCAACAGATTGGCAATCGAATTAATCCTGGCAGCGGGTGATGAGCCGTTTTGGGGAAACGATGCACCCGGAGCAGTTCCCAAGGTGAGGTTCGCGAGGTTCGCAACGGTGGCGACAGCGTTCGTGAGGCCCTGCGTATTCGTTGCAGTGGCTCCGATATTGCCACCTGCACTGAGAAACTGCACCAAGCCCCAGGCGGTCGCGGCTGTAGTCACTTCGTTGATGACGAACTGGGCGCCGGATACGAGGTGGTTGCAGGCGCCGATCGGGGTTGCGAGAGTGATGGCTGGGTTAGAGGCAGCTCCGACTTGTCCTCCGCGAACGATGACGTAAAGCTGCGAGCCGGCGGAGGGGCAAGCGTAACCGGAGGGAACCGAAAAGAATCCTGCTGCATCGGTCGTGAGAGTGCTGCCAAGCAGGGCTGTTCCAGCAGAGCCATTTCCGGTGGTTCCTGCGGCATAGACCTGAACGGAAGCCCCAATGATGGGTTGGGCTCCAGCCATTGCCCTGCCAGTGAAGCCGGCACCGGGATTGCTCGCTGGGGTGATGGTGAGAGTGCCTGTGGCGAAGGTGAAGCTGTAATTCGAGGCCGCCAGAGTACCAAGGGCGGCGTTAATCGGGTAAGAGCCGGCCGGAGACGAGGAGGTTGCGGTGGTCGTTAGAGCTGGGAGGCCGGTGACTACAGTGGAGGTATCTCCATTCACGAAGCCGCTGATCGTGGCGGTGAAAGAGGGGAGCGCAGCTTCTGAAACGACACTCTGGTTGTTGGGCGTGACGGTGAGGGTGGCCTTGCCGATGGTCAGGGTGCCGTTGACGTAGACGACGTTGTAGTTTGCCAGATTAGCGCCTGTGGCTGCTGGAACAATCGAGTAGGTCCCGGCAGCCGAAGAAGGCGTCGCGACGGTCGTGGCGGTGAGGGTGAAGGTGTCACCGGGAAGCGCTCCACTGGCAGAGGCGGTAAAGACCGGGTTAGCGGCTCCGTAGACTCGGGTTGCATCGGCAGCGGTGACGGTGAGGGTTGGCCGGGGCGCCGGGGAGACGGAGCTTCCGCAACCGGCGAGTGACAACCCAAGAGCGCCAACAATGAGCACCGCGAGAGAGGAAGGAATGCGGGGAGGAATGAATCTCACAGGATTAACGATAGCAGCCCGTAACTACTCGTGGCGGTAAGGTTGGGTAAGACCGGCGAGATCGGCCGAGGCCATGAACGACCGTAGCGCTGCGGTCATCTGCTGGCGCGCAACGTCCAGAGGGAGCGTCGTATCGGTCGTTTCAGCCCTGGCCATGATGGGAATCGGCCGCTGGGGGTTTTGAGAGAGGAGGGCACCGGAGGTCGGCTTACTGTAGACAAATCCGAAGTGAAGGCGATCGGTAGAGTATTCGCCGCAGGAATCACCGTTACAGATCGTTGTTGCTTCCAGATATTGAGTTGCA
Source organism: uncultured Acidobacteriaceae bacterium (assembly GCA_963774735.1). Classification (GTDB taxonomy): domain Bacteria; phylum Acidobacteriota; class Terriglobia; order Terriglobales; family Acidobacteriaceae; genus Edaphobacter. The sequence continues at coordinate 177,770 of CAVZGJ010000028.1, read as the reverse complement.
CCGTCATTGAAGAACGACCCGGAGAAGCTGACGGAAACATTGCCTGAAGTGGGGAGAGTGATCTGGTCTTTCCAGAGGGGATCTTCGCCTCGTGCGCTGTGGCAGACGATGGTGTCGTGGGAACCGAGGCTGGGAGAGACTCCGAGCGAGATATGCGTTCCGCCGCCTTCGGGCGCGTACTCGGCCCAGTGGAAGACGAGCGGTCCGGTGATGAGGCTTTCGTTCCAGGTTCGAATGAGCTTATAGATTCCGACGCGCTCGGGGAACTGTCCGCGGGCCGACTCGTCTGCCTTCATCTGCGCCTCATAGGGGCCGCTGTGCTGGCGTATGTAGGCGCGTGCGACTCCGGCGGAGTACAAGAGGACGAGGAAGAGGAACGCGAAGAAACGGGGATAGAAGGACCCCGCAACGGGTCCGGCGGCGGGCCGGAGGGTGATTGCGGGGGGGCGGATCTGGCCGGGCGATTCGCTGAGACGGCGCACGACGTAGGTCAGCAGGAAGGTCCCGATGAGGAAGAGACAGGCCCCGATGATGTAGTCGCCCATCTCCGCGCGGCTGCGCAGCCAGTGGATGCGGAGAGCCACGAGGTAGTAGAGGACGAGGATGCAGAGGCGGGCGAAGTTGAAGACGTAGCCGAGTAACACGGCTCCCGCAACGACGGCGACGTGGGCGTACCAGCGAAAGCGATAGAGATATCCGGCGATGAGCGCGATGAATCCCATGGTGACGGCGCCGCGGATGCCGTTGCAGCCCGGGGCAATGAACATGCCGAAGTCAGGGGTGAACATCAGGCGGAGTTGGTCGGGGGTGAGCTTCTGGCCGAGCGCGATGGCGAATCCGCGCGCGACGTGGGCGGAAGCCCCCTGCAGCGGAAGATCAACAAAGACGTTGAAGATGTGCGGGATGGGATTGACGAACCAGAGGAGCACCAGCGGAAACAAGGCTGCGCGGAAGAGCCGGGTGCCGCCGAACAGGAGAACGGCGCCGGCGCCATAGGCGAAGACGACCAGGGAGTGGGGCGGAACAACGACGGACCACTGAGGGGAGAAAACAAAGATGAGGACGGAGTGGTCGCGGATTTGAACGATGACGGCGTCGGCGACGAGGATGGCAAGCCCCCACCAGGAGCCGTTCATCTCCCAGCCGAGGGAACGCCATGCCCGCAGGATGAGGACGAAGCTGACGAGGGGCACCATCATGCCGATGGATTTGAGGGCATCGCCGGTCCACAGGCCCCAAAGAGCGAGCATGGTGGGCCAGATGGTGAAGAGGCCTAGAGTGGCGATGACAGCGGCCAGGCCGGCGGCACGCGACGCGCTGAAGCCTGACGCCCCCTCTATAGGGAGTGACCTGACTTCAGCAGGGGCCGGAAGAGTTGACATACTTTATTGGGTTTCTCGCGACACACCAAGGGCGAGTGATTGGTGATGCCGTCTTTTGAATTTTTCTATTTGGAAGAGTTGCGGCGAGCCTTGAAACGAGCACGAGCCGAGACGAAGAAGGCACCTGCCGAGCCCACAACCGCAAGAAGGGCCGTTGGATTCTCAGGCGAATCGACGCAACCGTCCTGTGCATGAAGGGGGAGGGCTATGGACGAGAGGAGGGCGATACCGGCAAGCATTAGGAGTGTTTTCTTCATTGTGTCCTCAATTGGGAAAGTACCGTCATAAAAGTTGAAAGTCAACGCAGAATGATCCACACTGCATAACACTTTTCGGGTATAAGTAATTTTTTAACGCCTATCTAAAAGGTGCGTGCCGCGCCGATCCTGCCTAATTGCGATAGATTTCCTTCGCTTCAGCTTCCAGACGGAATCTGAACGATTAACTGCCTCGCTCCTAGAAACTCACTCTTCTCCGGGCACCTGACTCTCACTGCGCCCTTGCGGCCAGCCATCTGTGGAAATCGTTCCCCTGGGCCGCACGCAATTGAACGCAGGCATTCATGCTGTCAACCGCCTTCGCGAGAGTCCGCTCCGACGCCTCGACCTTGTGGGCCGCGAAGAAGCTGGTCACTTCCTCCCGCCGCTCGACCGAACAAAAGGATCCTGTTGCGCGCACCAGATCTTCGCCGGAAGATACGGTCAACTGGGCGCGTACCTTCTCCCAGTTCTTCTGGATGTAATTCCACGCCTGGTCCTGCGTCTCGCGGTCCCGCAGCAACGTCACGAGCACTCCCGAGCTGTCCTGATTCCTCACCTCGCCCGAGACCGCATAGTCCAGGGTGCGTTCCACCAGCGCCGGGTCGCGAAAACGTGCCAACATCCTCAGCGCGTCCTCCTGCTCCTCAGGATCGCTGGATCTGCGGCTCACGGCCAGCACCTTGTCATACAGTGCAGCATCGCCGTATCTCGAGCTCACCAGCACGGCGGCATCCGCGAGCGTCGGATCGAGCGTCTTGTCTTTCTTGTTGTCCACGGCAAAGGTCCGCGACGTCAAAGCCTGCGCCTCGGCCAACACGGCGGGATCGCGCGCGTCACCCAGAATCTCGAACACGATGGCGCGCAGTTGCTGCCGGTCGAAGGATTCTCCTTTTTCAGGACTCCCGAGTGCCCGGTAGATCGGCTCGAACTCCCGTTGCAGGATAGTGTGGAAGGCATTGCGGTCGTTACCGGATGCAATCTCAGCTTCGACTTTCTGCATCTGATGGTGCGCCGTATCGAGGACGGCAGCGTTGGGATCTGCCTTCAAAGCAAGCACCAGGTCAAGATAACCTCCGATGCTTCCCTGCCCCGATCGCACGAGGGCCCAACGATCTCCCAGCAAACCGATTCTCTCGGGCGGCGTCAGCGACGTCTCTACTTTGGCCACAATCGCGCTGTATTGCGACGGCGTGTAGTCCGTCCTGTAGTAGCCCTTGCCTCCCGCGTTGACGTAGAGCACCGGCAGCCCCACATCCATCGGGATGGGGATGCTGCGATCTTCCGGCGTGAGAACCCTGCAGATGGGCGTGGCGGTTGTCTTCAGGCAAACCGGCACGGTCCAGCTCATATCCCGGCCCAGATTAGTGTCCATGGACAGGAAGAACCTGCTCTGCGCCACCGGAACTCCGCTCGCCTGCCGCTCTGAAACGGTCAGGAGCGGAACGCCGGGCTGCGTCACCAAGCTCGACATGATCTTGTCGACCGGCAGGTGGGAGTTCGCTGTCTGGGCGTTCCAGAAGTCCTCCGCGGTCGCGTTTCCATAGAGATGCGCCGACAGATAGTTGTGCACGCCCTGGCGAAAGACCTCCTTGCCAAGGTAGTTCTCGACCATCCCCAGAACGGCGCCGGCCTTGCCATAGGAGATGCCGTCGAACATCTCGTTAATCTCATCGGGAGTGTTGGCCGTGGCGCGAATCGTGCGCGTGGTCTTTTGCGCATCCAGGTTCAGGGTCTGGTCGAGGTCCTGCGCGTCATCCTGGGGGAAGTTCCACTCCGGCTTCCACTCGGCCACCGGCTTGGTCTCCATCCACGTCGCAAATCCCTCGTTGAGCCAGAGGTTGTCCCACCACTGCATCGTGACCATATCGCCGAACCACTGGTGCGCGGTTTCATGCGCCACGACTACAGCAACGCGCTTCTTCGCGGGAATGTCTCCGGTCTTCGAATTCACCAGCAGGTCGGTCTCGCGATAGGTGATGCAGCCGAAGTTCTCCATCGCGCCGGCTTCAAAGTCCGGCAGCGCGACCATATCCAGCTTGGGCATCGGATACTTGATGCCGAAATAATTGTCGTAATAATGCAGAACAAATTCCGCAGACTCGACGGCGAAGCGGGTGAGTTCCACCTTGTCCGGCGTCGAGCAGGCGCGAATGGGCACTCCGTCGGATTTGCCCGTGGTGCACTTGAAATCTCCAACCAGAAACGCAACGAGGTAAGTGGACATCTTCGGCGTGCGCGCAAACTTGAGTGTGTGCTTGCCCTTCGCGGGGCCGGGTTTGTCGGAGATGAGATTGGTGTTCGAGATAACCGTGTCGCCCGAGTCAACCGTCAGGGCGATGTCGAAGGTGGCCTTCATCGCGGGCTCGTCGAAGCTGGGAAAGGCGCGCCGCGCGTCGGTAGGCTCAAACTGCGTTACGGCATAGTTGCGCGTCTTCGTCTTCGAGAGATAGAAGCCGCGCAGCTTGTCGTTTAATATGCCAGAGTAGCGAATGGCCAGCGTCACCTTTCCCGCGGGCAGCTCGTTCGCGAAGGTAAAGGTGGCCTGTTCCTTTGCCGGGTCCAAAGTGGTCGTTGCGGTCTGCGGGTGCTTGTCTGCTTCGAGCGCGCTGAGCGGTTTAGGCTGCGAACCCAAAGCGCCGTAGGAGTTTTCCGCCGATGGGAGAACGTAGGCTTTTACTTCCTCGAAACTGAGTTCTGCGGCGTTCAGGGTGATGGACCTGCTGGGTGCGTCGAGGATCAGGTCGATCGTCTCCTCGCCGCTGAACGTCGCAGCGCGGAGGTCTGGGACGAGGTGGAGGCTGTAGTGCTCGGGATGGACCCCTCCGGGAAGCCGTTGTGCGTGAAGGGAACCGAGAGACAGGGCCAGGGCCGCCAAAGCAGAGACGAAAGTGCGAAGTGACATACAAGAGATCCTTTGACAAAGGTGCAACGGTACTGTAGAAGCTTATTTGATTCGGCCAACGCAGAGGCGCGCAGGCCGATGCTCCCGGATGAAAGACGCGTCCGGGAGCCAATCCGGCAGCCGCGCAGAGCCTCCCCCAGTCCTCAGTGGCAAAGCTTCGCCGGATCGACACGGGTCCATCATTCCTGACGAAGGGATGAAGCCTCAGGATAGGTGCGAACAAACGAAAGAGATGGTAGGGAACCGGCTGGCGATGAAGATCGTTGACGAACCATCCCAGCCGGGCCGTGCACTCCATCCAGTCGCAGGAGTGCGACGATTTGCGAATCGGGCAGGTGATGAGTCAGGAGTGAGCTGACCACCACATCGGCGCCCACCGAGGCGTCTCCGGAGAGCGCATCGCCGACAACCCACCGAATCTGTTGCGTCGCGGGTGTTGATTCCTTCGCGGCACGAATTGCATCCGGGTTCAGGTCGACTCCGGTCAGTTCAACCTGACCCCTCGAGCCTTAGCCCACCTGTGGATTCGCCGCAGCGTATCGCCGTAACCGCAGCCGACGTCGACCACACGGAGTCCGCTCCCCATGTGCGGATGAGCGGCGATGAGCTCATCCAACCATGACATTGTCGGCCGATACGCGAAGGTGAGGCGATTGACGCGAGCGATATCCTGCAGGCAGGCGCGCAGCTCCTCATAGCTGCATGGCTCATCCATCAACTCCGTCAGATGGGCACGGAGCGAAAAGTCTAGTCTCGCAGGGGAAGAAACTTCCGGTGCGATCGCTGAAGAGTACGGATCGGGAGTTCGGAGGGCGGTGTGCCGTTCGACGGGATGGATGTCTGTGGCACGTTAACTCGCCCTCAGTCTATCGGGGAGCACTCTTGAGTTAGGAGCAGAGTCAACCCATGGATTTGCAAATTTTTCGTTACGCCCAGCGCGCGGCACCTAATTCTGGACCGAAGCGGCGCGCTCTGAGTTGCCGGTAGCCTCCGCCGCTCGTGCCTCCGCATACGCAGCCGCACCCAGCAGCGCGCAGGTGTCATCGAGGATCACCCGCACCGGAATCGACTCCAGCAACGGAGACAGCCTTCCCTTGTCCAGAAATGCCTGCATAAAGGTCCCATTCCTCAACGTCTTCAGAATCTTCGGCGCAATCCCGCCGCCAAGATACATCCCACCCGTCGCCAGTACCTTCAACGCAATGTTGCCCGATTCCGCCCCATACGCGCCGGTGAACATCTTCATCGTCTCAAAACAAAGTGAGCTCGAACCGTCCTCTGCGCACTGGCTGATCACAACATTCGGATCCTCCGCCATCATACGGTCATGCAACCAACCGGGCTCGCGATCTTCTCCACATCCCGCGAGAAAAGCGTAAATGTTCTTGATCCCAATGCCGGAGACAACCCGCTCCCAGCTCACCCGGCCATTGAGATGTCGTGCAGATATTCAAGCAGCGCGACCTCGCGCTGCGTGCGCGCCGCGAAATCGCAATGCCCGCCCTCCGATGGAATCGGCCGGTGCCCTTTGCCCTCCCAGATCAGAAGCGCCTCACCCAGCCCCGTGCCCGCCGCGATCAATCCCGCGTTGCCGCTCGCATCAGGATCCCCAATGTGCAGCGTAAAGATCGCCTCTGGGGCGAGTTCGGGTATGCCGTACCCGTTGGCCTCCAGATCGTTGATCAGAAAGATATGCGGAATACCCAGCGACTGCACCAGGTCGCGCGTATCCAGCACCCACGGCAGATTGGTCAGCTTCAGCCGTCCATCGCGCACTGGCCCCGGACAACCGAAACAGGCCGCAACGATATCCTCCAGCTTCTCATCGCCGCCCACGCAAAACTTCTTCACGACATCCTCGAGGCTGGCAAAGTCATGGGCCGGAAACTTCTGGTCGCGAACGGACTGCAAGCCGGCCATTCGCAAAGTTGTAAAGGGCAAGATGGACCTTCGTTCCACCCACATCACCAGCAAGAATCATCTATCGGAGCTCCAGAGTGCCGGTGGAATCGGAATTCGCCGGTGCTGGCAGCTTAGACGCTGCCGCGGCGTCAAGCAAGAGCGTAAGCCGCCCGCTTGCCGGGCGAATAATCTGCGAAGGATAGGTCTCCGGCTGATACGGCCCCAGAAACACATCGTGCAGCACCTGCGCCTTCGCCGCCCCTTCAATCAAAAACGCAACCTCCCGCCCCTGATTAATCACCGGCCAGGTCAGCGTAATCCGCCACGTATCCTTTCTGCGGAACATGGTTCGGCACAACGATGTGGCTCATCTCGTTCAAGGCATCCGTATGAGGAAACAATGAAGCCGTATGGCCGTCATCGCCCATGCCCAGCTGTACCAGGTCGAATGTCGGCGTCTCGGCGCCCTCGAGGCGGAATGTATTGCGAATCACGGCCTCGTACCGCGCCGCCGCAACCTCGGGCTCAAGCTCTCCCTCCATGCGGTGCACTTGCTCCGCGGGAAGCGGGACCTTCGACAGCAGAGCCTCCTTCGTCATCCGGTAGTTCGACTCCGCATGATCCGGCGGCACACAACGCTCGTCGACCCAATAGAGCTCCAGTTTGTCCCACGGAACCTGCTTCAGAAACGGCTCGCCAGGACTGGCCAGTAGCGCAAACATCGCCTTCGGAGTCGTCCCGCCCGAGATCGCTATCCTTGCAATCCCACGCGCCGCAACCGCCTTCACCGCGGCATCCGTAAATAGTTGAGCTGCTGCCCGGGCCGTAGCCTCAGGCGTAGGAAGCACGCGATACGTCACAGTCACCGGTCGAGGCATAAAGTCCTATCTCAAGTCGATCAAAGTTTCCGCCACTTTCGCCCCTCGGACTCGAGCAGAGCATCCGCAGCCGACGGCCCCCACGTTCCGGCAGCGTAGTTTGGAAAGTCCTTCACCGGATCCTTCGCCCACGCCTGCAGAATCGGCGTCATCAACGCCCAAGTCGCCTCAACACCGTCGCGGTGCGCAAACAGCGTTGCATCTCCCAGCATCGCATCCAGCAGCAGCCGCTCATATCCGTTCGCTGACGACATTCCGAAGGCCTTCGCATAGCTGAAGTCCATATCGACTTTGCTGATCGTCATCGTCGGGCCGGGAACCTTCGCGCCAAACTGCAGCGCAATCCCTTCGTCCGGCTGGATCCGCATCGACAGCACATTCGGGCGAATCCCCTCTGCTCCCGCCGCCTGCGCTCCCTTGAACAGCAGCGACGGAGGCAGCTTGAACTGAATACTGATCTCCGTCACACGCTTCGCCAGACGCTTGCCGGCGCGAATGTAGAACGGAACCCCGGCCCAGCGCCAGTTCTCAATCTCCAACCGCAACGCGGCATACGTCTCGGTCTGCGAACGCGGATGGACTCGGTCCTCTTGCCTGTAGCCCACAACTGGTTTGCCGTCCACGATCCCCGGTCCATACTGTCCGCGCACGGTATCCGCTGGATGAATCGGCGTAATCGCTTTCCAGACCTTCACCTTTTCGGCCCGTACGGCGTCCGATGCAAACGAAACCGGCGGCTCCATCGCCACAAAGCTCAGCAGCTCCATGACATGGTTCTGCACCACATCGCGCAACGCTCCCGCTGTCTCATAAAACGGGCCCACGCCCTTCGATGCCGATGCTCTCTGCAGCCGTAATCTCAACATGATCGATGTAGTTCCGGTTCCAGACATTCTCGAAGATGCCATTCGCAAACCGAAACACCAGAATGTTCTGCACCGTCTCTTTGCCCAAATAGTGATCGATGCGAAAGATCTGGTTCTCATCGAACACCTTGTTCACCTCGTCATTCAGCGCTCTGGCAGACTCCAGATCGTGCCCGAATGGCTTCTCGATGATGATCCGCACCCAGTTGTGGCCATCGCCGCAGTCCCTCGGCCTCGCCATACAGTGGTCGCCGAGAAACTTGATGATGTCGGAGAAGTACTCCGGCGCCGTCGCGAGGTAGAAGAGTCGATTCCCCTTCGTACCAAACTTCGCGTCGATGCCGGCAAGCGTCTCCTTCAGCGAGTCATAGCCCGCTGCATCATCGAAGTTCATCGCGTGGTACTGGATGCGGCTGACAAAAGGGTCCAGCTTGGCGTCATCTTTCTCCACGCCACCACCGCCGACGATGCCGTCCTTCATATCGGAGGCGAAGGTCTGCTCGAGCGGGCGCCTCGCGACTCCCACGACAGCGAAGTCCTTCGGCAAAAGTCCAGACTGCTCCAGGTGATAGAGCGCGGGCAACAGCTTGCGCTTCGTCAGATCACCCGAGGCGCCAAAGATCACCACAACGCATGGGTCGGGGATGCGCTCCGGCTGCACTGGAGCGGGCGTCGCACTGACTACGGCGGTGGCACTCATTTCGCTGGTCGGCATTTTTTCACCTCTCCTGCTGGGTTAGACTTCGCATGTATGTTCACTCCGCGTGCGTCTTCTTCACGTCGTGGCCGCCAAACGCGCCGCGCATAATCGAGATCATGCGATCGGTAAAGTTATTCTCCTCGCGCGACCGCAGCCGCCGAATGAGAGACTCGGTAATCACCGGCGCAGAGATGTTTAGATCGATAGCCTCCATCACCGTCCAGCGGCCTTCGCCCGAGTCGGGAACAAACGCCTTCAACCCGTGCAGTTTGGGATTCTTCGACAACGCATCCGCCGTCAGATCCAGCAGCCACGAGCGCACGACCGAGCCCTTCTGCCATATCTTCGAGATCTGCGGCAGATCGAGGTTCAGAGGCGTCTTCGCGTGCATAATCGAAAATCCCTCCGCGTAGGCCTGCATCATGCCGTACTCAATCCCGTTGTGCACCATCTTCACGAAATGTCCCGCCCCCGAAGGCCCAACGCGCCCCCATCCGGCATCCTTCGCCGGAGCCAGCGTCTCGAAGATCGGTCTCAGCCGCTCGATCGGCGCCTCATCTCCGCCAATCATCAGGCTGTAGCCCTCTTTCAGGCCCCACACGCCGCCTGACGTTCCACAATCGACATAGTGGAAGCCCTTCTTCGTCGCTGCCGCATGACGCCGCTGCGTGTCCTTGTAGTTGGAGTTGCCGCCATCGATGAAGGTGTCGCCCTTCTTCATCAGGGGTTCGAGCTTGGCCAGCGTCTCGTCGACCGGATCGCCCGAGGGAACCATAATCCACACCGCGCGGGGCGCAGCGAGATTCTTCACCAGGTCTTCCAGCGAATCCACACCCAGCGAACCGGACTTCGTCAGCTTCGCCGTTGCATCTTTGTTGAAGTCGAAGCCAACGACTTTATGACCGGCGAGGCGAAGCCGCTCTGCCATGTTGAAACCCATCTTGCCGAGTCCAATTATTCCAAGTTCCATTTGTTTCCTTCCTTGTCGGCGATCGCGCCGGATCGAATGAATGCCTAACCCAAAGATCAGCTTCTAATCCGAACTGAAATTTCACTGGCCCTTCGGAAAATCCGCGCCCACAGTCACCTGCTCCCATTCTGCAATCTCTTTTTCCCAGCCGCCAAGTTTCGTGCGCAATCGCTGCAGTGCGCTCGCGCCAAGCAGCAGCCTCAATGGCGGCGCCGGCGACTCCACCACCTGCATCATCGCGTGCACGGCGCGCACCGGATCGCCCGGCTGTTTGCCATCGTTCTCCGCAAAGTACTTCCGCATTTTGCCCGCGGTCGAGTCATAGTCAGCGATTCGCGTCTCGGCGATGACACCAGAGCGGCCCAGGAAATCAGTGCGGAATGGCCCAGGCTCAATAATCGTCACCTTGATCCCCAACGGAGCAAGCTCGCCGGCCAGCGCTTCTGATATGCCTTCAACAGCAAATTTCGTCGCGTTGTAATAGCCCATCCCCGGGCTGGCGACCAAGCCTCCGATGGAAGAGAGGTTCAGAATGTTTCCGCTGCGTTGCTTGCGAAGCTGGGGGAGAAAAGCGCGCGTGACGCGAAGCAAGCCAAACACATTAGTCTCAATCATCGGCTTGAACTCCGCCTCGGAGACCTCTTCAATCGCACCGGCGACGCCGTACCCTGCGTTGTTGACGAGAACGTCCACTCGGCCGAACTTCGCGACTGTCTGCGCGACAGCAGCGTCAACTTGAGCTTGATTCGTCACATCAAGCGCCAGCGCCTTCGCCGTCTCCGGATATTTCGCCTCAAGGTCGGACACCCTGTCGAGATTTCGCGCGGTGACAACAACCTTGTCCCCAGCCTTCAGCACCTCTTCGGCGAGCAGCCGCCCAAAGCCAGTGGAGGCTCCCGTGATGAACCAGACTTTTCCGGTTTGCGATGTGTTTGTCGAGTTAGCCATATCTCTATGTGACGCAGGGGGCGGGCAAGCGATGCAGATTCCTACGCCCGGCGTTCGGTCACGCCATCCTCTCCGGCCACCAGCGCCAGGCTTGCCATGCCCAAAAACAGCCCGTGTTCGACCACGCCCACGATCCCGCGAATCTCCGCCGCCAGCACTTCGGGGTCTTCGATCACTCCGCACGCGCAATCGAGAATGTAATTCTCCTCATCTGTCAGAAAAGGCCCTTCGCCGCCCTTCGCCTTTCTCTGACGGGGATTCAGACCAAGCGCAGCCAATCGCGGTTCCACCACCGGAAGCGCCATCTTCACCACTTCCACCGGCAGCGGAAACCTCCCAAGCCGTTCCACGAGTTTGGTTGAGTCCACCACAACCAGGAACTCCTTCGCCGCGCTGGCAACGATCTTCTCTCGCAATAGCGCGCCACCTCCGCCCTTGATCAGCGCAAGCCCGGGCCCGACTTCGTCCGCGCCATCAACATACAAATCAAGCTCCGGCAGCTCGTCCAGCGTCGTCACGTCCATTCCCAGCGACCAGCCAAGATCGTGGCTCGCGTCGCTCGACGCCACACACCGAATCTTCAGTCCCTGTTGTACACGGGTGGCAAGCTCGCGGATGAACATCGTCGCTGTTGTGCCCGTACCCAGCCCGACGGCCATTCCATCCGCAACGAACTCAACCGCGCGTTTTGCGACCAGCCGTTTCGCCTCGTCCTGCGTCATCCGCGTCCTCTGAAGTACCTCAGCATCGCCCGCTGCAAAATCCTTGGCTTCGATCCGCATTGATTCGATCGACTAAGCTTTGTTGCTTCCGCGCTTCATCTCAAAAACAGGTGTTGGACAAAAGAAAGAAGGGCTGCGAACTCAATCGCCGCCCTCGCGCTACTTCTTCACCAGCTTCTTCGCATGTTCCACGACGTTCGGAACATTGATGCCGAGCTTATCCAGAGCAATCGCACCCGGAGCCGAAGCGCCAAAGCGGTCCAGACCAATCACGGCGCCGTTGTGGCCGATGTACTTGTACCAGCCCAGGGTTGCGCCAGCTTCGATCGCCAGCTTGGGCGTGGCCTCGGGAAACAGGGCGGACTTGTACGCATCGCTCTGCTCTTCGAAGACCTTGAAGCTCGGCATCGAAACCACCGTCGCGTTGATGCCGGCTGTCTTGAGTTCCTCGGCCGCCTTCAGCGCGACTGAAACTTCGGAGCCCGTGCCGATCAGGATGACATCCTTGCCGTACGAGAGCAGTTCGTAAGCGCCCTTCTTCGCGCCCGCCTGCGCTTTAGCAGCGTCCAGCACTGGAAGGTCCTGCCGCGAGAGCGCCATGAAGCTCGGGCTCTTTCGCTCCAGCGCCATCTGCCAGCATGCTGCCGTCTCGTTCGCGTCCGCCGGCCGGAAGTCCGTAAGGTGCGGGACCAGCCGCAGGGCCATCAGATGCTCAATGGGCTGGTGTGTCGGGCCATCCTCGCCCAGACCCACTGAATCGTGCGTAAACACAAACAATGAGTGGACCCCCATCAGCGCAGCCAGACGTAACGCCGGTTTGCAGTAGTCCGAGAACACGAAGAACGTCGAGCCGAACGGGATGAGCCCGCCGTGCGCCGCCATTCCATTCACCATCGCCATCATGCCGAACTCGCGCACGCCAAAGAAGATATTCCGCCCCACTGGATCGACATGGAAGCTCGGCGAGTCCTTAAAGATCGTCTTTGTCGAAGTCGTCAAATCCGCGGCGCCGCCGATGAGCTCAGGAACGACGTTCTCGATAGCCTGCATCACCGCCTGGCCTGCGTTACGAGTCGCAATCGGCTTCTCCGTCGGGAACGTCGGAATCTTCTTCTCCCATCCCTCAGCCAGCTTGGCCGACACGGCCCGTTCAAACTCCGCCGCCGGCTCCGGGTAAGCCTTCTTGTACTCGGCAAACTCGTCGGTCCATGCAGCGTGCGCATCCTTGCCGCGAAGCTTGGCCTCCGCCCAATTCTTCCCGGCCTCTTCCGGAACATAGAACGTCTTGTCTTCCGGCCATCCGAGATTCTTCTTCGTTGCCTTCACTGCCTCCGCGCCCAGAGCCTCACCGTGCGCCTTGCTGGTGCCGGCCTTCGGACTCCCGTAGCCGATCACGGTCCTTACCCGGATCAGCGAGGGCCTGGTCGTCTCTGCCTTCGCCGCGAGAATCGCGTTCTCGATCGCCACAAGATCGTTTCCGTCGTGCACCATCTGCACGTGCCAGTGGTAGGCCTCAAAGCGCTTCGTCACATCTTCGGTGTAGGAGAGCTCCGTCGGTCCATCGAGCGAGATCAGGTTATCGTCATAGAGCACAATCAGCTTGCCCAGACCCAGCGTTCCAGCCAGCGAGGCCGTCTCGTGCGAGATCCCTTCCATCAGGTCGCCATCGCCGCAAAGAACATACGTGTGGTGGTCGACGATGTTGTACGTATCGCGGTTGTAAACCGCCGCCATGTGCTTCTCCGCCACGGCAATCCCCACCGCCATGCCGAACCCCTGGCCAAGCGGCCCAGTCGTCACCTCAACGCCCGGAGCCTCGCCGTACTCAGGATGTCCCGGCGTATGCGAGCCCCACTGGCGGAACTGCTCCAGCTGCGACATCGGCAGAGCGTATCCGGAGAGATTCAGCGCGCCATATAGCAGCGCCGACGCATGTCCATTCGACAGAATAAAGCGGTCCCGGTCGATCCACTTCGGGTCCGAAGGATCGTGCTTCATCAGCTTGTGGTACAGCAGGTAAGCGATTGGAGCACAGCCGAGCGGCGCCCCGGGGTGACCGGAATTCGCCTTTTGCACCGCATCGACAGCCAGAAATCGCAGTGCATTGATGGAGAGCTGGTCGAGTTCGTTCTGCTTGGAATCCTGCTTTTCGCTCATTCTTTTCCTTTGCTCAATAAAGAGTCGCGCGCATTTGGCGGCGCTGAATCTCGAGATTTTGGTCGATCTTTGACAGTGTACTAGCCCAGCGCCGCTCTCTGCATCTGCCCGAGCCCGCCCGCTTCTGCATCCAAAGGCCCTGCCCTGATTCTTACTGCTGGATAGATTCCGGCGTCCGCATGACGGTCACATCAATATTTCTTCCCAGCCACCGAGGCTGATGGTTCTGTTCCGGCCAGTTCAGCGTAAACACAATCGTGCCCTCCCAGTCGGCCGGCGTCGAAATATCCGCAAACGAGCCCGGATACCCCACCGACCGGGACTCCTCCGTCAGCGTCGTCGCCCAGTTGTCCAGTGTATAGACCACGTGAAAATGCTCCCGATCCACGATGCGCAGCGTATATCCAGCGAAGATCGACGAAACCGGCCGCGTGACCTCAAATATCTCGATGTGGTTGGTAAAGGTCCGCTTCCCCTGCTCAACGCCGTACCGCTCTGCCACCACCGAGATCCGGTCGTACACTCGCCCATCCACCGCCGACCGCAACAGTTTCAAATACTCCGCGTGCGCCCATACCAGCGGCTGAGCTGAACCAGCTGGCCGGCCCTTGTACATCCCCTTGGAGGGTATATCCGCGTAATCCCAAACCTGCTCAGGCAACATCCCACCGGTCGAAGCAAATCGCTCAATCGCCTCGATATACGGCGCGAAGTCGTGACCTGCACACAGTTCATAGTGTGCGCGCTCTCCAGTCAGAATCGGCCATGCGCGCCCTTGCCCAGAACCGTCGTACGGACTGCCATCCTTCTTCTCCCCATACCCGTCGTGGTTGTAGCGCCTCCAGCAGTCACCATAAGGCGTCTCGATCTTCAAGTGGCCGTCGATGACCTTGAGCGAATTCACGATCAGCGGATCGTCCGCCCGTCGAATCCCATACCGTACCAACTCCAGAAATCCCGCATCCACCACCTCACGCGCCTCGAAGTCGCTCCGCTCCCCCGGCTCCCGGTTATTAATGTGAATCCATCCGTTCGGCAACCCGGGGTTATAAAACGGCTCACCCGGTGCAGGCGGCACTATCCGCACGTAGTGGTACTTCACCTCCGAGTCCAACACACCTTCCTTCGTCGTCGTCCAATCATCCAGGTGCGATTCAATCCAGTCGGCGTACGTCTCGAGATACGCACCTAGCTCCGTCGCCTGACGAGCCCGAGCGATATCCGCGGCGCAAACCAACGCCGAGATAACCGCCGCCAGCGTCGAAGGAGAATAGCCAGCCACCTCCTCCCAGCGCTCCTGTTGCGTCACGGGCGCGTACCTCACCAGAAACGCCGCAGCCCGCTCCACAAACGGAAAGATATCGAACTCCCCCAGCCCGTTCGCCTTCCACAGCCGCCATGCCAGGATGATCGGAAACGCCACTTCGTCCAGCTGAATCCCCCTCCAGTACGGTGTCCCGTCAATCCAGAAGTTCTGCGCGAAGCTGCCATCGGTCCGCTGCGTACAAGCCAGATACACCAGCGCCCGCATCGCCGTATCCGTCCTTCCGCACGCCATCAGCGCAGTAGCCGTCTGCACCATATCGCGCGTCCACACCAGGTGATACCCGCCCAGATCCTGGTCCCCTTTCGCATTGCCCCAAGGTATCGATGCTGAAGCAATAAACGCACCCGAATACGTCTTGTCCTCATGCGTCAGCAGAACGTATTGAGCTGATCCGCATCAGCTTGCCGCCATCCCTCGAGGCCGAAGACAACCGAGGCGGCGAAACCGACCGCGACCACTGCAGCAAAAATCGCTTCTGATGGTCGACATACGGCGTCGACAGCGTCTGCATCATCTGCGCGACCGCAGCGTGGTTGCCATCGCCAAACGCAGATCGCAATCGTGAACTCGCGGTGCGCCGCAACGTCGATCTCGCCCATCACCGCGATATTTCCATCGAGCGCCTGGCCGAACTGCCACGTCATCTTCATGTCCGTGCACAGGTCCTGATAGCCGTCGCTCGTCCCCACATACCCGCACGACGATCGGCTGAACCCGCAGCTCGCCCCCATCGCCAGCACCGTCTCGCCCTTCCACGCCAGCAGGCAGCGCTTCCCCGCCACGTCGATCGACCGCGCCGAATTCCCCGTGCCCCCACCATTCAGATGCGGTGCCAGCAGCGCATAGCACTTCAGCCTCGACAATACAGTCTCGTCGCCAGTAATCTTCACATTCATCAGCACCACCGGATGGTGCGGGTCGCTGATGAACTCCTTCGTCACCGCATACCGCCCCTTCGGATCACTCGCCGAAACTCTTACCGCAGGAGCCGTACTATCGATGTATTGAAAGTCCTCGTACGCCAGGTCGCGCTTCTCTTCATGGAAGAACGTCTCGCCATCGCTGAACAGGAGCTCCATGTCACGCGTCTGCGGACGATCAATCGTCGGATAGTAAATCTCGTTCAACGTCCCGTGGGAGATTGTGAACCACACCCTGCTCGAGGCAGCGTACGCGGTCGAGACCGCATCTTTCTCGCTCGAGGTCCAGCGCGGTTCCACTCCGGGAGCGCCAAAGGCCGGCCCGTCATCTTCCAGCCAGCGGTAAGCAGCGTTCAGATCACTCATTGGTTCCATTAGAGCGCAAAATCTCCCGAATGGTTACAATCTCGCCGCGAAGGACCGTGAAGTAACGGTGAATCCCCCGTTGCGCTATCATCTTCGAGGTTGCTCTGCCTCCCCGGGTGCATCGTCACGAGCCCCGGCGGCATCGAAATTAACCAGCCGGTCAGGACGCTCCTGGCTGACATAATCGAACGACGACAGGAGAATCACCGTGGCCTACGAACTTCCCCCTCTGCCCTACGACTACGCGGCGCTTGAGCCCCACATCGACGAAGCAACCATGAAGCTCCACCACGACAAGCACCACCAGACCTACGTCACCAACCTCAACGGCGCGGTAGAAAAACATCCCGAACTCGGCAAGAAATCCCCCGAAGAACTCCTCAAAGACCTCAACGCCATCCCCGAAGACGTCCGCAAAGTTGTGCAGAACAACGGCGGCGGCCACGTCAACCACACCATGTTCTGGCAGATCATGAAGCCCAAGGGCGGCGGCGACCCCTCAGGCGACATCGCCGCTCAGATCAAAGCAGACTTCGGCGACTTCGAGTCCTTCAAGAAGCTCTTCAACGAGACCACCGCCAAGCAGTTCGGCTCCGGCTGGGGCTGGCTCATCTTCAAGGGCGGCAAACTCGCCATCGTCACCTCCGCCAACCAGGACAACCCCATCTCGCAAGGCAGCTACCCCATCCTCGGCAACGACGTCTGGGAGCACGCCTACTACCTCAAGTACAACAACCGCCGCCCCGACTACCTCGCCGCCTGGTGGAACACCGTCAACTGGGACGAGGTCAACAAGCGCTTCGCCACCGCCAAGAGCTACAAGTAATCATCAAGCAGCTCCTGAACGTTAAGGGATGGCAAAGTCTTCGGGTGTCACTCTACAGACCAGGATTCCGGTGCGCGCCTTTCGCGTTGCACCGGAATCCTATCCCTTTGGCCCGACTGGAACTGTGGCTGGCTGCATTGTGGGGAGGCGCTCTGCGTACCGCTCCACGACCCCGTCCAGTTTGATCCGCCACCACCCCTCGCCCCGCCGACAACAAACTGCTTCCAGAGCTGATTATTGTTGTCGGCCCCCTCGGGAGTGCCGGCATGGTCACCGTTGTTAACTCTGCAGGCAGTTTGGTGTCCCGGCTTTATGGCAAGGGTGTTGAAGTCGGCTGCTCAGGCTCGAGTAGACGGCAGCTCCCCACTTCCAATCGATTGAGATACCAGGGACGCCGCCGGTGTCGAAGGTGCCGGTCCAGTTCACATTGATTCCTCCCGGCAGACCCCCGGCAGGCACAGGGACGGCCACACCGGTGAGAAAGATCTCGTCGTCCTCTCTCATCGGAACAATTGTGAACCAGGTGTTCGTCATCGTGTCGAAGGTGGTGGTACTGCAGGGTGCCGACGGAGAAAACGTGATTCGGGCACTTGGAGCCGAATTAGTGATAGCGGTCCCATTCCCCGCGTTCAGAATTTTGGAATTGGTGAAGGTAATAACCGCGCCAGTGCTGGGTATACCCGTGGCTGTGAAATTCGCATTGAACCAGATCCATTGTCCCGAGTCGAGAGAGGTTCCGTTGAAGTTCGATGCGTTGCCGGACATCGCCGCACAAACCGGCGGCGGCGTTGCTCCGCAAGTTAGGCTGGTGGGCGAAATCTCGATTGTGGATTGTGTTCCACCCCGCCAGGGAGGCAGTCCCGGAGAAACTGAAACTTCCGTTCAAAGTCGGAAACGAACCCCACACGGCGGTTTCAAAAGTGCTCGAAACTGCAGTGAAAGGAATAAAGCCGGTGATTGGAGAACCGCCCGAGGATGGATTGCTATCGATCGTGTAGTTAATCTGATAATTCCTTCCCGGAACGAGCTCCGATGCCCTGACCGAAAGGTTGTAGGAGTTGCAGGTGAGCGTGACGTTTGCCGTATCGACATGATTTGCCAGAGCAGGAGTCGCGCACAACAGGAGCAGACCGAAAATTGCTCTGCACGTAGTTCGATTGTTTTGAAACATCGTTACCTCTCCTGAGTACGCTCTCCTCAACGTTGCTTGGCTATAGCCAAGGCCGTTCTTCAGTACAGGGCCGACCGCCAGCTTTCTTCTCGCATGACTCGGTTCCGCGGCGCGAAGGAAAGCCAATTCAACTGATGCGGTATCTCATCGGTAACTGCACTACCACCTTGTGGTGATTGCCAAAGGCTTACGGCCCTTCATTTTTCCAGCCGTATAAGCCAGCGCACAGAGCCGAAACTCCGGGAACAATCCTCCCCACCCCCTCGTATTTCCATCCACTCGGGGGACAAACCTCATGCCTTTTAATGGGAACCTCACCTACGCACTTCGGCGTCTCAGCCGATCACCCGGCTTCGTCCTTGCTGTGGTTATCTCCATTGGCCTTGGAATTGGAGCCAACGCCACAATCTTCTCCATGATCAGCAAGTTCGTCCTCAGTCCCGCCCCAGTCGGCGACCCCGCTACGCTAATGAGCCTCCACACCACTGACCGAGGCGATCGCTGTTGCAACAACTTCTCCTGGCCTCTCTACAACGACCTCCGCGACCAATCCCGCACCTTTGCCGACATGGCCGGTTACTACGACCTCGTGCCCGCCTCCATCGGCGGCACCGGCGAGCCCGAGCGTGTCTGGGGGCAAGCCGCCACCTCCAACTTCTTCGACGTCGCCCAGCTCCGCATGGCCATTGGCCGCGGCTTCCTCCGCACCGAAGAACAGTCCCCTGTCATCGTCCTTAGCTATCGTCTCTGGCAACATCGATTCGCCGCTGACCCCGACATCCTCGGCAAATCAGTAACGCTCTCCGGGAGCCCTTACACCGTAGTCGGCGTGGCCCCGCCTGCCTTCCGTGGCATCGACCTCCTCCTTGACCCACAGTTCTGGGTCCCCTTCGGCAATATCGAACAGCTCGTCCCCACTCTCCCTGACCGCTCTTCCCGTTTCTTCCATTGGGTCACCGTAACCGGACGCCTCAAACCCGGCGTCACGCGTGATCAGGCCGCCGCCGAGCTGGCCACCCTGGCCAAACACTTCGCCGAAACTAACGCCGCCCCAGAAAAAAAACTCGAGTTCCGTTTTGAGCAGGCCGGCTCGCTTCCACCACGCGACCGTTCCACGGTCATCGCCTTCCTCGTCATCCTGATGGTTGTTGCTCTCCTCGTTCTGTGTATCGCCTGCGCCAACGTCGCAAATCTGCTCCTCGCCCAGGCCTACGGCCGCCAGCGCGAGATGGCCGTCCGCATCGCCCTCGGCGCCACGCGTCGACGCCTCGTCCATCAAATGCTCCTCGAAAGCATCCTCCTCGCCCTCAGTGGAGGCATCGCCGGCGTTCTGCTCTCCATTGCCGCCACACGCGGGCTCTCCTCCTTCCATTTCCCCGCGCCCATCCCGCTCAACACCGCCGTCTCCGTTGACTCTCGCGTCCTTCTCTATTCCTTCCTCCTCAGCGTCGCCGCAGGACTCCTCTTCGGACTCGTCCCCTCCTGGATCGCCTCCCACCCCATCCTCACCAATGCGTTGAAAGGCGAAGACGCCTTTGCCCGCCCAGGTCGTGGCTTCAATCTCCGCAATATCCTCCTCGTGACGCAGATCTCCATGTCGCTCGTTCTCCTCTGCGCCACCGGTCTCTTCCTCCGCAGCCTCCAATCCGCCTCAGGCATCGACATCGGCTTCCGCTCCCGCGGCATCCTCATGATGTCTGTCGATCCCCGCGTCAATGGCTACACCCCGGAGCGCACCGTCCAGCTACTTACGCAGGCGCGCGAGCGGATAGCCGCCATCCCCGGCGTCATCTCCGCCGTCGCCACCGATACCGTCCCGCTCTCCGGAGGCAACCGCAGCGACGGCATCAAGCTCGAAGGCCACCCCCAACCCTCCTCGCCCGTCTTTGCCGAGCTCTACATGGCAACCCCCGGCTACTTTGAGACCATGGGCATCCCCCGCCTGGCGGGCCGCGACTTCGCCAACGAAAGCCCCACCGGCCCTAACGTCGCCATCATCAATGAAGCCTTCGCTCAAAAACTCTTCGGCAAGGAAAACCCCATCGGCCAGCGAATCACCGGCGGCAAGGTCACCTATCAGATCATCGGTGTAGTCAAGGACATCAAATCCAGAACCCTCGGCGAAGATCAGCGCAACATCCTCTTCCGCTCTCTCGACCAGACCGTCGCCATCGACCCCGCCTTCATGGGCTATACCCTTCTCATCCGCACAGCGGGCGACTCCGCATCCATCGCCGCCGCCGCACGCCAGCAAATCGCCGCCCTCGATCCCACCCTTGCCATCTACAACACCGCCACCATGGAAGAACACCTCCACGACGCCCTCTTTCTCCCGCGCCTCGCTGGCATCCTGTTCGGGGTCTTCGGCCTCACCGGACTTACCCTCGCCGCCGTCGGCCTCTATGGAGTCATGAGCTACTCCGTCACTCGCCGCACCCGCGAGATAGGCATCCGCATCGCCCTCGGCGCACAACTCAATGCAGTGCAGGCCCTCCTCGTCCGACAGGGCATGCGTCTCACCCTCATAGCCGTGGCCATAGGCCTGCCCGCAGCATTCGCCCTGGCAAAATTCTCCACCAGCCTCCTCTACGGAGTCCGCCCCCACGACATCATCACCTTCACCGCCGTCCCCATCTTCCTCGCCGCCGTAGCTCTCGTCGCCTGCTGGATCCCCGCCCGCCGAGCCACCACCGTAGACCCCCAGGTCGTCCTCCGCTATGAATAACCGCCGATTCCTCGCGCGAAGCCCGCAAAAATCAAAACGAATACCGAATCTGCCCCATAATGCTCCGCGGAGTCACGAAATGCGTCCCCGAAAACGTAGACAAGAAGTTATACAACCCCTGCACGTTCGCCGTATTCACCACATCCACCCGCACCCCGACACTCTGTTTCTCATGTCGAAATAGTTCATCCTCGCCCATCGAAAGATCCACCAGATTCCTCACCGCGATCCGCGGCGGATTCCTGTCGTCATTCTCCGTCCCCGGAGCCGGAATACGAATTCGCGTCGCTCCCGTCCCCTCTGCACACGAGCGGATCGGCTCCGCAACCGAAGCAAACACCGTCCCGCAGTGAAACCCCATCTGCCCCTGCTCATCGCCCGTCAGCCTAAGGGCCGTCGCAATATTCGGCACCGCAACCGCCACCAGCCCTCCGTCGTACCGGTAGGAAACTCCCCACCAAGGCCCGCGATGACCGATCTGGTACCGCGCATAAACATTCATCGCCAGACCCTCATCATGGTCAGGCCGCGCGACAATCGCATACGGCGGGCTGAAGCTCACCCCACCCGTCTCCGGGCCAAACAGCCGCGAGCGCACATGGCTCACCGTCACATACCCCGCAAACCCATTCACCGGAGCAAGCGTCGCGCGAAACAGCGCCCCATCAATCTTCGACTTCCGGAACTGTGTCGGAAAGGTAAGCGGGCTATCCAAAAGAATGTCGAAGTCATACGCCCCATACGTGAACTTCCAGAGATATTCCCCGGTGAACGAAAGCAACTTCGAAGCCTGCGTTTCGAATCCCACATTGAACTGATTTCGCCGCCCCGTCTTCAGCACTCCCGAATCCTCCGCGCCAAGCGCCACCGAGGTCGAGCCCGGTCCATTAGAGCTCGCAACAATCAGATTCTCGTTATACGGCGTCAAAAATATCCGCGAGTACGCTAGATGAAAGACCGTATGGAGCGGGGCCGCCGATAAGCTCCCCACACGCGGCTGCCACGCCCAGCTGTTCGTAAGGCCGTTGTAATTATCGAACCGAAGTCCCAGGTTGAACGTGAAATCCCTCAACCGCACGCTGTCGTTGCCAAACACCGCCTCCTGCTTGATGTCCGTATACCCTTTGAAGTCGTACAACGCGCCGCCGCGAGTCAGATCGATCGCGACAAGCCCCGGCAGAACCCTGGATTGCTCGATGGACCACGGGCCTGGAAATCTCGATAGCAGTTATCCGCTATGGGCCCCATCCAGTCCTAAGCACGGGCTGTTATAAGCCGGATCCGTAAGACCTGTCGTAAACTGCTCCGCCAGAAACGTGTGCTTCCACTCCGCGCCCGCAACCACCGAGTGCCTGCCGCGAGCATAGTTGATCTCCGATCGCGCTCCAGCATTCGTCAGTCGCCTGCTCTGCGCGAGCGTCGCCGGAGTATCCGCAAACATATCCTCCGACGGCCGGTAACGAACCTTTTCCTGCCGAACCCACAGATTGGTCTGGTTGAACATCGACCCGTTAAACGTATGCAGCAGCGAGGGAGCCACATTGAAACTCAAAATCGTCTGCCGCTGGTTCTGTCCCGCCGCATCCTGGTCCAGCGTATTCGGCGTCTGGAACCACGACCGGCTCAGGCTGGTATTGAGTTGCAGTGAAGTCTGCGGAGTCGCCTTGTAGTCCACCGGCTTAATCAGGTTCTACGCGTTGACGTCCGCGTGGTGTTGTCAGTT
Organism: uncultured Acidobacteriaceae bacterium; assembly: GCA_963774735.1. Classification (GTDB taxonomy): domain Bacteria; phylum Acidobacteriota; class Terriglobia; order Terriglobales; family Acidobacteriaceae; genus Edaphobacter. Next base: position 155,025 of record CAVZGJ010000028.1, on the reverse strand, counting down.
CCGCGCTCCAGAAAGCGTCCGCTGTTAATTCCATCGATAGCCGTGAAGCTTCCCAGCTTCGCCGTGCCAAATCCAACATTGGCGCTCGTCTGCGAAGTGGCAAACGAGCTCCGCGCAAACGAAATCGCCCCCACAGGCCGCCTCTGATCCAGCCCCGACCGTGTCTGCGCCACAATCACGATGCTCGTCTTATCGCCCACATCCACCTGGGGAGCCCCCTCCCGAATCTCCAGCGACTGCAGCGCATTCAGCGACACCTAGCTTTGAAAACGTCCGGCTCTGCTGGTCCGTAATCGGCTGGCCGTCGTTCACGAACGAAGCCTCGGCATGGTCTCCAAGCGGATGAAACGAGCCATTGGAGTCTGCCGAAACCCCCGGCGTCGTCACCGTCACTAGAGAGCTAAGCGGCGAGCTCACACTCTGGCTCGGAATTCGCTCAATCTGCTCCTGGCTCACATCCACATGCGCCGGCGCCGCCGGATCCAGTACCCCCGCGCGCACCATCACCTCCGTCTGGAACACGTCCGCAGCCAACCGGAAATCCAGATGAATCGGTACCCCCGCGTATTCGACGTCCTTGGCAGTCAAGGCAAAACCGCCGGCCTCAACCGAGACCATGTAAGCCCCGGTACTCAACTGCAAAAAAAAAGAAGGTCCCATCAGGCCCCGTCGTCACACTGCGCTGGGCCTGCGTGGAAACGTACGTCAACATCACCTTCGCTCCCGGGACCACCGCTCCCGTGACATCGGAAACCGTGCCATAAAAACCGCTCGTCGTCCCGCTCTGTCCAGACAGCGGGCAGCCGCCGCCCACAGCCAACAGCACAATAACAAACAGAAGAACGCGGCCTGATCTCATGGCCCTCCCCAGTTGACGATCGCTAATTAGGTTTACCTAATCTTGATTAGGCTCGCCTAATTTTGACACCTAAGTCAATCCCTGTGAGAATAGGTAAATCTGGTCAAGCGACTCGCTGCGAAACCAATCCAGGCCGTATTCTTGCCGCAGCCATTTTGCCTTCGAGAAGTGAACCCGCGTATCCAGAAAGGTTGGCCCACCGCTTGGACGTCGCCATGGCCTCCGTCACCAACATGATTCAGAAACTCGCCTCCGCCAAAAGCCCTCTCGTCGATTACGAGCGCCACCGCGGCGTCTGCCTCTCCCGCACAGGACGCAAGCGCGCCCTCGAAATCATCCGCCATCATCGGCTGATCGAGACCTTCCTCTACGAGGTCCTCAACTATCCCATCGAGAAAATCCACGACGAAGCCGAGCGCCTCGACACTTCTCTCCGAGGACTTCGAAGCGCGCGCCCAACCGCAGATTGGATCGGTAAAAAACGTCTCTATTATTCGGCTCGAACTCTTACGGGCCGCCGGTTCGCCTGCAGCACCCGCTTGCGCATCCGCAGCGACTTCGGCGTAACCTCAACCAGCTCGTCCTCCGCGATGAACTCGATGCACTGCTCCAGCGTGAGTTGCTTGTAAGGAACGAGCCGAACAGCATCATCCGAACCCGAAGCCCGCATATTCGAAAGCTTCTTCTCGCGCACGCAGTTCACGTCGAGGTCGTTGTCGCGCGAGTGCTCGCCGATGATCATGCCCTCGTAGACCTCAATCCCGTCGGGAACAAACAGAATCCCGCGGTCCTGCAGTCCTTCGAGTGCGTAAGCGGTCGTAGTTCCCTGCCGGTCTGAGATCAGCGCACCTGAAGCGCGCTGCGGAATCTCACCCTGGTAAGCAAGATAACCATCCACGATGGAGTTCATGATGATCGTCCCGCGAGTCTCCGTCAGCATCTCCGACCGAAGCCCGATTAGCCCGCGGCTAGGCACGCGGAACTCCATGCGAACCCGGCCTGACCCATGGTTGGTCATCTTTACCATCTCGCCTTTACGAGGCCCAAGCCGCTCAATAACGGTTCCAACGAAAGTCTCCGGAACGTCGATGTAAAGATGCTCAACCGGCTCCATGAGCTGATCATCGATCCGCTTCGTGACAATCTCGGGCCGGCTCACCATGAGTTCAAAGCCCTCGCGGCGCATCATTTCGATCAGAATGCCAAGCTGCAGTTCCCCGCGCCCAAGGACCTTGAAGGTATCCGGCGAGCCCGTCTCTTCCATCTTCAGCGAGACGTTTGTCAAAAGCTCTTTGTCCAGACGATCGCGCAGATTCCGCGAGGTCACAAACTTGCCTTCGCGTCCCGCAAACGGCCCGTTGTTCACATTGAACTGGATCGCAATCGTAGGATCGTCGATGGTGATTGGCGGAAGCGGCTTCGGATCTTCGAGGTTGCAGAAGCTCTCCCCAATCGTGATTCCGGGAATTCCCGCAATCGCGACGATATCGCCAACCTGCGTCTCGTCGATGTCGGTGCGCTTCAATCCCGAAAAGCTGAATAGCTTCGTAATCTTGTGCTTGCTGAAAGTCCCGTCAAGCTTAGCAACGTTATATTCCTGCCCCGTCCGCATGGTCCCATTGAACACACGCCCAATCGCAAGCCGTCCGAGATAGTCCGAATAATCCAGGTTCGTAACGAGAATCTGAAGTGTCCCTTCGGGCTCACCCTTTGCCACCGGAATCGTGGTGACGATCTGCTCGAACAGCGGCTGCAGATCGGTTCCCGGAACCGCAGGATCCGTCGTGGCAGTCCCAAGCTTGCCATTGGTATAGAGAACCGGGAAGTCCAACACAGACTCATCCGCGTCGAGGTCGATGAACAGGTCATAGACCTCATTCAGCACCTCTTGCGGTCGCGCATCCGGCCGGTCGATCTTGTTGATCACCACCATCGGCGTCAATCCCGCCTCAAGCGCCTTTGACAACACATAGCGAGTCTGCGGCAGCGGCCCCTCGGAAGCATCCACCAGCAGCACCACGCCATCCACCATCTTCAGCGCACGCTCCACCTCACCGCCGAAGTCCGCGTGACCTGGCGTATCCACAATGTTGATCTTGTTGTCGTGGTAATAGAGGGCCGTATTCTTGGCTAAAATCGTAATGCCGCGCTCTTTTTCAAGGTCATTCGAGTCCATCACACGCTCGGCAACTGCCTCGTTGGAGCGGAAGGTGCCACTTTGGCGCAACATAGCGTCCACTAGAGTGGTCTTGCCATGGTCGACGTGAGCGATGATGGCGATATTGAAGATGGGTTTCACTGCGACTGCGGTTGAGTTGCTCACTGCGATGTGTCCTGTCTGTGCGCCTGAGTGTGGGGTTTTCTGGAAAGTGGGCGTCACTCTTAGTTTAGCCCAGATGGCCCCTCTCTGGCTGCCTCGCCGCGATTCGTTGCAAGAAGATACGGTGAATCCGCGGGTAACGACTTGAAATCAGCATCATGGCGAGCCGCCCAGGAGAATCGGGTTTGTTGGCTCCTGGTTTCCCGCTATACTCAAGGCTTCTCCATGCAGCCAGCCCAGTCCTCCTATCTCGAGCGCGCCGCACTGAAGAACTACCTGCTGGACCATGCCTACGACGAGATGTTCGCCGATTCTGGCAATCTGCACGCTCATTGCAGAGAATTGCTGGAGCACTTTATCTCACTGCCCCCAGACGAGTTGCAGCGCCGAAAGCAGGCAGCCGACCTCAGTTTCCTGAGCCAGGGCATCACCTTCGCGGTCTACGGCCGCGAGGAAGGAACCGAAAAGATCTTTCCCTACGACCTGGTGCCGCGCATCATCACGGCCGCCGAATGGGAGACCGTTGAGATGGGATTGACCCAGCGGATCACCGCGCTCAACCTCTTTCTCAAAGACATCTACAACGAGGGAAGAATTCTGGCGGACGGAATCGTTCCGCGGGAGATGGTCTATACCTGCAAGCACTATCGCAGACAGATGTCCGGATTGCAGGTTCCGCGCAATGTCTACGTCGCGGTCTGCGGAACCGACCTGATCCGCCTCGAGAACGGTGAATTCGTAGTCCTTGAGGACAACCTCCGTGTCCCCAGCGGCGTTAGCTATATGCTGACCAACCGCAGGGTGATGAAGCGGATATTCCCGGAGCTGTTTCGCAACTACAACGTGCGCCCCATCGAGCAGTACACGCAGATTCTTCTGGGAACGTTGCGCTCGCTCGCGCCCGAGGGCAGGCCGGAGCCGAACATTGTTCTGCTCTCGCCAGGAGTCTTCAATTCGGCATACTTCGAACACGCTTATCTCGCCCGGCAGATGGGTATCGAGCTCGTAGAGGGGCGTGACCTCGTTACCCACGACAACATCGTCTACATGCGAACGACCAATGGTCTGCGACGCGTGGATGTGATCTACCGCAGAGTCGACGACGACTTTATCGATCCGCTAGCGTTTCGTGGCGATTCGGTTCTCGGAGTGGCAGGGTTGTTCAACGCGTACCGCGCCGGAAACGTGACCCTCGCCAATGCATTTGGCACAGGCGTCGCGGACGACAAGGCGTTGTATGCCTACGTCCCCGACATCATCAAGTACTACCTTGACGAAGATCCTGTGCTCAACAACGTCGAGACCTTTCTGCCCACGCGGCCGAAGGAACGGCAGCACGTGCTTGCGAACCTGGACAAACTGGTCGTCAAGGCCGTCGGAGAGAGCGGCGGCTATGGAATGCTTATCGGGCCGCAGTCGACCAAGGCTCAGCGGGAGGAGTTTGCCGAGAAGATCGAGGCGGATCCGCGCAACTTCATCGCGCAACCCACGATCTCCTTCTCCCGCGCGCCATGCCTGATTGGCGACGAACTCGAACCGCGCCACGTCGATCTGCGACCATACGTTCTCTTTGGCGACAAGGTTACGATTGTGCCCGGCGGCTTGACACGCGTGGCATTCAAGCGTGGCTCGCTAGTTGTGAACTCCTCGCAGGGCGGAGGCAGTAAAGATACCTGGGTGCTGAACCGGTGAAGGGAGATGCCCGATGCTGAGCCGAGTTGCCGACAGTTTGTACTGGATGAGCCGGTATCTTGAGCGCGCCGAGCACACGACACGTCTGCTGGATGTGAACCTGAATCTGATGCTCGACGAAACCGCCGCGAGCGCAGAGCGGCGATGGCAACGCGTGCTGCAAGCTCTGAACAAGCCGAAGGACATAGAGTGGACCGGCGATCCGTACTCCCTGACGCAGGCACTCACCTTCGATACGGAGCACAAAGCTTCGATTCTTTCGTGCATCATCGCGGCGCGAGAAAACGCGCGGCAGGTCCGCGAGCAGATCTCGACCGAACAATGGCACCGGCTGAACAGCCTCTATCTCCAGGTCACGCGGCCGGAGATGCAAATGGAAAGGCAGGCCGCGGACCTAGCGAAAGGGCTCTCGCGTCCCAGCGATTTTCTGCAGTCCGTCATGGAGGCAGTCCACCAGTTTCAGGGCGTCACCGACTCGACGATGAACCATGGTGAGGGTTGGCATTTCATCCAGGTTGGCCGATACATCGAACGAGCCTCCGCGACAGCGCTCCTCCTGGAGGCCTACCATTCCGATCTTTGGGAGTATCCGGAACAGAGCGGCGAGGGATATGAGTACCTCGACTGGATGGGGCTGCTCCGCTCTGCTACTGCTTTTGAAGCCTACTGCAAGGTGTATACAGCGGACCTGACCCCGATACATATCTTCGAATTTCTTCTGCTCAACAAAGAATTTCCTCATTCCATCAGGTTCTCTATCGATAGCGTGGGAATCGCGCTCGAGAAGATTCAGGGGGACAGTGGCAAGAGCCGTGCGATGGCGCTGCAACGCTTGAGCGGACGCCTGCAGGCATCATTGAGCTATAGCGGTGTCGATGAGGTGCTGAAACAGGACGTGGTCAGCTATCTGGAGAGCATCCAGGCGCAGTGCCGCGCCATTCACACTACCATCTACGAACTTTATGTGGATTACTCCATTCAAACTGCGCTGGCCGGATAGATGATCGCCCTTCAGACAAAACCGGAGTTGCGAGAGCCGATCACCAGCGGCACGCGTTCCAACCTCGTCGATATCGTCAAAGGCGTCGCGATTATTCTCGTCACCCTCGGTCACACGGCGCAGGGCATGGTCCATCGCGGGTGGTGGAATACACCCTCCGCCGCCTTCTTTCGCGCGCTGATTTACAGCTTTCATATGCCGGCATTTTTCTTCATCGCCGGGCTCTTTGTTCACGGGAGTATCAAGCGCCGAGGGAGACTCGCCTTCGCCGCGGAAAAAGCAAAGTCGATTCTCTATCCTTATTTGCTGTTCGCCGTGATCTACACCGCCCTGCATCCGTTGATCGGACGCTTCCAAATGAGCGCGGAGCCCTTCGAGTGGCGGAGCTTCCTCGTCAAAATAGCCGATGGAGACGCGAGCTGGTTCCTCTTTGCTCTCTTCTGCTGCTTCATGCTGGCTCTCCTCACAATAACGCTTCCTGATTGGCTGCGGTTTGTCATCGCCGCCGCGATAGGCGTGACGCCAGCCTTTGGGCCGCCGTTGACCAACCAGGTTTTGCGCGAGTTTTGCTTTCTCGCCGCCGGCATGTGGGTCGGAGCGCGCATCTATCGGCTCGAGCTAGTCCCGCGACCCCCAGCGTTTTTCAGCTTCGCTCTGCTGGCGGCGTTCCAGACCGCGATGATCTATCTCTTCGGAGCCGCAACGCGATGGAGCTACATTGGTCTCGGCCTCACGGGCACGGCGGCACTCTTTCTCCTGGCCAGGCTCCTCGACAAACATGGAACCGGAAGCGCGCTTGCGTGGATAGGCCGCGCCTCACTCGCCATCTTCCTGCTCAGCGCCTTTGCCCAGGGCGCGACGCGCGTCGTTCTGGATAGCATCTTTCACACACGCGAGTTCTGGCTCCAACTTTTGTTGCCCACCATGTTCGCAACTCTGTTGCCCGCCATTGTCTGGTATCAGCAGAAGCGCTGGCGCCTGGCCTGGCTCTTTTACTGGCCGTTCTAAAGCAAGGGAGTTTCAAGTCGCGAGGGAGACTCAACGATGTACTACTCGATTCGCCATCTGACGAAGTTTCTCTACAGCAATCCCGTCAGCGAGAGCATGATGGAGACCAGGATGCATCCGCGCAGCGACCACAACCAGCGCTGCCACACCTTTCATCTCTCCGTGAGCCCTCGCTGCCGGGTCTTCAGTTATCGCGATCACCTGGCGAACAACGTCCATCACTTCGACATCCCCGGAATGCACGGACAGCTTGTGATCGTTGCTGAATCGCTTGTTGAAGTTCAGCCTGCCGCTCAAATCCCGGCGTTCCTGGCGCCCGACGCGTGGCGAGACCTGGATGCATTGGTTCAACGGGGCGACTATTGGGAGATGTTGCTCCCCAGTGAGTTCACCGTCATAACGCCTGCGTTGGACGAACTCGCCGAGCAGCTCGAAGTTCGTCGCCGGGATGATCCTCTGATGGTGTTGCACCACCTGAATCAACAGATGTACGAGCACTTCGACTACAAGCCGAAGTCGACCAAGGTCGATTCGCCGATCGATCTCGCGCTCGGCACCAAGGCCGGCGTCTGCCAGGACTTCGCCCACATCATGATTGCCCTCGTGCGCTCCAAGCTGCGGATTCCCTGCCGCTATGTCAGCGGCTATTTGTTCCACGGCGAAAGCGACATGGACCGGTCAATCAACTCCGCAACCCACGCCTGGGTCGAAGCGTTGCTGCCTCAGCTTGGTTGGGTCGGCTTCGATCCCACGAATTGGCTCGTCGCAGGTGACCGGCACATTCGCACAGCAATTGGGCGCGACTATGCCGACGTCCCGCCAACCCATGGCATCTTTCGCGGCCGCGCAGCCAGCGAGCTGACGGTTGCGGTGCGAGTCGCCGCGAGCCTCGAAACTCCATCCTTCGACCAGGAGTTACCCGTTCCGGAAGACTGGTCGACGCTGGTCGAGAAGGCGACACGTCTGCCCGAACAGCCAGCCCCACCTACTCGCCAGCAACAGATGGCGCAGCAACAGCAGGACGGCACGGACCCTCTGGAAGGTTGATTCAAGCCCACGTCGAACTGTATTCCGCAGAAAAAAACGCCGGAGCCCATTTGAGCTCCGGCGTCGTAGAACATCGGAACAGTTAGAAGATGATCTTTCCACCGATCTGAATGTTGCGAGTGCCCTTACCGAAGGGGACCGTGATTCCGCCTCCACTGTTGAACTTGAAGGTGTTGAAGGAATCGAAATCCGGTCGGATAGGCCGCAACAATGTGCTTCGACGGATCGGAGTTGTTGAGGGTAAAGTCCGGCGTCCGTAGTAGGCTCTATTTGGCAGATTGTAGACGTGTAGCCGAAGCTGACCCGAGACGCGCTCGTTGATCCTGACCGTTTTGAAGAGACTCGTATCGAGCTCATTCACCGTGTTGCCGCGTAACGTGCTACGGCTGACTCCGGGGTACGGGGTACCGAGCGCTTCAGCCTCATACTCATTGTTGAGTATCCAGTGAACGGAATCTCGCGAGATGGAAGCACCGGTACCATAGTCGAGATAACCGACTCCTGGACCGCCATTGATGCCAACTGAACCGATTGGAGCGGATTTGTTGGAGAGAACTGGGCGGCAGCTGTCGTTTCCGATCGAATTCGTGTTGTAGTTGTAGTCGCAGAAGCTCCAGAGGGCCTGCCCCTGATTGGCCGTTGGGATTTTCGAGTTACGCTGCCATTTGGAGGATTTGCCTTCGATGACTGATCGGGAGTGTAGACCTGGCCGGTGTTGTAGCTCCAGATAGTATTGACCGAGTAGCCGCCGAGGAGGCGACCCGACCAGACCTTTTGCTCCGAGAAAACGGTACCCTGTAGACCATCGAGACACTTAGAGACGTTCGGGTAGGAGTTTCCTGCAACCGCGCGCTCGGCCTGGTTGGTATTGAAGGGGCTCTGCGAGGTTGCGATGGTACCTCCACCAGTTGCGGTACCGATAGATCTCATTGGCGTTGTCAATGTTCGGCTCCAGGTATAGGCTACGTCGCAGTAACCCCGTGGTAGTTCTGGATCCTCAACTGGGTCTGAAGGGAGTTGTAGATGCTGAAAGCGGTGTTAGCCGCGGATGAGATAAGTTGTCAGATTGCAGTTTTGGGTTCCGAGACCACAGCGAACCGGCCGTGGTGCAATACGTGGACGACGGGAACAGTTGCTGGGAAAGGCCTGGGACAGCGTCTTGTACCCTTGCGCGACCGTAACTGTCGAGGTTGGCGGCGCCGCGAATTGATCAGGCATTTCCATTCAGAGTTCTGGAAGTTGTCGTAGGAGTGGTTGCCGACGTAGCGAAGCTCAGCCACGGCGAGTGCCCGATCTGCTGCTGGATCCCGATGGTGTAGTTCTCGGCCACGGGGTTCTTGAACGGACTCATGCACGGAGTTCTGGGACTTCGTTCCGGGATTGACTCCGGTTGGGTTGTATTGATCGTTCTGCGTGTGCACCAGTGCGTTCGTGGTTCCGCCCGAAGGCAGGCAGTTGACTGAAGTCCCCGGCCCGTTGCAGGGGATGACGCCGGTGTTGACGATCGGGGCGGACGTATAGACGTTCAGGAAGATGTTGTAGAACTGCGGATCGTAGTTGATCGCAAATCCACCGCGGATGACCGTACCAGGCTTTGTGCGGGTTATAGGCAAATCCGATGCGTGGTCCGAAGTTCTTGTAGTTCTGCGGGATACAGGGGAACGTGGTCAGGCTGAGCGGCAGTGTGGTCAGCCAGATCGGATTTGGGCCCGTCTGACGTGCAACGCTCGAATCATGCAACAGATTGATCGCCTGCTTGAAGTACTCCCAGCGAAGGCCGAGATTGAGCGTGAGGTCCCTGACGTGACCTTCCAGTCGTCCTGGAAGTATCCAGCCCAGTCGGGCTCCTTGAACGGAATGTTCGGGTTGCCGTTTGCCAGGCTGAGACTGCTTACGCCAGCCAAGGCATAGTCGAAGCCCTGGAAGGCAAATGTCCCGCTCGTGTTGGGCAGGAAAACGTTCGGAGAGTTCTGGTAGTCAAACTCCCCACCGAAGGTAATCTGATGCGTCTTGTAAGACCAGTTGGCGTTGTCCTGGACTTGCGTGGCCTTTACGATACGGCCTTGCGGAATATTGCTGGCTTGGCCGTAACCGGCGAACCCTGTAATCGAAATGCTCGACGGGCAGATCAAGAGGTTCGCATCGTCGCATCCCGGGTAACCACCGTCGCCGAAGGTAATCGTCGCCTGCTGGAAGCCATAGCGAAGCTGATTGACCCAGACGGGCGTGAAGGTGCGCGTCTAGTCGGCGCCCACCGAGTGAACCTTGTCCGTTGTGTTGTAGTAGTTGCCCGTGGAGATAGTTCCGCCGGAGACCTGGGTCGGAGCGTTCTGGTACATGTAGCGAAGATAAAAGCGATCCTTATTGTGTCGCCTGCCAGTCGCCACGATAAATCTGTTCGTTGTCGCTCGAGGTGCTCGGCAGCAACCGCTGAATGGTACCCATCTGAATAGTCGCGGTCGGCGAAGTCGAGGGACAGTTATTGTTCGTCTTATCAGCAACGCGCGCAGACGACAACGTTGCTGGTCGCCACGGGTGCAGGATTTCCCGACTTCACTGAATAGGGACCCTGATTCTGCAGAGAGGCGACGAAGGCGTTGTTTGGAAATGCCGACGCCAATTGTTGCAGTCCGGTCGGGGTCGGAGTCAGCGTCGTCGAGATGGAGGGCGAAGCACCGTTCGTGATTCTCCGGAAGAGAATGCCGGCAAAGAAGAAGAGCCTGTCCTTGAAGACCGGACCACCGACGGTGCCGCCGAACTCATTGGCGGTAACGCGAGGCACGACTGGGGTGGTGCAGACCGCTCCGGGAGCGCTTACCTGCCCGGGAGCGCAGAATCCGAGCAGCGCGCTCTTCTGTCCTTGCGTAAGCGAACTGCCCCAAGAGCCAAAATAATTCTCAAAAGCCGAGCCATGGAAGGCGTTCGTGCCCGTCTTGGTGATGTAGTTGATGATGGAGCCGGCGTTGCGGCCATACTGCGCACCGAAGTTGTTCGTCAGGACCTGATACTCCTGCAGGGCATCCTCATTGCGGAAGAAGAACTGCGGTCCCGTCACCGAGTTGTCATTATTTCCCTGTCCATCAATCTCGAAGTTGTTGGAGCGGCCACGTTGCCCGTTCGACGAAAAACCGACTCCGTTCGTATTGGCAAAGTTGTCGGAGAGCGTACGCACGACGCCGGGGATCAACAGGGCCAGACGGTCAAGACCGCCACCGGTAGGAAGATCCGTAATGTTCTGGCTGTCAAACGTCGTCGTAATCTGCGCCTGGGAGGTCTCCAGGAGATTCTGCGCCGCACTAACCTCGACCTGCTCCGCTGTATTGCCCACCGCAAGATGCAGACTCCCGATGCTCGAGGTCCCGCCTGAACTTACCTCGAGATTGTTCACCGTCAACGGAGAAAATCCGGGCGCCGTCACGACAACCGTATAGGTACCGAGCGGTACATCCTTCAGCGCGATCTCTCCCGCCGCCCCCAGTCTTTCCCGTTACCTTGATGCCAGTTGCCGTGTTGGTTGCAACCACCGGGGCATTGGGAACGACGGCGCCCGATGCGTCAGTAATGGTTCCGGTAATGGTTCCGGTAACGATACCTTGAGCTGAGGCTACCTCGGGGCGTGCGATCAAAAAGCAACCAACAACCAGAAGAAGGAGAATGTAGGGGGTGCGGAACAGCATCTTCATGAATTTGCCTCGTCTCGGAGATTCAAATCAGTAATGCACTTCTAGCTAACGGTTCCTTCGGTACGCTGCTGCCTTTCAAGACACCAATCACTCTGACAAAAACTGACGTCACTGCCTCAAGTGGCGGGATAGCCTTCTTATACTTGTGGTATTCAAGATATTAGAGAGCAATTTAATGACCAATCAGAAAGTCCCGGTAATCCGAGATTCCTGCACTCCGGAATCCACCAAAATTCATAGAATCCTGAATCAAAATCCCCAAATTACAGATTTTGTTTTTTGAAGATCCGCTCCGGAATGCTCCGGATCACCCACATGATCGGTCCCCACTGGAACGGAACGTAGAGCACATCCCGCCTCTTGTCGATCGCCGTAACGATAGACTCCGCCACCGCATCTACATCCGCAAACCGCTCGCTCTTCGGCATTCCGGCCGTCATCGCCGTACGGGTCGGCCCCGGCTTGATCGTCAGGACTGTAACCCCCTCGCGGTCCACACGGTTCCGCAGTCCCCCCAGAAACGCAGAGAGCCCGGCCTTTGACGATCCATAGACATAGTTCGACTTGCGCCCACGGTCCCCTGCCACCGACGAGATCACCGCAAGCGTCCCGGAACGCCGCTGCACGCAGAAGTTCGCCAGCCAGGTCAGTAGCGAGACCGGCGCCATCAGATTCGTATACAGAATCTGTGCGGCGGCGTTGAAGTCCCGCTCGCCCTCAGCCTGGTCGCCCAGAATGCCGTGGGCGAGATACGCGATGTCCATGCCGGTCAGGGAGTTGACCGCATGGGACAGCAGTTGCGGGTGCTTTTCGGTGTCGTCGAGGTCGGCGACAGCCGTATCGACATAACTGGCTCCGCGCGTACGGAGGTCGGCGGCGACGGCGGCCAACTTTTCCGCATTGCGCGCCACAAGAAACAGACTCGCTCCCTGTGCGGCCCAAATCCGGCACGTCGCTTCGGCGATGCCAGAGGTAGCCCCCAGGACGAGGATCTTGCGGGGCGTTTTGTGCGGGTCACCGGTGGTTTGCAAGGCAGAGCTCATAGATGGTTAGTCCGGTCTAAAGATTGGAGGTAACGCGCTCCCAGAAACTCGAAGTCAACATGGGATCGCGGTAGCGGGCAAACCTCTCCCACTGCGGATAGAACGCCTGAAACTGCGACGCCGTCATCGTCGCATCCTTTGCGGGATAGAGGCGGCCGCCAAACTCCAGCGTCATATCGGCGAGACGGCTAACCAGAGGAAAACTTCTGTCGGGCTTAATCGGGAAATCGAGCGCAACAGTGATTCCAGGCTTGGGAAAACTCATCATGCCAGGAGAAGGCACATCGCCGAATGCCTTGAGCACGGCGAGGAAGCTGGCCAACCCCGACTTCGCGACCTCACGCAGGATCGCGACCGTTCCCTCCTTCGCGTTTTCCAACGGAATCACATACTGAAACTGAAGGAATCCACGCCTGCCATATAGGCGGTTCCAATGCAGTATCTTATCCAACGGATAGAAGAACGGTTCGTAGTCCTGCAGTGAAACGACCCGCTTGTGGATCTGCTTATGAAAGAACAGCGTATTGAAAGCACTGACGCTGAGATTGTTCAATGCAAATCCGGGAGCGTTGAACGGAAAAACCAGCTTGGGCTTCGAGGAGACAGTCAAGTTATCTCTCTTTTGAGAGTGATCCCCCTGCATAAACACGCCGCGTGCAAAGTTGCGTCCAGTCGAGGTGGCATCGACCCAACTCACTGTGTACTCGATGTTCTTACTCTGCTCCGTTAGATCGAGAAATTCGTCGATCCCGTAGAACTGAATCCCCTCATAGTCGATCATGCGGGACACAATCGGCTTAAGCCGCAGAGTCGCCCAGGCGACCAGACCCGTCAGCCCCATACCACCAATGGTCGCGGCGAAGAGGTCCGCATTTTCCATAAGCGAGCAGAGCTTTGTGCGAACCATCGGAGCGCACCAGCTCAAACTCTGTCACATGCCGGCCGAACGTTCCTGCGACGTGATGGTTCTTGCCGTGAATATCGTTGGCAATCGCTCCACCCAAAGTTACATACTTCGTGCCCGGGGAAACCGGCAGAAAAAATCCGCGCGGGACCGCGAAATCCAGAATCTGCGCCAGCGTGATACCGGCCTCAGCCGTCAGCAGGCCCGTCTCGGCGTCAAAGTTGATGAGACGGTCCATCGCGGTTGTCAGCAACAGGTTGCCATCCTTGAGCAGACAGACATCCCCGTAGCTGCGTCCCATGCCCACTGGCAGCGCGCTGTCGTGAAGGCCTTTGGTGATCGCAGGAAAGTCACTCTGCCAGTGCAGTGGAATCACCTTCGCGCCATAACTGGGGTAGCGGCCCCAGCATTCAAAGAGTGGTTTACCCGTCAACGGCTCCTCCTCCACCGGGAGGGAAAGTTGTGGTGCTGCGGGTGTGACGGTCGACATAGAGATAAGGATATAGGACTCCGCGCCTGCAAAACCTCCCTTGACCGTATCGTCAGCGGCACGTCGCCTCGAGTTCCTTATAAGGCTTTGTGTTGGGCGGAATCTTGATGTGCCGCGCAGCTGCAACCTGCTCCTGAAACGTCCCGCCATATTTCAAGGCCATGTCGGGGTCTTCTCGATAGACAGAGTCCTTCATCGCGTCAGGGAGTGCCGTAAAGCTGAAGCCCCGCCTGCGGAAGAGGTCTATGAGATCAGGCAGCATCTTCGCGTCAAATGCGCCTATGTGCATCAGAAGCACATAGGGAACGTCGCGGCCATACAAAGTGTGGGTCAGATCACGGAAGACCGTAATGTACTGATCGGCCGTGGCGAGGTAACTCGCGCGAAGAGCCTCGATCGACCTCTCATCCTGCCTGGCCACGCAACGCGCATAAGGAGCGTTCCACAGGTAGTCCTCAAAGTCCATCGAGACTTGCGCGATCTGATAACCGTTCTGCTGGAGGTAGGCGCGGACGGCGTGACGCTTCTCCAGCGTGTCGCCCTCCCACAGGAACGGATACCGGAACCAGTGCCAGTCCTGACTCACCATGAGCTTCGCGAGAATCGGCTCATTTTTAGCGATATCCGTTTCAAACTGCTCCGCTGTCACCTCGTTGAGCGAGGGGTGCGAGTAGGCGTGGTTCCCCAACGGGTCTCCCGCAGCCCTCCACGCCTTCAGGACTGCAATGTCGTCCGGGCTTTTCTCCAACTTGTCGGCATTGACGAAGCCGTAGACCGCAGGCATGCGCTGATCGTGCAGCGTGCGCAGGATCGATTCAGTAATTTCCAACCGTGTCTGCCCCGGCGGCAGATCGCCATGCGCAGGCAGATCGTCGAACGTGAACGCAACCTGTTGCGAAACTGCCGGGACCACATAGAAGAGGGGTAGCAAGATCAAATTCAGAAAAGGCTTCGCCGAGCGCATTATCCTTCAACAATAGGCCACAAAACTTTGAGGTCGAGCCGATCATTTGTTGCTTCTATTGGTGCGACCGCCTGCTCTTCGAAAAGAAAAGGCGCAGCCGAAGCCGCGCCTTCTGTTCCGAATGACTCGCCTTTACGCAGCGGTCTTCGCAGTATCCTTCGCGCGCTCGTCAGCAGCCTTCTTCAAAGCCGCCTTGGCCTGAGTCGCGAGTGCCGCAAAACCC
Organism: uncultured Acidobacteriaceae bacterium; assembly: GCA_963774735.1. Lineage (GTDB taxonomy): Bacteria > Acidobacteriota > Terriglobia > Terriglobales > Acidobacteriaceae > Edaphobacter. The sequence continues at coordinate 139,792 of CAVZGJ010000028.1, read as the reverse complement.
GCGGCATCGTTCGCCGCGATGTCGGCCAGAACCTTGCGGTCTAGACCGTTGCCGGCCAGCTTCAGCCCGTTGATGAACGTTGAGTAGCTCATGCCATTGATCCGGCAGGCTGCATTGATGCGGACGATCCAAAGAGCGCGGAACTGACGCTTCTTCTGCTTGCGTCCGGTGTAGGCGAACTTGAGCGAGCGCTCAACTGCCTCTTGCGCTGCCTGGTAGAGCTTGGATTTTGTGAGGAAGTAACCACTCGCGCGCTTCAGGATCTTTTTGCGCCGGTCGTTACGTTTTGTACTCCGTTTTACGCGGGGCATCGTGATTCTCCTTTTGCGTACTTCGTTTAAGCGGCTGGAGGTAAGGTGGCCTCTTCACTCGCTTGCAACTTCAAGTCTCGGTGGAACGCTAACGCGATTCCAGGGGCCGGAACGCTTTGACTGGCCCTTTGCTCTCTCGAGCGGCTCGACTTGAAAACCTACACTCCCCTGCCTGAATCAGGCGTAAGGAAGCATGCGGGCGACTTTCGCGTGATCCGCCTCAGAGACCAATACCTGACCGCCGAGGTGGCGCTTGGTCTTGGTAGCCTTCGAGGTAAGGATGTGCCGCATCTTCGACTGGCCGCGCTTGAACTTGCCCGTACCCGTCTTCTTGAAGCGCTTGGCGGCGCCGCTGTGTGTCTTCAACTTTGGCATTTGTGTTCCTGACTGTTTCTGGACAACTTATCGAGTATATACGAATCTTGCGCTACAAATTAGCAAAATCGACCATTCCGCACGGTGAACCGCAACAAAGTCTTTACTTTCAGACGAGTGAAAATGACCCTCCGAAGAGGGTCATTGGTTTTGCTCCGGCGAGCATTCTTGTTCTAAGACTATCTTTCCTGGTCTTTCCAGGGTTGTTCAGGGAGGGCGTTCGCTTAACCTTTGGGTGAGCCAGAACCACCGCTTCCGCTCGTCGAGCCGCCGCTACCGGTAGAACCGCCGCTCGAGGAGCCGTCACTGGAGGTCCCCCCGGTGCCACAGTAGCCTCCACCGTTGCCTCTGCCGTGATCGCAGTTGTTGCCTTTACCGGAATTCTGCCCAAATTGGTCAGCCTCGCGGTGGGAGTCTGCAACAGGGTTGTAAATCCAACTGAGGAAAGACCAGTGACCCCCGTTGCTGCCATTACTGCCGCTATCGCAAGCAAAAGCCGAAGTGGTTAACAGCGAGAATCCAAGAACGGAAGCGGTAAAGAGACGATTTAGTTTCATAGTTTTACCTCGTGCCACACCGTTAGGATAGGCAATATGCAATAGTTTGCGTATAACACCTTTGGGTCACTTCGTTATCGGGTCAACTAGACACACATTCGGCTTAGCACAACACGAAAATGACCCTCCGAAGAGGGTCATTGTTTTTTTGCTCCGGCGAGCATTCTTGTTCTAAGAGTGTCTTTCCTGGTCTTTCCAGGGTTTGTTCAGGGAGGGCGTTCGCTTAACCTTTGGGTGAGCCACCGCTGCCGCTCGGCGTACCGGTAGAGGGGCCGGTGGGGCTGCCGGTGGAACCGCCGGTGGAACTGCCACCGCCGCTGCCCGAATGGCCGCCACCATTGCAATCGTGACCACCATTGTTGTTATCGTGATGATCGCAGTCCTTGTCCTTATCGCGATCCGAGTGATTACACCACCCGAACCAAGACCACGAATGACTCTCGTGCTCACAGGCAAAGGCCGAGGTTGAGGTTGTAAGCAATGACATTCCAACAATCGATACTGCCAGCAAGCGATTCAACTTCATTGGTCACCTCGTTACTAACTTGGTGCAGCATAGCAAGCTGTATGGGTTAGGGCAGTAGCACTTTTGGGGGAGTCTCAATCCACAGGAAATCGTGCGAATCAGACCCACACACGGACCATTTTTTGGGCTTCAAAAGGTTCCTGCAAACACTGAATACAGGCGGCTTAGCAGGCAGCGACCTTCCCCTTCCACGTGTTATACTTGAGTAACGGAGTTACAGCCCGAGACGCATAGAAAACGCTGGACTGGCGCGGGCTTTTCGCGAATCGAGCGGACACCAGACAGGCTGACAATTCCCGATATTCAGCAACCGCTGGACGGAGATACATGGCATCGACTGCAATCCCCACTGAAGGCGCTCTTCAAGAGCTCGAAGCTGTCAAAATCAAGGACGCTCCTACCCGGAAAAAAGAGGGCGGCGGCTACTCGGCCGAGAACATCACCGTCCTCGAAGGTCTGGCGGCTGTCCGGTTGCGTCCCGCCATGTACATCGGCTCCACCGGCGAGATGGGTTTGCATCACCTTGTCTATGAGGTAGTCGACAACTCCGTCGACGAAGCTCTCGGCGGCCATGCCACCCGCATCGATGTCACCATCCACGTCGACAACTCCATCACCGTAGTCGACGACGGCCGCGGTATCCCCGTCGACGACAAGGTCATCAACGGCGAAAAGATGCCCGCCGTCCAGGTCGTCCTCACCATGCTTCACGCCGGCGGCAAATTCGATGCCTCCAACTACAAAGTTTCAGGCGGCCTGCACGGCGTAGGCGTAAGCTGCGTCAACGCCCTCAGCGAAGAGTTCGACGTCGAGATCTGGCGAGACGGCTTTGCCTGGCAGCAGGAGTACTCCAAGGGCGCGCCCACCACCAAGCTGCAAAAGATGGGCGCCCGCAAGCGCAAAGGCACCAAGGTCCACTTCCTGCCCGACAAGTCCATCTTTACCGTCACCGAGTTCAACTACGACACTCTTGCCCAGCGTCTGCGCGAGCTTGCCTTCCTCAACAAAGGCCTCGAGATTCACCTCACCGACGAACGCACCACCGACCCCAAGACCGGCGAGAGCAAGCACCAGGAGTTCAAATATATCGGCGGCATCGCCGAGTTCATCAAGCACCTCAACAAGGGTAAGCAGGTTCTCCACGACAAGCCCATCTACATGGAAGCCGAGCGCAACAATGTCGCCATGGAGATCGCGCTGCAGTACAACGACGCCTACTCCGAGACCGTCTTCACCTTCGCCAACAACATCAACACCGTCGACGGCGGCACCCACCTCGCCGGCTTCAAGACTGCTCTCACCCGCACCATCAACGCTGCCGGCCAGTCGCTCGGCCTCTTCAAAGACGTCAAGGAAAACCTCACCGGCGACGACGTCCGCGAAGGCCTGGTCGCCGTCATCAGCGTCAAGCTCCCGCAGCCGCAGTTCGAAGGCCAGACCAAGGGCAAGCTGAACTCCGACATCGCCGGTACTGTGCAGGCGTTCGTCAACGAGCGGCTCGGCGGATTCCTCGAACAAAACCCCTCCGTCGCGAAGAAGATCATCAACAAGGCCATCGACGCCGCCCGCGCCCGCGAAGCCGCCCGCAAGGCCCGCGACCTCACCCGCCGCAAGGGCGCACTCGACGGCGGCGGCCTGCCCGGCAAGCTCGCCGACTGCAGCGAACGCGAGCCCGACCGCTGCGAACTCTACCTCGTCGAGGGCGAATCGGCCGGCGGCACCGCCAAGCAGGGCCGCGATCGCAAGTTCCAGGCCATCCTGCCGCTCAAGGGCAAGATCCTCAACGTCGAAAAGGCCCGCTACGACAAGATGCTCGGCCACGAAGAAATCCGCGCCATGATCACCGCGCTCGGCTGCGGCATCGGCAAGGACGATTTCGACGCCGCCAAGCTTCGCTACGGCAAGCTCATCCTCATGACCGATGCCGACGTCGACGGATCGCACATCCGCACGCTGCTGCTCACCTTCTTCTTCCGCCACATGACGGAACTGATCAAGCGCGGCCACGTCTACATCGCGCAGCCGCCGCTCTACCGCATCAAGAAGGGCAAATTCGAGCAGTACATCAAGGACGACCGCGAGTACGTCAGCGTCATGGTCAAGCGCGCATCCGACGGCATGATCATCCGCTACGGCGAAGGCGGAGCCAGACTCGAAGGCAAAGAGCTGACCAAGTTCATGACGCAGCTCAACGACTACCTCGGCTTCTTCGAGAAGGTCGCAGAAGCGCCTGCGCAACGAAGAGGTCACCCAGGCCTTCGCCGAGCTCTTCGCAAATGAAGGGCAAGGACTCTGCCCGTCGCGTCGACTTCGAATCGCCCGCCAAGCTCCAGGCGATGCGTCAGCGGTTGACCGCCATGGAGAAGACCTACCAGTTCAAGGACGTCGGCGACGTAGCCTTCGACGAAGAACACAGAAGCTACTCTGTCAGCTATACCGACGCTCAGGGCGCCGTCCGCACCATCGACTGGGCGCTCGCCTCCGCGCCCGAAAGCCGTCAGATGCTCGCCAAGCAGGCGCAGCTCAAGGACCAGCTCGTTGCGCCGTTCCTCATCGAATACGCGACCAAAACAAAGGCCGAAGCCGCAGCAGAAGAGGCCGAGGAGATCGCCTCCGAGGAAGGTGTCGCCGACGATGCAACCGCACCGGGAACAGCGGCTGAAACCAAACCCGCGAAGCGTCCGTCAGAGCTTCCCAGGACCCTGTCGAGAAGAAAACACGCGCGCGACGTCTTCGACTACGTCATCGAGCAAGGCAAGAAGGAATACCAGGTCCAGCGCTACAAGGGCCTTGGCGAAATGACCTCTCCCAGCTCTGGGAGACCACTATGGACCCCGACCGCCGCACCCTGCTGCAGGTCAAGCTCGAAGACATCGCCGCCTCCGAAGAGATCTTCACCACGCTGATGGGCGAAGACGTCGAAGCCCGGCGCAAGTTCATCGAGGAAAACGCTCTCGACGTGAAGAACCTCGACATCTAATCGAAGTTTCATACCAGACAGAGCCCGGACAATCTCTGGGCTTTCTTTTTTTCGTCTCAATCAGGCACACTCACAACATGGTGCGTGTCGGCGTCGATGAGAATCTCGCAGAAGAACTCCTCGCAAATTTCCCCAAAGAAGTAGAGATCGTACGGGTACCCCGCAGACCCTCCGCGGCCATCGACGTCGATTTCTGGATCCTCGTCTTCGCACGAGCCGATGCAGGACAGACCTTTCGGCATCTCCGCGGCGTCAAGGTCGTGCAATCGATGATGGCCGGCGTCGACTGGATCACTCCCTGGCTCCCAAAAGACATCACTCTCTGCGACGGCCGCGGTCTCCACGATATCTCCACATCCGAGTGGGTCCTTACCGCAATCCTCTCCTCGCTAAAGCGGTTCCCTTCCTACCGCGACGCCCAACTGCGCCGCGAATGGATAGGCCAGGCATCCATCTCCGACGGGTTCATGAACGTGGCCGGCCCACAGGTAGGTCAATACGAGATCCTCGGCGACGACCTCGCCGGCAAAACCGTCCTCATCATCGGCTACGGCTCAATTGGAGCAGCCGTCGAAGCCCGCCTAACACCATTCGGAGTCAAAATCCTGCGCCTCGCCCGCACAGCGCGCAAAACTCCCGAGGTCTTCCCCGTCGATCGGCTCCGCATCCTTCTGCCCCAGGCCGACATCGTCGTAGCCATCGTGCCCCTCACCGCGGAAACTCAGGGAATGCTCGGAGCCGCAGAGCTTGCCCTGATGAAGCGCGGCGCGCTGCTGGTCAACGGAGCTCGGGGACCCATAGTAGAGACCGAAGCGCTCGTGGAAGCGCTACAGCAGAATCGTCTGCGCGCGGTCCTCGATGTCACCAACCCGGAGCCCCTGCCACCCAGCCATCCCCTCTGGTCGGCTCCCAACTGCATGATCACCCCTCACGTCGCCGGATCCACTCCAGAGTTTATTCATCGCGCGTTCCGATTCGGCGTGAGCCAAGTGCAAAGGTTCCTTGCCGGGGAAAAGCTCGAAAACATCGTCAACGACTCAGGATACTGATCTCGGCGAAGGTCCGGCCCCTTCGCTTCCGCTCGTCTCAGTGGCCCCCTAGATAAGACTAATCTCTTCCCCGTCGTCCTCGTCTTCGTCCTCCTCGTCCTCATTATCCTCGTCTTCATCGTCCTCATCGTCATCGTATTCGTTGTCCTCATCCTCCTCATCTTCATCCTCGCCATCCTCGTCATCCTCGTCATCCTCATCGTCGTCGCCAAAGTCGTCGTCTTCATCGTCCTCGTCGTCAACGGAGTCGAAACGTTTAGCTGCAACAATGAGGGCGTCGCTCCTCATGTCATCGAAGCTGCGGACAGCTTCTTCGAAGGGTGCCTGGGCCACGCCAAGAATGAGAACGGGTGCATTGAAGTTGATGATTTGATTGCCGAGTGCCATGAAAATTTCTCCTGTCCAGAAAATGGTACTGAAATAGATGCAGCTCACGAGAAAAAGTGAGTGTGAAATTATGCTTTTGACGAAATTTAGAAGTCCAGCGGGATCTGGCGCTTTTGTTCGTACATCCGCTGGTCGGCCAGTTTGCGCAGCTGCACTTCGTCTGTCGCGTCATCCGGGCAGATCGCCACGCCGATGCTTCCCGTTACCGTAAAGACCCTCCCATTGATACTGACCGGCTTGCGCAGCGCGGCCGAGATGCGGTCAACGCTGGCTGCCGCAAATGCACTGCCCGGCTGGTCCGCAGGCAGGTCCTTTGCCAAGATCATGAACTCGTCTCCCCCGAGACGCGCCAGCATATCCCCAGTCCGGACAGCGCCCCGAAGATTCTGCGACAAATGTCGCAGCAGTTCATCACCTATATGATGACCATGCGTGTCGTTGATGAACTTGAATCCGTTCAGATCCACCATCAGAAGCGCGATGCGACTCTTACCGCCACGTGACTTTTCGACCGCGGCAGCTAGACTTTTCTCGAAAAGACGATGATTGGGAAGCCCCGTAAGATGATCGTGCAGGGCATACCACTCATTGGCCGCAACTTGCTGTTCGAGCAGAACCAGAAGCATTCCAATGGTCACCAGAAACTTCTGCAGATTCCAGATCTCATCGGCGATAACATCGTAACCTTGGTGGCTAGCCGCCCACGAGTGAGTCAGGAAGACCAGCGACCAGATGGCAAAACCCGCGACGATGGCAACCTTCCCCAGACTCTTGCGCGGCAACGCCAACTCGAAGACAACCGCAGTTGCGAAATAAATGACAAACAGAACGAAGTAGGCCGCCGCGCGAAACGAGCCGGTCGAAGCCAGGTACCATACCGGCAGCCACATAATGGCCTGCACCGCAATCGCCCACCATCCTTTGCCCAACTTCCGCCTTCGCGCGATAGCGAACGCGCTGACGACACCAACTAACAGCCCCGCCCCGGATATCCCTTCGTAGACCCAGGCGTCATGCGCCGCGAGCCCATACACGGTCAGCAGAGCCACTGCAGGCAAGGAATTGATCAACAGGTAGCGAAGAGAACTTCTCCGCGGAAACAGGTCTCTTCCCGAGGCCCAAAGGAAGATGATCCCGGCAACGTAGAAAAAATTAAGCGCTGCAATATGTGCAACCAGGCGCCAAGGCCCCAGCCTCGGATAAGCACCATGGATGATCGCCTCCAAAAAGATGAAGACCAGGGCGACCAACCAGAGATCCACTGTTTCGCCCGGATGGCGCCTCCGAAGAAAGTAAAGGATGCCAAGAAGCATCCCCATCGCCGCAAGATCAGGTAAGAGCAGATAATTCATCAATCCCTTAAAAACAAAGCGCGAGTAAATTACTCGCTGCTTCAGTTCCTGCGCTAAATTATTGATTCTCCATCAACAGGATTAAAACCACGAGAATATGTTAGCGAAAGCCTTAGCTCTCTGAGAATGGCCGAAGCTGCTCTTCTGTCGGAGCCGCAGTAACCAGGCTGACCAAAATCAAACAGAGAAGCGACGCCAGCAGCGCCGGAAGAATCGCGTCGCGCGAAGCGATAGCCTCAGGCAGATGGGCCCGGACGAATCCCGAATCCCAGAAGACAGTAACGAAAGTCCCCGCAGCGATACTCGTAACCGCCGCGGCCGCCGTAGCTCTCTTCCAGAAAAATGCCGCCAGAATCACCGGTGTCAGCGCAGCCGAATAAATCGTGTACGCATACAGCGCCTTCTCCAGCACCGAGTGGGTCCCCAGCGACTGGTACAGCGACCAGCAACCCAGCAGGACCACCACCACCCGGCTCACCAGCAGAATATTCCGGTTGGAAGCCCCCGGCCTCACATAGCGCACATAAACATCATTAATAAGATTCGTCGCCGGGGAAAACAAATAATTATTCGCCGTAGAGATCACCTTGGCGAAGATCGCGCCCACCATAATCGCCCCCAGCAGATGCGGCAGTGCGTGCAGCGCCGTGTAGGCCAAAATCTCCCGCGGGTTCTCGCTCACCTCGCCCGAACGGAACAGCGCCGACCCAACCACAGCCAACGCAACTATCACCGTCTCAAGAATCACAATCCCGACAAACCATCCCACAACAGCCCGCGCCGCGTCCTTCTCCGTCTTCGCCGAGAAAAACTTCTGATACATCGATTGGTTCCCAAGCATCAGCAGGCAGGTAGGCAAAAACAGTTCCAGCGCCCGGACCACCGTGAAGTCCCCAAGAACCTGAAAGTGCGTAGCGGGCAGGACCGAGGTCACCGAAGACCAACCACCCGCAATATGCGCAAGAACGGGCAGCGCAACCATCAGCGTCACCGTCGCCAGCAATCCGATCGCGACATCCATATAAGCAACCGAACTCATCCCGGCAATCGCCGTAAAAATAATCACGAACGTAGCGATAATCTCCTGCCCATGCCGCGCCGTCACCGACGGAAATACGAGGTGCAGAATATCGCCGCCGCCAATCAGCTGATAACTCGTTATCGCCGTATACGCGAATAGAACGGCAATCACCCCGAGAACACGCGCCGTCTGGTTGTACCGCGCCTCCAGCAGATCCGGAATCGTGAACTGAGCAAACTTCCGTGCGCGCGGAGCAATAAAGTAAATCAGGAGGAGCCCTGCCCAGCCTCCGGCAGCCTGCCACAGAGCTGGAAACCCATGTTTATAGGCATTCTCTGCGCCCGCAAGCAGCGATCCCGACCCAATCCACGAAGACAGCAGCGTGAAAATCAGCACCACCGCAGGTAGACTTCGCCCAGCCACCAGGTAGTCAGCCTTGGTCTTCACCTTCGAGACGCGCGCCAGAGAGACCGCAAGCAGAGTAAGGACGATGATCCCAAGAACGATGGCGTAAAGATTCACAAGACACTCCCTACCAAACCCTACAGGTCGGCACATGCACCATCGGCTGACCGGCCTTGCAGCTGAAAGCCTTCTGAAACTCAGGCATATTCGAAACTACTCCGTTGATCCGCGCAAAGCCCGGCGAATGCGGATTCGTCACCGCGCTCACACGCAGATTCTCCGGCCGCTGATTCTCACACGCCCACTGCGCCATCCCCACAAAAAACCGCTGGTCCGGAGTAAACCCATCCGCATCGCTCAACTTCTGCCCCTCTGTCTGCTTCTTCCAGGCAATATAGGCCAGCAGCGTCCCGCCAACGTCGGCAACATCTTCCCCGCTCGTCAGCTTCGAGTTGATGTGAATGTCATCCACAATTACATACTCCGCATACTGGTCCCGAATGCAGTTGATCCTATCCTCAAATCCCTTCGCATCCGCCGCAGTCCACCAATCCCTTAGATTCCCTTTCGAATCGAACTGCCTTCCCTCATCGTCGAAGGCATGCGTCAGCTCATGCCCAATCGTCGCGCCCGTATTGCCATAGTTCGGAGCATCATCAAGCTTCGGATCATACAGAGGAGGCTGTAAAACGCCCGCCGGAAAATTGATATCATTCATCCGCGGATTGAAGTACGCATTCACCGTAGGCGGCGTCATTCCCCATTCATTCTTATCCACCGGCTTACCCAGCTTGGCCCAACGCCGCGCATCTTCAAACCGGTAAGCCCGCTCCACATTGCCAAAATAATCGTTTGGCTTCACCTCGAGCTTCGAGTAGTCGCGCCACGTATCGGGATACCCAATCTTGTTGCGAATCGCATGCAGCTTCCGCAGCGCCTCCTGCTTCGTCTCCGGACTCATCCAGTCCAGTCCCTCGATCTCATGCTGCATCGCAGTCTCAATCTGCTCCGTCATCTGCTGCGTCTTAGACTTTGTATCAGCCGAGAACGTCCGCCGCACAAACTCCTGCCCCAGAGCCTCGCCGAGGTTGCGATCCACCGCCCGCGTGCAGGTCTTCCACCGCGGCGGCATCTCCGGCGTTCCGCGCAGGGTCTTCGAATAAAAATCAAAGTCAGCCTGCTCAAATGGATGAGCCAGAAACGGCGCCGCCTCCGTCAACAGATGAAACCGCAGATACCCGCGCAGCGCATCTACCGGCTCGTCCGTCAGCTCCGCCTGCACCGCCTTCATAAACTCCGGCTGCGACACGTTCAGCTTCGCAACTCCCGGCGCGCCCTGCAGCGCAAAGTAATGCCCCCAGTCAAACGCCGGCGCAATCTCCCCAAGCTGCGCAATCGTCATCACGTGATACGTATTGTGGGGATCGCGACGCTGCACCCGCGTCAGACTCGCCTTCGCCAACGCTGTCTCAATCTGCAGCGTAGCCTCCGCATCCGCCTTCGCCTGCTCCGCCGTCTCCCCACCCAACGCCAGCAGCCGCTCGATGTACGCCACATACTGCTCACGCAGTTTCACGCTCTTCGGATCGGTCTTCAAATAATAGTCACGATCCGGCAGCCCAAGACCGCCCGCACCCACTTGCACAATCACAAGCGAAGCATTCAGCGAATCCTGCCCGGTACCCGACCCGAAAAAGAAACTTCCCGCATTCTCATGATGCAGCTCACCAATCGCAGCCACGACATCTGCCCGCGTCTTCAGAGCATTGATCTTAGCCAGTTCACCTTCCACCGGCTTCACTCCCAGCGCATCGATTGCGGCCGTATCCATGCACGAAGCAAAGTAGTCTCCCACCTTTTGCTGCACCGCCGTTCGCTTCTTCGCCTTCGCATCCGCCTCGAGGATCCCCCACAAAAACTGCTGATTCTCGTTCGCCAGCTTCGCATAAACGCTCCACCCCGACTGATCCGCAGGAATCGGATTCTTCTTCTGCCAGCCTCCACACGAAAACTTGTAGAAGTCCACGCAAGGGTTGACCGACCGGTCCAGGCTGGAAACATCCAGTGAAGGCGAATAAGGCATCGCCTCCAGCGGCTGCGCGGCGGGCTGTTGTGCGAAAAGATAAATTGCCGAAGACAAGATCGACGCGACCGCCGTAGCAGTCAAACACTTCGAAGACATGGGTTCTCCTGTACGCACAATCCTAACCGCTAACTCCCCCGCCGCAAAAACTCCCGTACTTGGTGATCAGGGAATAAACTGTTTGCAGTTCTAAAACATGCAGTAACTCAAGGGGAATCGATGAGCGGTCTTTGGAAGAAGTGTGCCGGTATGGCATTCGCAGTCGGCAGTTGGTAGTGCAGCCTTGGCGCAGACGGCGCCCATCACACTCAGCGTCGACCTCACCGACGCCCCCCGCAAGATCGTTCACGCCACCGAGATGATGCCCGTCACCGCTGGCCCCCTCACCGTCGTCTATCCCAAATGGATTCCGGGCGAACACGGCCCGACTGGTCCCATCGAAAACATGGCCGGCTTCTTCATCACCGCAAACGGCCAGCCCATCCAATGGGAGCGCGACAAGGTCGACATGTTCGCCTATCACCTGACGGTCCCCCAGGGCATCAGCAGCCTCGAAATGAAGATCGATTTCCTGGCCACCGCCTCCCCCTCAGGCTTCTCCGCCGGAGCCTCCACCAGCGAAAACCTCGCACTCCTCAGTTGGAACACGCTCCTCGTCTACCCCGACGGCGCCGACGCCAGCGATGTGATGTTCACTCCTTCCATCACTATCCCCTCTGGATGGAAGTTCGGCACCGCGCTCGACCCCAACGGCACTACGGGCCAGCTCACCACCTTCAAAACCGTAAGCCTCGAGCAATTCGTCGACTCACCCGTCCTCGCTGGCCGCTACTTCCGCGAGGTTCCCCTCGCCCCCGAGATCACACCTAAGCACTACCTCGACATGGCCGCCGACGGTCCCGAAGAGATCGACATCTCCAAAGAGCACATCGCGGAATTCGACCGTCTAGTCCGCGAAACAGGAGCCCTTTATCAGAGCCGCCACTATGGCGCGTATCACTTCCTCGTCACCCTCAGCGACGAAGTAGCTCACTTCGGCCTCGAGCACCATCAATCGAGCGACGATCGCGTCGCCCCCCGCACCTTCGTCGACGACCAGGAGTTCACCCTCGCCGGCCTGCTCCTCCCCCACGAGTTCACCCATAGCTGGAACGGCAAATACCGCCGTCCCGCGGGCCTCGCCACCAGCAACTACCAGAAGCCCATGATCGGCGATCTCCTCTGGGTCTATGAAGGCCTCACCGAATACCTAGGCGACGTCCTCGCTGCCCGCTGCGGCATCTGGACCCCCGAGCAATATAAGCAACGGCTCTCCAACATCGCAGCCTCTTATGACAACCGCCCCGGCCGCACCTGGCGCAACATCCAGGACACCGCCACAGCCGCCCAGACCCTCTATGCCGCCGGCGGAGGATGGGACAACTGGAGACTCAACGTTGACTACTACGACGAAGGCGAGCTCATCTGGCTCGACGTCGACACCACGATCCGCAAGATGACCGGCAACAAGAAGTCCATCGACGACTTCGTCGCCAAATTCCACGGACTAGGCGGCAACACCCCACCCAAAGTCGTTCCCTACACCTTTGAAGATGTCGTCGCCGGTCTCAACTCCGTGGTCCCCAACGACTGGGCAACCTTTCTGCGCTCCCGCCTCGACTCGCACGCCTATCAGGCTCCCCTCGGAGGCCTCGAGAACGGCGGTTACAAGCTCGCCTACTCCGACAAGCCCAATGTCTGGAGCGCCATGGCCATCGCAGAGAACGGCACCGCCAACTTCTGGTACTCCCTCGGCTTCTACTCCGATAAGACCGGAGGCATCGCCGACGTCCTGAAGGGCGGCATCTCTGATAAGAACGGTATTGCCCCCGGAATGAAGATCATCGCCGTCAACGGCCGCGCCTTCTCCCCTGACGTCTTGAAAGCTGCGGTTCATGACGGCTCCGGATCAGGTCCCACCATCGAACTCATCGTCGAAAACACCGGCTACTTCAAAACCATCAGGCTCGACTATCACGGCGGCGAACGCTATCCGCAGCTCGAAAAGGTCTCCGGAACTCCCAGCTATCTCGACGATATCCTGAAGCCCAGGACGAAATAAACGGGGACGCATCACTTCTCCTTGGTTTCACCATCACGAGCCACCGCTTTGGCCAGACTGGTTTGCTCCACACCGAGCAACCGTTTCGCCGCAGCGGTGGCTTCTATTTCGCTATTGATCTCTGCCCCAACCAGAAGCATCAGCCCCGTCAGGTAAAACCATGTCAGTAAAATAACCACCGCGCCTAGTCCCCCGTACGTCACGGAATAACTGTTGAAGTAGTGGACATAAATACGCAACCCTATCGATGCCAGCATCCAGCCGATAATGCCGACCGCTCCGCCCGGAGTAAGCCAGTGCCAGTTGCTTCGCTTCACATTTGGCGCGAAATAATAAATCACCGCGAAGAAGAGCGACAGCAGAACGACAGTAATTGCCCAACCGGCTCCACGCAGCAGGAAATCGGCCGTCATTGCCATCCAATGATAATGAAACTGCAGGTAAACCATTCGCCCCAGCAGGTCCGCTCCCAGCAGGGAGGCAAGCATCAAGGTGAACAAAAACATCAGAACCGTCGTCACCCCAATTGCCGAAATCCGCGCCCCAAAATAAGAGCGAGTCTCCTTCACCCGATAGACCACATTCAGACTGTCCTGAATCGCCGAGAAACCAACCGAAGCCGACCAGACTGCGAACACGAAACCGAATGTAAGCTTGCCGCTGGTGGCGTTTGCCGTCGTCTGATTGAACGTATCAAGCACCGTTGCCAGCGCATTCTGAGGAATCACGATCGCCAGATAGCCAAGAAGGGTGAAATAGATCTTCGAGGCTGACCGCGCAGCTAGTCCAAGTAGCGAAGTGGCTGTAAACAAACTCGGAAACAGTGCAAAAAGAAAAAAGAATCCGAGTTCAGCCGCGCGGCCAACCAGATTGTCCTCGAGCGACGCTCGCCACGAGTGTTTTATGATTGTCCGAACCGGAATGCCTTCAAGATTCCACAACGAGCGCAGCGGAAAGCGGGACACAAAGGCCCAAATCTTTCGCCGAATATGCGCAGGTGGATGATCGAGAATAGGATCCTCGGCAGAAATGGCATTCTCCTGAATTGCGTTCCGAACCGTCATGGAAGTAGATGCGTGGCGAAGGCAAAACAATAACCGCACCATGCCTGATTCTTCCCCCGCATTTGTAGCGAAATGTTCACATCGTGCATCTATTAATTGGGAACAAGAATGTATAAATCCTGGCACAAAAGACCATTTCGAATGCAAAAGATGGAGCAGCTTTTAAGGCTGGTGCGCGAGAGCCACGAACAACCAATCTCAGGAACCTCCCGGCCCGTCCAAGTTGTCGGCCACGACGATCTCGGTATCACCTTCATCGGTCACTCCTCCTTCCTTTTCCAGATCGCCGGGCGCAAAGTCCTTATCGACCCCGTCTTCTCCAAACGATTGATTGTGCTGCGCCGCCAACGCCGTCCCGGCATCGCAGTCAACGAACTGCCGCCAATCGACCTCGTGCTGCTGACTCACGCCCACATGGATCACCTCGACCTCGCGTCCCTGCGGCGAGTCATCCGGACCACCCGCCGTCTCTCCGGACGGTCGCCGGAGGTCATTGTCCCGCGCGGAGTCGAAGACCTCGTCGAAAGACTGGGCTTCTCCGCCATCCACAGACTCGTGTGGTGGCAGTCCACCACCGTGCAGGGCTTGAAGATAACTATGACCCCCTGCCGTCACTGGGGAGCGCGCATCTTCCGCGACACTCATCGCGGGTACGGCGGCTACCTGCTTGAGGCCCCGGGCCACTCCCTCTATCACTCCGGCGATTCCGCCTACTTCGACGGCTTCCGCGAGATCGGGAAACGCCTCCATCCCCAGATCGCCCTGCTGCCCATCGGCGCCTATTTCCCCGATGCTTACCGCTCCGTCCACACCAGCCCCGAAGAGGCCGTTCGCGCCTTCGTCGACCTCGGCGCCCAACAGATGGTTCCCATGCACTACGGCACCTTCCGCCTCGGCCGCGAACCCATGGACGAGCCCCTCCAACGCCTCCACGCCGAAGCCATCCGCCTCGGAATTGAAGATCAGGTAAAAGTCCTCGAGGAGGGCGAAACTATGCACCTTTATCCCCGCATCCCATAGGCCATGGAAACCACAACAGCAGTCAACGCAACGGCAAGCGGTACTTTTCCCTTGGCGGCGATCTAACCATCCATCGCCTCGGCTACGGTGCCATGCGCATCACCGGCGACGGCATCTGGGGTGACCCAAAGATCCCCAAACGGCGAAACAGGTTCTCCGCCGCGCCGTCGAGCTCGGCGTCAACTTCATCGACACCGCAGACTCCTACGGCCCCGAGGTCAGCGAGCGCCTCATCGGCGAAGCCCTCGCCCCCTACGCCAAAGGAGTCGTCATCGCCACCAAGGCCGGCCTCACCCGCCAGGGCCCAAACAAGTGGCTCCCCGTCGGCCGTCCTGAGTACCTCATCCAGGAAGTCGAGATGAGCCTTCGCCGCCTCAAGACTCGAGCGCATCGACCTCTGGCAGCTCCACCGCATCGACCCCAAGGTCCCCGTCGAGGAATCCCTCGGAGCCATCAAGCAGCTCCAGCAGCAGGGCAAGATCCGCCACGTCGGCCTCAGCGAGGTCAAACCACACGAGATCGACCAGGCCCGCAAGGTCATCGACATCGTCAGCGTCCAGAACCAGTACAACCTCAGCGACCGCCAGCATGAGGACGTCGTCGATTACTGCGCCAAACACAAAATCGCCTTCATCCCCTGGTTCCCCGTTGCCGCCGGCAAACTCGCCCGGCCCGGCGGCAAGCTCGACTCAGCAGCCAAAGCCCACGGAGCCACCATCTCGCAACTCTCGCTCGCCTGGCTCCTCCATCGTTCGCCCGTCATGCTCCCTATCCCCGGCACATCCTCAGTCCAGCACCTCGAAGAGAACATTGCCGCGGCCTCGGTCAAGCTCTCGGCAGCAGAGTGGAAGGACATCGAAGACGCCGCAAAATAACCCTCCGGTGATCGCCAACAGGAAGAGAGCCCGCCGCGGCTCTCTTCTTTTTTGCAATTTAAAGTTCTCCCAGTACCATCAGTTCATCCATCCGCACAATCCCCCAATCGGGGAATCAAATCCCACAAAGGACCATGGAAATCGCATGTCGTTTGATGGAGAATCGCCTTCGGCGGTCCTGTATCTGCCCGTCAAGAAATTGCCTCCCCATGACTCATCGCACCCTTTACCGCTGCACGACCCGGAAGGAAGTAGATTGCGAACCCAAGCGAATATCCTCCCCCGCATCGACATGAAGGCCGCGGCCATCGCCTGTGCTTCTCTCGCCTCCATCTTGCTCACCGGCTGCGGCATTCAGCCATTTACCGACACCACCGTTCACACCATGGCCGTCAAGCGGTACCGCCTTCGGTGGCCAACCTCCGATCACCGGCTCAACCATCACCCTGTTCGCCACCGGACAGTCTGGCTACGGATCGAACGGAACGGTCTTGGGCAGCGCAACCACCGACTCCCACGGCAACTTCAACATCGCTTCCGCCACAGGCTGCGGCGATCCGGAACAGGTCTACATCGTCGCCACCGGCGGTAACCCCGGCCTCACCGCCGGAACCAACAACAGCGCCATCGTCCTCGTCGCCGCTCTAGGCAACTGCTCCTCCGTCAGCGCCACCACCCACGTCAATCTCAACGAGGTCACCACCATTGCCGCCGCGTACGCGCTCAGCGGATTCGCCGGCACAGGCGTCAAGATCGGCACCAGTGCAACCAATCCGCTCGGACTCCAGCACGCCTTCCAGAACGCCGCCAACATCGTCGACGTCACCTCCGGCACTCGCCCGCTCCACCACCCCCGCCGGCAACGGCACAGTTCCTGCTGCCCTCATCAACAGCCTTGCCGACATCCTCGAGCCCTGCGTCAACTCCGCCTCCCCGCTCGAGCGGCACCTGCACTACGCTCTTCAGCAACGCGACACCGCCCGCCGTCACCGGCATCACCGCTCCGGCCAACACCTGGCAGGCCGCGCTCGATATGGCCCAGTACCCCGGCAACAAGACCGCCGCCCTCTACGGCCTCATCCTCGGAACACCCTCCTTTGTGCCCACCCTCGGCGCCACCTTCCCCAACGATCTCTCGATCGGCATCACCTACACCGCCGGCCTCGGCACCGACGGAGCCACTTCAGCCACCGCGCCATTCGGCATCGCCGCCGACGCCAACGACAATCTCTGGATCACCGGAGCAAGCGGCGCCGGCCTTATCGAACTTTCCAGCGTTGGCGCCCTGCTCTCGCCCAACGGGGGCTGGGGCAACGCCGCCCTCCAAACCGCCAGCGGAGCCTCCACCCGTCAGGTCGCCGTCGATCGCAACGGAAACATCTGGACCGTCGACAACGCCTCGTCCGGCGGCAATATCTACGAATACAACCCCGGCCGCCACAACCACCACCATCACAACACCTGGCTCCATCCCTCTGCCGGAATCGCCGTCGATGGAGGCAACAACATCTGGTACTCCACCGAATCCGAGCTCCGGCACCCAGGTCTTTGGCCAGCTCGCCTACAACTCCGGCACCCAACACCTTCGCCACCACACCAACGACCTTCAGCGCGCAGCAACGTCATCGGATCGGGCGGCGTCTCTGCTCTCACCGTAGATGCTGTCACCAACAATGTCTGGGGTCCCTCGCAGGGAGCAGGCATTACCAACTACTTCCTCAGCCCCTACTCCTCGCCCGTCAGCACCTCGCACCACGGGCGGCACGTCAAACTACGCCGCCGCAATCGACAAGAATGGCAACACCTGGATCACCAACACCGTCACCGGAACCAACGCCAGCTCACTCTACAAGGTCGCGCACGGCAATCCCTCCGGAACCCCCATCGTCTACAACGCCACCGTCACCAGCGGACTGGGACTCGACGGCCTGCAGGCTCCATCGCCATCGACGGCAACAACCGCCTCTTCCTCAACTCCGCCGCGGCGAACACTCTCGTCGAGTTCGATCCCGCCATCGGAACCACCGGAGGCAATACCGGAACCTTCCTTCTTACGGCCGCCGGCAACGGCTTCAATCCGTCCTCCAACACCCCCGGAGCAGGCATCCTCAATGCAAATCGCACCGCGACCATCGATGCCTCCGGCGCGCTCTGGATGGTCAATTCAGCAGGAACCCAACCAGTCGTCCAGGTCCTTGGCATCGCCGCCCCGACCGTGGCCGTCCTCGGCCAAGGCAAGTACGGCGCTAAACCCTGAACAAACATCCACACCTGAACAGCAAAAGGGGCAGCGGCTCGATCGCTGCCCTTCTGCTTTAACCCACACGAGCCCTACACGTCTTCGGCGAAGCCATATCCAGCGGCTTCGCCGTCAACTCTCCACCCAGATGCTCCTCCGCCTTCCACCCCGGCAGCTCCTGCGATCCAGTGATCAGCCGAGGCCCATCGCGGAACGTCAGATACGTCCACGCCCACTGCCAAAACACCGACAGCCTGTTCCGAAACCCGATCAGAAAAAAGATGTGAACCGTGAGCCAGGTCATCCACGCAGGAAACCCGCTCCAGTGCCCCTTGAACGGCCACTTGATATTCGCCACCGCAGCCTTGCGTCCAATCGTCGCCATGTCTCCCTTGTCGAAGTAGTGGAAGTTCTCCTCCACGCCGGTGCCGTCGCTTCCCCGCCCCGCCGCCATCAGACGGGCAATCCGCTTCGCCGCATATCTCCCCATCTGCATCGCCGGCTGCGCAACCCCTGGCACCTGCCTGCCCATTCTCCTCCACGTGCGCCAGGTCGCCGCACACAAAGATCTCCGGATACCCCGGCGGATTCAGATGTCCATCCACAAAGACGCACCCACGCCTGTCCGTCGGCACGCCAAGCATCTTTCCTAGCGGCGAAGCCTGAACGCCCGCAGCCCACAAAGTCACCAAAGCATCAATTCGTTCATCCCCCACCATCACATACCCCGGCTGCACATCGCTCACATGCGCATTTGTCCGGTACTTCACCCCCAGCGCAGTCAACTGCTCCCCCGCCTTGCGCTGCAGATCCTCCGGATAAGCCGCAAGAATATTCGGCCACCCCTCAAGAATCAGCACCTGCGCCATCGAAGGATCGATATGCCGAAAATCCTTCGCCATATAAAGCTTCGCAATATCGCTGATCGCACCAGCCAGCTCCACCCCCGTCGGCCCTCCGCCCACGATCACAAAGTTCAGCGCAGGATGCGTGCCCTTCTCCATCATCTCCCGCTCCGCCAGCTCAAACGCCAGCAGAACCCGCCGCCGAATCTCCGTCGCATCCTCCACCGTCTTCAATCCCGGAGCCAGCTTCGCCCAATCGTCTCTCCCGAAATACGAGTGCGTCGACCCCGTAGCCAGAATCAGAAAGTCATACTCCAGCTTCACACCCGTCTTCAGGTGCACGCGTCGCTGCGGCAGATCGAACCCCACCGCCTCGTCCATCAGCACTTCGACGTTCGGATAATTCCGCAGCAGCGAGCGAATCGGCTGCGCAATCTCCGCCGGAGAAAGCACCGCCAGCGCAACCTGGTAAAGCAGTGGCTGAAACAGGTGATAGTTCTTCCGGTCCACCATCGTCACATCGACCGGCAGTTTCGCAACTGCCATCGCCGCGTTGATCCCCGCAAAACCACCCCCCAGGATCACCACCCGCTTCCGCTCGCCGCTTCGAGCCACCACTGCTTCCACCATAGTCCAGGCTCCTTCCGAATCCTCTCGAACGCGGGCCGAACTCAACTCCAGCTTATCCCTATCGCCACACCTATTTGATGTTCGCCGAACAAACAGGGTTCCATCTCGCAGAATTCACCAGGCAAGCATCCCCCGTACCCAACCTGGACCTGATACCTGATACCTGTATTCAAAACCGAACCCACAGCCGAACCACTACGGCGCAGTCTCAAGACTGAAAGACAAAAACCCTTCGTCCCCACCGCCACCGCCACATTCGTACTCCCCGCCACCCCAACCATCTGCTGTGGCATCACCGTGAACAAACCATTCGCATCCGAAGTCGCCAAAGACCGCGAAGAACCCAACACTGGAGCAATCGGACATCTCCCACGGTCCGGACAAGCAGGCTGCCACGCATCCACCGCCTGATAGATCTCCACAACAGCTCCCGCCACCGGATGCGAAGCCGTATCCGTCACCATCAGCACCACCGGACTGAAACTCCCTCCCATCGCAATTGTCTGTTCAGCACCACTCACCGCCGCTACGCGCAACTCAGCCCCATCCACTCCCAGCGCCGTAAAGCCGGCACAAATGCTCGTCCACGCGCATCCCGAAAAGACAGCCTGTGCCCCCGCCACAAGCGGTCCCACCAAAGCCTGAGTCTCAGCTACACCCGCACCATTCGCCATCGACAGTCCGGGCGACTCCACCACCGCTCCCGAAACCGTCTGCCAGTCAACTGCCACACCCGCAGTCGAACCCGTATTATCCGCAAGACTCAATTGAGGGCCCCACGCAACACGTGCTCCCTCCGCAACATACTCCACCGCCTGCACCGCAGTCGCCGTCCTCACCTGCACAATTGCATTCAACGAAGCAGTCGCCGTCCCATCCACTCCCACAGCCTGCAACGTAACCGCGCCCCCAGACTCCGCAGTCACCAGCGTGGAAGCAATCCCCTGGGCATTCGTCTGCAAAGTGCAAGCCGCCGCCCCACAAGCCCCAAACAGCACCGTCCCCGTCGTCGTGCTAAACGTCACCGCCTCGCCCACTACCGGAGTCACTCCATCCGCCGCCACCACCTGCACCGCAAACGGAACGCCCGCTGCCTGCCCCACAATCACCGTCCCCGTGGGCGCATTCAGCAGACTTAGCGTAGGCGCCGGTGCCGCATAGCTCAGCGCCTGCGTCATCACCGTCGTCCCGCCGGTCGACAGGTCCTTCACCGTAACATCCGCCGTCAACGCCGAACTCGACCCCAGCGCCCTCAGCGAGGGCACACGCGCCACAATCGTATTCGCAGTCCAGCTCGTTGCCGTAGCCGCAACGCCATTCACCAGCACCGCATTCCCCGTGCGAAACCCCATCCCCGTAATCGTCACCACGCCGCCTGCCGCATTCACCGCAGCCGGACTCACCGAATCCGCATAAAGCACGCGTGCCTGATAGTTGTAATCCGGCCGCCCATCCCCCCGCTCATCCGCAATCGCAATCCGCACCTGCTCCGCCTGCGCAAACGACGCCGACAACGTCGTCATCCCGGTACTCTGCCCGTTGAAGGCCTCCCCGGCACGCGCAACTCCCGGCAGCGACCCCAGCGCATCCGTAGCATTCCATATCCCAATCACCGGCATCGCCTTCGCCATCGTCGCAAAGCCCTGCTCATCCTCCGCCGTCACCTCCACCGTCAGCGACCGCCCGCCCTTCAGGCTCAGTGAACTCCACGCCGAATGTCCATAGCCACAAAGCATCCCCGTCCACCACCCCTGCACATTCGTGGCCGCCGGAGTAACCTCTGTTCCATCCCCGATCGTGTTGCATCCGCTCGCCGCCCCGATCGGAGCAACACCCCACCATACCTGCGCATAGCTGGAAATCACTTGTCCTAACTCCACGGGATCGCTCCCTGACGGTTCCACCGTATTCCCGACATACGGCCCCACCGCATATGCCCCTGTGTACAGCGGATTGATCGGCTCAGTCTCCAGAATCAGGTTCTGCCAAGTGCCCGGCAGCATCGGAACCCGCTGAATCTGATACAACCCCTCGTGGTCCTGCCCCTGCGTCCCCTGGCTCCCCGCAAACGAAGCGTCCGCACCCGTCACCGGATTGCCGTTTGACTGCCGAAACAGAAACCCCGACACCGAGGACGCCGTGTACCAGTCCTCGATGAAGCTGGCATCCTCAAACTGCGGCCACCGCCGCGCCACAACGTTCACTCCCTGCATCCCCTGCCCACTCGGGAACTGCACCAACCCAAAGAGCAGATTCGCATTCAACAGACTATCCGTCTTTCCCGGTCCCGCCTGTCCTCGGTCAATGAAATAAAGCTCTGCCAGCGCCGAAAGATCGTCCGGACGCAGCACAAACGGCTGCGGCATGCACTGATACGTATACTTCCCACACAAAATGTCGATCGGATGCATCACCGGCCAGTGCATCGCCTGGTTGAAAGTCGCCTGCGGACTCCCCGTAAACACATTGTCGTTCGTCTGCGACCACCCCAGCCCCAGCACCCGCCCAAACGCCCGCATCAACTGATACTGCAGCTGTGTCTGCTGCGCCGGATCGCTCCCCGTGCACCGCCCATTCAGCACCAGCACCGCATGCTCGATATACCCCGCCGGCACAATCGAGTCCACGCTTTCCGTCACGCCATTCTGCAGACAACTCGTCGGATCGCTCGCCCCATTCCCCAGCAACAGATCCGTCACCGACCCATCGCTGTCATAGATCACCGCAATCTGCACCGTCTGATAATTGCTGCTCGCCACATCAGCCGGAAAAATAACCCCTGAAGGCCCCAGAAACGTATTCGCCCCGCTCACATGCTCCGCCAGCGTCCCTCCCTTTGCCAGCACCAAATTAGCCGTAGGCACATTCCACACCCCCGCCGCCGCTGCCACCAGAGCATCCGCAGCAGCATGGTTCACACTCGCGCTCAAATCGCCAGGGTCGGTGAAGTAGAGCGGCGTATTCGTATACCAGACCACCGGCATCCCGGCAGTCGTGAAGTAAGGCGGCCCCGTCACCCACCGAGGACCTCCAGCCCGCACCTCCGCACCAGCAAAAAACCACCAGGCCACCACAAAAAAACCACGCCGCAACGACAAAATAACCTCACGGCGCGTCATGTTGAGCCCTCTTCCACCCCTTCAACATCCCCACCACTGCATCCACCGAAGCCTGCTGCGAAGGCACCGAGGACTGCTCCTCACTCCCCATTACAACAATCGCACCAGCATCAACAGCTGACCCCGCCAGCGCAAACTCGCCCCGAGCAGCCACACCCACCCGCCTCCCCGACGCCGCTGCATACGCAACCTTCCGCGTCACCCGAGCCCCAAGCCACCGCAGATCCACATAAGGAGGCTGCGCAGCACCAGCAGCCTCAGTCGCCGCGCTTCCCTGCCGAATCGGAATCGCTCCATCCATCCCGCCCACCGGCGAGCTCATCCCCGCCGCACTCGGCTCATGCAGCAGCATCAACAACCGCTGTCCCACCCGGTACCGCGGACTCCCGCCAGCCCACAGCCCCTCCCACTCCCGCAAAACAAAAGGAGTCCCCACCGAACACCCGCGAACCGCCTCATCCACCCGAAACTCCACCTCCACCACACCCGTTCCCGGCCGACGCACCGCTAGCACCTGCCCCGCGAAAATCACCCCGGCTTTGTCAGAAAAATCATGCAGAACATTCAACACCGTCTCAGGCGCAGACGTCAGTCTGCCCACAAGCCATACGCAGCCGCCAGCACACCCGCCAGCGCCACAATCCGCAGCCCAAAAGACATCCGCACCAACCGGCTCATCTCTCCTCCGCCCTCTTCCTCCTTTCGGCAGGAAGAGCTGCAGCAAAGAGCACTGACCCGTTTCCGCACACAAGCCGCCCAACTCAGCGGAGCGCAGACCGCCTAAATCTCAGGATAAAACTCAAAGAACGCATCCAGGCTCAACCGCAGCTGCTTCTCGATCTCCTCACGGCTTCCTTCCAATACATGCATCGTGACCTGCGCCTGGTTGCCGTTCTTCAACGTCACGGGAGCATCCCCCACTGCCGCCACCTCATCCGCCGGTAACAGCCTCATTCCATAGATCAAGGTAAGATTTGCCATAGCTCAATTCTTGCACCAATCCCCCGCTTGCATCTTTTTCCTCCGCCGCGCATTTACACTAAGGTGGTTCCATATGCCTGAAAATACGACCCGCGACACCGTCATCCTCGGCTCCGGATGCTCCGGCCTGACCGCTGCCATCTACGCTGCCCGCGCCAACCTCAAGCCCCTCGTCCTCGAAGGCCACGAGCCCGGCGGCCAGCTCTCCATCACCACTCTCGTCGAGAACTTTCCCGGCTGGCCCGAAGGCATCCAGGGTCCCGAGCTCATCGAGAACATGAAGAAGCAGGCCGTCCGCTTCGGCGCCGAGCTCAAGATGGCTCACCTCTCCTCCATCGATCTCACCAAGCGCCCCTTCGCCCTCAACCTCGGCAAAGAGACCATCCACACCCGCACCCTCATCATCGCCTCCGGAGCCTCCGCCCGCTGGCTCAATCTCCCCTCCGAGCAGGCCCTCATCGGCCACGGCGTCACCTCCTGCGCCACCTGCGACGGCTTCTTCTCCTCCGGCAAAGAGATCGCCGTCATCGGCGGCGGCGACTCCGCCATGGAAGAGGCCCTCTTCCTCACGCGCTTCGCCACCAAGGTCACCATCATCAACCGCACCGAAAACTTCCGCGCCTCGAAGATCATGCTCGACCGCGCCATGGGTCACCCGCAGATCAAGTTCGTCACCAACACCACCGTTGAAGAGGTCCTCGGCGTCGAAGACAAGGACGTAAAAGGTCTCCGCCTGAAAAACCGTGCCTCCGGCGACGAGTACGTCCTTCCAGTAGCCTTCATGTTCCTAGCCATAGGCCACATTCCGAATGCCAAGGCCTTCCAGGGCATGCTCGACCTCGACCCCGACGGCTACATCCTCACCAGGAACAACGTCTTCACCACTCTCAACGGAGAAATCATCCCCGGCGTCTTCGCCTGCGGAGACATTCAGGACCGCCGCTATCGCCAGGCAATCACCGCCGCCGGTTCCGGCTGCATGGCCGCCCTCGAAGTAGAAAAATACCTCGAAGCCCACGGCCACTAAGCATGCCCACGCCCGTGCTCGAGACACCGCACCTCATCCTGCGGCCTCTCGAACTCGCCGACGCGGCAGAAGTTCAACCCCTCTTCGCCCGGTGGGAGATCGTCAAGCAGCTCAACGCCCGCGTTCCATGGCCCTTCCCCGCCGACGGAGTCGAAACCTACTATCGCGATGACGCTCTGCCCGCAATCCAACGCGGAGACGAATGGCATTGGACTCTTCGCCTCAAAGATGATCCCGCCGCAAAGATCATCGGCTCCATCGCACTCGCGCGCCAGGGCAACAACAACCGCGGCTTCTGGATCGCACCTGAGTGGCAAGGTCAAGGCCTGATGACCGAGGCCGCAAAAGAAGTCACCCGCTTCTGGTTCGAAGACCTCAACCAACCCATCCTCCGCATCAAGAAAGCCCGCGATAACGCCGCCTCCCGCGCCATCTCCCTCCGCCAGGGAATGCGCTGCGTCGCCCAAACCGAAGACGACTACGTCTCCGGGCGACTTCCCACCGAAATCTGGGAGCTAACCGCCGAAGACTGGCACAAAATGAATCGCTAGCAGTTGTCTCACCCTCTACCGCCCCTCACCCTCTTTCGTAAGGTGGTAGCTAATCCCGATCTTCGTCGCCAGCTCATCCATTCCGGGATTGCTCGCCGGGAAATACCCGTTCGAAACGTGAAAGAACACGAAGGGGTCTACCCGCAGGTCGACCCGTTCCGTCATTTTGAACAGAATGCCGAGGTCAGCCTGAACGTTGAAGTTCACATAGCTTGCATTTGGCGAGAAGGCCTTCTTGGTAAAGGCGATAGCCCCTACCTTGCCGGTCACGTAGGGCCTGACGGCCTTGTTCCACCGCCACAACAGGCGAAAGCCGAAAGGCGAAATTGACAACCCAGGCACCAGTTCCTGGTTGGGGCTCTTTGCATTACCCCAAAAATCGGACACGGCCGGTTGGCTCAGAATGACAACAGGAATCACCTCCACCACATAATCAAACTGCGATTTCATGAAGTAGCCCCAACTATGACGGTCGTACTCCACTCCGACTTGCCAGACATTGCAGCGTACCGTAGCGCTATACAGTCGATAATCGCCATACGGAAACATGCCCGTCACCGCGATCTCGCTCGCCACTGGCTGCTTGCTGGGGTGTTTCTTAGGCGTCGGGACAGTGGAATCCGTGGCTGGTGCAGTGCCTTCCACCACGGCGTTCGTCGCCGACGGACTATCCGGTAAGCCCGAGGTCTCCTTCTCTTGCGAGTGCGCGAGTGGCGCAAGAAGGCAAACAGCACCCAGAATGCAGAGCCAAACGACGGGAGAGCCGGCGAAGCAAGGCTTGCTCCCCAACGGAACGTTTACGGATTCACAATCGCGATTGCTTGCCAATAGGGCACCCGGTCAGTGGAATCAGACCCGAACGCTCCCAGAATGCATCGCACGATCCGTGGGATGCGCCAGTATATGTTCAAACCCGCTCCACAAACAAAGTTTTTCTCGGCCCTCATCCGCGCAAGCCGGTTCCCAGGGCTACCCTCAGCTCATCGCCCCGCTCCCCTCACCCGATCCAGATCCATATTCAGCAGCAACACGTTCACCCGAGGCTCCCCCAGAAACCCAAGCTGCCGCCCCTCCGTATGCTCCGCAACCAGCCTCCGAACCGCGTCCTCCGAAAGATGCCGCTCCCGCGCCACCCGCGCCACCTGAAACTCCGCCGCCCGCCGGAGTGATATCCGGATCGAGCCCCGACGCCGAAGCCGTCACCAGGTCGATCGGCACATCGCTCGCCCGGATGATCCGTCTGGCAGCGCCGCAACGTCGCCCGCCACCCGGTCGATCAGCTTCTTATTCGTCGGCGCATAGTTCGAGCCGCCCGAGTTCGCAGCATCATACCCATTCCCCGCCGCCGAAGGCCGCGAGTGAAAGTACTGCGGAGCCGTGAAACGGCTGACCAATAATCCGCGAGCCCACAAGCTCGCCATTCTTGTAGATCAGCTGCCCGTTCGCCTTGTCGTGAAACAGCACCTGCGCCAGCCCGGTAACGACCAGACGGATAGATCAACCCGAACAGATAACGGTAGTCACGACGGTGTAGAGAACAGCGGTAATCAGATTACGACGCATAACAAAGTCCTTTAGGCCAGATGAATGGCAGTGATGATCATGTCGATAAGCTTGATGCCGAGAAACGGAGCGATGATGCCGCCAACGCCATACAGAATCAGGTTGCGCCGCAGCAGCGCCTCCGCCGACATCGCCTTGTAACCCACTCCGCGCAGCGCCAGCGGAATCAGCCCGATGATGATCAGCGCATTGAAGATCACCGCCGAAAGAATCGCCGACTGCGGCGTCTTCAGATGCATGATGTTCAGCGCATTCAGCACCGGAAACGTAGCCGCAAACATCGCCGGAATAATCGCGAAGTACTTCGCCACATCGTTCGCGATCGAAAACGTCGTCAACGCGCCGCGAGTCATCAGCAGCTGCTTGCCGATCTCGACGATCTCGATCAGCTTCGTCGGATTCGAGTCGAGGTCGACCATGTTGCCCGCCTCCTTCGCCGCCTGCGTGCCCGTGTTCATCGCAACGCCCACATCGGCCTGCGCCAGCGCGGGAGCGTCGTTCGTCCCATCGCCGGTCATCGCCACCAGCTTGCCTTCGCCCTGCTCGCGGCGAATCAGGTCCATCTTGTCCTTCGGCTTCGCCTCCGCCAGGAAGTCGTCAACGCCCGCCTCGCGCGCAATCGCCGCCGCCGTCAGCGGATTGTCGCCCGTGATCATGATCGTCCGGATCCCCATCGAGCGAAGCTGCGCAAACCGCTCCCGCATCCCGCCCTTCACCACGTCCTTCAGGTGAATCACGCCCAGCGCCTGCCGGTTCTCCGCCACCACCAGCGGAGTGCCGCCACTCCGCGCCACCGTCTCCACCGCGGCGCGAACCTCGTCCGGCAAAACACCGCCATTTTCCTTCAAAAAACCAGCGATGGCATCCGTCGAACCCTTCCGGATCACGCGCCCATCAAGGTTCACGCCCGACATCCGCGTCACCGCGCTGAACGGCACAAACTCCGCCTGCATCTCGCTCAGCTCACGCCCGCGAAGCCCATACATCTCCTTCGCCAGCACAACGATGCTGCGTCCTTCCGGCGTCTCATCCGGAAGCGAAGAGAGCTGCGCCGCATCGGCAAGCTGGTCCTTGCTCACTCCAGGAGCGGGAATGAACTCCGACGCCTGACGATTGCCCAGCGTGATCGTTCCCGTCTTATCGAGCAGCAACGTATTCACGTCGCCAGCCGCTTCCACCGCGCGTCCCGACATCGCCAGCACGTTGTGCTGCACCAGACGATCCATTCCCGCAATCCCAATCGCCGAAAGCAATCCGCCAATCGTCGTCGGAATCAGGCAAACCAGCAGCGAGATCAGCACAAACACCGTCTGCGGAGCGCGTCGAGTAGATCGCAATCGGCTGCAACGTAACCACAGCCAGCAGGAAGATAATCGTCAATCCGGCCAGCAGGATATTCAGCGCAATCTCGTTCGGAGTCTTCTGCCGCTCCGCGCCTTCGACCAGCGCAATCATGCGGTCCAGAAACGTCTCGCCCGGATTCGACGTAATCCGAACCTTGATCTGATCCGACAGCACCCGCGTTCCACCCGTAACCGCCGATCGGTCGCCGCCAGCCTCACGAATCACCGGCGCCGACTCACCAGTAATCGCCGACTCATCCACCGAAGCAACGCCTTCGATCACCTCGCCATCGCCGGGAATCATGCTGCCCGGCGATGACAAGCACAACATCGCCCGGCCCGCAGATCCGAACTGGCAACCTCCTCCGTACTTCCGTCCGCGCGAAACCGCACCGCGGTCGTCTCCGACTTCGCGCGGCGCAGCGCATCCGCCTGCGCTTTGCCGCGACCCTCCGCCATCGCCTCGGCGAAGTTGGCGAACAACACCGTGAACCAAAGCCACAGCGTAATCTGCAGATCGAAGCGCGAGTGCGTCGTGATGCGCCAGAATATCGCGCAGCAGATAGATCGCTCGTGATGACACTGCCGATCTCGACCACAAACATGACCGGGTTCTTCATCATCGTGCGCGGGTTCAGCTTGGCCAGCGCATCGACAGAGGCGCGGCGTACGATCTTGTGTATCCCAAAGGGAGCGTTTGCGTGTGTTTGCCATGTATTGTCTGTCTTTCTCTTCTCAACTAGAAACTTTTGCCGGCGTGCATCAGCAGGTGCTCGAGAATCGGACCGAGCGAGAGCGCGGGGAAGAACGTCAGCGCGCCGACGATAAGAATCACGCCAACCAGCAGCACCGTGAACAGCGGCGTGTGCACCGGAAAGGTCCCCGGCGACGGCGGAACCAGCTTCTTCCGCGCAAGATTGCCCGCCATCGCCAGCATCGGAACGATCATCAGGAATCGCCCAATCAACATCGCCGACGCCAGCGACAAGTTGTACCAGTGCGTATTCGCACTCAGTCCGGCGAAAGCGGAGCCGTTATTGCCGGTCGCCGAAGTGTAGGCGTAGAGAATCTCCGAGAGCCCATGCGGTCCCGCGTTCGCCAGCGCAGAGAGGCCGAGGTTCGGCATCATCAGCGCCACCGCGGAGAAGCCCAGGATCGACAGCGGAAAGATGAGCACATAGAGCATCGCCATCTTCACGTCGTACGATTCGATCTTCTTGCCCAGATACTCCGGGGTTCGTCCGACCATCAGTCCCGCGATGAACACCGCCAGCACGACGAAGATCAACATCCCGTAGAGCCCCGCGCCCACGCCGCCAAAGATCACCTCGCCCAGCATGATGTTCACCATCGGAACCAAACCGCCGAGCGGCATGAACGAGTCATGCATCGAATTCACCGCGCCGCAGCTCGCATCGGTCGTCACCGTGGCAAACAGCGCCGAGTTCGGCGATGCCGAACCGTACCTCTTTGCCCTCCATATTGCCGCCGGCCTGCGTCACCGAAGCATGCTGATTGACCGAGTGCAGCAGCGGATTCGGCTGCGCCTCCGCGTAGTAAGCCACAAAGACGCCGACAAAGAACAGCGCAGCCATCGCAGCAAATACCGCCCAGCCATGCCTCGGCGTCCGCGTCATTCGTCCCAGCGTCACCGTCAGCGCCGCCGGAATCAGAAAGATCGAAAACATCTGCATCAGGTTGGAGAGCGGCGTTGGATTCTCAAACGGATGGGCGCTGTTCGCATTGAAGAAGCCGCCGCCGTTCGTGCCGAGCATCTTGATCGCTTCCTGCGAGGCCACCGGCCCCTGCGCGATGCTCTGCGTCGTGACCGTCTGCGTCGCAACCTTTCCATCCGCGCCCGTCGACGATACCGTCTGAGGCTGCACCAGCTTCGCCTGATCGTAAGGCCGGAAGTTCTGCACCACTCCCTGGGAGACCAGCAGCAGCGCATAGATGAGGCAGCCAGGCAGCAGCACCCACAAGGAAGCGCGCGTCGTATCCACCCAGAAATTACCCAGCGTCTTCGACTCCCGCCGCGAGATGCCCCGCACCAGCGCGATCGCCAGCGCGATCCCAACCGCAGCCGAAAAAAAGTTGTGATAAGCCAGCGTGAGCATCTGCGTCAGATAGCTCATCGTGGTCTCCGGCACGTACGACTGCCAGTTCGTATTCGTCGTAAACGATGCCGCCGTATTCAACGCAAGATCAGGGCTAACGTTCGCGAGATGCTGCGGATTGAGCGGCAACCACATGCTGAAGCCGCTCGATCGCATACGTCGCGAGCATCGAGACCAGGCTGAAGATCAGCATCAGCGACGGCATACTCCGTCCACGCCATCTCCCGCGTCTCATCCACTCCCGTCAGCCGGTAGATCAGCCGCTCCACCGGCCGCAGAAGACGCGATCCGCCCAGGTGCGTTCGCGCTCAAAGACGCGCACCATATACAACCCAAGAGGTTTTGCGCAGAGAAGAACCAGGGAAAAAAACACAAAAATCTGAAACCAGCCGTTCGCCGTCATGATCGAGACATCCTATTCACTAAAACTTTTCAGGGCGCAGCAACGCGTACACCAGGTAGACAAACAGCGCCGCAGTCACCGAGCCCAGGGCCCACAATTCGATCATCGCTGCCCCTCCTTTGCACCCAATCGCTCACACCCGGCGACGTATGCAATTGCAATCGCAAAGAACAGCACGCTCACGGCCACACATCCCAAATCCCACATCGTCTCGCCTTCCTCTTCACTGCGCGCTTTCAATCGCCACCATCGGTAGTTTTTGAGCAGCGCCCGGGCCCGGGACCATTCCCCAGCACTATTTCATTGGAGCAGGCGAGCCATAAAGAAGTTATAGAAACGCCATAAAGAAGTCGTATACACAAGCCGCCCGGCTCGCCATCCAGACCCACGGGCACCTCGTCTCCCTCAATCCTGCCCGGCCCAGACGAAGGAAAGCGCACATGAAATCCCGCGTCAGCTAGACTGGTTCCTGACTTAAACTCCAATGCCCAGAAAACCGCCGTCGCTCCCATCAACCGCGCGCCGTGTCAGCCTCAAGATGCTCGCCGAACACCTGGACCTCAGTCCGGCAACCGTCTCCTTCGTCTTGAACAATGCGCCCGGCCGCTCCATTCCACCTGCCACCCGCGAACGAGTAAAAGCCGCCGCAAAGAAGTTCGGCTACCAGCCCAGCCTCATTGCACGCTCGCTCCAGGGCCTCAGGACCCAGACCATCGGCATCCTCCTTCCCGAACTCGGCGAAGGCTATCACTCCCAGGTCCTTAGCGGAGCGGCTGACATTCTTATGCAGGAGGGCTACTTCTTCTTTACCGCGCATCACCGTCACCGAAAAGACCTCGTCGCCGAGTATCCCCGTCTTCTCCAGGCGCGCGGCGTCGACGGCATCCTCGCAATCGATACCCAGTTGGAGGGAGTGATTCATGCGCCCACCGTCGCTGTCGCCGGTCACACTGCCTTCCTCGGGGTCACCAACGTTGTCCTCGATCATCACCGCGCCGCCGAGCTTGCCCTCGGTCACCTCTATCGGCTCGGCCATCGCAAGATCGCCTACATGCATGGCCAGCCCTTCAGCTCCGACTCGCAAAGCCGTTGGCAGTCGATCATGCAGGTCGCCGGCACACTCTCGCTCGAGGTCCCACCAGACCTCATCATTCAACTCGACCGCGACCTCAATACGCCTGAGCTCGGTTATCCCGGCATTCATCAGCTTCTGCTCCGTCGCAGAGACTTCACCGCGGTCCTCTGCTTCAACGACATCTCCGCCATCGGAAGCATTCGTGCCCTCCACGACGCGGGACTCGAGGTTCCCACTGATGTCTCCGTGCTCGGCTTCGACGACATTCAGGCAGCCTCCTACATCGTCCCCAGCCTCACCACCATCCGGCAACCTCTGCATCAGATGGGAGCACTCGCCGCCAGCTCGCTCCTCAAAAAACTAGCGCACGAGAAACTGCCCGACACCATCAAGGTCGACCCCGAGCTTGTCGTCCGCGAATCCACCGCGCAAGCCCGCCCCGCGTCCCGTCGCCCCTGATCCGAATCCTGATGCTAATCCAGGTACATTTCGCCTTCCCGGATTAACAGGGCTTCACAGCTAGGAAACATCCCGGATTTGCCTTTCGGGATTAAGCGCAGGGCTTTAGCCCTGCGAACAAATTACTCCCTCGGAAGGGGCTTTAGCCCCGGGTCTTAAACGCTTCCGCTCGAACAGAACCTTCCGCAACGACGAGCACTAGGAATGCTTCCCCGGCGACAGACTCCCCTGCAGCCGCTTCCACTCTTCACTCGAAAACAGTCGCGGACCCGCTTCGATAAGCCGCGGCATCATATTAAAGACCGCCACGCGGTTCCACGGTCGCCCGTCGCGCATCCGAAATCCCTTCTCATTCAGGTCACTCACAATCGACGAATAGGGAAAGTCCTGGCCGATCATCTCCATCATCAAAATCAGGATCTGATGCTCCGTCGGCTCAACCTCCAACCTCTGACAGTCGTCCGAGATACGCAGACCATACGGTATCTCTTCATGAAACGCTCCCTCCGAAGGAGTATCGGAGTCGGGTCGCTCACGCCGCCACTCGATCGATACCATCTGCCAGCCCGCGGTGATGCGTTGAGGAATCAGATCTCCGCTGAAAGGCCCGGAGATCACGTCGCGAATCCGTTCAAAGTACGGCATCAGATGCCTCCGTAAGGTTTCTGTGCCCAAACGTATTCGCAATTGTCGGGCCACGCGGAAGCATCGCTAAAGATCGCCCAAGTCCCTACGCATCATCGCGATAACCAACATCTCCCTCTCGGCCCCACTCGGTCGCGAGTGTTCAATTTCGCGAAGTCTTGTTCGGATATGGACGGGCGCACGAGGTGCTGGAAAACCGTTCAAGCTGTCGCCGGAAGTGAATTGGGTTGGGATTGGGGCTTTTTGCGGAGAATGGCGGCGGAGATCAGGGTGATGAGGAGGCCGACCGGGAAAGGTTCTATGAAGGTGTAGAGGGCGTTGACGAAGGGGTTCTCATAAAGCTGCTGCGAGTGGCGGATGGCGTCGACCTTAGCCTGGATGGCTTCGGGGGTGCCGGGGGTGGATTGAACCTTCTGGATCTGGTGAGCGAAGTAGCTATCCATGAAGCCGTGGAGGAAGTTGAAGTAGATGATCTCCCACGTGACGACATAGAAGACGCAGGAGATGAGGGTGATACCAATCCCGATGGTGAAGGCGCGGCCGAAGGTAATGGCGCCGTTGGCGAGATTGTCCCGATAGGAGCGGATGCCGAAGAAGACAAGGAGGAAGGAGAGGACGATAGCGGTATAGCCGAGGTAGTAGCCTGTGTTGCCATGGTTGAGGTCGCGGAGGAAGGGGATGGTACCGCACATCATGACAGAGGAAAGAACGCCGGAGATGAGGCCGAAGGTGAGGATGGTCTTCTTCATAGAGAGGCTCCTGTGGGATGACTTGGAGACACTTTGCGGGGCGGAGGCGAGGTTTGTCGTCATGCTTTTGGGTGATTTTAGGGGATGGGTTGGGAAATCATGCTTTGGGATGAGGGTTTAGAGCAGTTTCACTCTCACTGCGCCCAATCCTACGGTATGCGAGCGCAATTTTTGTCGGGGAAAAACGGGTAGTGGGTGGGCGGATGGGGGTTCGCTCAATTTGACGACGGCAAACCTGCGGGTGAAGCGGCGACACCTGCTTTTGCTGCCACGAGATCGTCAAAGCTCGCGACTTTGTCTTCAATCGCTACGCGCCCTAATGTGGAGTTCAAGAGTTCCAGGCCTGGCGGAACACGCGCATCCAATTTCCCCCGAGGATTTTCGCGATATCGGCGGAAGAGTAGCCGTGGCGCACAAGTTCCGGGCGGAGGAGCGGGAGGTCCTTTACCTGATTGAAGTTCTGGACGTACTCGAGATAGGACGAATAGTAGATCATCGTGGGAGGTAACACGAATGAGGGAGGAGACGGAAAATGCGTGCCGCTGTTGTCGGGGGGGTTGCCGATGGTCCAGTCAACACCCAGGGCGATGTAGTCGACTCCCACGAGGTCTCGGATATAGTCCATCACATCGACATATTGGCATATGCTCGCCAAAGGGGGGAAGTAGGCCGGGTTCTGCGCATGGGGGGCGTCCTTGACACTCCAACGCAGATAAGCGTTCGCCGCGTTCACGCCGATGAGGCCGCCCGTTTTGGCAGTGCCCTCAATTTGGCGGTCGGAGATGTTACGAATATTGTCGTTTAGCCCAAGGACGTTCGAATGCGAAAATACGACCGGCCGTTTTGCCCTTTTAATGATATCGAGGGTGGTCTGCTCGCTCGAGTGGGAGCAATCGACCAGAATACCCATCTCCCACATCTGATCAACCATATACTTGCCAGCCACGCTCAGCGGCGTCGTCGGGTCGAGTAAGCCGCCGCCAAACGAATTGGAGAGCTGATAGGCGAGATTGCCCATCCGTAGTCCCCTGTCGTAATACTTACGAAGATCCGTCACCGGTTTGCTGGCAGTATAGTCGTTAGGACCTGGGCCTGCAGCCGATGCCCACTGCCACTCAAGCGGCCACATCTCCTGACAGCCGACGACCAAGGCTACCTTGCCCGCCCGTTTGGCGGCGAGGATATCACTATGAGACTTGGCCAGCGTGACCTTCGATGAGTTCGCCTCCACAAAAAGATCGATCGCATCGAAAGTGACAAGATCTACGGTATTATCGGACACCTGCCACACGGTTGCGCCCACATCCAGATAATCCTGGAGGTACTCGGGGGTAAGCTTGGCGCCGTCCACACCAACTACAGAGACGCCCGGATTGGCGTTCCATTGGTCGGCGCGAGACTCAGCTTCAGCTAAGAGGAGCGCCATCCCGCTAAGACTACCTTCGACAAAATTTCGTCGCGTCATCGACATATTCCACACTCCTGATCGAAAGCGCGACAATGAAGCGCGCTAGATGGTTTTCCCATTTGAGCCTGAGTAAACTTGGTGTGATCTGGTGAGCGTCGAGCCCGACGTACGATTGAATATACTCTCGCCTTTTCTACCCATGGCAACTTTCTTCCAGAAATTGTCGTAAGCCCTGAGGCTCTGCATTACGCCACCTCCGCGAGTGCTGCATCGGTGGCGTCCTGCGCTGGTGGTGGTCTGTTCGGCTGGCTTCTCTTCGGTCGAACCGGGGTTACTGTGTACTGCCGGCCGACGATCAAACTGGGCGTCGAAGTTCCCCGAAAACGGGGTTTTCGGCAACCTCGCTTTTTCGCGGACTCGAAGCTGACCCACCACCGAGAACGGCCATAGCATCTGAAGCCTCAGGTACCGCTACAGTGAGACGGCTCTAGGGGAGGATGCCTAGCTCGCGGTCGAAAAGTTTGAAGTTGTTGGAGGAGCAGAGGCGATAAACTCAGCAAAAGGAGGGGAATTCCGGGATGCGACACAAAGTTTTCTCACTCGTGGCCCTCTTGCCACAACTCACTCTGTTCTCCTTCTCCGCGATTGCGCAGCGAACGAGTTTAGACTTTCTAAATCACAACGAGCCGATTCTGGATGCGCATAATTGCTATCCCTATGAGGGGCACTGGAACGATCGCATCCAGCGTGCCTTAAATT
Organism: uncultured Acidobacteriaceae bacterium; assembly: GCA_963774735.1. GTDB lineage: Bacteria > Acidobacteriota > Terriglobia > Terriglobales > Acidobacteriaceae > Edaphobacter. The sequence goes on along the minus strand of CAVZGJ010000028.1, from coordinate 103,773 downwards.
CCGGTTTTCCAGTATCCATAGAGCAGGATCTTGCGTGGTACGTTGACCCAGCAACCGGCAAAGGCCGCGTTGTCGTCTCTCATACACCGCACCCAAATGGCGAGGAGCCAACCCTGGAGGATTATTTCTTCAAGCAGGTCAGTCCGGTCATTAAAAGGGCCATCGCAGAAGACCAACGCACACAGTGGCCACTCATTGTTCTGCATCTCGACTTCAAGGACAATCAAACCGCCTTGCTTCAGGCCGTCTGGCAGCTACTTGGCCAGCATGAAGATTGGCTTTCGACTGCGATCAAGACGGCCGATTCGAGTAAGCTCTCACCCATCGACCGAAAGCCGATGCTGGTGGTCACCGAAGAAGCAGACGAACAGCAGAAGGTCTTCTACGACGCTCTGCCAGTAGGCGCCCGTCTTCGCCTTTTCGGTTCCGCGCACACCCACCCAGCGCCGAAAAGCATGACCAGGGATCAGTTAATGCATTGGGCAGTCAGTATCAGCCCTGAAGAGCTTCTGACTGAGGAGCCCACGAACTACAGGCGCTGGTGGAATAGCTCCTGGTATGCGGTGGAAGAAGGCGGCGAACCGCAGGCTGGCGATTGGACTGCAGCCGACAACATGAGATTGCACGCTCTGGTCGATCATGCCCAAAAAAAAGGATATTGGGTGCGGTTCTATACGCTGGATGGCTTTGCGGCTAATGAGGACCAGGGCTGGGGCACAGGCTATAACTTTGGCTCGCACGAAGCCGTTATCGAACGCTGGAAAGCGGCAATTGCTGCGGGGGTCAACTTTATAGCTACCGACCAGTACGAGGGACTCGCTACATACCTTAAACAAAATGCCAAGATGCTTCGCCCCGCTTCTTCCGCACAATTATCTTTGCCCTGTTCAACAGTCGATGCGCCGGATGGAGCTTCTCGGAAGATGGAAGACATTCGGAAGGTCGGTGATTTAAATATCGAAGAAACGTTCTCGGATCGGAGTTGTCGATAATGCAACTTTCCGGGAATTACTCCATTTCTTGCCACAGGCCCACAAAGCTCTCCTACTGAAGGCCTGGGCAGGAAATGACAAGCAGTAGACAGAATTACTTCTTAAACGTTGCCACCAGATTAGGCCCAGCTTCGGCGTCCTCAATCACTGGCACGGTTGTGGTTGAAATCAGATCGACCCATTTCGACGCCTGCAGATGAAGTGTGGCGGCATTATTGGTCTCGTAAAGCGAGAATCCACCGCTGCAATCCGTCTTATGCCAGCGGCCGATTAGGGTAACACCCTCCCCCTCAAGCCCTCCGCTAGCGAGAAACTGTTCTGCCGCCGCTCTAACAGATCCAGGCAATAGGGTCCAAGTTGACATGAATTTCATAGCATTGATCCTCATAGATTGAATTTTGGTGTGGGAGAAATCTCACTGGGGGCCCTCCGCCGAAACATCTTAGGTAGCGGAGCCCCATGATAGACGAAATCCTTATGCCGCCCCGTGACACGCCTGATAAAAACACCACATGTTTCAGGCAATGCCGTGCAGTTTCCGAAAAGCCGACTTTCGAGGAATTATGACGCGCCGTTGATCATTGAAGCAGATCCCGGTGTTCTGTTTAACCTGCTGAAGCTCGATGAGGAATTTATCGAGAGCGGCTGGATCGAAGTCAACGCAGACTGTTGCGCTCTGGGCTACTTCCCGCTCTCCATATCAGCTCAATCGTTGCGCGAAATGCTTCAGTGCCCCGCCTTATCTTTGCAATAGAACTCCAGTCGAACTGATCCGCCTGCAAAGTTCTTCCCAGATGCACCGAAGATTCCTCCCGCTTGTCGAGGTTATCCTTCGGAAAGCCTGCAAGCGTGGCGGCTGCTCGAGCAAGCCATCGGTCCCAACGTATACGTCCGCCGTCCCTCGGAATCCTGCATTTTCGGCGGTGACCCGAACTTCGATGACGTCGCCGTCATGGTAGAGGTAAACGACCTTCAAACCTGTAATCATTCAGACAGATTATCCTTCACTTCACATCCTGTCGGCCCCGAACTTGCCGATAATGCGACTTTCAAGGAACCTTGACCCGTCCTGGAGGGTTACGCTAGGGTTACGCGGAATCGTGAGCGTCCAGCAAACCCGTCTGTGGTCAAAGGACCGCATTAGCATGTGTCTATGAACTCCGATCACTATCCCGATGCTGTAAACCCAAGTCTTGTAGGAACCTACCCAGCGGTAGCAGGAAGTGGTGGGGGTTACGTCTGGGATGACGTTCTGGAATATCGTGTCTGGTGCCACCCGGAACGTTGCGCTCCCGATGAAGACAATGGAAGCGACTACTACTTCGCCTATGGAACGTATGCGGAAGCCGCCGCAGCTTCAGTACACCTGGCGCGAAGAACCAGTCGCACTCATTGGGCGGGCTGAATACATAGCGGAGCTCGAGCTTGGTGAATACGAGCACGTTGAAGAGATGCGCGTCAGGAATGGCCTGTGGAGTTTCTACGCCGCCCGCGACGGACTCCAGACACCATCCCCGCATTTCTCTCCCTAACGCCCCTAAGAATCGCCTGGACATTCTAAGGGGGCTGGCGGAACGTAACGAATAAATATGGGCACACTGGCCGTTCCCTGAAAACGGCGTTTTTGGCAACTTCGATTATCCCGGACTCGAAGCTGACCCACCGCCGAAAACGTCCATAGCACCTGAAGTCTCGGGTGCACCTACAGCGAAACGGCTCTAGGGAAGGAGGCCTAATTGTTTGCCTAGCTGGACCGCCTGGGTGCGGCGGCGGGCGCCCAGCTTGTCGAAAGCCCGGCTGCAGTGGGTCTTGACGGTGTTCTCGCTGACGAAGAGGCGGTCGGCAATCTCGCGGTTGCTGAGGCCCTGAGCGATGAGGGTGAGGATTTCGAGCTCGCGGGGGGTAATGCCGAGGGCGTCGAGCTGGGTCTGGTTGAGGGTGAAGGTGGCCAGCGGGTCGGTGGGGACGAGGACTTCGCGGAGGACGATCTTCTCGCGGGGTTTGGTGAGCTTGATACCGAGCCAGATGCCGAAGACGACGAAGATGATGGCGACGATGGCGCCATAGATTTCGAGGGAGTGCTCGATGACAAGAAACTGGTACTCGGACCAGCGGAGGATGGCGATGAGGACGCCGCCGATGAGGCCTAATATGAGGACGTGGCTGAGGACGGGGCGCTTCATCTCTGTTGGGTGGATTTTACTGCGATGGCCGATGCCAGGGCTAACCCTGGGCGTCCTCCATAGAAGACTAATCCCCCGTCACCAAAACGCTCCCCCAATTAATCCCGCCCCAAACACCGCCAGCACAATCGGCGCGGGCCGGCGGCTCAGGGTTGGCCGCGCGCCACTCCGACGCCGCAATCAACAGCGAAGCCGACGACGTATTGCCGTAGATCGTAATATTCCGGAAGAACCGCTCTTCCGGGACCTCGAGCGCCGTAGCAACCTTCCGGATGAGATTCACATTCGCCTGATGCATCAGGTAGACGCCGATCTCCCCCGTCTTCAGATTGTTCTTTTTGAGCAGGTCCATAATGCTACGGGGAATCTTTCGTGATGCCTGCACAATGACATCCAGACCCTTCATCTGGATAGCGCCCCCGTGAGGTAACTGAAGAGCCTCAGCATAATTGCCGTCAGTAGAAGAGCGAACGTCAGCGATACGCAGACTCTCGGGACCGCCCTCGCTCGTAACAATGCAAGCACCGGCTCCATCGCCGAACAAAATAGCCGTATCGGGGTCGGAATCCACAATCCGGCGCGACATAATCTCCGACGCCACAACCAGAACGTTCCCGTACCGACCAGCAAGATCGGCGGCGAAGGCAATCGCGATAAGCGAACCCGCACTCGCCACAGGAATATCGATCGCAGGCGTAGTCGTCAGACCAAGCTTCTGCGCCAGCACCGAGGCCGGCCCCGGAAACGCTCGCTCAGAAGACCCTGACGAAAACAGGATGAGCCCAATGTCGCCGGCACTCAGGTTCGCCTTCGCCAGACACGCATTCGCGGCGGCAAGTCCGAGGTCCGCAACAGTTTCGCCTTCGGCGGCATAGCGGCGTTCAAGAATGCCGGAGCTCTTCTCAATGGAGGCCGCAGATCTCCCGGTGCGGGCTTCCAGGTCGGCGTTCGTGACAATCCGTGCCGGCAGGTGATGACCGAAGGCTCGAAGGTAGGGCATGGGACAACTCCTGTATCAAAGGCGCTTTGCGTTGCCGGAGGAAATCTGGACCCTCCGGAGAGAAAAGACAGTTCTTCCCTGTTTCAAAATATCAGCAGAAAACCTGGGGAAAGACGAGGACCGGCCCATGCCCCGCACAACAGGCAGATATCGCAAAAAACAACGGTCGGAAACCCAGCGACATCTAGCTCTTTTGGCTCTCGAGATAAGCTTCGATCTTCGTAACAGAGTCGAAGCGCTCGGGCACCAGGTCAGAATCGGGAATCTTTACATTGAACTCTTTCTCAAGCCCGGTGACGAGATCCGGAAGAGTAAAGGAGTCGAGAGTGCCAGAGTCAAAGAGGCTCTCGTCGGGGCTGGGGTCGCTCGGAATGTCAGCAACCGCGTGGATGACTTTGAGGATTCCTGCCTGGGTGCTCATGGATTTTACCTGCCTGGTCTGCTTTTGTAACTGTCCGCGTTGCTTTTGACGCGGCAGCTCTTATTTTGTCACTCCTTGGGCGCGAGTGAACGTCGCCGCAGAGGCGTCGTACTGTTGAAGAATGTCGCTGAACAGTGCACTCGCAAGTTCGTTATAACCCTCGCCCGTAAAATGAGTATGATCCGGCTGAGCCCACGACACCGCAACCCACTCCCGCATCGACCCAAAGCCACCCATCCGCGACCGCTGATCCCAGTATGCGCAATGCATCTGGCGGCACACCGCCCTCTGCGCCGCAACAATGCGGTCCACTCCCGCAAACGGCGCCCACGAGCGCCGGCCCGACCCGAAGGGCCCGGTCCGGTGGCCCCACAACCAGAATCGAGGCCGACGGTGCAGCCCGGCGGATGCGTTCCACAATCCGCGTAAACATCGCGGCATAGCTCTCTTCCGTCCAGTTCCGGTCGCTCGCCTCGTTCGTCCCATAAGCCAGCACCACAAGCGCAGGATTCACAGCGGCAAGCAGCGGCTCCTGCAGCGCGTCGTTCCACCGCAGAAACAGCGACGCCTCCGCCCCATTGATACCCGCCGCCTCATAAGTAATCCCCGAAGCATTCTCCGTCGACAACCCAAGCAGCCGCACAGGAGCATCCTGGATCGTCAGCACTTCGATGTGATGAGGACCGGGCAGTAGTTCACCGCGGTAGACTCCGGGCGAAACGTCCCGATCGCCTCCTCCCCCAGCCGCACGGAACCGCAGCCGCCTCAGCGCCCGTCGCCATAGCCGTAGCCGTAGCCGTAGCAGTCGACACCGTAGCAATCAGAGTGTCGTTATCCCGAATCTCAATCGATCCCCCGTTAGGCTGCACCAAATACTGCACCTCAAGAGACGTCGCATCCGCATCCAGCGAAACCCAGTTCCCCGCCGCATTCGTGGAAAGGCTCACGCCCCCCATCCCCACCTTGCCATCCCCAATATCAGCCAGGTGAGTCCCCAGCGCGGCCCACCCCGTCGACTGAGCCCGCCTCGTGCCATGAATCCTGTACCCCGCAAACGGATACCCCGCATACTGAAATCCCGCCCCGCCGTCCCCGAACTTCTGCTGAAACAGCGTGCGCAGCGCCCCCGTAAACACATCCGCCGCAGTATGCGAGTCACCAAACTGAATCACGCGAACCAGCTGCGACTTCGGGTCCGCCTCAAGCTGATGCAGCAGATCGAAAAAACCCGCCAGCGCATGCGGATTCTCAATCCCCACCCTTGGAGTCGCCAGCTCCTGCTGGATATGGTCGGTCATTACCTCACGGGTCGCCAGCGTCGGTGGCGGAGTCCGCAGTGCCACCGCCCTGGTATGAGCCGTCGCACCGGAGCCCGCCGGCGCCGTCGACTTTACCGACGCCGACTGCGTCGCTCCACTCCGCGCCGAAGCCTTCGTCTTCTTCGATTTCGTCTTCGTCTTATAAGGTTTGGCCGCCGGAGCCCGCCTAATCTCCCCCGGGGTCTTCGGCGTCGTCTTGCTGGCAGGATGCTTCTTCGCAGTCGTGGGATCGGTGGGATTCAAAGCCCCACGCGCCGCCCCACCGCTCGCAATTAAGACCCCAAGCACCCCAACAGCCAGCCGTCGCAGACGCATCTATCGCACCCCCTCGGGCTTTGCCTTATCGAGCGAGGTGGACGTCTCAGAGTTCGCCGGCGCTGAGAGCCTCGGGGAGACCGGATGCGTTTCCATGTATCTCTCGTAGCCTATCAGGAGTTGGCCCGTCAGCAACTGCGCCACAACTCGCGCGCCCTGCGGTGAAGGGTGTATCAAATCCGCCCCCACCATCGCTGGATGCCGGTTATACCACTGCGCCATTGTTCCACTTCCGCCCATCGCCTGGTAAGTGTTGAAGAAGCCACACCCCGTCTGCTCCGCCACCCTCTGTTGAATCGCCACAATCTCCGGGATCGCCCGCATCGTAGTAATGTCGTCCCCCGACCGCTCCCCCCGGTCCATCGGACTCATAATCAGGATCGACGCATCCGGCAGCGCCGTCCTCACCCGTCCAATCGCCCGAATTAGCTCCGGCTCATACTGCTTCTCCACATACCCCGGAAAGCTCGACTCATTCGTCCCGTAGTTGATCACCACCAAATCAGGATTCCGGTGCTCCAGTGCCACGGCAAACATCGCCGGATTGAACGCCCGCGACATCACCGTCGTCGAAGCCCCGTTCAACCCGATGCTGTCATACGTCAACCCCGGATTATCCCGCCCGAAGACCACCCCAAACACCTGCACCGGGCTCCCCGTCACCGTCAGCTTGACCGTCCGCGCCCCCGCTGGAATCGCCACCGTCGTCGCCGCATCCTGCTTCGTATCCGCGGCCGTCGAGACGCTCCCCGCCGCCTCCCCATCCGCCGAGACCTCCACCGTCCCCCCGTTCGGCTCAGCCAGATACTCAACCTCCACCGAAGTCGAATCCCGCCCCGTCAGACGAAACGTACTCGTAGCCCCAACCGGCCCCGTGAAGATCGCCCCGCCCAGCCCATAGTTCGCCTCTCGCATCGACCCCACCGCCGTGTCGATCTTCCACCCATCCCCCGACACATCCACATTGTGGTGCCCATACCAGGCCCAGGGCTTAGCGACGAGGATGAACCCCGGCCCCGCATTCCCAAACCGCTCCTGCAGCAGTTCTCTCGCGTCCCCCGTAATCAAATCCGCCGTCGTTGGCGAGTCCCCATAGTGCACAATCCGCACTGTCCGCCGCTGTCCCGAGCGTAACTGCCGCAGGGACTCATAAAAATGATCCAGCGCCCCATTGTTATCAACCAGAAACTGTGACTCGAGCGTCAGGTTCGCGGCCACCGCAGCCCGCCCCCGAATCTTCGGCCTCGGCACCGCCAACACCGCAGGAACCGGCGGCGGCGGCACCTTCACGATCGGCACCACCGAAGCCTCCCCGGACGGAAATTCCGTAATCGGCCGCAGCGAAGCCGGGTTCAGCCCCTTCGCCCTTCCGGTCGCAAAATTCACTCCCAGCAGAATCGCGGCGAAGGTGGCCGCGGCAAGCATCGTCTTGGTAGGAAAGGTCGGCATAGCTAAAAATTGCTGTAAACAAACGAAGTAGAGCCGCGCCCCGACAACAGCTCAATCACCAGAACCACCACCGCCAGCCCCGCCCCCTGCAGCACAAACGGAGCCCGCCCAAACACCTCCACCACGCGGTCGAACCATCCCGGCGGAACCGCATGCAGCGCCACTCCCACCAGCATCACCCCAATCATCGGCAGGCTGACGTTGCTCACCCCGAACGTCATCGATCCCAACCTTCCGAGAACCGCCAGCGCCGTCGCCACATCCGGCGACCGGAAGAAGATCCACGTCAGGCATACAAAATGAAACGTAAACGCCATCGCCAGATACCTGCCCCACGTCGTCGCAGGCCGTTTGCCCCAAATCCTCTGCCTCTGCACCTGGAACACTCGCAGCAACGAAAGCCCCACGCCATGCAGCATTCCCCACAGCACAAACGTCCACCCAATCCCATGCCACAGGCCACCAAGGAAGAAGACGATTATCGGATACACATACCCCGCGCCCTTCCACCGCGCCGCATTTGGCAGCGAGAAGTACAGATAATCCCGCAGCCAGTTCGAAAACGTAATATGCCACCGCCGCCAGAAGTCAGCCAGGTTCACCGACTTATACGGCCGGTTGAAGTTGTCCGGCACCGTCAGGCCCAGCAGCAGGCACAGCCCCATCGCAATGTCTGTATACCCAGAAAAATCGAAGTAAATCTGCAGCGCATAGGCGTACACCCCAACCAGCACCTCCGCCCCGCTGTACAGAGTAGGAGTATCAAAGATCCGGTTCGCCACATTGTTCGACAGAAAATCCGCAATCAGCAGCTTCTTCACCAGCCCCGAAGAGATCAGCAGAAACGCCCGCCCACCCTGGTTCGGCGTCAGCGAAAACGGCTGTTGCAACTGCTTCACTAAATCCGAGATCCGGTTGATCGGCCCCGCCACAATCACCGTAAACAGCGACGCCGACGTCAGGTGCGTCAGATAGCTCCTCGTTCCCGGCCGCGTCCCCCGGTACAGGTCAATCGTGTAAGTCATTGACTGGAAACAATAAAACGACAGGCTCAAAGGAAACACCCAGCGATAAAGCTCCCCCAGCGCCACTGGAATGAACTTCGTCGCCGCCAGCAGCCCCACGTTCAAGGCCACGCTCACCGACACGAGAAGTAGCCGGGGCCTCTTGCGCTCACGAGGAATGCGCTGCAGTTCCAGCCCCACCAGGAAGTCGACGCTCGCCGCCGCCAGCAGCAGAATCGGATAGAACCAAGCCAGCCGCGCGAGAAAGAAGCCATTCGCCAGCAACAAGATACACAGCCGCGCCTGCTTCCAGCGATAGCACGCCCAGTAGAGCGTGATGACGATAGCGGCGAAGGCAAAGTACGCCGGGCTTAAGGGCGACATGGGTACTGCTCCGTGCGGATCGGGAGTTGGGGCTCGAAAGGGGTCTCCGTGCTTCCCTTCCGGATCGGCGCTGATAAGACGGTTGGCGGCCCAAAAGGCTTTTTTCAGAGAAGTTAGAGGGCCGCCCTTCCAAGCCCATCCTCACACGCCTTCCTCCCCGCTGCGGCGTCGCCGAAAAAACAAAATTTTAAAGTAACCCCCGGAATTAACCGGCAGCCGCCTGATCCCCGTTAACTCCTTTGTCACGCTCACTTGGCCAGATTACCTCTTTCCAGAGCCTTTTCGAGCCGTTTCAGGCAACCCGAAATCTATTGACAACCATCTTGACGTGTGATGAACTGGCCCCCATTTTTCCGTTGAAAAAGTATCGTTAATCCTTGAATTTCTTATACTTGAGAGATGGATACGACTACCGGAAACGAACGTACCGCAACCCTGACTGGAAGGACCAAAGCTGTCGTCACCCTCGCAGCCCTGGTAGTCCTTTCGGCCTTTGCGACGGATACCGCGACTCCGGCGTCCGCGCAGCCAAATGATCCCGCCGTGGCGATGAACAACGTCACCCCCACCGAGATCGTCACGACCGTGACCCCGCCGCCCAAAACTACGGTCCTCACCCGCATCAAAAGCGGCATGGCAAGTTGGTATGGCTCCGTTCTCCAGGGCCACCGCACCGCCAGCGGCCGTCGCTTCGATATGAACGAGCTCACCGCCGCCCACAGAACCCTCCCGTTCGGCAGCCGCGTCAAGGTCACCGACCTCCGCAACAAACGCTCCGTCATCGTCACCATCACCGACCGGGGAGAGCTCTTTCCCGAACGGGTCATCGACCTCTCCTATGGCGCAGCCCGGCAGCTAGAGATGGTAAAAACGGGAGTCGACCCCGTCCGCCTCGAGCTCGTTACAGTCAGAACTAACTGACCCTGACCGGAAGCGACCCCGCCTGGGGTCGCGAAAAAGCCTCGACACCCATTCTTCCGGGCTTCACCGCGAGAATGGGCTGCCCTTGTTTACTGCCAAAGCAGCAAATAAGTGTCATCCTGAGAAACTTAGCCGCGAGAGAATGGGCTACGTCCCCCAAACAGGTGTCATCCTGAGCGGAGCGGTTCGCGTACTTTGCGAACTGCGCAGTCGAAGAGCCTGTCCTGAGTCTGTCGAAGGGAACCTGCGGTTGCCTTAAAAAGGTGTCATCCTGAGCGAGCGGAGCGAGTCGAAGGACCTGCATTTTGCCGCTTCCCCGTCCCTTCAGCCCTTGGAGGAAGGCTCCGTTCCTAGTCCATGCTTTTCAACCACTTACAACTATTTTCTTCAAAAACAACCCAAAAATAGCTTGTCAAGTCAAGAATCCCATAACTCCCACAAAACAAACCAAATAGAAATGAAATTTAGTTACAGTCAAACCCATATAATTAACTTATAGATCAGAGAAGAGGAAAGCCCCGGACAACCTCCGGGGCTAACTTATTGATACAGGCGAATTTGGACGCAACCCATTTGTTATGAATATTTTACAGATCAACTCGCGCCATAACTCAATGAATACAGAAGACTTACGCGCAGACAATAGGGAGGGGGTACCCCCTCCTGCCTAGTCGTTGGTCTTAAACCCCATCCCCGCCAGCACCCCGCGCATATACGAAAAGCTCGCAGTCGCCCCAGGCATCGGATCGTCCCCATGAATCTCATACTCCAGGTCGACGAAGCCCTTGTACTTAATCGCAATCAGCGCCTCGAAGATCTCGCGCATCGGCATGATCCCCTCGCCGACCGCAACCTGGCTCTCCTTGCTGGTGAAGCTGGTCAGGTCCTTCGCATGCATGTTGTACAACCGCGGCCCCACCTCGTGGATCGCCTTCACCACATCCGTACCTGCCCGCACCGTATGCCCAATGTCGATGCAGCACCCGATCCGAGGGTCGTACTTCTTCACTTCCTTCAGCACGTCCATCGGAGAATGCCAGATCTTATCCTCCGGCCCATGGTTGTGGATCGCAAGGCGAATGTCATACTCCTTCACGAACTTTTCAATTCGCGGAAGAGTCTCAGGCGCCGGGTCTCCCGCAACAATCACCGAGATGCCGGCCCGCTTGCAATATTCAAACTTGCTGCGAATGTCGTCGTCTTCATCCTTCGGAAAGTAGATCGTCCCGGCCGCATGCAGCTTGATACCCGCCGCCGCATAGTCCGCCAGCGCCTTCGCCTCTCCATCCGGATCCATCGGAAGATGATCCTTCACATCCTTGCAGTTCAGGTCCTTGACGTTCAGCTGCTTCATATACCCGATCATCTGATCGCGAGTGAAGTTCCGGAACGTGTAGCTTGCCAACCCCAGATGAATCGGCGAAGGCTTTCCGCTCGCCGGTGCCGGCGCCTGGCCAAACGAAGGAACTGCATTCGAAGCAACGGTCGCAGCAGCAACAAGCGCACCGGACTGAACAAAGTTACGACGGGAAAAAGTATTTTTCATAGCCATCCATACTGCGCAGTTATCGAGCCCTATCTTCGAAATCCAAAAATTCAACCAGCCGGTTCCTACAAGTGCGGAGCCCAGCCCTTCTCGTACTCGCGACCCCAGTACTTCATCGCATGGGCATCATCCTTCACCTTGCCATCCGTTGTATCGAGATCGAGTTCGCGATTTACCTCCCACGCAACGTTCGAGAGCTGCAGCATCGTGACCGCGACATTACCCACGGCAATCGGCGCATTCAACTTCGTTCCCTTCTGAACCGCCGCAATGAAGTTCCCAAAGTGAAGATCCGTCATCGAATCACGTCCAGTCAGATCGGACGATGAAGTCTTCTCCTTGCTAGCCTTGAACTCGTCCGTCTTGTTTCCCTTCAGGTCATAAACCTCATATCCATCGCGATCGACCAGCACCGTTCCAGTCGTTCCCACAATCGTCGACCCGCGATCTCGACCGTAATACTTCATGCCGTTGCAGCACTTGCACTCCCACGAGATCATCTTGTCGTCGTAAGTAAAGCTGGTCATCAGGGAGTCGTAGAACTGCCAATCATCCTTGAACTGGTACCTTCCGCCACTCGACGTAATCCGCTCCGGGAAGTCCACTCCAAGCGCCCATCGGCAAACATCCACCTCATGCGTCCCGTTGTTCAGCGTCTCGCCCGTTCCCCAGGTCCTGAACCAATGCCAGTTATAAGGCTGCACATTGTCCTTGTAAGCCTGACGCGGCGCCGGTCCTTGCCACAAATCCCAGTCGAGCTGCGCCGGAACAGGAGCCTCTTTTCCAACCCCAATCGACTTCCGGACATTGCTGTACCAGGCCTTGGCAAAATACGCTCGCCCAATCAGCCCGTTATGGATCTTATCCACGATCTCAATGGTGTGCGGAGACGATCTCTGCTGCGTCCCCATCTGCACCACCTTGCCATACTTCTTCTGCGCCTCCACCAGCATCGCCCCCTCGGCAGGATTATGGCTGCACGGCTTCTCCACATAAACATTCTTCCCCGCCTGCAACCCAGCAATCGCCATCGGAGCATGCCAGTGGTCGGGCGTCGCGATCGTGATTGCATCCACATCCTTCTGTTGAAGAATGTGGCGGAAATCCTTTTCGGTCTTCGGAGCCTCGCCCATTTCCTTTTCGGCATTGCCCGCAAACTTCGCAAGGATGTTGCTGTCTACATCACAGACATAAGCAATCCGGGCACAGTTTTTGTTCGCCTTCAGCGCCGAAAGATGAGCGTAGGCACGCGAGTTCAACCCAATAACCGCAAAGTTGAGCCGGTCGTTGGAGCCCATGATCTGACCGTAGCTCTTCGCTGTTGAACTTACCGCCAAACCAGCCGCTCCTACCGCAAGTGTGTCGAGAAACTCTCGCCGAGTAACCATTTCCTGTCTCCTTCAAAACAATTACGAGCCGCACGTTCCTTCGACCCCGAGTTTGTTCAATTAGTAAGCAACGCCTTTAGCCAGCGAATTTCCTACACCCACGAAGATATATCAATTTCCATCTCAAAAAGTTCCTGCATCGACGAGACACTGTTTCATGCCTGCCCAACTAACCCGCGTAGACGCTTCAGGTGTTCCCAGCGCCACGCCAATGCGTCTCGAGGCTGACTGCATCGTGGTAGCCAGCCGCCTTGAGCGCGCGGAACTGCGCGACCCAATCGATATAGCCTTTATCCACCGGCGACCACACAATCTTGCCACTCGCATCCTTCACTGCGTTCTTGCAATGGCAATGGTGGATACGATTCTTGGGCAGGCTGTCCCAGCCTCCGGGAAAGGCGTCCATCTCACCGCGCATCACGGCGTTCCCCGGGTCCCAATTGAGCGCAAAGTTGGGAGATTGAATGGCAGCGAGAACTTTGGCGGCTTCACGGCCAGTCGCGGTATTGCAGGCGAACTCATTTTCGATGACGAGGAGAAGGCCCTGCTTGCCTACGACCTCTGCTGTAGCACGAAGCTTTTCGTCGATGGCCGCGCGGTAGGGAGTCACGTCTTCGAGCCGCCAGAAGTCGAAGCAGCGAATCTTATTCGTCTTGAACTGCTTCGCCAGCGAGATGCTGCGTTCGATGACTTCGTCCTGATGTTTGTAGGCGACCTCGGCGGCACCATGCAATCCCCTTTGGATCCGTACTGGGATTTTGGGGCGCCGGGCCAATCGACCTTGAACAAGGGGCTTGCGATGTCCGTGACCTGCAGGTTGTATTTCGCAAGAATCTTCTGTGCCTCAGCGATCTCCGCATCAGAGAGTACCTGCAGATTTTTACCCCACATCTCGCGAAGCTCTACCCACTGCAAGCCGAAATCGTTCGCTATCACGGAACATGCATGGTCGAAATCGCCCGAAATCTCATCAGAGATAACTGAAATCTTGAAGGGTGATTTTGAGGCCGAGGCCATGCCAAACAGTGACTGTGTTGCGCAGGCCGCTGCCGACGCCCCTGCGATAAAGTGCCGCCTTGATACCCCTGCCATGTCTCTCCTGATTCGTGATTATCAACCTCTAGGACGTTGACACCGGAACTTTAGACGCCGGTCACCCTGTACAAGCTGTGACCGGCCAATGAAATGAAAGGTACCGACAGCGTTTTAGAACAGGAAATGAACCGACGCCTGCACTGCGCGTCCGCCTCCGATTCCGTTTACGCTGCCCTGGCCGCTACCTACAGTGCCCGAGACCTGGCCAAAGCTTGCGGCTGTACAACAATTATTGCTGGTTGGGTTGGCGAACTGTGGCGTGTTGCTCAGCTGAAAGGCCTCAATTCGGGTTTCCATTGTGGTTTCTCTGTAGAGATTGAAGTTCTTGAACAGGGAAAAGTTGTTCTGAATATACCCAGGCCCGCGGAACTGCGTTTCTCCCTGTATTACCCAACCCAACATTCTGAGCAGTACAAGTCGCGGGAGCGGCCGGGCACCCAGTCGGGGTTGTAAACGCAGTCGGATCGAACCAGTGAACGTTCGCGCTAGTGCCCACGGTATGAAGTGTGTGGAACGCCCCAATCAGTTGTCCGGTCTGAGTGGTTCCCGGAGTATTCAGATTCGATCCATTCGTGGAGACTGTAAACGGAGTGCCGGAGACCACAGAGATGATGCCGGAGATCTTCCAACCTCCAAGAACCACCGCTCCAATTCCCGAGCTCATCATATTGTGGCCACGGCCAAATGGCAGATCGTAGGTGAAGCTCTGCTCGTAATTCAGGGTGCGGTCAAAATCCAACGGGGCATAATTTCGACGGAAGTTGGTATAGAAGAGAAGGTTAGAGCCGTCATCACCGACGATGTAACCCATAGCCTTGCCCCAGGTGAATGCAGTAGTAAAGGCAAGACTGTTGGAATAGCGCTTGGTGAGCTGCGCCTGCAGCGACTGATAGTTCGAGGAGAATCCCATGAAATATTGGTTCGTCGCCGCGGTGCGCCCGAATGCAATATTCTCCGGAAGCGACGCATTGCCACCACCGAAGGTGCTCGTCGGCAGGTTGATGTTCTGGCTGCCGGAGATATCGACGCCATGGTTCGCCACATAAGCAAGTTGCAAAGAGAGATTCCCACGGAAAGCCTGTTGAAGCGCAACATTCCACGACATCACATAAGGATTTTTGTAGTTCAGGGGAATGTAAGTGTAAACCTGGCTCTTGAGCAGAGGCGTATTAGCGGGAATGATTCCATTCGAAGGGATCACGACCGGAACCGGAGCCGGGAAGCCGGCCTGGAAGGTAGCTACCGTTACTCCATCACTAAGGACGGCTGGACTTATAGTTTGATCCGGCTGGCTGATAACTATTGTTGGCACGTACTGGATAGTTATACGCGTAGGTGTTATCGGGAAACGGCGTGAAGCTGAAACCAAACCCTGCACGCACAACTGTATCGTCGGTAACTCGATAAGAGAATCCCAGTGCGAGGCGCGAAGTATCTGTATCGCGTCTGCATGCCAAGATTGGACGGATTACTGCCGATACCTGCCAGAACGATGTTGTTATTAACCGGGTCGTAGTTAGAGAAACCACCTGCACTCTTCGGAGTTGCCGGCGGATAAAACTCCCAGCGAAGACCAAGGTCGACCGTTAGCTTCGGACTCGCCTGCCATTTGTCACTGGCAAAGGCAAAGAACCACCACTGCCGATAGGCCGGAAAGAACGTGTTGAGGTCGCGCCCAGTCTGGCTTGGCTGGTCAAGCAGAAAACTCGCCATGTCATTCGCAGAGTTCGTCTTGGCCCCCGACTGCGAGGTCTGCACGTCAGAGAACGTAAACAAGCCACGAGGACTGAACGTCTGGTCCTGAAGCAAATCATCGCGAATCCGGCGAAGATCTCCACCAAACTTCAGCGTGTGGTTGCGGATGATTTTCGTCCAGTGGTTAACAAAGTCGATGTTGGATTCGCCCCGGATCCATGGCACTGATGCGGAATACCCAATCAGAGGGCTGGAAAAGCCGCCGTTGATGGTAATGCCGACCTGTCCGCTGGTGAATGGCTGTCCGGCGATGTTTACGCCCGGAATGCCCAGAGTGGTCGCATCGTTCGTGCCGTAGTCGATCGGCTGCGCATCGTTACGCAAGTGAGCAACTCCAACTCGCGCCTCCGTCAACAACGTCGGCGAAAAAATGTGGTTGTAGTTCACACCAACGCTGTAAGCCGTCTGGGTTCCGTTAGCTTCAAAACCACCGCCGCCCGCAGGTCCACCATAAAACGAACCGAAAGCCGGCGCTTGATAGGTATTCACACGCTGCCAACTGTAGCGCGCGCTAACGTGATTCTTCTCATTGATCGACCAGTCGATCTTCGGGTCGAAGCTGTTCGTCCCCTTGGTAAATGGAAGATTGGTTGTGTAATTGTTCGACGGGCTCCCCAAAGGCGAGTTCGGATTGAGAATTCCATTCGTAGCAGCGGCTTTGTTGACTCCTTGCAGGATGGCGAGCGAAACCGAATTAACGCGGTTGAAGGGAATCTGATTATTTGGGAATGGCGTGCGGGGATGAGCGGCAGTGCCATCTCCCGTCGCAGGGTCATAGATCTGACCACCTCCACTCACGAGCGCCGCACTGAGATCAATATTGCCCTGAGCGTTCGGCGTGTAATATCGCGAGTCAGGAATCGTCAGAGTGCTTCCAACCCTCTCATGATCCGCAGTCCCAAGATAGTCGACAAAGAAAAACAGCTTGTCTTTAAGGATCGGGCCGCCAATGCTGCCGCCGTAATAGTTGTACGACAGATGACCCAGTGGGCCTCCGAAATAAGACCGGGCATTGACCGCACTATTCTGGATAAACTCGAACGCCGAACCATGAAATGCATTCGTTCCCGACTTCAAAGTAACGTTCGTGACTGCGCCGATGGCGCGGCCAAGCTCCGCTTCGAAATTGTTCGTAGAAATATCGACTGACCCAATAGCCTCCAGTGGAGGAATGATGATTTGCAGGAGGCCGGTACGCTCGTCGTCGTCGATACCCTCGATCTGGTACAGGTTACCTTCACGAGGCGAGCCGTTCGCCTCCGTCTGCAGCGAGCTCGCTGCGTTGAAGAACTGTGAGTGCTGATAGACAGCCGGCGCGGTGCCCGGTACCAGGTTCAGCAGCGATTGGAAGTTGCGATTGGTGCCGACAGGAAGGCTTGCCAACTGCACAGCTTCAAGCTTCGTGCTGATATCGGCACGGTCCGTCTGGAGCAATGCCGGCGCAGTCGTCACCAGGACGCTCTCACTAACACTGCCAGTCTCCATGCTCACGTCAACGCGAGTGGACGAGTTGCTCAATAGATCGATGTTCTGGTGAGTGTCCTTTTTGAAGCCCGGCGCTTCGACCGTCACGCTGTATTTCCCGGGCGGCATATCCGGGAAGGTAAAGTTGCCGCTCTCGTTTGTAACCGATTCATGAATCAGCCCGGTCGTCGCTTCGGTAGCGGTTATCTTTGCACCGCCAACAACCGCGCCAGAGGCATCTGTCACCGTACCAAGCAATGTTCCACTAACTGCCTGACCAAAGAGTAGAGGCGAGAAGCTCAACATCAGGACGAGGGTTGCGAGGATATATCTAAAACGTTTTAGCGATTGCACGTAAACCTCCAGAAAGCGAGTCAGTTTCGGGGCCCATGACTTTATTGTTTGAAGAGCGAACGAACCCTATCAGGGTCAGTTCAATCTAGTCAACTGATTTCAAAAAAAATTGACAAAGAGACCCTCCACTGACACCAGAGGTCTGACCGCTCGCTCGACTCCTTCAATGGCGGACAAGGGAACCGGCGGCTTTGAGACCTCTAAGTCAGTGCCCACAAACACTTAGCGCCAAAGCGAAAGTCCGGCTTCGACTTGGGCCAAGAAAACCTCTTATAGAAATTAGGCTGCTGTTATAGGTTGTTTGCATGCATACACCTCCACCCTCTTCCGTCACTCAAAGGAAATCTCTGCGAACTCGGCCATCCATCGCCTGTTTGCTCGCCTTGTCCCTTCTGCTCGCGTCGACGTCCGCCCTCTCCGCTCAAACCAATTCTCCCAAGCAGGCAGACGACGAGGAGTACACCAAGAAGATCAAAGAATACCTCTCCGACCCGCGATTCACGACAGAGCTTGTCGACCATCTCCCTGCATCGTCCAAAGTGCCCACGCCCCTAAAATTTCTCGGCTCCATGCCAGGCCAGCCCGGCGAGCTCTACTACACCGCCGACATCAACCGCTACTACGAGGAGCTGGCCAAGGACTCGCCGCGCGCAAAGTTCTGGAAGCTCCCGATCAAGTCCGAAGAAGGCCGTGACATGGTCGTGCTTGCCATCGCCAGCGAAGACGCCATCAAGAATCTCGATCGCTACAAAGCCGATCTCGCCGCCCTCACCGACCCCCGCAAGACCACCGAGGAGCAGGCCCAGAAGATCATCCACACCAGCAAGCCCATCTACTGGATAACCAGCGGCATCCACTCCCCTGAGACCGGCGGCCCGCAGATGCTCGTCGAGCTTGCCTACCGCCTTATCGTGGAAGAATCCCCCTTCATTCAGGAGATCCGCAACAACGCCATCGTCTTCATCACACCAGTCGTTGAAACCGACGGCCGCGACAAGCAGGTCGACACCTACTACTACGGCAAGGACACAAGAAGCCTCGCCCACCGCTAATGTATTGGGGCAAATACGTCGCGCACGACAACAATCGCGATGGCATGGGCCAGTACCTCCACCTCACCCAGAACATCACCAACGGAGTTCTGGAGTGGCACCCCACGATCCTGCACGATCTCCACGAAGCCCAGTCCTACCTCTATGTCTCCACCGGAACCGGCCCCTACAATCCCTCGCTCGACCCTATCGCTGTCGATGAGTGGTGGATGCTCGCAGAAACCGAGGTCATGGAGATGGCGAAGCGCGGCGTCCCCGGTGTATGGACCTATGGCTTCTACGATGGCTGGGTACCCAACTATCTCTTCTGGATCGCCGAAACCCACAACTCCTTCGGCCGATTCTACGAAGTCCAATCCTACGGGCCCGATGTGACTGAAAAACTTCAACTGCCCGCAACGACCACCAGCCGCGAGTGGTACCGGCCCAATCCTCCCCTCCCAACCATCAAGTGGGGCCCTCGCAATAACACCAACATCCAGGAGTCGGCAATCCTTCTCGCACTCAACAAAGTCGCCAGGGAAAAGGACCTCTACCTCGAAAACTACTGGCTCAAAAACAAGCGCTCCGTGCAGAAGGGCAAAGACGGTCCCGTCTACGGATGGACGATCCCCGCGCAACAACTCCATCGTGTGAACACGGCAGAGATGGTCAACGACCTCCGTCGCCAGGGAGTCGAAATCAACATCGCGGACAAAGACACGACCTTCGGCAACCTGAAGGTCTCCTCCGGCGACTACATCATCCGCGCCGACCAACCTTACCGCACTCTCGTCGACATGTACTTCAGTCTGCAAAACTATCCCGCAGCGAACCCAATCCCCTACGACGACACCGCCTGGACCATGCCGCTCATGCGCAACGTCACGGTGAAGAAGGTCACCGACAAGTCGCTGCTCGATCAGTCCATGACCGCAATCTCCAAAGATGTCGCCGTCCCCGGCACCATCCACGGAACAGGTGACACCCTCGTAGTCGAAAACACCACCGACAACGTGCTCGCCACCTTCCGCTTCAGAAACGCTTCCGTCAAGATGGAAGCCGCCGAAGACGACTTCGACCTCGACGGTCATCATCTGCGGGCAGGCGCATTCATCATCCGCGAAGGAGCCGACGCGAAGGTTCGAGCCTCCATTCAGGAACTCGGCCTCACCGCCTACGCCACCTCAGCCCCAAGCGTAAAGACTCACCCGCTCACAATTCCGCGCATCGGCTACGTTCACTCGTGGCAGCGAACGCAGGACGAAGGCTGGGTACGCGCTGCGCTTGACCACTACGAAATCCCCTACACCTACTTCGCCGATCAAAAACTCCGCGACGGTAATCTCCGCTCCAAATACGATGTCATCATCTTTCCAAGCATCGGCGGCACCTCGGTCTCCCAGGTAAATGGCATCCCCAAGACCGGCCCTGACGCCATCCCGTACGAGAAGACCAAACTCACTCCGAATCTCGGCGTCGAAGACTCCAGCCCCGACATTCGCGGTGGCATGGGCATCGAAGGCCTCACCGAACTCGTCAAGTTCGTCGAAGCCGGGGGCACACTCATCACCGAGGGCTCAACAACAACCATCCTGCCCGACTACGGCATCACCACCCGCGTCAACGTCGAGCATCCCGGAACCATGTACGCCCGCGGCGCCCTCATGCGCGGCATCATCGCCGACAAAAAGAGCCCCATCGTCTACGGCTACACCGGCGACCAGATGCCCGTCTACTTCAACCAGGACCCCGTCCTCAACACCCGTGGCGGCGGTGCCGGTGGAGGCGGCCGCGGCGGACCGGAGGTTCCCGGCGTGGGAGCCAACATCACTCCCAACGCCACACCGGTCGCCCTCTCTCCCTACGAACACGACGACAGCGCAGAGCCAAAAGGATTGCCCTCGCAGATCAGCGACGCAGCGGCAATGCGTCAGGCCATGCGCCAGTTCGGAATCACGGAAGACACCTCCGCAGCCCCCCGGGTCGTCCTCCAGTTCCCCGCCAAGCCCGACGAAATCCTCCTCTCCGGAGAACTCGCCGGCGGTCAGGCCCTCACCAATCGCGCTCTGGCCCTCGATCAACCGCTTGGCCAGGGACACGTCGTCATGTTCGCGTTGCGTCCCTTCTGGCGTTGGCAAACCCAGGGAACCTTCGCCCTCGGCTTCAACACCATCCTCAACTGGGATCACCTCGACGCAGGCAAGAAGCCGACAAAGCCTGAATCGACAGACTGATCCACTCACCCGAATAGCAAATGGCCCTCCAGCGGAGGGCCATTTGCATTATTTGCGCTGCAAAACACAACTATAGTGAAAGCACCGGCCTCGCCCGGTTTGCCAAAGTCACGCTCAGTGACTAGATTGTTGACCAAGATAGTTCGCAAGCAAAACAAATCATCTCGCGGAGCACCCTCCATGCAGAAAGATGGCCTCAACCGCCGTTTATTCCTCAAATCCATGAGTTCCACCGGAATGTTAGCCGCACTCCCCGAGGCAGCCTTCGGCCTCGCAGCCGGCAACGGCCCCGTCATTCACGAAGTCGCCGCACCGAGCCAAGACGCCGCCGCGCAAGCCCAAATACTCCATCAAATTCTCCGTCTGCGGCATGAGCCACGACCACATCTACGGCATGATCGGAGCTGTCCAACGCGGCGGCGGAACCCTTGTCTCCGCCTGGGGAGGCGAAGAAGACAAACTCGCCGCTTTCAAAAAACGCTACCCCGACGTCAAAATCGTCGCCACCCAGGACGAGATCATCAACGATCCCTCCACTCAACTCATCCTCACCTCGCAAATCGCCAACGAGCGCGCCGCCATCGGCATTCGCGCCATGAAGCATGGCAAAGACGTTCTCAGCGACAAGCCCGGCGTCACCACACTCGAAGACCTCGCCGCCATCCGCAAGACCATCGCCGAAACCAAAAAAATCTACGCCATCATGTACAGCGAGCGCCTCGAAGTCAAAGCCGCCGTCAAAGCAGGCGAGCTCGTCCAGGCAGGAGCCATCGGCCGCGTCATCCAGACCATCAACATCGCGCCCCATCAGATCATTCAAGGACACGGCGGCGACGCCGGCGGCTCAGGCGGCCGCCCCGATTGGTTCTGGAACCCCGTCCAGTACGGCGGCATCCTCTGCGACATCGGCTCCCATCAGGTCGATCAATTCCTCTTCTACACCGGCTCCACGGAAGCCGAAGTCGCCGAATCCCAGATCGCCAACGTCAACCACCCCAGCCGCCCCAACTTCCAGGACTTCGGCGACATGGTCCTCCGCGGCAACCGCGGCTTCGGTTACGTCCGCCTCGACTGGTTCACCCCCGATGGCCTCGGAACCTGGGGCGACGGCCGCCTCTTCATCCTCGGAACCCAGGGATACATCGAGGTCCGCAAATACACCAACGTCGCCGTGGCCAAACAGGGCAACAACCTCTTCCTCGTCGATCAAAAGCAGTCCCGCTACATCGATTGCAACAACCTCGATCTTCCCTTCGGCCCACTGTTCGTCGCCGACATCGTCAACCGAACCCACATCGCCCAGGACCAGACCCAGTGCCTTCTCGCAGCCGAGCTGGTCATCAAAGCCCAGAAGAACGCAAAACTCATCCACCTCCAAGCCTAAAGCTTTAGCCCCGGGCCGTCTGTCAGGAGCAACCCATGAACATCTCCCGCCGCAAATTCCTCAAGACCGCCGCAACCACCGCCGCAGTTGCAGGCTTCCCCACGATCATCCCCTCGCGCGTCCTCGGCCAATACGCTCCCAGCAAACAAATCAACATCGGAGCCATCGGCGTAGGCCGCATCTCGCGCGGGCACGACATGCCAGCCATCCTGAAGGTCGACTGCGCCCGTATTACCGCGGTCTGCGACCTCTCCACCGACCGCGTCGCCGAAGGCAAACAATTCGTCAACGCCTTCTACACGAAGAAAAACGGCAAACCGTTCGACGGAGTCACCGGCTACGCCAACTACAAGGAACTCCTCGCAAACAAGGACATCGACGCCGTCGTCATCTCCACACCCGATCACCAGCACGCCCGTGTAGGCGCCGACGCCGTGCGCGCGGGCAAGGACGTCTACCTCCAGAAGCCCGCCTCCCTCACCATCGCCGAAGGCCGCTATCTCTCCGACGTCGTTCAATCCACCGGCCGAATCCTCCAGATCGGAAGCCAGCAGCGCTCGTGGAAGCAGTTCCACCGCGCCTGCGAGCTTGTCCGCAACGGTCGCATCGGCGAGGTCCAGCACGTCGAAATCGGCCTCCCCGGAGACCCCGCTGGCGGCGACCCTACGCCAATGCCCGTCCCTGCAGGCTTCCAGTACGACGCATGGCTCGGCTCCACTCCAGACGTCTACTACACCCTCGACCGCGTCATGCCCACCAAAGGATTCGACCGCCCCGGCTGGCTCCGCATGGAGCAGTTCGGCGCCGGCATGATCACCGGCTGGGGTGCGCACCACGTCGACACGGCCCATTGGGGCATGAACACTGAGTACACCGGGCCCGTCGAAATCTGGGGCACCGCCGAGTTCCCCACTCACGGCCTATGGAACGTCCACGGCAAGTTCCTTACTCACGCCCGCTACGCCAACGGCGTCACCATGGACATCTCCGGCGACTTCCCCAATGGAATCAAGTGGATTGGGACGAAGGGATGGATCTTCGTTACGCGGGACGAGATGACTACACCTACGTCAAACGGCGGGCCTGCCGTGAAGATTGAACCACTTATGGCGAGCGATCCTAAGATTCTCGACTCTGTGATTGGGCCGGATGAGATTCATCTTTATACCGCGACTGAGCAGCATGCGAATTGGATCGAGTGCATCCACACGCGCAAACCACCCACGGCCCCGGTCGAGATTGGGCATCGAGCTTGCTCGACTTGTTTGCTTCATCACGTCGCTATGAAGCTGCCGCGGCACCTGCACTGGGATCCTGTGCTTGAGCGCTTCCAGAACGACGACGAAGCCAACTCCATGCTCTCGCGCCCCCAACGCTACCCCTATATCGAAACCTAAGTTGCGGTTTTTTTCTGGCTGAGGTGAAAGCTTGTTTTTCAAGGGGATTTTGCGAAAAACGGTCTGCAGAACGTGGTTTTTGGATGGTTTTTTGTGGTGAAGTTGTGGTGAAAACGTGGTTCGAAGACCGCACTTTTCCGGCGCTGAAAAAATTTCACTTTTTTGAGATTTATTTTCAGCCGCCGGTCTCAAAACGGGAGCCTTCTTTATTTCAATCGTACAACGCCATCAAATCCCCGGCACCTTGAGATTGATGCGATAGATGCTACTGGTCGCCGTAATGTAGAGCGTTTTGCGGTCGGGGCCGGCCCAGTTCAGGTTGGCGGTGCGCTCGGGCATCAGGATGACGCCGAGCGGTTTGCCCTCGGGAGTGAAGACCCAGATGCCGCCCGGGCCAGTGCTGTAAACGTTGCCGAGGCTGTCGACCTTCATGCCGTCCGGGCCACCGGGGCGTTTGTCCGAAGAGGCATCGTAGAAGACCTTTCCGTCTTTCAGCGAACCGTCCTTCTGGACGCTGATACCGCATCCAGATCTTCGGCGATCCGGAGTTGTCGACGTAGAGGTATTTCTGATCGGGCGAGAACGCTATCCCGTTGGGCCGCGGCAGGTCTTTCGCGACCAATTGCAGTTGATCGCGCGCGGGCGCAGAACCGGGCTTCTGAGAGGCGGCGTTAGGAATCCGATAGACGCCATTCACCTGAAGCTCTTTGATGGGATCCTTGTCGTCCTGGGTCGGCAAACCGTAGGGCGGATCGGTGAAGTAGAGCGAACCATCCTTCGCATAGACAAGATCATTCGGGCTGTTCAGCTTCTTTCCTTGATAGGAATCGGCCAGCACGGTGATCTGGGCCTTGGGATCGAGCGATTCGAACCTGTAAACGTCGCGCTGGGCGTGACCTGCGACGGTCAGGCGGCCCTTTCGCATCGAGCGTCATGCCGTTCGAACCCGGTTCTTTGCCTCCATAAGGCGCCGCGCCCTTGTATCCGCTTGGCTGCAGGAAGATACTCACCTGTGCCGTCGGGCGTGACCTTGCGAATGCTGTTGCTCGTAATCTCGGCAAACAGAAGATAGCCCGCGGGAATCCATACCGGCCCTTCGACCCAGGTGAATCCTGTTGCAACCCGCTCCACGGTTGCGTCGGCAGGAACGATCGCATCGAAACCGGGATCCATTCGATCGACTTTCACAGGAGCAGAGGTTACGTCAGCCGCGGCGGCCGCGCCAGCCTCCACCACCGAAAGACTCTGGACGAGTACACCTGCCAGCAAACAACCCTGTAGCATCTTCACGTAGCGCATCGATTTCTCCGGTTTGGCATTTAGAGGCACTTAGGATTCCTCCACGATGAAAACGATCCCGTCGAGTTCTGTCAATGATGCAACAACAGGTGACGCCTCGTGTGCGCGCCGAGATGCGCAAGCGGTGGCTCATCATTCTACCTGCGGTCTTCATCACCTACAGCCTCGCCTACATTGACCGCACCAACTACGGTTTTGGCGCCGCCGCGGGCCTTGCCGACACTCTCCACATCAGCAGTTCGCGCTCCGCGCTTCTCGGCGCTCTCTTCTTCCTCGGATACTTTTTCTTCCAGATCCCTGGCGTGGCCTATGCAAAACGGAGCAGCACGCGCAAGCTCATCTTTGTTGCCCTCATCGCCTGGGGCGTTCTTGCCTCGCTCACCGGGGTCATCCGCAACTTCTGGCTCCTTGCAATCGACAGAACCCTGCTCGGGGTCGCCGAAAGCTTCGTCTTCCCGGCGATGCTCATCCTTCTCACAAACTGGTTCACCCGCGCAGAGCGTTCCCGCACCAACACGATCCTTCTTCTTGGGAACCCTGTCACCGTGGTCTGGATGTCCGCTGCCACGGGTTACCTCATCCGCAGCTTCGGCTGGCAGATGACCTTCATCCTCGAAGGTCTTCCTGCTGTTCTCTGGGCCTTCGGCTGGCTTTACCTCGTGCGCGATCGTCCGGAGGATGCCTCGTGGATGGACCGCGCCACGAGCGAACAACTCAGCCAGCAACTTGAACGCGAGCAGTGGCTCCTTCCGCAGGTCGCCAGCCTCAAATCAGCTTTCCTTGACCCCAACGTAATCCTGTTGTGCATTCAATATTTCTGCTGGAGCCTGGGTGTCTATGGATTCGTTCTCTGGCTCCCCAGCATTATTCAGAAGGGAGCTGCGAACGGCATCGAGATTATCGGGCTCCTGAGCGCCGCTCCTTATGTTCTCGCCATCATTCTCATGTTGTTCGTCGCTCACTACTCCGACCGCAGCTTTCGCCGCCGCCGTTTCGTCTGGCCCTTCCTCATGCTGGCGGGTGTCGCTCTGCTGTGCTCGTTTCTGACGGTCACGAACAGCTTCTGGTGGGCATATGGCTTTCTGATCATCGCGGGAAGCTGCATGTACGCGCCCTACGGCCCATTCTTCGCCATCATGCCGGAGATGCTACCCAAAAACGTCTCCGGTCAGGTCACCGCTCTCGTCAACAGCTTCGGCGCTCTCGGCGCCTTCGCCGGAACTTATCTTGTTGGTATTCTTCAGGGCTACACCGGCAGCTCTCGTGCCAGCTTTATGCTGATGTCTGTCTCTGTCTTTATCTCTGGCGTGATTATTCTCTGTCTGCGGGGGCCTTCCAATGACACCCTTGCTACGCTTCCGGAGGACGTGGAGCCAATTTAATTTCAGTCATTATCAGGAGAGCGCTTTCGGTAATTGGGTTGGGGATGAATTCATGAGTGAACGGATTTACTACGCTTATATTGTTGCCAGTAGAAGTTTGAATTTTTATGTCGGGATGACCAGCGACCTGTTCGTGCGGGTCGTTCAGCATCGCGAGGGAAGATTTGAAGGGTATTCGAAACAGTACAACTGCAATCGTCTTGTCTGGTTTGAACGCTTTCCGTATGTCGAAGATGCTATTGCTCGAGAGAAACAGACCAAAGGATGGACCCGGGCAAAGAAGATCGTTTTGATTCGGCGAGAGAATCCGACGTGGATTGATCTGAGTGAAGATTGGGGGAAGGTGATTGAGCCTTTTTCCGGGCCTTAGCGGTGAAAAAATGCAGGTCCTTCGGCTACGCTGCGCTTCGCTCAGGATGACACCTTCTTTTTATGTTCAATAGACGCCTTCGTTATGTTCAGTAGCTCCTTTGTTATGTTCAGTAGCTCCTTTGTTATGTTCAGTAGCTCCTTTTTTGTGTTCAGTAGCTCCTTTTGTTCAGTAGCCTCCTTTGTTGTGTCCAGTAACCTCTTAGATCAGGAGCGACACCATTCCGGAAATCTCACTCAACTCCGTACTCGAAACTCGCCGGCTTTGAACTTTCCGGCGGTCGCGACGCACGCTCCCGGGCCAGCGGGGTTTCTTCCGATTACGCCGGAGATGTTGCTGACCCAGCCCTCGGGAAATCTCTTCGGCCTGACGCAGAATGCGGGGATGGGATGGGATCCTGCGCGCTTGCTGGGGCCTGAGGTTTTGATTCTGAGCACGCATGGCGGGCTTCGCGGTGCGGATGGGAGTCCGATCGCGCTTGGATTCCACACGGGACACTGGGAGGTTGGCCTGCTGGTTGCCGAGGCTGCGCGTGAGTTGAAATCGCTCGACGCCGTGCCTTTTGCGGGAGCATGCACCGATCCCTGTGACGGCCGGACGCAGGGAACTGCGGGAATGCTGGATTCGCTGCCGTATCGCAACGATGCTGCGATTGTGCTTCGCCGCCTGATGCGATCGCTGCCTACGCGCGCGGGAGTGCTCGGAGTTGCGACGTGCGACAAGGGGCTGCCGGCGATGATGATGGCGCTTGCGGCTTCGGGCCCTCTGCCGAGTGTTCTGATTCCGGGCGGGGTGACACTGCTTCCTGAGAATGGAGAAGATGCCGGCAGGATTCAGACGATTGGCGCGCGGTACGCACAGCATCAGATCTCGCTGGAAGAGGCTGCGGAACTGGGATGCCGGGCGTGCGCTTCTCCGGGCGGGGGATGCCAGTTCTTGGGCACTGCAGCGACTTCGCAGGTTATCGCCGAGGCGCTGGGGCTGGCGTTGCCACACTCTGCGCTGGCGCCATCAGGGCAGCCCATCTGGCTCGACGCGGCAGGCCGGTCGGCTCGCGCGATTCTTCGGCTGAGGCAGCTCCGGCCTGGGCACGCGGGACATTCTTACGGACGCATCGATTCGGAATGCGATGGTGGTGCATGCGGCTTTCGGCGGGTCGACGAATCTGCTGCTGCATGTTCCGGCGATTGCTCATGCTGCGAGGCTTCGACGGCCGACTGCGGCGGAGTGGGCGGATGTGAATCGCCAGGTGCCGCGGCTGGTGGACGCGCTTCCGAACGGGCCGGAAAACTACGCGACGGTGCAGGTGTTTCTTGCCGGGGGAACGCCGGAGGTGATGTTGCATCTTCGGCGGGCGGGACTGCTCGACACAAGCGTGATGACGGTGACCGGTGAGACGCTTGAGATGAATCTCGATTGGTGGGAGCAGAGCGAGCGGCGGGCTGTGTTGCGCAAGAATCTCTTCGATCAGGACGGCATCGATCCGGATCGCGTTATCTTGTCGCCGGATCGTGCGCGCTCGCGTGGGCTTACTTCGACGGTTTGTTTTCCGGTGGGAAATCTTGCTCCGGAGGGCTCGGTTATCAAGAGCACTGCGATCGATCCAACGCTTATCGATGCGGAGAATCGCTATCGTCATCTTGGCCCTGCAAAGGTGTTCACTACAGAGGCCGCGGCGATCCACGCGATTAAGAACGGCGAGATTAAAGAGAATGATGTGATGGTTTTGACTTGTTGCGGGCCGCTTGGCGCGGGGATGCAGGAGATCTATCAGATCACTTCGGCTTTGAAGGCGCTGCCTTTTGGAAAGCATGTGGCGGTGCTGACGGATGCGCGCTTCAGCGGAGTCTCTACCGGGGCCTGCATCGGCCACATTTCTCCTGAGGCGCTGGCGGGAGGGGCGCTGGGCAAGCTGCTTGATGGAGACCAGATCGAGATTGTGATTGACCGAAAGAATCTTACCGGCACGGTGGACTTTGTCGGCACTTTGAATGGAACGATGAGTCCTGAGGTTGCGGGCCAGCTGCTTGCTGAACGAGGACCACGTCACGATCTGGCGCCGCATCCGGACCTGCCCGATGATACGCGGCTGTGGGCGGCGCTTGTGCAGGCCAGCGGAGGGATCTGGGCGGGCTGCGTGTATGACGTTGATGCGATCGCTGGCGCGGCTCGAATCCTCGACTGCGCCGGTAACATCCATTTCTTCAGGAAAGGGTTGAGCCTTGATCGTCTATCGAACCAGAGAAGGTCTTTTCGTGCACCACGAGGAACATGCGTATCCGCTTCATGAGGCTTCGGTGGATGCGCTGCTTGCGGATGCGGATCTCCATGGACGTCTCGCTGCGGCGATCGACCACACTCCGCCGGCCGATCATCTGCTTCATGCGCGGCTGCTTGCGCCGGTCGGCAACCAGGAGGTTTGGGCTGCGGGAGTGACGTACTACAGCAGCCGGCGGGCGCGGATTGCGGAGTCGAAGGACGCTGGTGGTGGGGACTTTTACGATCGCGTGTACTCGGCGGAGCGGCCGGAGATTTTTTTCAAAGCGCTTGGGCACAAAGTTGCCGGGCCGAATAGCGGCGGTGAGGATTCGGCGGGATGCGACGTGGTCAGTGCCTGAGCCTGAGCTTGCGCTGGTGGTGAATCCGCGAGGCGAAATTGTCGGGTACACGATTGGCAATGACATGAGCTCGCGCGATATTGAAGGGACGAATCCGCTTTATCTTCCGCAGGCGAAGGTGTACGACCGCAGCTGTGCGCTTGGTCCGGGGCTGCTTATTCGCGATACGCCGCTGCCCGTGAGCACCCAGATCGGACTCGAGATTCTAAGATCGAACCAGACGGTTTTTTCCGGAGGCACGACGCTTGCGGAGTTGAAGCGCGATCCGAAGACGCTGGTGGAGTATCTGTTCCGCGACCAGACGTTTCCGCATGGATGTTTTTTGCTGACGGGGACGGGCATCGTGCCGCCGGACTCGTTTACGCTGCATGGCGGAGATGTGATTCGCATCAGCATCGATGGCTATTGGGACGCTTGAAAACGTGGTCGAGTAACGCAACAGGAGAGATGGAGATGGCGATGGATGTGGCTCAGGTATTGATTGACGGCAAGTGGCGGGCGGCGGATGCGGAGGGGACGTTTCATGCGGAGAATCCGGCGAAGGGCGAGGTGCTGCCGCTTGCGTTCCCGATCAGCAGGTGGACGGATTGCGATGCTGCTCTGGCTGCCGCGAGTAAGGCTGCGGCGGAGCTTGAGGAATGTTGAGGCGGCGAAGATTGCTGGGTTTCTTGAGGCTTATGCTGCGAACATCGAGGGTGCTGCGGCGGAGATTATTGCGGCCGCAGCGGAGGAGACGGGGCTGCCGGTTGCGCCGCGGTTGAAGGATGTTGAACTTCCGCGGACGACGAATCAGCTTCGGCAGGCGGCTGCTGCGGTGCGGGAGGAGTCGTGGCGCAACGCTACGCTGGACCTTGAAAAGAATATCCGCTCTTGCTATGCGCCGATTGGGCCGGTGGTGATCTTCGGGCCGAATAACTTTCCGTTTGCCTTCAATGGCGTCAGTGGAGGGGACTTTGCGGCGGCGATTGCGGCGGGGAATCCGGTGATTGCGAAGGCTCATCCGCTGCACCCGAATACGACGCGGCTGCTGGCGGAACAGGCGTTGAAGGCGGTGGAGTCGACGGGGCTTCCGCTGGCGACGGTGCAGCTGATCTATAACGTGAGCAATGAAAACGGGCTGAAGCTGGTCAGCGATCCGCGGGTGGGAGCGGTTGCGTTCACGGGGAGTCGTGGCGCGGGGATGCGTCTCAAACGGGCGGCGGAAGAGGCTGGGAAGCCGATCTACCTCGAGATGTCGAGCGTCAATCCGGTAATTTTTCTGCCGAATGCGCTGACTGAGCGTGGGGAAGCGATTTCGCAGGAGCTTGTGGATAGCGTTCTGGCCGGTTCAGGGCAGTTCTGTACCAGCCCGAATCTACTGCTCGTCTTCGAGTCGGGACAGACGGAGCCGTTTCTCGCGCGAGTTGCGAAGTCCTTTCTGGACCGGCCAGCGCAACCATTGCTTTCTTCGAGCGGACGCACGCAACTCGCCGGGGGAGTGGCCGCGCTCCGAGATGCCGGGGCACAGATTGTTACCGGCGGGGACAATGCGCCGGGCGAAGGCTATCGCTATGCCAATACGCTTCTGCGCGCTACGGCTGAGCAGTTTCTGGGGGCTCCGAAGGACCTGCAGCGCGAGGTCTTCGGCAACGCAACGCTTGCGGTCACGGTTAGGTCTCGACAGGAGCTTGAGTCGATCCTTCGTCTGCTTGAAGGAAACCTGACGGGGACGATCTACTCTGCGAAATCCGGAGCGGATGATGTGCTTTACAACGCGATTGCCCCGCTTCTCCGGGAGAAGGTGGGTCGTTTGCTCAACGACAAGATGCCGACGGGTGTTGCTGTGAGTCCGGCGATGAATCACGGTGGTCCGTACCCTGCGACGTCTCATCCGGGCTCGACTTCGGTTGGAATTCCTGCCTCGATTCACCGCTTTGCGAAGCTCGATTGCTACGATGCCGTTCGTCCGGAGCGCCTTCCCGCGATCCTCAAAGACACAATTGCAGAATCCGAAGACATGGCGCTTCATCAATGGAACGTGGGTTCAAGGGTAGTCCTTCGAAGAGGCAAGCCGTTTTGCCTCGATCCGACCATCCTCCTAGATGGGCTGAGGTGCGCCTTTGCCCTGCGGAGCTCACTCTTTCTTTTGGGTTCTGAATAAAATGCGTGGAATTGCGCCAACGGATGCGCGGAGGTCAATGGGCGACCGACCGCGACAAATAAGAAAACGTCTCACTGCATTCAAATTATTGAAAATAAACGGATAATTGGGAACTTGCCAACCTCACAAAGGCTTGGATATTTCCTCCCTCTATCGTGACACCGCGATTTTATTGGTGTAATACTCCTAATGGCTTAGCAAGAGCCGAATAGCTGGGACGGAAGGCCTCGTTCGATGTTTGATCTCGCAGGGAAATGCGCCGTTGTTGTCGGTGGAACCTCCGGCATCGGGAAGGCCATAGCTCTTGGGCTAGCCGCAGCCGGCGCCGACGTGATTCCCTCCTCACGATCGAGGCAAGGTGTGGAGGAAGCCGCCGGGGAAATCGAAGCGATGGGCCGCAAGACTCTTCGCATCCCCTCTGACGTTCTCGATCGCGGCTCTCTGGAACACCTGCGCGACTCCGTTGTCTCCGCCTTCGGGCATATCGACATTCTCGTTAACTCAGCCGGGATCACGAAGCGGGTTCCGACGCTCGAGTGCTCCGAGGAGTTATGGCGAAACATTATGAACGTGAATCTCAATGGCACGCTTCGCGGCTGCCAGATCTTTGGTGAGACCATGCTTCGGCAGGAGAAGGGCAGGATCATCAACATTGCCTCGCTTGCGAGCTTCGTGGCGTTTCGCGAGGTTGCTGCTTACGGGGCGAGCAAAGCTGCGGTCGCAGCTTTGACCCGTTCCCTGGCGGTCGAATGGGCCCTTTCGGGCGTGTGCGTCAATGCCATCGCACCCGGCATCTTCCCCACCGACCTCAATCGCGAGTTACTCGATTCCCCGCGGGGCAAAGAACTTATCCTTAGAACTCCAAAGGCCCGTTTTGGTACTGTGGAGGAGGTTGTCGGCGCCGCTGTCTTCCTTGCCTCCGATGAAAGCGCATTTATAACGGGCCAGGTGATTGCAGTCGACGGCGGGTTTCTTGCCAGTGGAGTCAACCAGTAGCCATGAAGTCGAATCAGCACACGAAGAACGGCGCCGCGGCATCAAGCGAATCGACCTGGCCTATGTGGAACTGGCGTCGAGCGAAAACGCGCGCGACATCAACCGCGACATTGTCCTGGAGATCATTCGATCTCGACAACCGGTCGCACGCGCGGAGCTTGCCCGCTCATCGGGTCTGCAGCCGAGCACGATCTCGGCCATTGTGGAGCAGTTGATCCAAGAGAACTGGGTCTCCGAAGGGGCCCTCGCCCGCCCCCCGCGCGGACGCCCGTCCACGCTGCTTTCGCTCAACGACGCCATGGTCATACTGGTCGCTGACCTGAGGCCGCAACAGGCCATTGTCGCCCTGGTGGATCTGAATGGCCGCTTTCTCGCGCGCGAGGCGGTCCCGCTTGTCTCGGACCCGGCACGCTCGGTGGCGAAGATTTTGCAGTGCATGGAGGCAATTCGTACCGCCCACAGCGATCGCTCGTTCGAGGGGATTGGGATCAGCATGCCGGGCCGCGTCGACCCCGAGACCCAACGGCTCATTCTTGCGCCTAATCTCAAGTGGTCCGACTACGACATCAAGGGCGCCGTTGAGGCGCGGATGCAGCTTCAGGTCGAGTTGGCCAATGCCGCGAATGCGTGTCTGCTGGCCGAGCTTTGGTCGGGACGCCTTGATGGTATCCGCAACGCCGTTCTTATCACGGTCTCGGAGGGCATTGGGGGTGCGATTCTTGCCAATGGACAGATCATCACGAGCCGGAGCGGCCTTGCCGGCGAGTTTGGCCACAGCCCGATCGACCCGACAGGCCCGGTCTGCGGGTGCGGCCAACGCGGTTGCTGGGAGGTCTTCGCCTCCTCCACTGCGGCGCTGCGTTACTACTCCGAACTCAAACCGAAGAACCGTATCGCAAACATTCATGATCTCCTCCGCCTCGCTGAAGAGGGCGATCCGGACGCCATTGCCGCCATCACGCGCCAGGCAACGCACCTGGGAAGAGGACTTCGCCTCGTTACGGCGGCGCTCGCGCCCGAGGTTGTTCTGATCACGGGCGACCTAACGACCTCGTGGGCGCGCTTCGGTCCGATTATTCAGAAAGAGATGGCGGGCTCGATGCTGGCCGGCGCCCCACCTGAGCTCGGCATAACGAATGACGGTGAACTCTCCCGCCTTCGCGGCGCGGCAGCCGTCGTCCTGCAACGTCACTCCGGCTATCACACGTCGACTCACCTGGCACCGTCGGGCAAGCGAAGCCGCCGACGAAGAGCTGGTGCCACCAGATAGGTTTGTCGGGGACTGAATACCCGGGGACTGAATACCTTGACAGCGCTCTGCCAAATCCGATAAATTTCGCGACGCGTAGAAAATGCGATGAGCTCTGCATCCAGCGCAACGATTCCGCCAAAAACCTTGTGTTTTCAGTAAAAAGCCGCTCTGGAGGACTTTACCATCATGCAGTTTCCCCGACTCGCTGCTCTTCTGCTCGTCTCTGTTCTCCTTACCTCCGGCACCCTCGGCCAAACGGCCAAACCTGCGCCCTACCTCGACCCGTCTCTCCCGACCCAACAGCGCGTCGACGACCTTGTCTCGCGCATGACCCTCGACGAGAAGGTGGCGCAGCTCATCAATACAACTCCTGCGATTCCGCGCCTCGGCGTCCCGGCTTACGACTATTGGAGCGAGGGTCTCCACGGGATTGCCCGGTCCGGCTACGCGACGCTGTTCCCGCAGGCGATCGGTATGGCCGCGACGTGGGACGCGCCGCTTATCAATCAAGTCTCGACGGTCATCTCCACTGAAGCGCGCGCGAAGTACAACGAGGCGGTTCGGAATAATGTTCACTCGATCTATTACGGCTTGACGATCTGGTCGCCGAATATCAACATCTTTCGCGATCCACGGTGGGGCCGTGGACAGGAGACGTACGGCGAGGATCCGTTTCTTACTGCGCGGCTCGGCGTAGCGTTTGTGGAGGGTCTGCAAGGAGACGACCGGAACTACTTCCGCACGATCGCTACGCCGAAACACTACGCGGTTCACAGTGGCCCTGAGTCTACGCGTCACTCCGCCGACATCGACCCGACTCCGCATGACCTGTGGGATACGTACCTTCCCGCCTTCCGCGCCACCATCGTCGACGCCAAGGCCTACTCCATCATGTGCGCGTATAACGCCGTAGACAAATACCCGGCATGCGCAAACAAGATGCTGTTGCAGAGCATTCTGCGCGGTGACTGGAAGTTCCAGGGTTTTGTGACGTCCGACTGCGGCGCCGTGGATGACTTCTTCGAGGCCAAGGCGCATCACACCTCACCCGATAAAGATGCAGCGACGGTTGCCGGAATTGAGGCCGGCACTGACACTAATTGCGGGACGACGTATCTGGCCCTCACCGACGCCGTGAAGAAAGGCCTCATCACCGAGGCTCAACTTGATGTATCACTGAAGCGCCTCTACCTTGCGCGATTCAAGTTGGGACTCTTCGATCCGCCGGAGAAGATGCTCTGGTCGAAGGTGCCATTCTCTGAGGTGAACTCTTCGGAGCATGCGGCACTGGCGCTGCGAACTGCGCGCGAGTCCATGGTGCTGCTAAAGAACAGCAATGCCATCCTGCCGCTCGATTCTGCAAAGTACAAAACCATTGCCGTCATTGGCCCGAACGCGGCGGAACTCTCCGCGATCGAGGGCAACTACAACGCTGTCCCGAAGAACCCGACGCTTCCGCTGGACGGCATCATCAAGGAGTTTCACTCTGCCAAGATTCTGTATGCGCAGGGATCGCCTTACGCCGAGAACGCAGCCATTGTGATTCCGCGCACGCAGTTCCGCCCTGCGGCGGGCTCCAGCGAAGAGGGGCTGAAGGCGGAGTATTTCAATAACGACTCGCTGACGGGTCCGCCTGCGATGACGCGGGTCGACAAACAGATCGACTTTGATTGGAACTCGACGTCGCCTGAGCCTGGCAAGCTGGATCCCAAGGCGTTCTCGGTGCGGTGGACCGGTACGCTGCAGGCTCCCGCGCCCGGAGATTATGAGGTGACCGGCATTCTGGCGCACTGCTACCCATGCAACAACTCGGAGCACTACACCGTTCATTTCGACGGCAAGGACCTGCTCGCGTTTCAGGTCAGCGAAGACAAGGCTCAACATGGGTCGACTACCACGGCGGTGAAGATTCACTTCGAGGACACGAAACCGCATGCGTTTGAGGTGACGTATGCGCATCGTGCGCGGCTTTTCGGCGCGGGGCTATCGCTTCAATGGACTGCGCCGGTTGAACCTTTGCGCACGCAGGCTTTGGAGATGGTAAAGAGGTCTGACGTCGTGATTGCGTTTGTGGGGCTGTCTCCGAATCTTGAGGGCGAAGAGATGCCGGTGCACATTCCTGGCTTCTCCGGCGGCGACCGTACGGAAATTACATTGCCTGCAGCGCAACAGCAACTGCTCGAAGCCGCGAAGGCTGCGGGTAAGCCTCTGGTCGTTGTTTTAATGAACGGCTCGGCTCTTGCGGTTAACTGGGCGGAGCAGAATGCCGACGCGATTCTTGAGGCCTGGTACCCGGGCGACGGCGGCGCGCAGGCCATCGCAGAGACTCTGAGCGGCGCGAACAATCCTGCGGGACGGTTGCCCGTCACGTTTTATACCGGGCTCGACCAGCTTCCTGCGTTCGAAGATTATTCGATGGCGCATCGGACTTACCGTTACTTTGACGGCAAGCCGCTGTACGGATTTGGGTACGGCTTGAGCTACACGACGTTTTCCTACTCGAATGTGAAGCTGTCGACGTCGACACTACATGCGGGCGATAGCCTGAGCGTCGAGGCCGACGTCAAGAATACCGGAGCACGCGCAGGCGAAGAGGTCGCTGAACTTTACCTTATGCCGCCGCATACGGATGTGTCCCCAAAGCTGGCGCTTGACGGCTTCACACGCGTCAGCCTTGCGCCCGGCCAGACAAAACACATTACGTTTACCCTGGATCCGCGTGCGCTTTCACAGGTTGATGACAAGGGCGTCCGTGCGGTAACTGCGGGGAGCTACCGCATCGCGGTTGGCGGATCCCAGCCCACCGAAAGCACAAATAGCCAGACGGCCACCTTCACCATTGAAGGGACCGCAGAACTTCCACGCTGATGAGTCGTCATCGCTGGCGGGCCTGGGTGGCTTTGGTGGTTGTCGCAACGGCGTCTCTCGCATACGGAGAGAGTGGAGCGGAGGGCTGGCTTCGCTATGCTCCGCTCAGCAACGGCGTCGCGGCGAGCTACGTTACCCTTCCCGGCCAGATCGTTGTTCTGAGTGACACACCGACCGATCAAGCTGCCGCCAAGGAACTCCAGCGCGGACTCGGCTCGATGCTTGGTCGTGCGTTCACCGTCTCTCATGAGCTTCCAGAAGGGGGCGACGCCATCGTCCTCGCCAATCTCGCGACTTTGAGCAGAGCTTTCGGTTTGGCCGGTGACAAACTTCCACCTGAGTCGTTCACGCTGGGTGAAAAAACAGAAGGCAAGACCCATCGCTACATCATCCTGGGCGCAGACCCGCGTGGAGAGCTGTATGGCGTATTCCATCTTCTTGCATTGGTGGGCGCCGAGAAGCCTTTGCCCGCGAAACCTGCTGCGGAAAGCCCTTCGTCGCCAATTCGGTGGGTGAATCAGTGGGACAACCTCGATGGCAGTATCGAACGGGGTTATGCGGGTCGCAGCATCTTTTTTGATAACGGTCACGTTCGCACCGATCTGACGCGCGTCTCCGATTACGGCCGGCTGCTGGCCTCTGTTGGGATCAACGGTGTGACCGTCAACAACGTCAACTCCGATCTGCGGACCCTTGAGCCCGGGATGATTGTGGAGTTTGCGCGCATCGCGGATCAGCTTCGTCCGTGGGGCGTTCGGATGTCGCTTTCGGTCGATCTCTCGAGCCCTCAAGTGGTCGGTCATCTTGCAACTTTTGATCCCGTTGACCCCACCGTCATTGCCTGGTGGAAGGCCAAGGTCGACGAGATCTACAAGGCCATCCCGGACTTCGGCGGCTTTGTTATCAAGGCTGACTCGGAAGGGCGACTTGGGCCTTCGAAATATGGGCGGACGCCTGCCGAGGCCGCCAATGCAGTTGCCCGCGCGCTGAAACCTCACGGCGGGGTCGTGCTATATCGGGGATTCGTCTACAACAATCATCTGGACTACAACGACCTTAAGGCTGATCGCGCCCGCGCCGGCTACGACAACTTCCATGCCCTCGACGGGAAGTTTGAATCGAACGTGGTCATTCAGGTTAAGAATGGGCCTATCGATTTTCAGATTCGCGAGCCCGCGTCGCCGCTTTTTGCGGCGCTTCAACACACCTCGCAGGCGATTGAGTTGCAGATCACGCAGGAGTATCTCGGGCAGCAGCGGCATATGGTCTTTCTCGTTCCGATGTGGAAGACCACGCTCGATACCGACCTCGCGCGCAGACAACCGAAGCACGCCTGTCAAAGAGATCGTCGAAGGCAAATCGCTTCCATCAGCCACTCGGCGGATTTGTGGGCGTGGCCAACGTCGGCCTCGATGCCAACTGGATGCATCACCCCATGGCCATGGCCAATCTCTACGGCTTCGGCAGGCTCGCCTGGAACCCCAACCTCACCTCCGACCAGATCCTCGACACGTGGACCCGGCTCACGTGGGGGAATAACCCTACTGTTGTCGCCACTATCGATGAGCTTCAGCGCCACTCCTGGAACGTCTACGAGCAGTACACCGGCAACCTCGGCATCGGCACCCTCACCAACATCCTCGGCTATCCACTACGGCCCCGGCATCGAGTCTGCCGAGCGCAACGGCTGGGGCCAGTGGTTCCGCGCCGACGCGACGGCATCGGCATGGACCGCACCGTAGCCACCGGCACCGGCTATATCGGCCAGTACCCACCTGAACTCGCGCAAGGTCTACGAGGATCGTCAACACCTGCCCCGACGAGCTCCTCCTCTTCATGCATCACGTCCCCTACACGCACGTGCTGCATGATGGCAAGACCGTGGTCCAGTACGTCTACGACGCTCACTACGAAGGCGCAGCCACCGCGCAAACCTATGCCCCGCGCTGGCAAGCACTCAAAGGCCTCATCGACGACGAGCGTTACGAGCAAACCCTCAAGCTCTTCACCTACCAGGCCGGCCACGCCATCGTCTGGCGCGACGCCGTCACCCGCTGGTTCCAGAAGGTATCCGGCATCCCCGACACAGCAAGGCCGCGTGGGCAACTACCCCAACCGCATCGAAGCCGAGAACATGACCGCCGCCGGCTACACTCCCGATCGACGTCAAACCCTGGGAGACCGCCTCCGACAGCAAGGCCGTCGTCTGCAACCAACCCACGGGCTGCACCCTCACCACCACACTCGACAAACCAGCCGGCACCTACAACATCACCGTTCAGTACTTCGACTACTGGTCGCGGCAAATCCCACTTCACCCTCGACCTCAACGACAAACCCATCGGCAAATGGATCGCCGACGACACGCTCCCGCCCGCACGTCGCCGAAAACCATCCCGACGGCGACACCAGCACGCGCATCACCTTCCCCAACGTCACCCTCAAACCCGGCGACACCCTGACCCTCCACGGCACGCCCGACAACACCGAACCCGCTCCCGTCGACTACATCGAGATCACGAAACAGCAGACTCAAAACACAATGAAGATCACCGCCGCCAAACTCATCATCTGCTCCCCCGACCGCAACTTCGTCACCCTCCGCATCGACACCGACGAAGGCATCTACGGCCTCGGCGACGCCACGCTCAACGGCCGCGAGCTCGCCGTCGCGTCCTACCTGCAAGACCACGTCCTCCCCTGCCTCATCGGACGCGACCCCTTCCAGACCGAAGACATCTGGCAGTATCTCTATCGCGGAGCCTACTGGCGGCGCGGCCCCATCACCATGTCCGCCATCGCCGCCGTCGACGTCGCGCTCTGGGACATCAAAGGCAAGGCCCTCAACACGCCTGTCTACAACCTGCTCGGCGGCCAGTCCCGCCAGGGCTGCCTCGTCTACACCCACGCCAATGGCGCCGACATCGCCGAAGCGCTCGACTCCGTCCGCAAGCACATGGACGAAGGCTACCTCGCCGTTCGCGCGCAGGCCGGAGTCCCCGGCGTCGCCTCCAGCTACGGAGTCCCCAAAGCCGGCAAGCCCTACGAACCCGCAGAGCGCGGCCTTCCCTCCGAGAGCCTTCTGGTCCACCGAGCGCTACCTCAACTTCGCCCCGAAGCTCTTCGAGAAACTCCGCGTGGAACTCGGTCCGGACGTCCATCTCCTCCACGACGTCCACCACCGCCTCACTCCCATCGAAGCCGCGCGCCTCGGCAAAGCTCTCGAGCCCTACCACCTCTTCTGGATGGAAGACCCCTGCCCCGCCGAACTGCAAGAAAGTTTTGAGCTCATCCGCCGCCACACCACCACGCCCCTCGCCGTCGGCGAAGTCTTCAACTCCATCTGGGACGCGCACGACCTCATCCGCCACCAATTGATCGACTACATCCGCATGACCATCGTGCACGGCGGCGGCATCACGCACGCAAAAAAGACCGCCGACTTCGCCGAACTCTACAACGTCCGCACCGGCTACCACGGTCCCACCGACGTCTCTCCCGTCACCATGGCCGCCGCGCTCCATCTCGGTCTCGCCATCCACAACTTCGGCATCCAGGAGCACATGCACCACAGCAAGCTCACCGACGAAGTCTTCCCCCACCACTACACTTTCAACGCCGGATACATGCATCCGGGCAACGCCCCCGGTCTCGGCGTCGAGATCGACGAAAAGCTCGCCGCGAAATACCCCTATCAGCGCGCCTACCTACCCATCGCCCGCAAACTCGACGGTACCCTCACCGACTGGTAGGCGGCACTCATCGCTCCTGGAGGCAATACCATGCACCGCTCGCACCGCCTGCTCCCTCTTCTTACCGCGAGCACTTTTCTTGCATCGACGGCGATTATCATCGCCCAAACTCCCGCTGCACCGGCGACGCCTCCAGCCTACTCGCCCCCGGCTCCGCACAAAAACGCCCCGCAAGGCGAGATCCCCCGCATGCCCGGCGACGGCGATGGCGCATACAAGACCGGCCACTACCGCGATCTCTTCGCCGAAGCGGGCCACTCCTCCGCCGAGTCCTCCGCCAAGATCGATAAGGCCTTCCAGCAGCTCTTCCATGGCGATGGCCAGTACGAGCGCCTCTACTTCGAGACCGGCGCCAACCAGAACGGCCCACTCGCCTACATGACCGACTGGGCTAACAACGACGCCCGCACCGAGGGCATGTCCTACGGCATGATGATCGCCGTCCAGCTCGACAAGAAACGCGAGTTCGACGCGCTCTGGAACTGGGCCAACACCTACATGCTCGTCACCGACCCCAAAAATCCCACGGTCGGCTACTTCGCCTGGTCGATGGGTACCGACAACAGCGCCCGCTCCACCGGCCCCGCCCCTGACGGCGAAGAGTACTTCGTCATGAGCCTCTACTTCGCCGCGCATCGCTGGGGCAATGGCAAAGGCATCTACGACTATCAGGCCCAGGCTGACAAGATCCTCCGCGGCATGCGCCACCATCCCCTTCTCAGCGGAACCACACCCTTCCGCATCCATCCCGACGACCCTCCCTTCCTGCCGCCGACTCACCCTTGGCCCAGCCCCAACAACGATGCACGCCTAAAAGAGATGGCCGCCCGCGGCATCACGCCTCCTGCCCCGACCCCCGCGCAGCTCGAGCGCATGCGCGCCCCCCGAACCGTCGCCGCCGGCCCTATGACCGAAGAAGCCCACACCATGATCCGCTTCGTCCCCGAGGGCGACGGCACCAGCGAGGGTTTCACCGACGCCTCCTACCACCTTCCCGCCTTCTATGAGCTCTGGGCCCGCTGGGGACCCGCCGAAGACCGCGAATTCTGGGCCAAGGCAGCCGACGTCAGCCGCGAGCTCTTCTTCACCGTCACCGGCCCCGAGACCGCACTCACCCCTGAACGCTCGAACTTCGATATGTCCCCTATGGTCGACCGCAACGGCAACCCCACGACCTTCGGCTACGACTCCTGGCGCTCCGCCAGCAACTGGTCCGTCGACTACTCCTGGTGGCACAAAGACCCGCGCGAGACCATCCTCAGCGACCGCATCCAAAAATTCCTCTCCAGCCAGGGCATCGACAAGTTCGTCGACCGCTATACTCTTGACGGCAA
This sequence comes from uncultured Acidobacteriaceae bacterium, assembly GCA_963774735.1. Taxonomy (GTDB): domain Bacteria; phylum Acidobacteriota; class Terriglobia; order Terriglobales; family Acidobacteriaceae; genus Edaphobacter. The sequence continues at coordinate 62,123 of CAVZGJ010000028.1, read as the reverse complement.
GCCTCTCTCCGAGCGCCACTCCGTCGGCATGCTCTCCACGACCGCCGTCGGCAGCTTTGCCGCCACCCCCGGGCCCACAGAAAAAGCCTTCGTCGACGCCCTCTGGAATACGCCTATTCCCAACGGCGAGCAACGCTATTACGATGGCTTGCTCTACCTGATGAGTCTCATGCACTGCAGCGGAAATTTCAAAATCTGGGGACCAACATGAACGGCAGCCGTACCCTCCGGAGTATCGCGGCAGTCTCTCTCCTCATCGGCACACTGACCCTGACATCCTCCCGCGCCCACGCACTCGGCGAAAAATCCTACGTCTCCTTCGCCCCCACGCCGGACGCCTTTACCTTGTCCACCCCAACCGTCAGCGCTCCCATCTACGTGGACAACGTCGACTGGCCCGGTGTTCAGCGCGCGGCCTTCAACCTCGCCTCCGACATTGCCCAGGTGACCGGACGCAGTCCTGAGCTCATCCACCAGAACCTCACCGGCGGAGAGAGCATCGTTCTCATCGGAACCATTGGCCACAGCCCCCTCATCGATAAGCTGATCGCCGAAACACAAGCTCGACGTCTCCGCCATCACGGGCCACTGGGAGACCGCCGTCACCGAGACCATCACCAACCCCTTCCCAGGCATCCCCTCCGCACTCGTTATCGCCGGGGCGGACAAGCGCGGGACCATCTTCGCTATCTACGACCTCTCGGAGCAGATCGGAGTCTCCCCGTGGGCCTGGTGGGCCGACGTGCCAATCCGCCATCAGGACGCCCTGTACGTCGATGCAGGTCCCATCGTGCAGCCCGAGCCGCGCGTCCGCTACCGCGGTATCTTTCTCAACGACGAAGCCCCTGCGCTGACCGGTTGGGTCAACGAGAAATTCGGCGGCTACAACCATCACTTCTACGAGCACGTCTTCGAGCTCCTCCTTCGCCTCAAAGCGAACTTCCTATGGCCTGCCATGTGGAACTCGGCCTTCGCCGCAGACGATCCTATCAACGCCGCGCTCGCCGACGAGTACGGCATCGTCATGAGCACCTCGCACGAAGAACCGATGATGCGCGCCGAAAAGGAGTGGACTCGCGGCAACTATGGCGCCTGGGACTACACCACCAACGCCAAAGCCATCGACGACTTCTGGCGCGCCGGTATGCTCCGTAATAAAAACTATGAGCAAGTCGTCACCCTCGGCATGCGCGGCGCCAATGACACCCCCATGTCAGCGGAGACCAACACCGAGCTGCTCGAAAAAATCGTCGCCGACCAGCGCCAGATCCTTACCGAGACCGTCAATCCCGACATCACTAAAATCCCGCAGGTCTGGGCCCTCTACAAAGAGGTGCAGGGCTACTACGAAAGAGGCATGCGCGTGCCCGAGGACGTCACACTGCTCTGGTCCGACGACAACTGGGGCAACCTCCGCCGCCTTCCCACAGCCGAAGAACGCCAACGCTCCGGCGGCGCGGGAATCTACTACCACTTCGACTATGTCGGCGGCCCTCGTTCCTACAAATGGATCAATACCAACCCGATTCCTAAAATTCAGGAGCAGATGCGCCTCGCTCTCGACTATGGCGCCGACCGCCTCTGGGTCGTCAACGTGGGCGACCTCAAACCTATGGAGTTCCCCATCGAGTTCTTTCTCTCGCTGGCCCGCACCCCAGAGCGCTGGGACCAGGATCATCTCACTGAATTCACCGAACTCTGGGCGACGCGCGAGTTCGGCGCTGAACACGCGACCGAGATCGCCGATCTGCTCACCACTTACGCGAAATACAACGGCCGCCGCAAACCGGAGCTCATCGATCCCGCCACCTTTTCGCTTACGCAGGACCGCGAAGCCGAGCGCATCGACCAGGAATGGCGCACACTCACCGCTCGAGCAGAAAAGCTCAACGCCAATCTACCCGCGAACCAGCAGACCGGCTTTCTTCGAGTTGGTTCTCTACCCGCTCAAAGCCTCAGCCATCGTGACGGAGATGTATATCGCCGCCGGTCGCAACCAGCTCTATGCACGCCAGGGGCGCAGCATCGCCAATCAGTATGCCGACGAGACACGCGACCTCTTCGCTCAGGACGCTGCACTTTCCGACGAGTACAACCACAAACTCCTCAAGGGCAAGTGGAACCACATGATGGACCAGACTCACATCGGCTATACCTTCTGGAACGAGCCGCCAGTAAATGCGATGCCGGCCGTCCAGCAGGTCCAGCCGCTCTCCGGGGCGCACATGCTCGTTTTCGCGGAGAACTCGACACCGTTCCGTCCCGCACTGCCGGTCTTCGATCCTATCAACCACCAAACGTACCGTATCGAGCTCGCCAACCGCGGCACCGGCTCCTACGAGTTCACTGCGACACCCAGCGATCCGTGGATCCATATCAGCAAAACCTCGGGAACCGTGGAGACAGGCGAGAGAATTGACGTCTCGATCGATTGGGACAAGGTTCCCGCGGAAGACAACAAAGGCACGATCGTCATTGCGCAGCAAGGGCACGACACGGAGCGCCCGGTCACCGTCCAGATCGAGGCGGCCAAACCATCCTTGCTCTCCAAGATCACCGGGTTCGTCGAGAACAACGGAGTCATCGCTATCGAAACCGAACACTTCACTGGAAGACACGATGCGAATCACGTCTCGTGGCGAAGGCTTCCTGGCTTCGGAGAAACTCTCTCCGCTATGACGCCGCTTCCGACGACGGCCGAGAGCGACGCCGAACCAACGCTAGAAACCTCGGCTTGCCTGGACTACCAGCTCTACCTCTTCCACGCAGGAGACTATAGCCTGGAAGCCGTCCTCGCCCCCACCCTTGCCTTTGTTCCCGGCCGCGGTCTCCGCTTCGCCATCGGACTCGATAAGGAACCGCTTGCCACGATTGACGCCTGGGCCAGCAACACCCCAGCCGACTGGGAGAAAGCGGTTAGCGATGGGGTTCACCGGATCTCCACACCGATCGCCATCGGCCAGCCGGGCCCTCACACCCTTCACCTTTGCATGGTCGACCCTGCGGTGGTCGTTGAACGACTTATTCTTCGCACGAAACCCACACGCGTGGGATTGAGAGCTCCCGCAAGTGCGGAAAGCTACCTTGGTCCCCCGGAGAGCACCTACATTCCAGTTCCCGCCCCGACCACCGCGGTTACGATTCGAAAATGAAGCAGCTGGACTCGGCGTTAGGATGGTCGCATGCCGGTTGATGCAAAGCTGCGAGAGATTCTGGATGCGGGTAAGGCGCTGGGTGTTCCTCCAATTGAGACGATGACGGTGAATGAGGCCCGGGCGGAGCGGGCAGCGATGATGCGCCGGTATGTGCCGATGCCAGAGTACGCCGGAGTATGAAGTGCTGGAGAGAACCATTTCTGCAGGCGGACGGGAGTTGGCGGCACGGGTTTACCGGCCCGCGAAGAGACATGGCGAGTTGCCGGTGGTGGTGTTCTTTCATGGTGGAGGATTTGTGGTTTGTACGCTGGAGACGCATGATCCGTATTGCCGTGCGTTGGCGACAGAGGCCGGGGTGATGGTGGTGTCGGTGGACTACCGGCTGGCTCCGGAGTTTAAGTTTCCGGCTGGAGTGGAGGATTGCCTGGCGGCTACGGATTGGGTGTTGGGGCATGCGAGAGAGCTCGGTGGGGATTCGGGGCGCGTGTTTGTTGCTGGGGACAGCGCTGGAGCTACGCTGGCTACGGTGGTGGCTTTGATGTTGCGGGATCGTGGGGATGCTGGTCGGCTGGCTGGGCAGATTTTGTTGTATCCGGTGACGGGATACTACGATCCGCCGACGGTTTCGTATTTGGAGATGGCGGAAGGGTACGGGCTGACGCGGAAGGGCATGATCTGGTTTTGGAATCACTACTTGAATGATCCGGGTGAGGCTGCGGAGTTTTCGGGCGGCGCCGCTGATGGCTTCGTCTCTTGCGGGTTTGCCGCGGGCGTTTGTGGTGACGGCGGAGTATGACGTTTTGAGGGATGAGGGGCAGGCTTACGCTCGGCGGATGGAAGAGGCTGGGGTGGATGTGACCCATGTGTTCGCGGAAGGCATGAACCATGGATTCGCGGCTTCGCCGAATGAGTTTCCGTTTTTGCCTCAGGCGAAGGAGCTGTTGCGGAGGGTGACCGGGTGGATTTCGGAGTAGGTTGGAGTTTTTGTTGCCTTCCTTTTAGGCCCGAACAGCTCTCCTCGAAGTTGGCCCGTAAGCAGAGTTCGGACCTCACAGTTCTCATCCTCTCTCCCTGCATCTGACCAACATCGCGCAGACAACCCCTGAACATAGTCGATCGTGAAGTTTAAACCTTCACAGAGCACCGAGACCTCTGCCTCTCCAGAATCAGCACAAAAGTTTTATTCCAAGTTTTTCAGCGGTGCGAACTCATCTTTGAGAACGCATTTCGAAGGTCGGTTTGTGGCATTTCCATCCGCGATTGAGAAGAGTGAGGCCAATGAAACGCTATTTGCGAAGTAATTACCGTACTCGTGCTGCCGGTCCTTTTGACCGCAGTTGGTTGCAAGAAGACCGTGGCGACGCCGCAGGCAGTTGCTGCTACAACCCCTGTCGCAGCGGCGGCAGCTCCGATGGCGTTACCCAACTCCGCGCCGGCCGCGATGGCTGGTCTAACCGTGGAGACGACCTCCGGGATGAAGGGGGCGGACTGGGCAATGAAACAGGACGAGATTTCCAAAGAGGCCAATGGGCAGTGGGCCGTGACGGCATCGTCGTCCTCTTCTTACAACGACGCTTCAGGGCATGACGACTATTCGCCGTTTCAGGCGACCGGCGGTCCAAACGTGGAGACTGAGGGAGATAACGGCAATGCCTGGACGGCGAAAAATCCGGACGCAGGCCTGGAGTGGTTGGACTTGAATTACTCCAAGCCGGTGTATGTGACCGCCGTCCGTATACGCGAGAGCGCCGGGGCAGGTGCGATCGCGAAGGTTGATCTGTACGACCAACAGGGACAGGCGCACACACTGTGGACCGGTACCGACCCGACCACCGGGCTGAATTACTTTGTGCTCAATTTGCCCAAGACGGCCTATAAGAGCAACCACGTTCGAGTCACTCTGGCGACCAATGTAATCAGCGGCTACAACGAGATCGACGCGGTGCAACTAGTGGGTACGGAACAGTAGATCAAGAGGGAGATACCGATGAAGAACTATTTGATTTCCATGCTTACCCTGATCGCGTTGGTACTGGGTGGCGTTGATGCCGGCATTGCCCAGAAGCCACTGTTCAATGCTGCAGACACGCACGAACTGCTGACATTCCAGCTTAATGACGATTTGATTGGGCGATACCACAACGCGACGATGACGTTTATCGAATGGGGCAAAGCGCACCAGAACGAGATGGCCAAAGACGAGGATAATGACAAGACCTCGAAGAACGCCTCCGATACAACGATCAGCGATATGGCGGCAGGTCTCACAAAACATCCTCAATTTGAGATCGTCATGCGGAGCAAAGGAATCACGCCACGTCAGTATGTCGATACCATGCTCGTGTTCACTACCGGATTGACGATGATTGCTATGGAGAAGCAAGGAATGGCGCATAAGGATTCACCCATTCTGTCGGCGGCGAACATGGATTACATCAAACGGAATTACGATCGCCTGTCAAAAATCGCGGACGAAATGGCAGGCGGTAATCAGTAGCATCCTATGTTCTCTTGCTCAGCCACTCCCGTGTTGATTCGAAGCGGCATGGTTCTTATGACGCTGCTGCTTTGCGCATCCCTTTATGCGCAAAGCCCGCCGACGATGCCGTGCAAGTTTGCCTCAGATTCGGGCGGATCGACTGCCGATTCCGGGGCGGTCATCTCCATTTCGTTTATTGGAGGCCAGGTTTCCTTTTCGGGGTCCGGTTCGGTGCAAGTGCAGGAGGTCGGGAAGTTATTCGGTGTCCGGCAACCAGATGACGATCTCCTTACCCGGCCTGGGCAAATCGGGACACGGGCAATGGGGTCTGCAACTGAACACCTTGCGGCTGCCGTTTCAGGTATTTTCCGACGCGTCTGGCTTCTCGTTGTGGAACTGTCCTCCGGAGGGAGGCTCCAGCTCTCAAAGTCATCCTCCAAATCCTCCAGATCCTCCAGGGCCAGGATCCGGACCAGGTTCCGGGCAGGGTGCAGCTCCCAAAGGAGGAACGAGCAGCAGTCCGGGTGATAACGCCAGCAGCACAAACACTGACCCGGGAGACGGCAGTGGGTCGTCCTCTGCGAAAAGGCCATCGAACAATTGGCAAGACAGTCCCTTCGCTCCGTATGTTGGAGATTGGGTTGGGATTGGATGGGCCTGGGAGGTCCGCTTCAAATCGGGCGACTGGAATGGGCATCCGGACGAGAAGAACAGCGTTATGACGTTGACCGTTCGGCATCTGGCGCGGTTCGACTTCACCGTCGACGCGAAGGGTCAGGTGGTGGGGAATGGCGAAGTGACTTATGACCTCGATCCGAACCTTTGTGGCGTGTATCGCGCAGCAGAACAGATCAATATGGCGATCGATGTTCTGAAAAATCTGAACAGTGCTCTCAACAAGGCACGCGCGTTTTCGTCCATGGTGAATGAGATCTTCGGAACGAAGAGCCAGATAGAGGCGGCGGAGGCAAAGGACAAGATCGAGTCGTGGAAGAAGTTTAAGAACGCCGACTCCGACACGCAATTTGGAGTGAAACAGACGCATACTTCTCCCTGGCGCAATATGGGCCATAACGCGGAGGACACTGGGGACCTGGCGGCATCGGTGGGCTACGAACGCTGCAGGACAGGTGCGCCGGTAGGTATTGTTGGAGGGTTGACCTGCGCCGACATGATTGCCGGGCCGCCTTTGACTGCGCCCGGCGAGGTCGAGAGTACCGGAACAAAACTGACCAACACCCTCAAAGAACAGGGAGCGGACTTTGCGAAGGATGTCGTGAAGGACGCGTGGAAGAAACTGCAGGAGAAAGACCCGAATTTCTGGAACCACGATGCAAATTACCTTTACACCAAGGTCGCAGGCGAGGCTGTGGACGCTGCGGCAGATGCCTTAAAAGAAAAAGCCATCAAGTCCATCAATCTGTTCGACGTCCAGGAAAAGCCTGGTAAGGACGAATGCGCGGGTATTCCTTCAACGCAGACCGCAGGGAACTCGTTTAATACGCCGACAGCGGCGACCGTGATGGAAAGGTGGAACGAGTTGGCGGATGCCGCCAACTCGATGAATCCCGACGCGGCGGTAAATGTTCTTATGAATGCTCCCGGGGTGACCAAGGTTCAGTACGACTATAAGGGCCTGGAGAACGGGCCTGAGAGCCGTCGCTTCAAGATTCGCGGGCACATCGATGGCAACAAATTGGTTCTCCGCAAAGATGGGGACGTTTATGGCGGAGACATCAATCTGAACGTTCAGTACACCGTCAACATGGTCACAACGAAGGGGAAATTTCCTACCTGGAGCCCGTTTATCGACGACGATGGTGCTGATCTATCGAAATCGGGGAAGGTAAAGCAGCTCGAGCGGAAGACGGTTACGTGTCCGGTGAAGGACGCCAAACCCGCGAGTGGAAAGACGGCGACTGGACCTCCAGCGCCCCCTTGCACGCCGCATGAAGAACTAGTGACAACATATTCGGATTCGGCCACCCCTTTCGCGATCTATTACAAAAAGGGAGAGCACCGGAACAATGTCCAGGCGTGGCATGACTACGAATACTACTGGAACGCCTACAAGGTTACAGAGCCTCTGAGTATCACTCAACAGTGAGGGAAGACACGTGCAAAAGAACATTGGCCGTCTGATGATCCTGTTTCTATCGTCTGTGGGATTGGCGGGAGCGCAAACTTCAGCCAGTGCCAATCTCGAAGCACTGAAGTACCAGTTCAAAGTCGGCGTACTACCGTTTGTGGACACGACGGGAAACCTTGATGACAAAGGAACCGCCATCGCGCGTTACTTCAGGCTGAATTGGCACACGACTCGAGCCTCGAGGTGCGCTTCATCAAGCCAGGGGACGACGCAGGAAGCGATATTGATTCCGAACAGGCGGTGAAACTGGCGCGGGAACACAAAAGCGACGTGGTGATTCTCGCTACGATTCTCACCGCGCAGGTCGAGGAGTCGGACCATAGCGCGTCCGGCCCCAGCGTCTTCGGCCAGACGCTTGGCGGCTCAAGTCATTCCGCCAAGGCCAGTGTGGAATTACAGGCCGACCTGTACAGTGCAGCAACAGGCAAGAAGATCGATAGCATTCGCGTGACCGGGGAAGAGAAGGTGAATAAGATCTCCGGAACCGCCGACACCTCCCTGGGAGAAGTCGGGAACGATGGGCAGGCGCCGGACTCACCTTTGGGGAAGGCAATGCAAAAGGCGGTTCATAGTCTTGCGCTGCGAGTCACCGCAGATGAACCGAAGATGATTCGCTATCAGCCTCCTTCGGATGCCCCTTCCGCAGAGACGAAGCCGACTCAGTGACGGATCGATCGCCGAAAAAATTAATTCATCGCTTTCTTCCAAAACCTTCGGCCCTGCGATTCCAAAGATAAGAACCACGTGCGAAGCCGCCGCTAATCAAGTCTGCTAAGGAGTACACGCAATGCTCTGTCCAGCCTGTAATACCGAGTCAGGAAGCACCTCAGCCTTTTGCCCGAACTGCGGTGCGAACACATCGACGGGAACCGCTGCCGCGATACCTGTTCAACAAAGTGGCCTGTCTGAGACGGCTGCCGGTGCGATCGCGTATATCACCATCATTCCAGCGATTTTCTTCCTGGCGATGGAGCCATATAACCGCAGCTCTTTTGTTCGATTCCATGCCTGGCAATCGATCTTTCTTGGAGTCGCAGCAATCGCAATACATCTGATTCTTGGCGTGATTCCGATCGTCGGATGGATCCTGCTGGCGCCAGCGAGCCTGGCCTTCCTGGTGCTTTGGATCATGATGGTCCTGAAGGCGAGCAAGGGAGAGCGATATAAGCTTCCGTTTATAGGAAACTTCGCAGAGCAGCAGGCAGCGAAATAGGCTGTTCCACGAAAAGAAGGCCGCGGAGCATCCTCTGATGGAATCGAGCTCGATGGGTGTTTCTCTATCGTGAACTGTTACGGCTCGCCGGATAGCGAGAAACCAGCCCAGAAAAGGGGATCTTCGGAAAGTACTACGCGGCCGTTTGGTGTGCGGGCAGTCACTTTGCCGTGGCGAAGATCGGAGATCAACGAGAGCTGCGCCTGGCGAAGCGCTTCGGTCCGCGATTCGCCTGCGATGAAGTGTTGGTAAAAGTAGGGTAGAAGTCGCGCCGTCGGCTCGTCCGCAACAGCCCAGAGTGTGGCCAGAACAGATGCTGTCCCGGAGTAAAAGAAGGCTCTGCTAAAGCCGGCTACTCCATCGCCGGAGACATTGCCCAATCCAGTGCGGCATGCGCTTAGCACAACGAGCCTGGTATGCAGCTTCAATCCGTATACCTGACCGACTGTAAGACGACCACTGTCAGATCCACGGTTGAGTGCGAGAAATGAAGCGAATGGATCGGTGTCGTTTATCACTGCATGGGTCGCAAAGTGAAGCACAGTCGCTTCAGACAGACTTGCCATCACTTGCTGCAAACCAGCCTGATCACGGTCGAGCAGCGTCACCTCGTTTGCCGGAAGTAGATGCGAAACTGCTTTTACCTCGGCTTCCGTGCCAGGGAGCGGAGGCAGACGAACGTCGCCCGGCAAAGCGGGAAGTTGGGAGGGGTTTGCTACAAAGACGTATTGCGCGGAATAACCATTGACCGCACGATCATTTTCCGCTGTGTAACGCAGCAGTCCGATCGCAGGGATGGTGTGGATGGCATAATTCTCGATCAGGTAGTGGCCACTTCGGTCGATGAGAGCCGGAAAGGCGACTTGGAAGAGTGGGCCGCTTGGAATAATTGTGAGCAGGCTGCCAGCCTCTTTCGGCAGATGGTCGGCGACCGGGAGAATCAGGAGGTCGTACAGCCTGCGCCAGACAAGATGATTTCCTTCGGAGATGGCCATTCCCTGACTGGCGCGGTTGCGGACGGACGGCCCACGTGATGCGCCCGGTTCAACCGGCTGGGTCTTTCGCACCAGTGCTTGCAATGCAGAAGGTGTGATTGTTTCAGTAACTGCGTGGACGGGTTCGCCAAGACGTACGATCCAGATATAGAGTTTGTCGCCGGAGATCCAGTAAGAGAGCAGCGTCGAATGGAGACGATTCAGGGTGGAGTTGATTTCACCAGGCTGAATTGCTTCCACATGCGATTCACTCTTGAGCAACAACTCTCGTGTGGTGTTGCCAGAAGGCGCGCCCTCACGTAGAGCGACAGATACCATTCCGGTCGCGGTTGCAGAAGAACTCTCCCGCATGGCCGGAAACGCGGCAGATGTGCGTGGACGACTCAAGAGATCGAGAAATGCGCGTGCTCGCGCTTGTTCCGCAGTGTCCAGGGCCTCTTCGTTTCGGCCCATTTGTGTCAGGATTGCTACGCTTGTGTCAAAGACATCCATATTTCGTTGAGCGTAGCCCTGCTTATAGGCGTCCTCCGGCGCAAGATCGGCGCGTATTTGTTCAATCAGGGACTTTGATCGGCGGACATCGGAAAGAGCGTCGTCCAGCTTGCCCAGGTTCATGCGTGCTTTGGCACGAGTTGCATATCCGCTGGAGAGGTCGTCCTTTTGTCCGGATTTTTCGCATGCGGCGATTGCCCGCGATTCTTCAGTTTCCGCGTCGCTGAAGCGGTTTACCGCCAGGTAAGCGTCGGCAAGCTGGCTTCTGCGGGTGCAGTATCCATTCGCAGTGGTCTGCAGGGAGACAGCCCGCTCGAGTAATGGGATTGCGAGAGCCGGCTTGCCCATCTGGTAATAGGCGTAACCAAGATTCGCTTCCAGGAACCGGATAAAGGGCTGGGAATGTATCTGATGGGCCACGGCGAGAGCGCGTTCGTAATATTGGGTCGCCAATCTGTAGTTGTGCATGGACCCGTAGGCCACAGCCATAGCATTGATGGTTTGCGGAAGATAAGTAAGATCCTGGGTTTGCCTTTGAAGTTGCATGGCAAGGCGATAGTGTGGCAGCGCTGCCTGCGGACGGCCCTGCAATCTTTCAACGCGACCCATACTGGTCTGCAGGTAGGAGCGATCGGCGAGAGCGCATTGACATGCGGAGAATAAGCCGTCCGCCGCCTCATAGTGCTCCATCGCCTTTGCATATTGGCCGACACGATTGTCGTTGTCTCCCCATGCGTGAAGGACAACTGCTTCCGCATACGGAGACGGAATCGCCGCCGCCTGCGTCAGCAAGGGTTCATAGGCCGTGGCTGGCGGATTGTCGGAAGCTCTCTCCACTTGTTGCAGCCGAGCAAGAACTCCGCTCACCGGATCGCCGAGATTCTCCAATTCATTAGCCGCTGAGCCGAATTGAGATGCAGACTCCTTGTATTGGCCGTTCAGATAGGCAATGTACGCCAACTCATAGTGAGTGCGCGCAACACCCATGTTCGAATCGGAAGCCGAGAAGGCAGTTTCAGCCTGACGGAACCATTTCTCAGCGTCCGAAAGATGATCGTTGATTGCTATGCTGCCTAATGCATAGGCGCTCAGTCCTTCTGCACAGACGTTTTTCTTCTGAGTGGACGTTGCCAAAGTGCCATGCAGCACTTCTTTCGCTTCCAGATGCCGGTGAAGTTGATAGTTGAGCGAGTAACCGCGTTTTATCTGCGCAATCAACGCAGGGTCTGCAAATCTAGCCTCCATCACGGGGATTAGCGAAGCATAGTGTTGGTTCCGTTCGATGCTGCAATCTCTTCTTTGACCCGAGGCGCTTGAGAAAGCGGGATAGAGAACGAGTCCCAGGATTAACAAAAAACGTCGGAAACTTTCACCTCCAGGAGTTCCAAAAGTTCTTTGAGTTCTTCCCATTTGCCGCAGATTCCCCTAAGAAAAAAGACATTGCAAGGAGAACGGATAGTACCACTCACCGGAGCCTAATGGGTAGGCTTTTCTCCAAGCTGGGTAGACACGACACACGCCTGCTGGGCGTAAGGGGAATCGTGGCGGTTACACAAGGACCGGAACAGGAGCGGCGCATCCGGAGAATGTACTCGCACCGCCGCGACTGCGTGATACCAGGTGGCCGCGTCCTTCCGGCTCGGTTTTGCAAGTTGTTCGGCCTGGGCCAGGGATTCGACGGCTGCTGCGTTGTCGCCCTCGAGAAGCTGACTTACTCCCAGATACAGGATCGGGATGTCACTGCGGGGGAATCGACTGGCTAGCTTAGCGAATCGACTGATCGCCAGTGAGTAGGCATCTTCGTTGTAAGCGGCGAAGGCCGGCCCCAATTCGTCGGCATCGGGATCCGCGGCAGAGACCGTTCCGCGAAAGATGAGACCAGATTCAGCTGCCGGCGGAGGAGCAAGTTTCGCTACCTGCAAGTTAAGCTGAGTTGCCGATTCGGAGCCAGTAGCCGGCGATGTTGAGACCTGAAGGCTGGATTCTTGATGGAATCTGCCTGAAGAAAGAAAGACTGCCACGAGTGCCAGGCTTGCGGCTATGGCAGAGGCTATGTACCAACGCAAGCGCCTTGCGGGCGATGCCGTTTGGGGGACAGGCAGCTTTTTCCGAATCCGATCATGTTCCGCTTGCGTCAGGCCCGGCTCATCGACGCAGGACAAATCGTGGAGAAGCATCTGGCACACCTGGCATTCGGACAAGTGGGTGTGGACGCGGGCCTCTATCTCGTCGGGCAAAACCGATTGGCCGTGTGCCCGCAATAACTCCAATGGGGGGCAGGCAGGAACGGGCTCGATCTCGCTGAGGAACGATTGTTCTACTTGATCAAAGTCAGGCATCGGCGGGGACCTCACCTGTTGTTGAAAGTTGCGCGCGGCCCGGTCCGATTGTTTCGCGAAGGAGCTTGAGCGCGTACTGCAAGTGTCCTTTGACCTGTAGCTCGCTCAAACTTGTCTGCGAAGCGATCTCTTCTCGCGACATGCCGTGAACGAATCTCAGAATGATGCAAGTTCGATGGATTGGCTTGAGGTTTGGGCACTTTGCAAGAAGAGCTGGGAGAGGAATCTCTGGTTCCTGCCATACATGTTCCTCTTGCGGCGCCAATGCCCAGCGATCTTCCAGATACCAGCGACGCCAGTAGTCTGCAGCTCTCCGTTTTGCAACGGTAAAGAGCCACGCCGGCAGCTGCTCATGATCGATGTGCTCCCAGTTCTGATGCAACGCCAAAAAGACCTCGCTGGTGATTTCTTCAGCAATCTCGCGGCGGCTTACTGCTCGAAGAGCGACGCGAAATACCGCTTTGACATGTCGCTCGTAAATCTCGTCGAAACTGCTCATAAGTATCATCGGCTGGCCCGGAAAATCCGGAACAAACTTGCGGCTCTACATCGACTTCTGAAGACAAGTTTGCTCCGAGGCCAGAATACTTCATTCACTCAAAATTGAACCTCTAACTATGTCCTTTCGATAGAATAAGTTATGGGGCGACTGGAAAAACGAGGGCTTTCTGCACAGTCGAACCTTACCGGATCCCCTTTGACTCACTTCGTTCGCTCAGAATCAGGATGACGACTGGAGGCGAAGTTCTGAAGAGTTAATCTGGCTTTTTGGGTTGCCACTTTTTGCGTTCGGGGGCCGGCGGTGGTGTGGGTTCGGCATCAGTGACGGTTGGTGTGGACGATGCTGGCGTTGCTGATGTTTTGGGTTGCCACTTTTTGCGTTCAGGAGCTGCGGCTAGTGGTGGCTGCGTTTCGGTGGGATTTGGTGCTTCGGGTTGAGTGACCTCTTGAACCGAAGATCGGGTGGGTTTTTTTTCGGCGATTGGAGGGGGGGGCTTTGGCTGCCATTTTTTGCGTTCCACGGTTGGAGTTGAAGGCGGAGTTGTTGGAGAAGGTTCGATTTCGACTGCAGTTTGGGTTGTGGGCGGCGCGGCAGATGCGGAGATGATGGGTTTCGTTTCGGCTGGTACGGTTGGTTTGGTATCGATGGTTGGGGTGGTGAGGCCTTTGGCTTTGCGGACGCCTTCGAGGAGGAGTTCGGCTACGTCTTTGATGGCGATGTCTTCGGAATGGCGTGCGGCTTTGCTTGGCGTGCTGCCCAGCATGCTTTTGCAGAAGGGGCAGCCTACGGCGAGGATTTTTTCTCCTGCTTCTCCTGCCGCCGTCGCCAGGGTTTGCTGGGCTTCTCGGAAGCGGTTGTCGGAGATGCGCTCGTCGCCGGGTTCTTCTTCTTTCCAGAATTGGGCGCCGCCTGCTCCGCAGCAGAAGGAGTTTTCGCGGTTGCGGGGAAGCTCGGGTGTGTTGTTCGAGAGGACGTGGAGTAGGTTGCGCGGGGCGTCGTAGACGTCGTTGTGGCGGCCGAGGTAGCAGGGGTCGTGGTAGGTGATCGTCGCTTCGCTCGGGGCGGGTGTGAGTTTTTTGTTCGCAACGAGGGTTTCGAGGTACTCGGTGTGGTGGAGGACTTTGTAGTCGCCGCCGATTTGTTTGTACTCGTGGCCGAGGGAGTTCATGCAGTGGGGGCAACTGGCTACGATGAGCTTGGGGCGGATGGTGTTGAGGGTTTCGACGTTTTTGTCGGCGAGTTGACGGTAAAGGTATTCGTTGCCGGCGCGGCGGGCGGAGTCTCCGGTACAGCACTCTTTTTTCCCGAGTACGGCAAAGTTGACTTCGGCGTGGTTGAGAAGCTCGACGAAGGCGCGGGCGGTTTTTTGGGCGACGGGATCGTAGCTGGCGGCGCAGCCTACCCAGTAGAGGACGTCGGGTGTGGGATTTTCGTCGGTGGTTTTGACGTTGAGGCCGTCGGCCCAGGCTAGGCGCTGCTCGTGGTTGATACCCCAAGGGTTCTGGGCGCGCTCCATGCCTCGGAAGGCGGATTGGAGTTGGCTGGGGAACTCGCCTTCGATCATGACCTGGTTGCGGCGGATGTCGATGATGTCCAGCATCTGCTCGTTCTGGGTGGGGCAGACCTCCATGCATGCTCCGCAGGTGGTACAGGCCCATGCGGCTTCGGGGGTGAGGGCGAATTTTAGGAGTGGGTTGGGGCTTGGGGTTCCTTTTTCGAATGGCGCGGGGCTGAAGGCGAAGGGGTTTTGTTGCGCGGCGAGATCGTTGAGTTCCATGCGCTTGTTGATCTCGAGTGCGGCGGGAGAGAGGGATTTGCCGGTCG
Organism: uncultured Acidobacteriaceae bacterium; assembly: GCA_963774735.1. Lineage (GTDB taxonomy): Bacteria > Acidobacteriota > Terriglobia > Terriglobales > Acidobacteriaceae > Edaphobacter. Next base: position 46,975 of record CAVZGJ010000028.1, on the reverse strand, counting down.
CGGTGGCGGGGCAGACGTCCTGGCAACGGTTGCACTGGATGCATGCGTAGGCATCGAGGAGACGGGGCCAGGCGAGGTCTTCTAGTTTGTGGGCGCCGATTTTCGAGGATTCGGATTCTGTTTCGGCTTCAAGGTTGAGAGTGACCGGCGGGAGAGTGCCCGTGTTGGGCTTGCGGGCGACGAAGTACTTTGCCGGGGCCATGAAGATGTGGATGTGCTTGGTGTAGGGGAAGTAGGCGAGAAAGGCTAGAACGCTGCCGAGGGCTCCCCAGTAGCCGAAGATGCGGAAGGCTTCCGCGTTGGCGGGGGTGAGCAGATGCGAGAGGGTGGTGGCGAAGGGTTGGAGTGGGTCGGGACCTTCGATGGCTAGTTTTGCGCCGGCTCCAATGGCTCGGCTGCCTACGTGGAAGAGGATGAAGGCGGAGACGATGAGGGAGTCGCGGGTGATTTTGTGGTGCTGGACGTCTGGGTGGAGAAGCGTGCGCGGGTTGAAGCGGAAGTCTCGGCGGCTGGGGAGGGTGAAGCGGCGAATGACGAGCGCGATGACCCCCAGAAGGACGAGGAAGCTGAAGATGTCGGCGAGGAGGTTGTAGGTTGCGCCGATGGGACTGGTCAAGGAGATGGTGAAGGGAAGGTAGCCTTCGGCGGCGTCGATTAAGTTGACGAGGCCGTAGAAGATGAAGCCGTAGAAGATGAAGGAGTGGAAGATGCCTATTGTGGGACGCTTTTTGAAGGTGCGGGTTTGGAGGAGGGTTGTGGTGAGGGCGTAGAGGATTCGGCGGGAAGGATTGTTGAAGCGGGGTTCGGGGTCGGGTGTGCCGCGGTGGATTCGGAGATAGAGACGATAGAAGCCTTCAAAGGCGAGCGCGAGGGTAATTAGCGCGAAGAGGAAGAAGGCGATCTTTTGAGTAAGTGGAAGCATTGGGCAGGCACCGCTCGCGTTTAGTTCTCTGGGTCTTCCATCTTACGTGTGATGTGATTATTTTTTGAGTTCAGCGAGGATGGCGGGGACAACCTGGGGGACGTCGCCTACGATGCCGTAGTCGGCGATTTTGAAGATGGGGGCTTCGGCGTCGCGGTTGATGGCTACGATTATTTTGCTTTTGTTCATGCCGGAGAGATGCTGGACTGCACCGGAGATGCCTATGGCGATGTAGAGCTTGGGCTGGACGGTTTTGCCGGTTTGGCCGACCTGTTCGGAGTAGGGACGCCAGCCGACGTCGACGATGGCGCGGGTCGCTCCCACGGCCGCGCCCAGCTTGTCGGCCAGGGCTTCGACGTATTGGGTGAAGCCCTCGGCGCTGCCAACGCCTCGGCCTCCAGAAACAACGGTGTCCGCTTCGGCGAGCCCGACACGCGAGCTGCGCTCGGCTGTCTTGCCAGTGACGTGGAGGCGCGGGGCAGGAAGGTTAAGGTCGACGTCGAACTGTTCGGCTGTTTCGGCGCGCGGAGATGCGGGTGAGAAGACTCCGGGTTTGACGGTGACGACTGCGACGGGTGCGGTGGTTTCGATGGTCTCGGTGACGCGGGCGAGGAAGGTGTAGCGCTGGGCGGTAAGGCTGTCGCCATTGGCTTTGAGGTTGATCACATCTTCGAGGAGTGGGGCGTCGAGTTTGACTGCTGCGCGTGGGCTGTACTCGCGGCCGCTCCGGCTTCCGCCAATCAGGATGGCGGAGGCTTCGCCTTCCGTGGCAATCTGGGCTACGGCGGCAGACCACAGCTCGGGGTCGAACTGGGCGAGAGCGGGGAGATCGGCGACGAGTACCTGATCTACGGCGGTTGCGATCTCCGCGGCGATAGGAGCAATATTTGAGCCGAGAACTATGGCGGTGATGGGGGCTTCGCGGCCGAGTTCCCGGGCTGCGGTGATCATCTCCCAGGTGCTTTTGCTGACTTTTCCGTTGGCGTGCTCCACTACGAGGAGAATCATGCGATCACCTTGGCTTCGTTGCGGAGGAGGTTGACGAGCTGTGCGGCTGCGGCGGGGGCGTCTTTGCCGTCGAGGATCTTGTTCAGACGAGTTTTGGCCTGGATTTCTGCGCTGACGAATTTGAGCTTTGGAGTGACGTTGAATTGATCGAGGGATTCTTTGCGAAGTTCTTTTTTCTTCGACTTCATGATGTTGGGGAGAGTGGGATAGCGGGGTTCGTTGAGGCCTTGTTGGGTGGTGATGACGGCAGGGAGCTCGAGGGTGAAGGTTTCGCTGCCTTCGTCAACGTCGTGTTTTCCGGTGAGTGTTGTGCCTTTGAGTTCGAGGGCGCTGACCCAAGTGGCCTGGGGCCAGCTGAGACGCTCTGCTGTGGCTGCGGCGAGGGCGTGACTGTCCCAGTCGGCCTGCTGGCCTCCGGAGAAGATGAGGGTTGCCTGTTCCTGTTGGCGATCTGAGCGAGGACCTTGCTGAGGGCAATGGCGTCGAGGCGGACATCGGTTTCGACGTGAATAGCGCGATCGACGCCCATTGCAAGCGCGGTGCGCAGAGCGTCCTGAACGCGGGCGGGGCCGACGGCTACGGCTACGATTTCAGATTCGGCGCCGGACTCGCGGAGACGAAGGGCCTCTTCAACGCCGTACTCGTCCATGGTGTCCATGACGAGCTTGCTGTTTTCGAGGGCCACCGTGTTGTTGACGACGTGGACACTCTCTTCCGCGTCAAGAACCTGGCGGATGTACGTCAGTATTCGCATCTCTTGCCTGCTCCATCCTCTGGATGATTTTCTTTGATCGAAGCTGCGCTTTGCCAGTCGAGAAGCCTCTCTTGCAATAACGAGGCTGCGGAAGACGCCTTGAGCGAAGAGCTTTCTGTGACGGGAGAAGGATACTGAATGACCATTCAGCAAGTCAACGTTGGACGATTGGGTCCTGGATTCAGACCTTGAGGCCGATGAGGCGCATCAGCTCGATGCCGTTGCTTTTCGTAACGACACCTGGCTGAAGTTTGAAGTCGAAGCTCATTTTGCCGTTAGCGATGGCGTCCTGGAAGTGGACGTTCTGGAGACGGGTGTCCTGTTGGCCACCGAGGTGCGTTAGCGCGAGGTCGTGCGTGCTTATGAGGCCAATGGCGCCGGCTTCGAGGAGAGCGCGGAGGACGCCTTCAGCTCCGACGAAGCGGTCTTTGGAGTTGGTGCCCTGGAGGAGTTCGTCGAGGAGGAAGAGGACCGGGGGGTGGCTTTCGGCGAGGTCGCAGATCTGGCGGAGGCGCGTGATCTCGGCGTAGAAGCGGGAACTGCCCTCCTGCAGGGAATCATTGATCAGGACGCTTGCACCGATATGCAATGGAGTGAGTTGCAGAGAATGGGCTCTTACGGGAGCACCGGCCATGGCGAGGACTGCGTTGATGCCAACGGTACGGAGGAGTGTGCTTTTGCCGGACATGTTGGAGCCGCTGACGAGCAGGACACGGGTTTCCCCACAAATGTCGATGTCATTCCGGACGCATTGCGTGGCAGGAAGAAGAGGGTGTCCGATCTGTTCGGCGATGAAGCAAGGCAGACCCTCCACGAACTCCGGAAAGGGATCGGCCGGATGCTCGTACCTATAGGCAGAGAGGGAGAGGAGCGCTTCGAGTTCGCCGGTGGTATGGAGCCAATCTCGTATGCCTGCTCCGTGGGCGACGCGCCAGGCTTCTGCTGCATAAGCGACCTGGACGGTGTAGAGAAGTGGGATGTCCAGGGCTCGCATGATCGGGTTATCGAGCGAACGTTTGTATTCCACAATGGTGCGCAGGTGGGCGACAGCTCGGGACGCTTGGAGATGACGAGAGGAGAGACTGAGTTTCAGGGATTGGAGACGCAGAGCGTTGAAGGGTTCGCGCTCGATGCGAGCGAGGAGAGAGGAGAGGAGTTGAAGGTCTTCGAGGGCGTCGTCGGTAGTGTGAAGTATGGCTGCGGTTTGTTTCCGCAGGGAGGCCGTGACGATGGTCTCGACTATGATGATCGCGAAGAATGGTGCTTTGGTTCCGAACTCTGCCCAGACGACGGCCGCTGCGATGGCTGAGAGTGCGAGGAGAAGCGAGACCCAGCGCAGCCAGGAGTTGGTAAGTTGCTTTGGGGCCTCGGCCCACTGCGTGAGCGCTTCAGGATGAATGCCGATCTTGAGATCCTCGCCGAGGACGGCGATGTCTTCACGAAGATCGAGATGGTTGCGGAGATCGTCGACGGCAGCTTGACGCTCAAGAAGCTCAGGCACAGGCGAAGGGGCGAGGAGCCAGGCGGCAAGGGTGTCTTCGCCCATGCGGGTGCGGGCGAGGGAGAGGAGTTCGAAGAGACTGCCGGGACCGAAGAGGTCGAGGTCGGTGGCGTAGAGGCTGGAGCGAAGGTCGATGCGTTGGCCGGTTTGACCGGTTCCTATCCAGCGATCTTCGACGCGTGCGAGACCGTCGCGGTAAAAGTCGACAGCTCGTTCGGCGCAAGCGCGCTGCCGCAGAACATTGGCGTGGAGGATTGCAATTGCGAGGAACAGGGCGAGAGCGAGGAGGAGCCACCATGCTGAGAACGCATCGCGATCGAAAGAAAACCATGCAGCGACGGCCGTCGCGATGAAGATGAGGAGGCGAAGATTTCCAAAGCGAAGGTGGAGATTTTCGAAGTGCGCGACCCGGCTCTCGCGAACCTGCAGGCGCTGCTTGTACTCGTCCGACGGAGAAGCTGTGAGGAGCGACACAGAGGTATTATCGCCCACCGGTGGTTTGAGAGAAATCCTGGAGCAACCGCTATGCCAGCGTGATTAGTTTGAGGATTTCAAGGCAGCCAGGAGCCGTTCGCGCACAAAGACGATGTGGTCGCGCATCGCAAGACGCGCCTCTTTTTTCGAGTTCGCCTTTAGGGCCTGGTAGATCTTGGTGTGGGCGAAGGGCGCTGTTGTCGCTGAGAGTTCGTAGGATTTCGATCGGCAGAGGAGCGCTTTTTGCTGAACATTTTCGAGGACGCGGCATAGCTCTTCGTTTCCGGTTGCTGCCGCAATCATGGCGTGAAAGCGCATATCTTCCTCGATGTGCTCGATCTTGTTGCCTTCCTTAAGGAATTTCTTGGTCCGGTTGATGCTGGCGAGGAGATCGCTTAGTAGCTTCGACGTAATGTTTGCGGCGTCGATGGAGTGAACTTCGAGGATTTCGCGGAGTTCGTACAGGTCGCGAATTTCCTTGGCAGAGAATTGGCGGACATAGGCTCCGCGGCGCGGTTCGATGGAGACGAGGCCTTCGGCTTCAAGCCGGTTCAGCGCTTCGCGCACGGGAGACTTGCTGATGCCGAGTTGAGTCGCCAGAGATTCTTCCGTAAGCCGTGATAGCTCATTGAAGGTCCCATCGAGGAGATTCTGCTTAATGCTCCGATAGGTTAGCTCTGTAAGATTTGGGATTTTCGCCAGCTTAATCATGCTTGGTTATAGGTCTCGTGGATTTTACATGACGCGAAGTGGACCAAATGTTTAAGTATTGGAAGAAAAGCAATTTGAGAAGGTCTCGAATAAGCCGATTCTAGTTCCTTTTGGCGTCGGGAGAAGAAAATAAGACACGGAAAGAGTGTGTTCTGGGGACTCGCCATCGCCAAATCATTGACGGCTTATACGATCCGAAAGACTCAAGATAAACCGTGCGGGAAACAAATCTATTGCTCTGGAAGACTCCTTGCCAGTTCAGCGACGTGCGATGACACCGACCTCCATGGATCGTCCGGCGAGGATTTGGTGATAAGAGAATTGGGGTGGAATTTGGCCAACGAGGTATCGGTCGAGGAGGATGAGATGCGGGCCAGAAGCGGTGGCCTCGTCGAGCGCCTCGGGCTGGAAGAGGTATTTGTCGGTAGGGACGCCGGCGGGCAGGGGCTCGAGGCTGATCTGCTGCACGGGACGACGAGAATAGAAGATGCTGGTGGCGATGGAGCGGGCATTGCCCTCCCACCAGACGAGGAGAGGACCCTGAACCGGTTGGGGATGGCGAAAGACTTCGCGCAGGAGTTGGATCGACTCCTTCTCCGCAGAGACGATATCGGGGCCGACCTTTGCCTGATGAAGTCTGCGACGAGGGCCGCTTGTAAGTAAGGCGCTGACCAGGCAGGCTGCGGTGATCAGCAGAGTGGCTATGATCCAGAAGGCTCTAGGTGACCCATGATGCTCTCGTCTTAGCGCCCGGAGCCTGTTCGCGAGGAAGACGGAAGTGATGACGGCAAAGGCAGGGTATGCGGGGGCGATGTAGTGAGGAAGGCGCGTTTGGATGACCGTAAAGAATCCGACGACGACTAAGGCAAAGACGGACCAGGCGCGGAACTGTTTACGTCGGAGGGATTCCGAAACCGCGAACGGGTATAGCAGAGCGAAGGGCGCGGCCGAGATGAGAAGAACCCAGAAGTAGTACCACCAGTGAGTGATGTGATCCTCAATTTGATGGGTTGCGCGGGCTACGACGTGGAAGCCGAGGTATTCGGAGAGAAAGCTGTCACCGAAACGATGAACCATATAGAGGTGCCAGGGCAGAACGGCGAGCAGAAAGAACGAGAAGCCAAGCCAGAAGGCCTTGCCAAGATGCTTTGTGTTCCAGCGTTCGAGAGCGGCGAAGACAAGGGCGGTGAAGATGAGAACGATGCAGGCTGCGCCCTTGGTCATGAGGGCGATCGCAAGTCCGGCCCAAAAGAGATACCAACCGTTGAGTTTGTGATCTTGAATTGCAGTGAGGCCGCAGAGCGCGATGCAGCACCCAAAGGAAAGCAGCACGTCCATCTCGCCAACCCGGCAGACATGGAGAAAGCCGAAGGTGCTGAGGAGTATTAGGGTGCTGAGCCATGCGGCCAATGCGTCCCGCCTGCCGATCAGCCATCCGTGCAGGAGAGCGACGATTGCCACGCCGGAGAGCGCAGAACCCGCGCGAGCCCAGAACTCGGTGATGCCGAAGAGCCGGAAGAAGACGGCTGTGATCCATGGCATAAGCGGAGGCTTTTCAAACCAGGGCTGATAGTTCCAATGGGGTACGAGTGGGTTGGAGGAGAGCATTTCGCGGGAGATCTCGGCATAGATGCCCTCGTCCCAGTTGGTGAGGGGCTTGTGGCCGAGCAGAGTGAGGAGCACGATGCAGGCGAGAAGGGTCGCCAGCAACGTGGAGACGACTTGAAAGGTTGCGGCTGTCGAGGCTCTGGAGATTGGAGAATCGGGTTGGGGGTGCGCTATTGCTCATGAAGAGGAGTTAGCTTCCAGGATGGTACTCGCGCTCGGTGTGTCCTTTGAGATCGGAGGCGTAGAAGTAGACCTCTCGCAGATCGCCGGTGCTGTAGCGTTTTGCTTCGTCATTGAAGTGTGCGGGAGGTCGGGTTGCCACTTTCTCCGCCCGCGGTGACGGCCTTTGCGCGGACTTTGTCGCCGAACTCGACGACCGCGACGAAGCTGTTTCCGCTTGTGCCATACCACTTCTTTGTTCCGGGGTAGGGACGGGCTCCAAAGGAGGCGAGGGAGCCCCACAGAGATGAAGTGAAGCCAACGGGGATGCTTGGTGCGGCGTCGTTGAAGGGTTGGACAATGTCCCCATTGAGACGTTGAAAGCGATTGATGTCGCCCCATGGAGTTTTCCAGTTTCCGAAGTCGGATGTGAGACGGTCGGAGGCCGCTGCGAGAGATTGGAGGAGGAGTTGGGCTTGAGCCTTAGTACCGATGTACTCTTCGACGGCGATGCCGGCTTTGTGAGCGTCGTCTGCGGTATGGCGACGGATGTCTTCGCCCCAAAAGACGGCGAGGGAGGTGGGAACAGAGGTTACGCCCCAGCGATAGTCCCAATTACGCAGTAGAGCGATCTGATCGGCGAGTTTTGCTTTCAGCGGATCGCCAGCTGGGGCGTCGTCCCATGCTTTGATCAGTGCAGGGATGGGTTTCTCAAACCAGGGAAGATAGCTATCGTAGGCGGCGGCGATCAGAGAATCGAGGGTGAAGTCCCTTTTGTTTTGCAGGACGCGAATGGCGTGGAGTCCGCGGGCGGATTCGGTGCCGGATTCGACGTAGACGGGGTAGTCCTGCTTGCGGAGGCTGCTCTCGCCGGCGCCGGACCAAGGCCAGTTGTTGCTGTTGTAGAGCCAGCCGCTCTTTGGATTTAGCAGTTGTGGGAGCTCGTCGACGGATAGGAGCCCCTTCCAGTCGGTTGCGGGGTTGCTGCCGTCGACAGGTCGGGTGAAGTCGAAGTTCGTGTCGCGGCGCGGGATGAAGTTTCCGTGGAAGTAGGCGATGTCTCCGTCAGAGTCGGCGAAGATGGTGTTATTTGAAGAGTTGGCTTTGAGCTCCAGGGTTTCGCGGAAGGACTTGTAGTCTTTCGCCTTGGTGCGGATGTAGGACTGGGTGAGGGCCTCGATGGGCTTCTGCATGAGGCTGATGCTGACCCATTTGCCGTTTTGCTCGCGGATGATGGGTCCGTGATGCGTGAAGTAGACGGTGAACTTCTTTTCAGCCATTCCATGGTCTGTGTTGTAGGGGACTGCGATTTGCTTAACGGTAAGGGGACGCTCTTCGGTTCCATATTTGTAGAAGAAGGAGTCGCCTTTTTTTGTGACGGTCTCGAGATATTCATCGACGGCGTCGACGCCACTTGAGGTGTGCATCCAGCCAGCACGCTCGTTGAAGCCCTGGTAGATGAAGAATTGACCCCAGGTAACAGCTCCGTATGCGTTGAGTCCCTCTTCGCTGGCCATTTGGAGTTCGGAGCGAAAGAAGAAGGAGGTATGGGGGTTGATAAGTAGCAGGGCGTGGTGGTTAGCAGTGTTTGAGGGTGCGATGGCCATGCCGTTGGATCCAGTGGGCTCAGGTGGGTCGGCGTCGTGGATGTAGGCAAGCTGCAGTTCGGGAGTCGAATCGTTGCCGGCCTGGATTGTAGGAGTCTTGCTGTAGAAGGCTTTGAGTTGATCGAGGTTAACGCGTTCGATGTCGCCACCAATGCTGCCCTCGGTGAAGGAGAGCGCCATCCAGGGCTCAAAGTGATGGATGACGCGGGGCTTCACCTCCGGGTGCTTATACAGGTAGAAGTTAAGGCCGTCGGCGAAGGCGTCCATCAGGGACTTGAGCCATGCGGGGCTGGCGGCATATTGGGTCTTCAGGACGGATGGGTCGATGAAGAGCTTCATGCGAAGGTCGAGGTAAATTTTGGACTCACCCTCGGCTTCGGCGAGCCGACCCATGGCATTAATGTAGTTAGTCTCGACGCGGTTGAAGTCGTCTTCGGCCTGGGCATATTCCATACCGAAGACGGCATCGGCATCGGTTTTTCCGTGGATATGGGCGATTCCCCAGTCGTCGCGAGTGATGGTTACGTTGGCCGCCTCCTGGTTCCATCGCTCGAGCTCCAGTTTGTCGGATGCGTGAAGGAGAGTCGGCGAGGAGGATAGGAAAGCGAGGGTGACAACGAGGTTTTTCAGGCGACAGCTGGTCTTCATGTGTTGCGCTTTCTCCGTTCAAGGAGGATTCCCAAGAAACCTGAACTTCCTCTTGGTATGGCGGTGAGTCATCAGTTTACCTGCTTCAAGCGGCGACGGGCGACACCGCCGCCCTCGATAAGAAGCTGGACGCGCTGGATCCTTCCCCTCAGCTAAACCTTGCGGAAAGTTATCTATCCTAGGCAATTTGGATGCAGTGGGGACGGATCGAAAGATGATACGCTATCAGCCACCGGCTGACGGACCCTGCTGAGAAGAAGCCGGACAAGTAAGGGAAAGATACCAGGAAGAACTAAATCGAGAATCCTTTTCTTCCAAATCCTCAGCACCGCGACTTCAAGACAGAAGGACCAAGGCGCGAAGCCGCCGCAAAATCGTTCAGCTAAGGAGTCCTCGCTATGCTCTGCCCATCCTGCAATACCGAAACCGGAGCCAATTCTACTTTCTGTCCGAACTGCGGTGCGAATACCGCGACTAGCCCCGCGGCCGCAGCCATACCCGCCCAACAGGGCGGCCTCTCAGAGAACGCTGCCGGGGCGATCGCTTACATCACATTTATTCCAGCTATTCTCTTTCTGGCGATGGAGCCATATAACCGGAGTTCGTTTGTCCGCTTCCACTCTTGGCAGTCCATCTTCTTTGCGATTGCTGTAATTGTGGTCAATCTTATCCTTGGAATCATCCCAATCATCGGATGGATCATCGCGCCAATCCTTAGCCTCGGATTCCTGATCGTATGGATCATTGTCGTGATGAAGGCGAGCAGAGGCGAGCGATACAAGCTCCCCTTCATTGGCAATTTCGCCGAGCAACAGGCCAAATAAAGAGGGCGTCCGGCGCGCTAAGACTGCTTTATCCCTTCGACAAAGTGGGCTTTACCGTGGTTAACTTGCAAGAATGTCGCAAGAGATCACCATTTCGAAAGAAGACTACCTTAAGGCCATCATAGAAGCCGAGAGCGAAGGGCATACGGTCATTCCTTCTCTGCTAGCTCAATGGCTTGAAGTCTCTGCGCCTGCGGTCACAAAGGCCGTCAGGCGCTTGCGGGAAGATGGTTTCGTAGACGCGAACCGGCACGGAGCCCTCAAACTGACGACCAAAGGGCGTGAAGCCGCGCATCACACGGCCCTGAGGCACCATTTGGTCGAACGTATGTTGTCAGAGATGTTCGGGATGGAGTGGCACCAGATCCATGCCGAGGCCGAACGATTGGAACATGCGATTTCGCCCGCGTTTGAGGCCAAGCTGATTGAAAAGCTCGGCGAGGAGGGCGACTGTCCTCATGGAAACCGGGTTCTCCCGGAGACGCCTGCGCAGATTAAGCGTCGGGGACTTGTCCCTCTGTCGGAGGCCTCCGAGGGAGGAGATTACGTTGTCGCCAGTCTTTACGAGCGAGACGCCAGACTGCTGGAGTTTCTTCACAAGATAGGAATTGGGCCAAAGGTCCCGCTTCGGATTCTGGAGCGGAATTATGACAATACGATCCAGGTTCGGGCTCCGCATGGAAAAGTCACCCTTGGGGAAGCCTCGGCTAAAAGGGTCTGGGTGCGAAGCAAGACAGCTTAAGGAAACCCAGGCAGGCAGGAAGAAATAAACCAAGGTTAACTATTTATGGCATACTTAGTCTAAGCACTAGAGGCCTAGATCAAGTATGCCATCTCTGTCGGAAATTGAGCTCGAGCGAAGACCGTCTCTGCCGGAGATGTTTTCCTCGGTCCGGTTGAGCCGGTCGCGGAGTTTCTGGCGAAGAGTTCTGGGCTTTATTGGGCCTGGTTTTCTGATCTCTGTCGGATATATGGATCCGGGCAACTGGGCGACTGATCTTGCCGGCGGGATCCCGCTACGGCTACACTCTGCTGTTCGTCATCATGATTTCGAACCTGATGGCGATCCTTTTACAAAGCCTCGCTCTGAAGTTGGGGGTCGCGACGGGCCGAGACCTCGCTCAAGCGTGCCGCGAGTCATATAGCCGCCCGACCGCGATCAGCCTCTGGCTTTTTGCTGAGGTTGCCATCGTAGCCTGTGACCTGGCCGAGGTTGTCGGATCGGCGATTGCGCTGCAACTGCTCTTTCATATACCTCTCGTGCTCGGCGTCCTGCTTACCGCAGCGGACGTGCTTCTTCTTCTGCTCTTACAGAACCGGGGATTTCGCTACCTGGAAGCTTTGGTGATTACTTTGATCGCGACGATCGGCGCTCTCTTTGGGATGGAGCTTTTTTTCTCGCGACCTGAGTGGCTGCCGATCGTTCAGCATCTCTTTTTGCCGTCCAAGGCGATCGTCACCGATCCGGAGATGCTTTACATCGCGATTGGCATCCTCGGGGCAACTGTGATGCCGCACAACCTTTATCTGCATTCCTCGATTGTGCAAACAAGAGACTACGCGAGGACTTCTAGTGGAAAGCGAGAGGCAATCCGGTTCGCCAATATCGACTCCGCCACCGCTCTGATGCTTGCGTTGTTCGTGAACGCGGCTATTTTGATCGTCGCGGCGGCAGTGTTCCATCGGAATGGCCGTTTCGAAGTTGCTGAGATCGGGGATGCCTACAAACTGCTCTCACCGATGCTCGGCGTTGCCGGCGCGAGCACGATGTTCGCGGTCGCGCTGTTGGCGGCGGGACAAAACTCCACCATAACTGGCACGTTGGCCGGGCAGATTGTAATGGAGGGATTCCTCAACATACGACTCGCTCCGTGGCTTCGGCGCCTGGTAACGCGCTCTCTCGCGATAGTCCCGACGATCCTTGTGGTGATGATCTACGGCGCGCAGGGGACGACCAAGCTACTCATTTTGAGCCAGGTGGTCCTGAGCATGCAGCTTAGTTTTGCGGTCTTTCCGTTGGTCGGCTTCACGAGCGATCGCGAACGGATGGGGGAGTTCGTCAATACTGCGTGGCTCAAATACTTGAGCTACTCCGTTGCCTTTCTGATCGCGGGACTAAACCTCTGGCTTCTGATCCAAACCTTTCGTGGCCGCTGAGGCTGAAGACTGTCACGCTAAAAGAAACTTTACGGCGTGGACGTTGTCACCGTTAGGTGTTCGTGGATAAGTCTTGCGGAGGAGAGCTGCCCGTCCGGGCCTATGTTGAGGAGAATCACCCAGTCATAGACGTCGTCTGGCCATTTTCCGTTGGGAAGAATCTTCTCTGGCGCGGCTCCGAATGCCGCCAGAAGAGCGGGTATTTCGCCATGACGCCAGGCGATGAGTGGGTGTTTGCCATGAGGCTCTGTCTTTAGTTCATGAACGAGTACTTCGGAGTCCTTTGTTCCGATCTTCTGATGGAGCGGGAGGCCGGACGCTTTGCTGAGCGGTTCAAGCGTAAGCCGGGGACGAATACTGCTGGCTGAATCAGCTCCGGCATAAAGTGAGTCGACGAGGATGGAGAGGCCTTCTTCCTGAAAAGGCTGGAAATACTTCGCATAAAGCTGCGCTCGTGCTTGCCCTTGAGATGTTAGGCCGGTTCCAGTCTCTGGTTTTTCGGAGTGGCGGATGATCAGCACAGTGTTGTTCGCAAGGTAGTTTCGAGCTTCCTGCGCCAAGGCGGAGTACGAAAGACTTCCGATAAGTAAGGCCGCCGACGCAATGAGTTTCATGCAACAAACCTCTGGTTCAGTATTGGCGCTATCATGGCACTCTTAATCAGACGACGAGCGCCGCGCGGATAAATGCGCGGCGCTCGCATTGCTGAGACTAACGCTTCGGCGACAGTCCAAACGTTACAGAGAGCATGATGCTGCGCCCGGCGAGGATACTAACGCTGTCCTGACCGTTGATCGGGGTTGGGCCCGAGGTTGTGAACGGGTCCGTGTACGTGGTGCTATTGGCTGCGATGGTCTGCGTGAGGGCACCGCCGGCCAGCGAGATGCCGGTGACGGAAGAAGAGTTGAAGATGTTGTTAAGGCTCAGGCGGAACTTGGTCTGGTCAAAGCGGCCGCCGCTGCGGAGAGTGTAGTTGACGAAGGCGTTGGCCATGTTGAAACGCGGGATCGTGTACTGGTTGTGGTATGAGCCGTTGTCGATGTACTGCTGGCCGATGCTCTTGTCGAAGAAGGCGGCATCCCAGCCATGGTGTTGATAGGTTGCGCCGACGGTTTCGATGTTGGAGGGAGTCTGCTGAACCCACAGGCCGGAGGGTGCAGTCACGGTGAGTTGCGGCGTCGTGGAAGTGCAGCTCGCGCCGCTGTTGCAATTGACGTTCAAGGTGCCTGAGTAGACGGCATGATCGTAGCTGCCGTTGAAATAAGCGCCGAGACCGTGGCCGAAGGTGGCGTTGGCCTCCGCCTCAAAGCCTTGCGTGATGGAGCTGGGCTGGAGGAAGTAGACGGGCTCGCCCGCCGGGTTGAGCACGCTGGAGTAACTGTTGTCGAAGTGCACGTGGAAGTAGTCGGCGTCCAAGGTAAAGTACTTGAGCTTGAGGACGGTTCCAGCCTGGTAGGTGGTGTTCTTCTGTTGTTCCGGGAGAACGGCGGGCGGAATAACGTTGCCGGTGGTTCCCTGGTTGTAGTCGAAGACGCTGGACGGCGGAACGATGCTGCCCTGCGCGGCCTGAACGTAAGCCGACCAGTTGTTCCTTATGCGGTAGTTGACGCTGCCTGATGGCAGTGTGGAGAAGTAGCTGCCGCCGTTGGCGATGAAGGCGTTAGGGTTGATGGCGGGGTTTTTCGATGGGTCGCAGACGCCGGGAACAAGGCAGCCGATGGTCTTGCCGTTGTCCGCAAACTGCTGGGTGCCGACGGTGTAGTAGGCGAACTTGACCCCAGGAGTGATGTTGAGTCGCGAGGTTGCGTGCCACTGGAACTCGACGAAAGGCTGATAGCTATTGGTGACAAACTTCTCAGCGAAGTTCGGCAGGAGCTGATCGGTCCAGTTGTTGAGCGGGTCCGTAGGGTACTGGTGGCGGTTGGTGTTGGCCCACTCGTACCACATACCAGCATTGAAGATGCCGAATTTGGAGACTTGGCTGATCCGCGAGGTTTCGCCATACTTGCGGTAGCTGTTGTACTTGTCGACGGCGCAAGGAAGGGCCGTCACGCCCTTCTTGGTGACGGGAATGTTGCACGGCGCAACGGGAAGGCCGAGGTAGGTTCCAGCCGGTGACGTCGGGGTTTTGGGGAAGGCCGAGGAGGGAAGCTCGGTGATCGTGGTGGCGTTCGAGTACTTCTCGGAGTTGTCGTAGTCGTAGGTGTAGGGCTTGAACTCAAAGGAGAAGCCGTGACCGAACTGGCTTTGGACGGTGACGTACTCGAAGTCGGTCGGCACGTGGTACCAGTTGTACTGCTTGTTGAGGTAGAGCAGAGGATCCGAATTATTGGTGAGCAGGAAGTTGATGCCAGCACCGGTTTGGGGATAGGGCGTGGTGCCGGTGATGAAGCAGTTGTAGCCGGCGCCAACCCCATACATCTGGCAACGCGTGGCGTTGAAGTTTGGCGTGTTGGCATCCGCCCAGACAACGCCCGAATAACCGTCGATGGTGGTTTTGTCGCTGACCTTGTACTCCATCTTGAGGGAGCCAGCGTTCTGAGCCTGGAGGTTTTGGGTCTGATAGCCCTTTGACTGCATGTGGTGGATATCGGTGGTCAGGTTGAACTTGTGGTTAGGGCCAAAGGAGCCTGAGTCGTACTGCGCATCGTAGAGGTAAGTGTTGAAGGAGCCACCGGCGATGGTTACACGGACGTTCCGGAGCGGGTCGAGATCGCGTGAGAGCAGATGAATGGACCCGCCGAAGGGCGTCGGCCCGATGGTTGAGGCGGAGCCGGGCGAGCGGTCAAAGTCGACGCTGCCGATGGACTGCGCGGGGAAGAACGCCCACGAGTGATGCGTGGGGCTGTTGGTGTCGTAGAAGGGGACGCCGTCGAAGTCGATGTCGTAGTCGCCGTCGGGGAAGCCGCGGAAGTAGGTTTTGGACTGGCCCAGGCCGACGCCGTTACTGGAGGTGGTGAAGGTGTTGGGCGCCATATTGACGATTTCACCGTAGTCGGCGATGGGCGAGGTGAAGTTCTGAATGAAGGCCGGGGTGATGATGGTGCGCGCCGAGGTGGCATCGAGCAAAGCGTCCATGGGCGCAAGCGCGGCGGCGACGGAGCCGACGGCGTTGGCCTCAACGGTCACCTGCTGGGAGACGTCACCGATATTAAGCGCAAACGAGAGGTCCTGATCCTGTCCCGCAGTGAGTTGCACGGCGCGGCGTTGAATTGCGAAGCCTGGAGCCGAGACTTCGACGCTGTAACGGCCGGGCGTTAATCCGCCGAGCGAGAAGTGACCCTGCGAGTCAACCTGGAGCGACTTAGCGGCGCCGGTCGCTTCATTCTTCACGTTAACGGTTGCATTCTGCAGTACGCCGCCTATGGCGTCGGTGACAGTGCCGCCGATGGCAGGGCCGGTGCGACTGGGCGTGTAATGGGCGAGTTGAAACGAATAGCAATAAAGCAAAGAGGCTGAACAACAGGGCGAAGTTTCGGCGATTGACGATCGTGTGAATCACGGGTTCCTCCGGTAAAGGTAGATCTGAAGTGCTATGAATGTTCTGTTTCAAAATTCTGTTTTGAGGCGAATTCGCTTTGCTATTCAGTGGGCGTTGAGGGAAGGCCAAGCTTCATGCGCGTCTCTTCTCGAGCTATTGCCAGGTCGTGTTGAAAACGTGGCGATGCTGCCAGCGAGCCGAAGATTGCGTAGGCCACCTCACGACTGGTCTCGGTGTCGCTGGCGTAGTGGACTCCGCAGATCAGCCGGCTGTGAACGTATTCTTCTGCCCTGGCGAGGATCTGCTGGCGCTTCTCAGGAACCAATTGGACGAGTGTGAAGGCAAGCAGATAGCCGGAGAGAGAGTGCCCGCTGGGGTAGGACGTTGGCTCTGGATTCAACGGGCAAACGGGGTGAAGCGTCTTGTCGACCTGATAGGGGCGCGGGCGACGATAGATATTTTTCAGCGGGCCGCTTGCTGCGCTTTCATCCTTGCGAACATGTTCAGAGAGTGTGGCTGTTGCGGGGAAAACTTCCGCGGTGAAGTTGGGTCCTAGAACAGTCTTGAAGATAAAAATGTCCTCTTCACTATCGTCGGCCTCAGCCTGAGCGACCTGAGCAGGAGTGCGCGAGGCCTCGATTCGATGGAGTTCGGTCAGTTCGGCCTTCGTTATGGCTGAATCACGGGCGGGAGGTGGAGGAAGAATCAGGTCGAGATGAAGTGGGAGTGGATCGATGTAATAGGCCGCGTGAGCCTTAGGGGTTGCAGTTGCTGCAGTGACAGCGGAGGGGGCTTGTCCACACACGTTCGCTGCCAGTAGCAACGAGACGAGGCTCGTTGCGAGGATTTTGTCTGTCATGGTGAAACTGAGCGTAAGGTTGCATTGTGAATGCGCGAAGTCGGTTTCGTTACTACACAATGAAAATCACTCTGCCGGCGTGAATTTCGTTAGATTTCGCTTGCTCTTAAGGTTGATTTAAGTTTTGTTTCAGCAACCTTAAGGCGGAGCTATTCCTGCTTCGCTATGGCGGGCTCGAGAGAAGCAGACGAGACGCCTAAGGGAAATTTGATTTGAAAGACGGAGCCTGCGAGCGGAGTGCTCTCTACGGTTAGCTCCGCACTGTGCGCGTCGGCGATCCATCTCGCAATGGAAAGACCTAGTCCACTCCCGGCATTTGATTTTCTCTCTCGAAGATCGGCTTGGTAGAAGCGATCGAAGACGTGCAGGCGCACTTCTTCCGACATGCCTACGCCTGTGTCGCGCACCGTTACCAGCGCTTGGTTCGTATCGAACGATACTTCGGTTCGAATTTCTCCGGATTCGGGCGTGTATCGGATCGCATTGTCGAGAAGGATACCTAGTAAGCGCTGCAATAGAATCTCGTCGCCTTGGATGCAGACGGGAGCAGGCGGAAGATGCCAATCAAGAAGAATGCCACTGGACTCCGCGAGGTCCTCGACTCGCCTGCATCCGCTTACGACCAGTGCACAAACGTCGATTTCTTTGAATGCTACTTCGTGCACGAAGGTGTCGCTCTGGGCGAGCGATAGAAGCGCGTCCAAGAGCGTTGATGCTGTTCGGCATTCTGTGACTATTTTCTCCAGGGCATCACGATATTCTTCTTCGGAGCGGTGACGGTGAAGAGACAGCTGAGCTGTTGCAAGCATGACCGTAATGGATGTCCTGAGATCGTGAGAGGCGTCCGCTGAGAATTGGCTGAGGCGGGACACTGCTGCCTCAAGCCGAGCGAGAAGTTGATTCCAAGCTATGGCGAGTTGCTGAATCTCATCCTTTGCCGACGGAACGGGTAGCCGTTGCGAAAGGTTGCTGATGCCGATTCCCAATGCCGCGCGGGTTACGCGCCCTACGGGCTTCAACGCATGGCGGCTCAAAAAATAACCGCTCAAAGAAGAGAGCAGAAGTAGCGCTGGTAATAGCAAAATTAGTGCGTCGCGATACTTCCGCAGGATGTAAGTCTCTTCCTCGAGCGAGCCCCCAATGTGGAGGCGAACCATGCGATCGTCGATCAGAATCATATGGCACATCACCAAGGTGGGCTGCTTGTCGACCACCACAGTGCTGAAGACTGGCTGAGCGCAATCGCCCTGCGAGGGCAGAACCCAATCCTGGTTATTGCCTTTCAGGGGAAAGAAGAGACTGCCGTCAAGATTGTGGATGTGGAAGAGATTTCCTTCATGAGTGACGAGGGCGTAGTTGCGAAGCTGCTCGCTAATCGGCTCGGTGACGCCCTTTGTTTTGTTCTCTTTGAGGAGGCTGATCAGGCGGTCTTCGCGGCCTTGAAGATGGGTTTTTTTGCCTTGAAGGAGGGCGTATTGCAGGGCTCCGAAGGACATGAGGCCGAAGATTAGAAGGCCTGTAAGTGTAACCAGCAGATAGAGAAGCATGAGCTTCGCACGGACGGAAAGGCTGCGCATGCTACACCGCCACAAACATGTAGCCGGAGCCGTGGACGGTGCGGATGAGGGGTTGGCCTTTGTCCGAGTGGTCTTCGAGCTTGGAGCGGAGGCCGTGGATGTAGACGTCCAGTGTGTTCTCTTTTACGTCGGCGGCGAGACCCCAGCCGGCTTCGATAAGTTGTTCACGGGTGGTGATTAAGCCCTTGTGACGGATGAGGGTTTGGAGGAGCTCGAACTGTTTACGGGTAAGAGCGATCTCTTTGCCGTTGCGTATGGCGAGGCGGCGGCTTCGGTCGAGGGTGACACCACCGGCCTCAGTGGGTGGAGGTTCGGCGGGCAGGGCGCGGCGGGCGATGGCTGCGACGCGGGCCAGCAAGATCTCTAGAATGAATGGTTTTACGAGGTAGTCGTCGGCGCCGAGGTCGAAGGCGCGGAGGATCTTGGGAACGGTGTCGACTGCTGTTAGGACGAGGATGGGGGTCTTGCAGTGTTTGGCGCGGGCATGGCGAAGGACCTCGAATCCGTCCATTTCGGGGAGAAGGATGTCGAGAAGGGTGACGTCAAACTTATTGGATAGAAGGGTTTGTACGCCATGGCGGCCGTTGCCTGCCAGCGTGACGCTGTGTCCCTCTTCGGTGAGGGCGCGTTCTACGAGGCTGGCGATTCGGTTGTCATCTTCGATGACGAGGACGTTCATGGGTGGCCCGGAATCAGGGTAGAACCCGGGTGCCTGATTTTTTGTGAACGACCGATGAATCGGAAGCGATTTTGGAATTTTTTTTGGGAGAGGAGTTTGTGCGTTTTTGCGGGGGGTTTTGGGAAAAGTGCGTGGTTCGTGATGGTTTTTTTGTGGTGAAAGTGTGGTGGAGTGCTGGTTAGTTGTGGTGAGTTGATGGTCGGTTTCTTGGCGCTGAATATTTTTCATCTTTTTGAGATTTATTTTTGGGGAGTTCCATTTTGGGTGGGAAGAGGGCGCAGCAGTTTTTCTTGACACTGGTAGGTTGGGCGGCTAGGGTTTCTCTGTCGAAATTGTTCCTGTTGGGAATGTTGTGAAAGCGGGAACGGTGGAGGAAGCGGATGTTGATGAGCTTTTTGCGGCGGTCATTTGTGTTGCCTGTTCTGGGGTTCGTGCTTCCCTTCTCTGTTGTGGCGCAGCAGCCGCCACCGACTCCTGATGCAGCGGCGCGTCAGGGCGTGAAGCCTCCACCTACGGAGGTCGCCGGGATTCCGGTGAACTATGACGAGGCGAAGGTGGGGACTTATGTCCTGCCTGATCCGCTGGTGATGGCGGATGGCAAGCCGGTGAAGGATGCGAAGACCTGGTACGGCAAACGACGGCCGGAGATCGTGAAGCTGTTTGAGGAGCAGCAGTACGGGAAGGCTCCGGGCAAGCCTGAGGGGATGAGCTTTGAGGTCGCTGAGAAGGGCGCGCCTGCGTTTGATGGGAAGGCAGTGCGCAAGCAGGTCAAGATTTACTTTGAGAAAGATAAGTCGGGACCGGTGCTGAACCTGCTGGTGTATACGCCGGCTGCTGCGAAGAAGGCTGTTCCGGTTTTGCTGGCAATCAACTTTACGGCGAATTCGCTTTCTGTCGATGATCCGGGTGTGACTCCGGGAGAGATATGGGATCCGAAGACGAAGAAGAAGATTTCGGCGGCGGGAGGGAGGCCGTTTGGACGGATCAATCCGGTGCCGTTGCTGGAGGCGGGGATTGGTGTGGCGATGTTTTACTACGGCGATATCGATCCGGATTACCTGGGCGGTTTGCCGGATGGGATTCGGGCGAAGTATCTGAAGGCGGGGCAGACGGAGCCTGCGGCGGATGAGTGGGGAGCGATTTCAGCCTGGGCGTGGGGGATCAGCCGCGCGGTGGATTATTTTGAGACGGACTCATCGGTGGATGCGAAGCGGGTGGCGATCTTTGGAGTGTCGCGGCTGGGCAAGACGGTGATGTGGGCGGGGGCGCATGACACGCGGATCGCTGCGGTGATTGCGAGTTGCGGCGGGGAGGGTGGAGCGGCGTTGAGTCATCGCGACTACGGAGAGACGATTGCGCATTTGACTGCGCCTACGCGGTATCCGTATCAGTTTGCGGCGAACTATGCGAAGTGGGCTGGGTTCCCGGATAAGGCTCCGATGGATGCAAATATGCTGGTGGCGCTGGTGGCTCCGCGGCCTTTGCTGCTGCAGACGGGGAATGCGGATTTCTGGTCGGACCCTAAGGGTGAGTTTCTTGCGGCGGTGGATGGCGGGCGGGTTTATGAGTTATTGGGGAAGCAGGGGCTGGGGACAAATGTGTGGCCTGAGGCGAAGGTGCCGATCTTTCATACGCTGAGCTATTACATGCATGATGGCGGGCATGGGACTGTGCCTAGCGATTGGGGGATTTATCTGGAGTTTTTGAAGACGAATTTGCGGCCGGAGATGTGAGGTTAACGATTTGAGGGACTATGGAGAGAAGGCTGGCAGAACAAGCAAAATGCAGGTCCTTCGACTGCGCCTCTCGCGATGAGACTGCGAGAGGCTGCGCTCAGGATGACACTTTTCATAACAGGCGATCTTTCGGGTCACAGGGCTAAAGCCTGCGCTAATCCTCAAAAACGAAGGCGGGCGGAATTTTTTAAATGGGCGAAGTTCGTCGCAGAACAGAAGAGTACCTCAGCGGCTAAAGCCGCGTTCCCTCGGATTTTTTACGGCACGGCTGAAGCCGTGCCCTTAAGCAGAGGCGGACTTACCAGAAGATTCCAAGGCTCGCGAAGGAATATCCATCATGCGATTTGTTCGTTCGGTTTGTTGTGCGTCTGTTGTGGGTGCGCTTTTTGGCGTTTGTGCGTTTGGGCAGAGTGATGATTTGCGGAAGGGGTTTGAGAATCCTCCGGATTCGGCCAAGCCGCGGACCTGGTGGCATTGGACGAATGGGAATGTGACTGAGGACGGGATTACGAAGGATTTGGAGTGGATGAAGCGGGTGGGGATTGGTGGGTTTCAGTTGGTGGATGTGGCGGCGGGTGGCGGGCAGACGGTGGAGACGAAGATTAATTTTGGAACTCCGGAGTGGCTGCATGCGGTGAAGCATGCTGCGGAGGAAGGTAAGAGGCTGAATCTGGAGATGAGCTTGTTCAGCTCGCCGGGGTGGAGTGAGGCGGGCGGGCCGTGGGTGACGCCGGAGATGGCGATGAAGCGGCTGGTGTGGAGTGAGACTCAGGTTGAGGGTGGACGGGAGTTTGCTGGGAGATTGGCTCAGCCTCCTGCGAATGAGGGTCCGGTGCGGGATTTGGTGGTGGGGAAGCAGCCTGCGGAGCATTTTTATCGGGATACGGCGGTGGTTGCTTTTCGCGTGCCTGCGGCTGCGCAGGAGTTTCGCCCGAAGGTGACGACGAGTGCGGGGGATGTGGATGCGGGGGCTCTGCTGGATGAGAGTTTGATTACTTCGGTGAAGATGGCTGCGCCGAAAGATGGGGCCAATGGGGAATCTGCGTGGGTGCAGTTTAGTTTTGAGAAGCCTTTTACGGCGCGGGCGTTGTCGATTGGGCAGCATGGCGGGATTCCGGTGGGGAGGCTGCTGGCCAGCGATGATGGCGCGAATTGGAAGACGATTGTGGTGATGCCGGGACCGCAGGGGTATCACGGCGCGCAGATTCGGACGTATGGGTTTGATGCTGTGACGGCGCGGTATTTTCGCGTGACGCTCGAGGGCGCTCCGGTGCGGCCTGCGCAGATTATTCATGGCGGGCCGGTGGTGCCTGCGACGCAGTTTGAGTTGACGGAGTTGAAGCTGTTTTCGGATGCGCGGGTGAATCGCTGGGAGGATAAGGGGACGTTTGGGAGCTTGATGAATGTGTATGAGGTGGCTCCTACGCCGGATGCGCCGAAGGATGCGGTGATTGGCGACGTTGTGGATCTGACGGGGAAGATGGATGCGGATGGGACGCTGCATTGGATGCCGCCTGCGGGGACGTGGCGTGTGTTGCGGATGGGGTATGCGGATACCGGGGCGCGGAATCGGCCTTCGGTGCCGGCGGGCAGTGGGTTGGAGGTGGACAAGCTCAGTCCGAAGTATGTGTCGGAGTATGTGAAGGGGTATCTCGATCCGATACAGACTGCGCTTGGTGGGTTGATGGGGAGTCATCCCAGCTACGTGACGATGGATAGCTGGGAGGCGGGAATGCAGAACTGGACGGACACGATGACGGCGGATTTCAAAGCGCGTCGTGGGTATGATCCGACGCCTTATCTGCCGGTGCTGGCGGGGCATGTGGTGACTTCGGCGGAGGTGAGCGATCGGTTTTTGTGGGACTTTCGGCGGACGCTGGCGGATATGTTTGCGGACAACTTCTACGGCACGATGGAGACGGAGTTGAACAAGCGCGGGTTGAAGACGTATGCGGAGGCTTCGGGTGTAGCGCTGGAGATTCCTGAGGACACGCTGGAGAACAAGAAACATATTGATGTGCCGATGGCTGAGTTCTGGGTGCATGCGCTGCATCCGGAGAGCGAGTACTACGTGGATGTGCGGGGTGCGGCTTCGGCGGGGCATGTGTTTGGGAAGCCGATCATCGCAGCAGAGTCGTTTACTGGCGGGGGGTATGAGTCGCCTTACACGCTGAAGAAGGTGGCGGACTACTGGTTTGCGCAGGGTGTAAATCGGCTGGTGTTTCATACGAGCGCGCATCAGCCACTGGATACGAAGCCGGGAAACACGATGGTGGGGACGCACATCAATCGGAACATTACGTGGGCGGATGAGGCGGGCTCGTTTATGAGCTATGTTTCGCGGGTGGAGTACATGCTGCAGCAGGGACGGTTTGTGGCGGATATTGCTTATCTGCTGCCGGAGGGTGCTCCGGCGACGATGCCGTTTTGGGGGAAGGGGCTGAGGCCGGAGCTGCCGAAGGGGTATGACTACGACTTTGTGAATACGGATTTGCTGTTGCACTCGATGACAGTGGGCGCGGATGGGCGGGTGATGCTGCCGAGCGGGATGAGCTATCGGGTGCTGGTGCTGCCGCCTACGGATGAGATGTCGGTTGCGGTGGCTCGCAAGGTGGATGAGTTGGTAAAGGCTGGAGCCTGGGTGGTTGGGGAGAGGCCGCGGCGGAGTGCTGGTTTGGCTGGGTATCCGGGGTCAGATGCGGAGGTGCGCGGGATTGCGGAGGAGCTTTGGGGTGGGCTGGATGGGGTGACGAATACTCAGCATGCGGTGGGCAAGGGGATGGTGGTCTGGGGGCTGGCATTGAATGAGGTGATGGAGAAGGCTGGGGTAAGGCCCGATGTGGAGGCTAGTGCGGCGCTGGATGGTGGGGTGGTTTGGCTGCATCGGACTTTGCCGGATGCGGAGATTTATTACGTGGCGAACCAGCGGGATTCGGCGCAGAAGTTGGAGGCGCGGTTTCGTGTGGCGGGGCGGGAGCCGGAGGTTTGGTATCCGATGACGGGCGAGGTGAAGCCTGTGACTTATTCGGTGGGGAAGGATGCGACTACGGTGGTGATGGATCTGGCGGAGCGGGAGAGTGCGTTTGTGGTTTTCCGCGGGGGTGCGGGGGCGGCGGGATCGCGGGAGGTTGCGGCGCCGAAGACTCGGGTGTTGGCGACGGTCGCGGGGCCGTGGCGGTTGAGCTTTGAGAGTGGGTTGGGTGCTCCTGCGGGTGTCGTGTCGGCGGAGTTGGGATCGTGGACGGCGAATACGGATGCGGGGATTAAGTATTTTTCGGGGACGGGAACTTATCGGAAGACTTTGACTGTGCCGGGGGTCTGGCTGGGGAGCGGGCAGAGAGTGGTGCTGGATCTGGGGACGGTGCGGGATCTGGCGGAGGTGGTTGTGAATGGGAAGACGGCGGGGATGGTTTGGGCTCCGCCTTATGTGGTGGATGTGACGAAGGAGTTGAAGGCGGGGGCGAATGAGGTGGAGGTTCGGGTGACGAATGAGTTTACGAACCGGATTATGGGGGATCGGTTGCTGCCGGAGGGGAAGAAGGTGTTGCCGACGGCGGCGGCGGTGCGGGGGATGTTTGCGGGGCCGGCGGAGCCTCCGGCTTCGGGGTTGATGGGGCCGGTGCGGTTGGTGGGGGTGGGGCGTTGAGAGGGTTTCGATGCTGATCCAGTTAGCAAGATGTTTCTGCGTCCCTGAAACTTGCGGTATGGGTTGTTGCGTCTGACCTTACAATAAGCTGCAAATCGAGACATGCCTTCTTCGGCAGCAGTGGAGCGGTGCGGGACTGAGATCCTGCTGCCCGTTCTGTGCAGGCCGTGTTCCCTTTTTCAAACCAGACGTGAGGACCTGATGACAAATAGCGGAAACGTATCGAAGCTGAGGTTGTTTTATGGTGTGCTTGCAATCGCGTGCTGTGTGCAGTGCCGAGTGTCTTTGCGCAATCCACCTATGAGCCTGCGCAATGGGCTGGACTTCACTATCGCAATGTCGGGCCATGGCGTGGCGGTCGCGTGACTGCGGTGACTGGGGTTCCTTCGGAGCCTTATACGTTTTATATGGGCACGGTCGGTGGTGGGGTTTGGAAGACTACGGACGCGGGGCATACATGGGTGCCGATGACGGATGGGCAGATTTCTGTTGGGCCGGTGGGTGCGGTGGAGGTTTCGCAGTCGAACCCGAAGGTGATTTATGCCGGGACTGGGTCTTCGAAGATTCGGAGCAATATCTCGATTGGGCGCGGGATTTATAAGTCTGTCGATGCGGGCAAGACGTGGACGTTTATGGGGCTGCGGGATGTGGGGCAGATTGCGACGATTCGCGTCGATCCGGGGAATGCGGATGTTGTGTTTGTTGCGGCTAGCGGGAGTCCGTTTGTACCGAATAAGGAGCGCGGAGTTTATCGCTCGAATGATGGCGGCAAGACCTGGAAGCAGGTTTTGTTCTTGTCGGACAAGCTGGGCGCGGCGGATCTGGAGTTGCAGCCGGGACATTCCAACGTCGTGTTTGCTTCTATGTGGTACGGGCAGAGGAAGCCCTGGACGATCATCAGCGGAAGTACAGATGGCGGGATTTATAAGAGCACGGATGGCGGCGACACTTGGAAGAAGCTGGAGAATGGGTTGCCGCATGAACTAGTCGGAAGGAGCAACGTTGCGATTTCGGCGGCTGCTCCGGATCGGATTTATGCGCTGATTGAGGCGAAACCGGGAGCGGGGCTTTATCGGTCGGATGATACGGGAGCAACATGGAAGCTGGTGAATGGGCAGGAGAAGCTGACGACACGGCCGTTTTATTACGACACGCTGGGGGTGGATCCGAATAATCCGGATGTTGTGTATGTCGGTGACGAGCGTTGGATGAAGAGCACGGACGCGGGGAAGAACTTTGCGACGATGCGGACTCCGCATGGGGATAACCATGATGTGTGGATCAATCCGAAGAACTCGCAGTACATGATTCAGTCGAACGACGGCGGGGCGAACGTTTCGCTGGATGGCGGCGTGAGCTGGAGTACTCAGGCTAATCAGTCGACGGCGGAGATCTATCAGGTTGCGATCGATGACCAGTTTCCTTACCGGGTCTATGGTGCACAGCAGGACAATACGACGGTGATTGTGCCTAGTCTGCCGTTGGGGAATGGGCAGGAGTTTCGTGAAGGGCCGGGGTGCGAGACGGGACCGATTATTCCTAAGAACGACGATCCGAATGTTGTCTGGGGGAGTTGCAAGGGACAGTTCTCGCGGCTGAATGTCTCGACGAATAATAACGAGGAGCGGTATTGGGTGGGCGCGGAGTCGCTTTATGGCAATGAGCCCAGCGTGTTGATGTACCGGTTTCAGCGGGTGTCGCCGATGGAGGTTTCACCGTATAACGCGAACGTGGTTTATTACGGGTCGCAGTATGTTCATCGGACTTCGGATGGTGGGGTTACCTGGGAGAAGATCAGTCCGGACCTGACGGCTCATCCTGAGGGAACACAATATGGGAGCGGCGAGCCGATTACGCGGGATGCTACGGGGGAAGAGGTCTACAGCACGCTCTATTCGATTCGTGAGTCGCCGGTGCAGAAGGGGGTTATCTGGGCGGGGTCGAACGATGGACCTGTTTCGGTGACGCGAGATAACGGGAAGACGTGGACGAATGTTACGCCTGCGGGACTTGCTCCGGGCGGGCGCGTGCAGAATATTGAGCCGGGGCGGTTCAAGGCCGGGACGGCTTATGTGGCTATCTACAGGTATCTGCTGGGTGATTTTGCCCCTTATATCTACAGGACGGATGACTACGGCAAGACGTGGACGAAGCTTACGGATGGGCATAACGGGATCGCTGCCGATGAGCCGACGCGGGTGGTTCGTGAGGATCCCGATCGTCAGGGACTTCTGTATGCGGGGACTGAGTTTGGGATGTATGTTTCGTTCAACAATGGGGGGACGTGGCAGTCGTTCCAGATGAATCTTCCGGTTGTTGCGATCACTGACATCAAGATTGCGCATAAGGATCTGGTGCTTTCCACGCAGGGGCGTGGGTTCTGGATATTGGATAACCTTACGGTGCTGCAGCAGCTGAAACCGAGCGCGCAGAATACGCTTTATGTGCCTCGGGTTGCGGTGCGTGTTCCTGCAAGTGGGGATGCGGGGCGCAGAGGTGAAGGCGCGCAGTATCCGCTGATGGGGGCGCAGATTGATTATTCTCTTGCTGCGAACAGTGCGGGGCCTGTGACGATGGACATCCTCGACAAGTCGGGCAAGGTGGTGCGGAGCTTTACGAGTGTGGCTCCGCCGGCTCGAACTCCGAGAGCGGGACAGGAAGATGATGCTGGCGGCGGCGATGAGGAGGAGGGTGGGTTCCGTCCTACCTGGCCTACAGTGCTTGACGCGAAAGCTGGGATGCATCGGTTTACTTGGGATCTGCGTTATACGGGCGGATCGGCGGCCGAGGGACGTCCTGCTATGGGGAATGGGCCGGTTGCTGTTCCGGGCGAGTACCAGGTTCGCGTGAAGGCCGGTGAGTGGACGGCGACTCAGCCGCTTCGCATTATGGAAGATCCGCGCGTGACTAAGGATGGTGTGACTACGGCGGATCTGCAGGAGCAGTTCGACCATAACGAGCGTGTACTGGCGCTGGTTAATGATACGAATAAAGCAGTCGCTCGACTAAGGGATGCTGAGAAGGAGATCAAGGCTAGTCATGCTGAAGCTTCCGAGAAGGGCAAGAAGCTGCAGGCTCTCTCGGATAAGCTGCTGACTCCGCCGATTCGTTATAGCCAGCCTGGACTGCAGACTCATGTGCAGTATCTCTATGGCATGACTAACCGGACCGATCAGAAAATTGGGAAGGATGCGGTGGAGCGGTATCAGTATTTGCGGAAGAAGATTGATGAGGCTGTTGTGGAGCTGGATAGTGCTTTGAAGATGTAGTGTGTTTGTTTTATGGGGAGGCGGCCCCTAGTGGGCCGCCTTTTTTGTTCCGGGACGTGGCCTCTCGATGGGATGGCTTCGATTTCTGAAATCGAGGTTTGATTGGAATTTACAACTCCCCGGAAGTTATCGGCAGTTCTACTTCAAGGCACCCAAGGGTAAACGCAAACGGAAATGGACCCGCGTCACTGGTTCGGTAGAGCCCATCGAAGAACACGAATGCGTGGTTTGCATTCTTCACGTCGAATTGGAGTGAGGGCTTCCATGGACCACTGTGCCATCCGCGATCTTCCGCCGTCATTATCTGGACCGGCCGGCTCCAATCGGAGAGAATTCCCGACGGCTTCTCGCCTCGGCACCACCACAATCCAGTCTCGACCGGCGCGCTGCCTTCTCCGACCCAAACTCGCGCGAAGATCGCGTCGAACGAACCTGCTCGCTCACGGACGTGGAAATCGAACATCTTCATCTCGGGTGAGGCGAAGACTGTGTGTGTCCATCCGGTCACCCCATCGTCGCTCTCAGCGTAGCCCTGCACCAGATAGTTTTCGTGGTTCGACCCCGCCACGTACCACATCTTCCATTTGCCATCGTGGAAGATGAGGTTCGGTTCGTATACGCTTCCGTGTTCCCACTCCTCGTTCGCAGCAAACACAGGTGTGGGCTGATCGATCCATACCTTCCCGTTCCATTCCAAAAAGCCGATGGTATAAGGTCCCCACAGGTTTTCTGCGGCTCCTGCGTAGTAGATTCGCTCCACCCATTCGAGTTTGTGCGGGTCCCATCCTCTTACATACGATGGGCAGTGCCGCCCACCATTACCGTCCCACGCGCGGCTCGCGCTCTGTCCAGCGAGAGGCGCCAACTCGCCAGTTTCATCCCGAGTGAGTTTCCAGCCGGTCCTGGAGAGGGGTGCGCCGGGATCGAGTGAAGCGCTGAAGATTTGCGTGGCGCCATATCCGCCTGCCTGTCCGGCAAGATACATCCACCATCGATCGACGCGCCTGACCACACTCGCATCCAGCACTTCGCTGCCCTTACCTGAAGGGAAATCCTGTGGATCAAAGAGCTTGGTTTCCCTTCCGTGGAGAAAATGTTCGATGCTTTCCATGCCGCTCCTTGTTGTTGCTGCACGCCCATTCCACTGGCTTGCACGATGAGACTCTGCAGGATGGGGCACCCAGGTTCGGGATGGCCACTCGATTCCCTTCGAAAGCGCGCGAAGGATGGGGCCACGGATTGGGTTATGGTTCGTCGCCTAGTTCGATCTGGTCTTCTACGTCGTGGTCGATTTTGTTGGTGTTGAGGACGATCAGGGGTAGATGCATTGTTTGCAGTTGGTGATTGAGGGCCTTGAGGTCGGTTTTCTTTACGGCTTCCCACTGCTGCAGGAGGCCATCGAGGGGTTTTGATGTGGTCTGCGCGGCTTCAATCTGCGCGGCGGTGGGGGCGGCGTCGGCGTTCTGGACGGAGTGTTCGAGGCGTGAGAGTTGGAGGCGGAGGGAGTTGAGGGTTGGTGGACCGGCTGGGCCGCCGCGGCGGAAGCCTCCCTGCTCCGCTCCGGCGATGGCGTCTAGTTTCGTTTTGAGATCCTGCGCGGTGGTGCCGGGAATTGCGGAGCCTTGCGACTTCATCTGCTCGCGAAGGACGGTGATCTCGTGAATGGCTGCGGTGGCCTTGAGCATGTCGTCATACATGGCCTTGGAGACGGTGAACTGCTGCTCGAGGTCGGCCATTGATGTCTTCACGCGCGGGTCCATGATGACTTTGAAAGGCTGCGACTGGGTTTCGGTGCCCGCGGTGAGGCGCACGGTGTAGTCGCCGGGCATGACCCAGGGTGAGGTGGGCACGGAGGGAGTGTTGTAGGGGACAGCTTCGCTGGCGTCGGGGCCGGTGGACATTCCGGGGACGGCGGGATAACGCATGTCCCAGAGGAAGCGGTGGTGTCCGGGTTCGGTGGAGACGATGCGTGGCGGACGTGCCCAGAGGGTGGGGTCGGGATAGCGCGGGTCGAGCGGGGGGACGGGGTCGGTGCTCTTGAAGGTGCTGACGACTGCGCCTTTGCTGTCGAGGACCTCGAGCGTGACGACGCCTTTGAAGTTCGGGCCGAGGTAGTAGTCGAGCATGGCGCCGACGGGTGGATTTTCTCCGGTTGCCATGTCGGGCGGCCAGGGGGTTGGCGGGTTCATGTTGTTGCGAATGCGGATGGCGGTTTGAGGTGCGTAGAGGTGCGCGTTGGCGGCGGCCATTTTTTCGGCGGCCTGACGGAGCGGGGTTACGTTGTCGAGGATGAGGTATCCGCGGCCGTGAGTTGCGGCGATGAGGTCGTCGTCTTTGACTTCGAGGTCGCGGACGGAGCTGGCGGGCATGTTGAGACGGAGGGATTGCCAGTGGTCGCCGTCGTCGAAGGAGACGTAGACCTGGGTTTCGGTGCCGGCGTAGAGGAGGCCTTTGCGTTTGGGATCTTCGCGGATGGCGCTGGTGGCTGCTCCGTCGGGGATTCCGTTGTTAATCTCCTTCCAGGTCTTGCCGCCGTCGTGGGTGCGGAAGAGATGGGGGCGCATGTCGTCGAGGCGGAGAGTGTTGACGGCTGCGTAGTCGGTGAGCGGGTCGAAGTGGCCGGCGTCCATGTTGAAGACCTTCCAGAAGGGCTTCAGCTCAGGCGGGGTGACGTTGGTCCAGTGGGCGCCACCGTCGGCGGTGGTCCAGATGAGGCCGTCGTCTGTGCCTGCCCAGAGGCGCTTGATGTCGAGCGGAGAGAGGCCGAGGGCGTAGATGACTCCGCGGCGGGTGGGCTGCGCGGCTGGGTGTGTCTTTATAGGTGCCGATGACCGGGGGAATCTCCCATGTCTCGCGGCTTAGGTCGGGGCTGATCTCGTTCCAGTTTTTGCCGCCGTCCTTGGTGAGCCAGAGGGTGTTGGTGGCGAAGTAGAGGTTGTGCGGATCGGCGGGAGAGAACTGGAGCGGCTGGGTGCGGAGGACGCGATAGCTGCGGAGAGGCTTGGGCTCGACGTCCTGAATCTGGCCGGTGCGGCGGTCGTATTTTGTTACTTTGCCGCCGTAGACGATGTCGGGATTGAGGGGATCGGGTGCGGCGTAGCCGTATTCTTCAATGCCGACGGGATGCCAGTCGTGGAAGGTGATGCGGCCGTCGTCGCTGCGGCTGGGAACGCATGCGCTGCCGCTGTCCTGCTGGCCTCCGCAGACGCGATAGGGGAAGGCGTTGTCGGCGGTGGCGTGGTACATCTGCGCGGTGCCCTGGTTATACCACTGGGTCCAGGTTTCGCCGCCGTTTTGCGAGATGATGACGCCCTGATCGCTGGCGAGCGCGATGATCTTTGTGTTGTTGGGGTTGATGTAAGACGTTCTGATAGTCGTCGCCGCCGGGAGCGCCCCGAAGACCAAACCAGGTGCGGCCTTTGTCGGTGGACCGCCAGGTGACGACGCTGGCTACGTAGACGGTGTCGGGATCTTTGGGATCGACTTTGGGGACGGGAACGTCACCGCCGCCGATGCGTGCCTCGGGGCGTGGATCGTGGTCGGGGGTGTGGACCCAGTTGACGCCTTCGTCGTCGGAGCGATAGATGCCGACGGTGTTGTGAGTGGTGGCGATGGCGGCGTAGATGCGCTTGGGATCGGTGGGGGAGATGGACATCTGGACCTGGAGGATGTCGTCGGGCAGACCATTGCCGGTGAGTTTGTTCCAGGTGTCGCCGCCGTCGGTGGATTTGTAGAGACCGCCTTCGGCGCCGGTCCAGGAGCCGTTCTCCCATGGGGCCTCCTGACGCTGCCACATGCCGCAGAAGACTACTTTGGGATCTTTGGGATCGATCTGAACTTCGGAGGCGCCGGTGCGGTCGTTGGTGAAGAGGACGCGCTTCCAGGTTTTTCCGCCGTCGGTGGAGCGGTAGAGCCCGCGCTCTTCGTTGGGGCCGTAGGGGTGGCCGGTGACGGCGACGAAGACGCGGTTGGCGTCGCCCGGGTCGATGGCGATCTGGCCGATCTGCTGGCCGTTGCCTAGACCGAGGTGAGACCAGGTTTTTCCGCCGTCGGTGGATTTGTAGACGCCGTCGCCTGTGGAGAGGTCGGGGCGCTGCAGACCTTCGCCGCTGCCTACGTAGAGGGTTTCGGGGTCGCTATCGGAGACGGCGATGGTGCCGATGGAGCCGGAGGGCTGATTGTCCCAGACGCTGTGCCAGGTGGCTCCGGCATCGGTGGTCTTCCAGACGCCGCCGTTGACTGCGCCTAGATAGAACGTCGCGGGCTGACTGGAAACTCCTGCGAGGGCGCGGGTTCTGCCGGCGCGCATTGGGCCGATCTGACGCCAGCGCATGTCGGAGAAGAGCTGAGGCGAGTTCTGGGCCGAGGCGCTGACGATTGCGCTGATTCCGAAGAGGGCGAAGAGGAGAAGATTGCGGCCGTTCGTTGTCACGTTGACTCCTGAAAGATGCGAGATGCGGGGCGCGGGTCCACGCGTGTGTGTGTCGCCGTGTCCGTCGGTTGAGAATTTCTATGTAGTGTATGGGAAACGAAGCGGAATGGAAGAAAGTCTCATGTTGGCGGTAAAGGAATGGGGGGCGCGCGTCCTGCGGGCGAGCGTATTCGTCTTACAATGACACGAATCAACAAGTAATTTTCTGATTTTCCGCATCCTTGAGGAGCCACTGCCATGTCCCTGTTTTTCCGTTGCAGAACGATCGTCTCGTTGCTGTTGGTGCTTCCTTTCTTGAGTTCGTTGCTGCCGGCGCAGGAGACGAACTCCGGGGAGCAATACCCTGCGGCGTTGTTTTCCGGACTGCATTGGCGCGATGTGGGGCCGATGCGCGGGGGACGCTCGTATGGCGTTGCGGGAAGTGCGAGCCAGCCGGATACGTTTTATTTCGGCTCGGTGGGTGGAGGGGTTTGGAAGACGGTGAATGCGGGGCGGACCTGGTTTCCGATCTCGGATGAGGGGATACCGATTGGGTCGATCGGTGCGATTGCGGTGGCTCCGAGCGATGCGAATGTGATCTATGTGGGGACGGGGGAGCCGGATATTCGGAGCCAGCACTCTTATGGGATCGGCGTGTATAAGTCGACCGATGAGGGCAAGACGTGGACGCATATCGGGCTTGAGAAGACGGAGCATATTGGACGCATTGTGGTGGACCCGACGAATCCTAACCGCGTGTATGTGGCTGCGTTGGGGCATGTTTATGATGCGAATCCGGACCGCGGGCTTTATCGCTCAGACGGATGGCGGAGCGCACTGGAAGAAGATTCTGGCTCATGCGTCCGATCCGAATAATGTTGGGGCGATCGATGTTGCGATCGATCCGAAGAATCCGCGGGTTCTGTATGCGTCGCTGTGGGCTACGCGGCGTCCGCCCTGGTCGGTGTATGCGCCATCGTATATGCCGGGGAGCGGGCTGTATAAGTCGGTCGATGGAGGGGATACGTGGAAGCAGCTTTCGGGTGGGCTGCCAAATGATGAGTTTGTGGGGAAGATCGGGATTGCGGTTTCGCCGAGTAATCCGAAGCGGCTGTGGGCGGTGGTGGATGATATCGGCACGAGTGTTGCTAAGCCGATTCGGCCGGGAGCCGCGACGAGCGGGCCGCAGCCTAAGGCTAGTGGCGGGGTTTATCTCTCGGACGATGCGGGAGCGACGTGGCGGCTGGTGAATTCGGAGACGCGGCTTTGGGGTCGGGGCTGGTACTTTGAGTCGGTCACGGTTGATCCGCTGAATCCGGACAAGGCTTATGTGATTAATACCGCGACGTATATGACTTCTGATGCGGGGAAGACTTTTGTTCCGGTGAAGGGGGCTCCGGGAGGGGATGACTATCACCAGATCTGGGTGAATCCGCGAGATCCGAACCGGATGGTGTTGTCGAGTGACCAGGGGACGGTGGTGAGTGTCGACGGCGCGAAGACGTGGAGCACCTGGTATAACCAGCCGACGGCGGAGATCTATCATGTGGCGGCGGATAATCGCTTTCCGTATTGGCTCTATGGAGCGCAGCAGGATAGCGGCGGCGTGGGGTGAGCACGTGGTCGCGTGAGGGAGTGCTTTCGTTCCGGAACTGGGAGCCGATTTGTCTGGCGGGAGAGAGCGATACGGTGGTTCCTGATCCGAAGGACGGCAATATTTTGTATGGGGCGGGTGCGGGGCGGTGCGATCAGGCTCTGAATATTCCGGCATCGCTCGGCGGGCAGCTTCCTGCGGCTGATCCTGATAATCCGAATCGGAAGACGTGGACGCTGCCTCAGGTTTTTTCGGAGGCGGATGAGGCTCTCTATTATGCGAATCAGTTTGTGATGCGGACGCGTGACCGCGGACGGACGTGGCAGAAGATCAGCCCCGACCTCACTCGGTTGAATCCGCCGGTTCCTGCGAACCTTGATGCAATCACGGCGAAGGACATTGATCAGCCGATGACGACTCGGTTTGGGGTGGTGTATACGATCGGGCCTTCGCCGCTTAGCGCGACGACTGTCTGGGTGGGCACGGATGATGGGCTGATTCATGTAACGCGCGACGACGGGAAGAGCTGGCAGGATGTGACGCCGGCGGCGATGACGGCGTGGAGCAAGGTTTCGCAGATTGAGGCGGGGCATTTCGATGTGGAGACGGCTTATGCGTCGGTTGACCGCCATCGCATCGCGGACGACAAGCCTTATATTTTTCGGACTCACGACGGCGGGAAGAGCTGGCAGAACGTCGTTGCGGGGATTCCGGAGGGAGCTTATGTGAACTCCGTGAAGGAGGACCCGAAGACGAAGGGGCTTCTTTATGCGGCGACTGAGCTTCGCGTGTATGTTTCCTTTGATGATGGAGAGCGGTGGCAGCCGCTGCAGAACAACATGCCGGTGACGAGCGTGCGGGACATTGTTGTGCATGGCGATGATCTTGCGGTTGCGACGCATGGGCGTGGATTCTGGGTGATGGACCAGATGCCGGCACTGCGGCAGATCGCGGCGAAGGGGCAGGAGATCGCCTCCTCGAGTGCTTATCTGTTTCAGCCGGGGGAGACGCTGGCGATTCGTCCGGGGAGCATGAATGGAACTCCGCTGCCGCACGAAGAGCCACAGGAGCTGAACCCTCCAGCGGGCGTGGTCGCTTACTACTGGCTGAAGAATGCTCCGAGCGAGCCTGTGAAGATTGAGCTGGTCGACAGCAAGGGGACGGTTCGCGCTTGTGCTGCGAGCGATACTCCGGTTCACCCGGTCGATACAGAGGCGATCAATGTGCAGGCGATCTGGCAGGAGCCGACGCCTCCACCTTCAGCGCAGGCGGGGATGCATCGGGTTGCGTTGAATGTGGCTGCGCCGCGATTTGGGGAGGGACCGCGAAGTGCGCCTGCGCTCGCGATGCGTGCTCGCCGCCAGCCGGTACGCCGACACCGCCTGCGGCACCGCGAGTGCGCGGGCAGAGGGGGCCGGGGGCTCTCCAGCCGGGAGAGTACACGGTGCGACTTACGGTCGATGGCAAGAGTTATACGCAACCGGTGACGGTGAAGCCAGATCCGCGGCCGATCCCGGTCGACCATGCCAACGAGGGTGGCGGCGACCACTTTTAGTGGTGGATGGTTTTGCTAGAAAGCTACGAGGCGGGCCGTGAAGTGAATTTCGCCGCGGCCCGCCAAGGTGCGCTAGTTGGGGGCCTGAACAGATGGTATTTGCCTGTGCAAGAGATGAGAGGGGCCAGCGAGAGCTGATGCTGAGAAGAGCGGACCGATTTTGCCACATTAGAAGGTGGCCCTGGCGGAGAACTGGAAAGAACGTGCGGGGAGTTGATTGGTCACGCCTGCGAGAGGAGCGCCAAAACCGGGGCCGGCGGTTGCACCGTTGCCCCAGGTTCCGCTGTATCCGACGAAGTTGGCGTGGTTCAGCACGTTGAAGGATTCGGCGCGGAGATCGAGTTGCAGACGCTCATGGATGATGGCGAAGTTGCGGGCGATGAACGGGGTGACATCATAGATGTCTCCGCCTCGGCCGGTGTTTCGGCCTACTACGGCTCCGTTGATGACGGGGCGGTCGGTGGTGGCTCCAGTGTCTCCACTGTTGGTGGTGCCTGTGACAAAGTTGTATGGAAGTCCGGTAGCCAAGGTGGCGATGCCGCCGATGCGGATCTTGAGTGGTGCGATGTAGGTGCCGCTGAGCACGAAGCGATGGCGCTGGTCGAAGATGGCGTTGCCGACCTCGGCCCAGCCGGGGAAGTTCGGGTCATTGGGGTTCTGGCTCGGGATATCGGGGTCAACGTTGTCGATGGCGTGGGACCAGGTGTAGCTGGCGAGCATGGAGAGCCCGTGGCTGAAGGAGTGGTTCAGGTTGACGTCCAGCGCTTCGTAGTAAACAAGGCCATCGTTTACGTCGGACTGGATGACGCTGTAAGGAGGCTGCGGATTGCTGGCCGTGGTTGTGCTGCAGGTTTTGTTGGCCTGTGCGTACCAGTAGATCCAATAGGGCCGGGTGCAGTTGGCGGCTTGTGCGGAGCGAATCTGATTGGGCGCAGTGCGGATGAATGGGGACGGCAAGTCGACATCCAACGGGCGGTTGATGCGGATAGTGTGAGCGCCCACGTAGTCGACGGCTAAGACCCAGGTTGGAACGAGCTGCCGTTCGAATCCGATGGTCCACTGCTCCGAGTAGGGGTTCAGGAGCTTGTGGGGATAACCAATGAGGGTTGATGTGGGGAAGAATTGGTTGAGATAGGCGCTTTGCCCGGGCCGGATATAAAGACTGCGAAGAGGCACCGGGGCGCCGGGGGGAAAGGCTGGGAGAGGGGCCGCGGCGATGGATGTGGGGAAACCGATCTGTCCCGGCGTTGCCGTGTAATTGAAGACTCCGGTGGGTCCGGTGAGTGCGTAGTTTGCCTCGGAGTTGTCGACGACCTGGGAGTAGTAGATGCCGAAGCCACCGCGAAGAACCGTCTTGCCTTCGCCTTTGACATCGTAGGCAAAACCAACGCGGGGAGCGACGTCGCCGCGTGAGTCGGTAAAGGTCTGCTGTTCGTAACGCAATCCCAGGTTCAGGGTGAGTTCGGACGATACATGGTAGTCGTCCTGTGCGAAGAGCGACCACAAGGTGTCGTTTACGGTGTAGTTGGCGTTGCCATAGCTTTGCTGATAGTTGGCCACATTGGCGATATTGCCGAGGTAGGCCTGGCTTTCACAGAACGAGGCGCTTTGGGTGCAGGTGTTGTAGGTGAATTTGCCGAGATAGATTGGGCCGCCGAACTCCTTGCTGTTTCCACCGTTGTGGGCGTAGATGGCGTTGCCGCCGATTTTGAACTGCTGCTTCCCTTTTGAGATGGAGAGCGTCTCGGCGATTTCATATTGGCGATTCATGAGGAGCGCGGATTGCGATGTTCCCGAGGTAAAGGTTCCTCCGGAGGAGATGGGAACGACATATTGAGTGCCGTAGATGACGGGATCGAACTCGGTGATGGGGGATGCGAGTTGGAACTGGAGGCGGGAGCTGTTGACCATCGTCGGGCTGAGGACAGCGGTGTCGCCCGCTTCGACCGTATAGGTCTTTCGGCGGAAGGTGCGGGCGACGCTGGGCAGGCTGCTGCCACCGACGATGCCGTTGGGATTGGTGTCATAGAATCCGTCGGCGCTACCACGCAGAAAGACATTGTTGTTTGCGGAGATCTGATGGTCGAGCCGCAGAGTAGGGAGCCAATCACGGTAGTGGCCGATGAAGTTTCCGGGGGCGAGAGGTGAAGTGACTGGTGAGGCGCGGTCCTGGCTGCTGTACTCTACCGCGGCAAAGAAGTGGGTGAGCTTTTTCTTGCCGATCGGGCCGGAGATTGATCCGGCGCCCTGGCGAGGGTGTCGTTCGTGAGATCGTTCCCGCTGGCGGCATTGCTGGAGGTGAAGCCGGAGAGAGCGGCTTCGGGGCCAGAGGGGCGCCAAAGCCCGAAGACTTGGCCGTGATAGAAATTGCCGCCGCTCTTGGTGACGATGCTGACGACACTGCCGGTGCTTCCGCCGTACTCGGCTGAGAAGCTGTTGGTCAGGACGGATATCTGATCGACCGCGGCGGCGGGGATATTGGTGAAGATGGTCTGGCGTCCCCAACTGTCGATTGCGTTGGCTCCGTCGACTTCGAACCAGGTCTGCCGTCGGCCGGAGCCGTTGGTGGTGAAGAGATTCTGGTTCATGAAGATGTCGCCCTGATTGATGGCGGGGCGGTTGGCGGCGCTTAGAAGAGGGAGGTAGGTGATCTTCGTACCGTAGAGGGGGGTTTCCTGAATCTTTGCGGAGTCCAGAAAGATGCCGAGCTGCGGCCCATCCGTTCTCGCCTCGCCAACGGTTCCGATTACGGTGAGTTCGGTGCTGCCACCGGAGACGTTCAATTGCAGCTCGAGGCTGGCGGTGCTTCCGCCGGAGAGCGCGATGCCGTCTGCCTGGGCTGACGTAAAGTTTGGCTTGGCAGCGGTGGCTTTGTACGTTCCCGCGACGGGAAGGCCGCCGAGGTAGAATTCGCCGGAGGCGTCGGTCTTTGTGAGGTGCTGGAGGCCAGTTAGCGTGTTGACGACTGTGATTTCTGCGTCCGCAATGCCGGCATGGGTTTTGTCGACGACGCGACCGCGCAGGGTTGCGGTGTCTGGTGTTTGTGCGCTGAGGCCGAGGGAGCCGCAGAGGAACAGAACGACGGACAAAACAGAAAGCCTATACATGAATCTCCCCAATGGTTTCTGCGGTAAAGTTTGGGCGCCGCCGCTGACGGGGCGGCACATTCAAGTCGTTGACTGAAATATGGATAGATATAAGGGATACGATATTTTTCGAAGTACTACCAGCGGTAGTAGATGATGTGGCCGTCACCATCAAAGGCGTCGGGGCGAAGCGATTTCAGCGAAGAAATGCCTCGAGAAGATGATAGACACCTTCGAAGAGCTGAGGACGCAGGAAGAGAAGCGCACAACTGAAGAGCAGTAGGAATGGTCCGGCCCAAAAGAGCGCTCGAAATCGTGGGGACGGTTGCGTTGGTGTTTCCAGCCGGAGGAGGCGCTCCACTCTGAGGGTCAGGCCCTCTGAAGCGGTGAAGAGTCCGCTCACCAGAGGAGGCGATGGCTGGCCGCCTTCGAATTTTGCCAGTTTGATGAGGGCTTCGGCGAGGGCGATGGATCGGTCGGGCTGGCCTCGCGTTGCGAGATCATCGGCCGATAGCTCGGAGTAACGGTTCCAATGATCCTCCATCCTCCGGAAGCTTCGCACGAACGGAACCAGGTCAGGGGCTAGAAGAATGAAGAGCCGTTTCAGATTGTCGTTGGAAGATCGGTGCGCCCGTTCGTGATCAAGGGTGGCCTGAAACTGCTCGGTAGTCAGAGTTTCGAGAACTCCAGGAGAGATCACGACCCTAGGCTCAAGGAGACCGACGAGCGCCATCGAGGGAAATGCATCGTCTTTTGAGTTCAGGTACCAATAGTCCGGGTCTTTGGCCGCGCAGAGATCCTTGCTCAGAGCAGATGACTGAAGGATGGCACGGACCGCCCTTGCCGATGCAAGGAGGCCGATCAGAAGACCGAGGGTCGCCAGAACGAGGCTTGGCCAACCGACCTCTTCTGTCGTGAGATTTCCCTCATAGCGGAGGTAACTCGGGAGGCAAACGCACAGGACGGCGAAGATAGAAAGGCAGGCTGGGGCAAGTCTTAGAGCGATCGATATTCGGGAGGCCCACTGGGGCGTCGCCGAGGCGAAGGTGCGGGCGAACGAAGGAAAAAGATAGAGGCTCAGGAGGCCAAGCGCGAGATGAACAAGGAAGAACGACGCGAAACATAGGATCAGGAGCCTGACGAGGTATGTCGCGATCATAGCTTTCCCTCCCGCTCAAACTGTCGTCGCCGCGCTGCGATCGTCTTTTCCAGTTCCTGGAGGAGGGCCTCGTCATAGGTTCCGACTGCGTCAAGAAGGTATGAGACAAGCGGAATTGGGGGCGTGCTGGATGATCGATCGGAATTGGAAGACGCTTTGCCCGCATCGCCGCTGTGCGTGGGGCATAGCGGAAGCAGCGGCCGTCCTTCTGACGGACGAGTAGGTCTTTTTTGAATAGTCTGTCCAAGGTGGTCATGACTGTGGTGTAGGCCAGGGGTCTGCTCAGGTTGTTGCATACGTCGCGTACGGTTCCGCCGCCGGTCTCGGAGACGAGAGTCAAGACCTCTCGCTCCAAAGAACCGAGGAGGAGCAGTTTGAACGGATTGCGGGACCGCCGTGCGTCTGTCATGACGAAACCGGATGCGTAGCTGAGTTAATTATGCGCTTGCGCCGGATCCGGACGGAGGCAAGCGACGCGAACAAGATCAGTAAGAAACAGATTTCGACGAAGACCTTCTCTCCGTCGAGAACGTCGGCACGGCCTGTTTTTAGTTCGGAGTCTGTAAAGACTCCGTGGATAAAAAGCAGGACGGCCGCCGGATAGACGAGAAGATGGGTTCGCTTCCACCACTTACGCCCGATGCTCAAGCGATAGAGCGAGGTTGCGACGACGATGATCAGGAGATAGAGAGCGATGGCTCCCAGGGTGTTCTGCAAGGGCTGAAGAGGAGATCGAATGGGCAGGAGGATATCGACGAGACGGAAGCGCACGCGCCGGACGAAGAGCAGGATGAGCGGGTGAACCAGAGTGAGCGTGATGGTTGCGTAGGCGGTGATTCGATGGGCGTAGAAGATATTGAAGTGACGATGCGGCCAGTATTTTACGGGACTGTAGCGAACCGCCATCGACAGCCCAATGAGCAGGTTTACCGTTGCCAGGGCAACAGCGGCCAGGCCAGCGTAAGCGCTGAGGTCAACTAGATCCATCGCTCCCATCATTTGATGGGACCAGATACTGCGTTTCACATCGATCGCAGGATCTGGCCCCGGTTTTCGCTGTCCCCATTCGCGCTATTCAGAGGGTTTCATGGGAATCGCGGGTATGTTTTGATCGCGGACAACCTTGTTGAACTCCGCAATGTCGTGTGTTTCGACCTGTTTCAGTTGATCGAGCTGGACCTGGAGTTGTGCGGAAAGCTCTTTGAACACTTCGTAGCTCTGCGATGTCGGCGACACGTCGGATGCCGTGACCGTGCCCAGGAGGGCGCCGAGTTTGTTGTTCAGTTTAATGGGGAAATTGAGAGCGTCTTCACTTGCCCGAAGTTTTGTTTGGTAGATTGCGTTCTCAATTGTGTCCAGCTTGGCCAGGATTGCTTTCGCCGATGCGGAAACCTTCGCATCGTTACTCTTGCCAAACTCCTCGAGTTGGTGTCGCGCCGCGCGGATATCAATCACAGCCTGATTTGCGGCCGTCAGGCGGTCGCGAATCTGGAGCGCGAGCTCGAGCTGTTTGTTGAAGTCGTCAGGAGTTGTCGGTGTTCTGGGGTCTTTTTTGACGACGAACTTCTGTGTCTCGGTGTGGCCGTCGACGGTCAACTGAACGGTGTAAGTTCCGGGAACGATTTGAGGGCCCCGGACGCCTCCCGCCCAGAAGATCATCCCGGGAAAGCGAGTGGCATCGGCGTAACGAAGGTCCCAGACGAAACGATTGAGTCCTGGCTTAGTAGAAGGCTTCGGGGAGGTAGGTCTCTCATCCTCTTCCAGGCCTGCCGCCTCCTTTGGCTCGGGCTTTGAAGATATTTCACGGACCAGCTTGCCGGAGGAGTCGGTGACCTTGAGGACGACGTCGGAGGTTGGCTTGGTTTTGAGGTAGTAGTAGATGGTCACGCCATTCGAAGGATTCTTGCCGGCGGTTGGTGAGGGTCTCTCGAAGCCGCCGCCTCCGCCTGCGTAGCGGTAAGCTGCTTTGGGTTCGAAGAGATGAGTGGCCTCGGGCAGTTTTCCTGGCGCCAATTCGCGGATGAGAGCCAGGTCGTCGAGAACGTAGAAGCCGCGACCCTGAGTTGCCACAATCAGGTCGTCTTCGCGCTTCTGGATGGTGAGATCGGTCATCGGGACATTAGGAAGGTTGAGCTGGAAGGGGATCCAGTTGGCGCCGTCGTTATAGGAGACATATAGATGCGCTTCGGTTCCGGCGAAGAGAAGGCCTTTCACTTTCGTGTCGGGGCGAATGGTTCTTGTGAAGTCATCTGCGGGGATTCCATTGGTGATTTTGGTCCAGGTCTTGCCGAAGTCGTTTGTCTTATAGAGGAAGGGGCGGAAGTCATCGGACAGATACATCGTCGCGGCGACGTAGGCTGTTCCCGCATCGAGCGGCGACGCAGCGATGCAGTTGACCCGGATGAAATCGGGGAAGTCCTTCGGCGTGACGTTGGTCCATGTCTTGCCGGCGTCGCGAGTGAGGTGAATCAACCCGTCGTCGGAGCCGACCCAAATGATGCCCTTCTCGACCGTGGACTCATCGATGGTGAAGATGGTGTCGTAGTATTCGACGGCCGTGTTGTCTTTGGTGATGGGGCCGCCTACAGGACCTTGCTTCGACTTGTCATCGCGCGTCAGATCGGGGCTGATCGCCTTCCAGTGCTGGCCTTCGTCCTCGGTGGTCATAAGGACATTTGCGCCGGCATAGAGGAGCTTCGGATTCCATGGAGAGAAGAGGAGAGGGTAGCTCCACTGGAAGCGATACTTCATCACTTCAACGCCCGAGCCCATGGGGTTGTCGGGCCATACGGTCACGTTGCGAAGCGCGCCGGTCTTGTCGTCGTAGCGGGTGAGCAGGCCGTCGTACGATCCGGCGTAGACGAAGCGGGAGTCGGTGGGGTCGGGGGCGATCCAGCCGCTTTCGCCGCCGCCTACTTCGTGCCAGTCGGAGTCGGTGATAGAACCGTTGTTGGAGCGGCTTGTGATTTCGACGGTGGTGTTGTCCTGCTGGGCTCCGTAGATGTGATAGGGGAAGTCCTGGTCGGTGACGACGCGATAGAACTGGGCGGTGGGCTGGTTCATGATCGTGCTGAAGCTCTTGCCGCCGTCGAAGGTGATATTGGCTCCGCCGTCATTCGACTCGATCATACGGTTGGGATCGTCGTTCGCGATCCAGAGGTCGTGATTGTCACCGTGTCCGGTTGGGATGGCTTTGAAGGTGCGGCCGCCGTCGATGGAGCGATAGAAGCTGGTGTTCAGAGCATAGACCGTGTCGGCATTTTTAGGATCTGCGAAGATGCGCGAATAGTACCAGGCACGCTGTTTGACTTCGCGCTGATCGTTCACCTTCGTCCAGGTAGCGCCACCGTCGTCGGAGTGAAAGATGCCGCCTTCATCGGCTTCGACGATGACCCAGAGACTGCCGGCCTTAACCGGGGAGACGGCGATGCCGATTCTGCCGATGATTCCCTTAGGCAGACCGGAGTTGCGGGTGATCTCTTTCCAAGTGTCGCCGCCGTCGGTTGATTTGTAGAGGCCGCTGTCGGGACCGCCGCTCTCGAAGGTCCAGGGCTTGCGAATGACCTGCCAGATGCTGGCATAGATCACTCGGGAGTTCGTTGGGTCGATCGAAACATCGATGGCTCCGGCGAGATTGCTCTTGTAGAGGACCTTCTGCCAGGTCTTGCCACCATCTTTTGTGCGAAACACGCCGCGCTCTTCATTGGGGCCTGCCATGTGTCCGAGAGCAGCAACGTAGGCGATGTCGGGATTCTTCGGGTCGATGCGCAGAGCGCCGATCTGCTGCGTGTCTGTCAGGCCGACGTGGGTCCATGTGTGACCAGCATCGGTCGATTTGTAGACGCCGTCGCCGTGGGAGGCGTTCCCGCGGATATCCCCTTCGCCCATG
Source organism: uncultured Acidobacteriaceae bacterium (assembly GCA_963774735.1). Taxonomy (GTDB): domain Bacteria; phylum Acidobacteriota; class Terriglobia; order Terriglobales; family Acidobacteriaceae; genus Edaphobacter. Next base: position 3,661 of record CAVZGJ010000028.1, on the reverse strand, counting down.
CCGGCGTAGACGATGTTTGGATCAGAGTCGGCTACGGCGATTGCTCCGACGGAGCCAAGCTTTAATTGATTGTCCGCAATAGGAACCCAGTGGTTGCCGCCGTCGACCGTCTTGAAGATGCCTCCGCCTGTGGCTCCCATGTAAAACGTAAGAGGCTCTGACTGGAATCCGGTCACTGCGCCGGAGCGTCCACCACGAAACGGGCCGATCTGCCGAAACTGAATCCCGTTGAATGGAGAGTCCGATTTTTTGTCCGTGTTCTCCTGCGCATGGAGGGACAGACCGGATGAGATCAGGAATGCCGATAGGGAAAGGATCGAAAACTCGATGGTCCGCTCTACGAAACGCTTCTTTACGACTTGATCTGACATTGTTCCTCTGGGTCTAAGTTTTTTTGAAGTAGAAACGGGTTCACGGGAGCACTGGCCTGTGCTCGCCCTTTCGAAATAGCTATCGAAATATTTGGGTAGTTCAGCACTCATAGTAGAGCACGAGGCATGGCGGTTCCAACGATTTCTGTACTCCATTGACGGCTATGCCGACTTCTGACGGATGATCGAATGGATTAGTTTCGAACCTGGGCACGATCGAGGGCCCGAGGAGGCCAACTAGAAGCGAGGTCGGTGCCAGAGGCTCCATCCCCTTCCTCTGAGGAGCGGATTCTCCCCCGCGGCTACAGCTTGGGCTTCCAATATGTGATTTCGCAATGCATAATGGCTGCTTCTTATACGAGACCCAGAATCCTGAGGGCTTTACGAGTTGGAGACGCAGCCATGTTTGTTCCGACCACCTTTCACATTGCGCTTTTGATGACCGTTTTGAGCACCATCTGTTGGGGATCTTTCGCGAACAATTAAAGGGGACGAAGAATTACCGGTTTGAACTTTACTACTGGGACTATGGGCTTGGTATTTTCCTGATCTCGTTGGTGCTTGCCTTCACGATGGGGAGTTACGCGGGTGGGCCGGATGCATTCCTTGCGAATCTTCATTCTGCCGACGCGATCAATCTGTTTTATGCGGCGCTGGGGGGCTTCATCTTAACATCGCGAATGTGCTATTGATCGCGGGCATTGAGATTGTGGGTCTTGCGGTCGCGTTTCCAATCTCAATCGGGATTGCCTTGGTGGAGGGAGTCGTTCTCAGCTATGCGTTGCAGCCGCGCGGCAATCCTGTGTTGCTTACCGCGGGGGTTCTGATGGCGTTGGTTGCTGTGGTTTTGGTGGGTAAGGCTTATGGAGCGATGCGGAGGGTGGAAATGCAGTCTCGCGCCGTGGGGTTGTGGTCTGCGTGATCTCCGGTTTGCTGATGGGGATCTTTGCGCCGTTTGTGACTCGGGCTATGACTCGGGGCGCGACTTTGACGCCTTATACGACCGCCGTCTTTCTAACGCTGGGCGCCTTTATCTGCTGCTTCTTCTTCAACACAATTCTTATGCGGAAGCCGATTGTCGGAACTCCGGTGGCTGCGGGAGATTATTTTCGCGCCCCGGGTTCGTATCATGCGCTTGGCCTACTTGGCGGAGCTATGTGGAGGGGGGCACGGTGTTCAATTTTGTTGCTGCGTCGGTGGTGGGGGTCGCTATTTGGTATGCCATCGGGCAGGCCCCGCCGATGGTCGCGTGTCTTTGGGGCGTGTTTGTGTGGAAGGAGTTTGGGGCGCGAACACGCGAGCAAAAGGTTATCTCGCTGCGATGTTCGTTGCGATCTGCTTGCGCTGGTGCTGATTGCGCGCGCTTATGCAGGGTGATTTTGTCCTGGCGCTGAGGTGAAGGAGGGGTGAGGAGACGATGGGCAACGGCTATGTCGTGGTGATGGGCTGTTATGTGGCGGATGTCGCGTTCCGGACGAGGAAGCTGCCTGCCTGGGGCGAGACATATATGGGAAACGAGTTCAAGCTTGGCCAGGGGAAAAGGGATCGAACCAGGCAGTGGCGGCAGCACGTGCGGGAGCCAAGGTGAGCTTCATCAGCAAACTTGGCCGCGACCCGTTTGGCGATATGGCACGTAAGACGTACCGCGAAGAAGGGATTGATATGACTCATCTGCTGGAGACCGACTCTGCTACGGGAGCGGCGGCGATCGTCATCGATGCAGAGAGGGGGAGAATGCGATCATCGTTGTTCCGGGCGCGTGCTTTGAGCTGGTACCGGAGGAGGTGGAACGGGCTCGCGAACTGATTACGGGAGCGCTGGTGTTTGTTACTCAGTTGGAGCTTGCGCCGCCTACGGTGGAGTACGGGCTGAAGCTGGCGCATGCTGCGGGTGTGCCGACGATCTTGAATCCGGCGCCCGGCTGCAAGTTGCCGGAGACGATCTTTCCGTACTGCGACTACATTACGCCGAACGAGTCGGAGGCTGAGGTTCTGACAGGGATTCGCGTGGCTTCGCTGGAGGATGCAGAGATGGCGGCGGATGTGCTTCTGGCCAGCGGGGTACGAAATGCCGTGATTACGCTTGGGGCGCAGGGAGCACTGGTGAAGAACGCTACGGTGCGGCGGCATATTCCGGCGTTTTTTCCGGGTGAGGTGGTGGAGACTACAGGGTGGGCGACGCGTTCAATGGGGGCTTCGCCGTGGCACTGGCGGAGAAGAAGATGTTGTGGAGGCGGCACGGTTTGGCTGTGCCGTGGCGGGGATTTCGGTTACGCGCCCGGGAACCGCCACCATCCATGCCTTTTCGCAGTGAGATTGACGATTTGTTGAAGTGATTTCCGGCATGCGAGGATTGCGGGTTTGCTGGCAATTTAGCCGTGATGCGGCATTAGGCGCCCCCTGAATTGAATTACAAAATTCATTCAGCATGCCGGCTGACTCCAGTGAGCGGTTTAGAGAAAGCTTTTGAACCACTTTTTACGGAGTGTCTTATGGCTGTGAAACAGCAGGAAAATCATTCAACCCTTGACCATTCTCTCCCGGTTCAATTGAATGGCCGGCTATTGGAGCCGAATCGCCGCATCCCGCTCAATTTGGAGTGGGTCGAGGAGATTCGAGTGAACACGGTCGCCGTGGAGCGCCGTGCAAGCACGATTGGCACGCGGCGGACGGTGAAGAAGGAGTGGCAGGCAGCGTGGCTGCTTCGCGCAATTGCGTGCATGGACCTTACGACGCTTAGCGGAGATGACTCTGCAGAACGAGTGAAGAGGCTATGCGCTAAAGCAAGGCGTCCGCTCCAGCAACACCTGGTGGAGAAGCTGGGTATCGCGGAGCTGGAGCTGACGACTGGAGCTGTCTGTGTCTACCACGCGTTTGTCGAGACTGCGGTGAAGGCTTTGGAGGGGACGAGGATTCCTGTCGCTGCGGTGTCGACGGGATTTCCCGCGGGTCTTTCGCCGCTGGCAGAGCGAGTACAGGAGATTCGCCGGTCGGTGGAAGCGGGCGCGCAGGAGATTGACATCGTCATTACGCGAGCGCACGTTTTCAACGGCGAATGGCAGGCACTTTATAACGAGGTGGCTGCGTTCAAAGATGCGTGTGGGCCTGCCCATATGAAAGCTATTCTGGGCACGGGCGATCTGCTGACATTGCGCAATGTTGCGCGCGCAAGCGTTGTGGCGATGATGGCCGGTGCGGACTTCATCAAGACTTCTACGGGCAAGGAGGCGGTGAATGCGACCATTCCCGTATCACTGGTGATGGTGCGCGCTATCCGGGATTATGCCGAAC
>CAVZGJ010000027.1:0-156614 GCA_963774735.1 uncultured Acidobacteriaceae bacterium | reverse complement strand
GCCTGGGTCCTCGCGGTCTCCATAGCCGGTACAGCCGCCACAACCACCGCTTCCGGTTGAATTGAAGCTAAAGATATTGTCTTTGAAGCTATGGAATGTGATGGGGTGGCCGACGCCCCAGAAGATGGACCAGCGAGTAAAGCTGATCTCGAGGTTGTCGCCGAAGTTGAAGTCCGCCTTTTGACCGTTGTACCAGGGGCGCTCCGGGTAGTTGTGTCCGGACAGCTTTCCCAGCACGATGTCGAAGCGATAGGTTCCGAGAGAGGGCACGAACGGCAATGGGTGGGGGCGGGTAGATACAAAGCGGAGGTTGTAGGTTGGCTCTGCGTTGCTGGAGAAGGCCAAGGGCCCCATGGTCGTGGGTCCCCAATAGATCTCCTGTTTGCCCAGGGAGAGCGAGTTGCCCGCGAAGGCGACTCCGCCGTACAGTTCCATTGCGCCCACGTGCTCGAACGCTGCTTTTGCCGGTATCGGCTGGATTATGGGATCGGTATCTGGCTGCGATCGATCGATTATGTTGAAGAGTTGGTTCATGGCAGGGGTCTCGGCGGGATTACCGGGACTGTGTTGGAACTCTTGCCTGTCGTAGAAGAACCAGCGTCCGTCGTGGGCCCGGAAGGAGAATCCGGCGATGGCGCTGCTGCCTCGCCCGAGCGGACGGCCGAAGTCGTTCCACCAGGTCTGGCCGAAGTGGAAGCTGTCGGCCAGGGCGGGACCGGCGATTGTCCCGTATCGTGCGTAGACGGACTCAAGACTCAACGACGCGCGGTATTGAGGCGTGTTCGAGTTCGGTGTGAAGATCGGCCATCAGAAGGTGAGCTTGCGCGAGCAGGCTCGGGCTGTACGCGTCCTTTATATCGGCTAAATTTTCTGCCAGGCGAAGTTGCCGCAGGCACTCCTGACGGGTCCAGGGGCGGATCGCGAGGCTCTGGCCGGGTATGAAGCCCATTGCGCCGAGCCGCTCGAGGGCTGGGTAGATCCAGCTGTCCATGGGGACGTTGGTGGAACCGATGGTGTCGGGGTCGGTGTCTTCGGGCAGGGGTTGGGGTGGGGGGTGGGTGATGGGAGCGGGTTGAGCGGTGTGGGTGAGAGATTTGTGACCGCCTGGGGGTGACGACGGGTGCGGCAGGGGTGGTGGATGAAGGGCGGGCGGACGGAAGGTGCCGTAGTCATGCGGCAGGGGTCTGGTGTCGAAGGGGTTCAGGGTGTAGTTGTGGTGGGCGCGGTAGACGTAGTGGCCGATCAGCCAGCCGGCGGCGCTGCCGACCAGGACATCGGAGGGGAAGTGCTGGTAGGCGAGGACGCGGCTGACGCTTACGGTGGTGGCGAGGCCGTAGACGGCGGTTCGGGTGAGCCAGCCGGGATACTCGTCGCCGACAACAGCGGCCATGGACCAGGCGGCGGCGGCGTGGTTTGAGGGGAAGGAGGCGTCGAACGGGCTGGAGCTGAAGAACTTGCCCTTGCGTTGTTCGACGCTGGGGCGCTCGCGGCAGGGTGACGAGCTGGATGGCCTCGCTGACGGCGAGGCTATCGACGAGTGCTTCGCCGCTGAGGATGCCGGTTTCGCGGGCCTGCGGGGCGTCGTGATTGAGGCTCCAGAGGTACATGGCGGCGGGCAGCGCGCCGAGTGCGCCGACGCCGGCGTTGGAGAAGGTCTTGAAGTGATGCTGATCGTTGGGGTTGATGTGGATCAGCTCGTTCATGGTGTGCTGGTCGCTGCCGATCATGGTGCCGGTGACGGCTGCCAGGGGGAGGAGCCATAATGCGTCGATCGGGCCTGACGTGCAGGGGACTGGTCCAGATGGCTTTCTGGTCGAAGAGAATTCGTCTTTGGGGTTCCTAGCAAGGGTGATGGGTTCCGGTTTTGGTGGGGGCGGCGGCGGCGGCTGGGGCTGTGTCGTTCTGAGGCTGAGGAGCGTCGGGCAGGGAGTGGAAATCTGCGCTGGTGGTCGCGCGACTGCTGGCTGGGGGCGACGGTCTGCGCGGCGCAGAGACAGCTGGTGGAGAGGAGGAGGATGGCCGCGAGGGAGAGGGAGGCGCTTCGTTTGGGGTGGGTCACGGGCATCGGCAAGTTCGGGCGACAGCTGACTGCACCCCTAGTTGGAGGCTACCATAGCGGACCGTGTGTTTTTGGCGGAACCTTGGACCCCCAGAAGCTTGTCGTCTATGGCCGGGAAGCACGAAGCTGTGGGTCTCAATGGATCCAGATGTGCCGGTCCGTCAGAGATTCGCACCAAGTCCCGCAGCGATACTCGACAAGGTATCTCTTGCGGGACGGTGGGGCGAGGGCGGCGAGTTACAGGCGGTAGATATGGTCGGCTCCGAGGACCAAGAGGAGAGTTACGGCGGCGATGGCGACTTCGCCTACGGCTCCTACGAGGAAGGGGCGGGCTCCTTGTTTGAAGAGATCTTTGAGGTTGGTGCGGAGGCCTACTCCAGCGAAGGTTAAGAGGAAGGCCCAACGGCTGAGGTTGCCGAGGGCGAGGAGTTGGGGTTTGGTGAAGCCTAGAGCAGCCATGGCTGGGTTGGAAGATGCGCCGAGGGTGGCGAGCAGCGAGATCGCGAGGAAGCCGAGGACGAACTTGGGAAACTTCTGCCAGAGGAAGGCGGCTTTGTTGTCGAGTTGTTTGGTGGCCGCGCGGCTGGCGAGGCCTTTGCGGACCCACTGGATGGCGTAGGCGAGAACGACGAAGCCGATGAGGGCGTTGCGGCAGGTCTTGGCGAGGACGGCGTACTTGCCTGCGGCGTCGGAGTAGAGGGCTCCAGCGGCCGTGGCTTCGGCGGTGTTGTCGACGGCGAGGCCGGCCCAGATGCCGTAGGCGTGGTCGCTCATGTGGAGCAGGTGGCCGATGGCGGGAAGGTGAAGAGGGAGAGCGCGCCGAGGGCGAGGATGGCGGCGATGGCGGTGGAGGAGTCTTCTTCGTCGGCGTCGATGGCGCCCTGCGTGGCGATGATGGCGGAGACTCCGCAGACCGAGGAGCCGACGGCGAGGAGGGTGGTGAGTTGCGGGCCCAGATTGAAGGTGCGGCCCAGCCACGTCATAAAGGTCAATGAGAAGGCGAAAGCGATGAAGACGAGCAGGAGCGAGATGCCTCCCAGTTTGAGGACGTCGCCGAGAATGAAGCGCGCGCCGAGGAGGATGATGCCGGTCTTGAGCCAGAAGTCGTAGGTGGCGACGCCGGGGCGGAAGATTCGGGCGACGCCAACGGTGTTGGCGATGACGATGCCGAAGAGGATGGCCCAGAGGACGTACTCGATGTTGGGGAAGGTGATGTGGTGGGCCTTGGTCCAGGTGTTGAGGAAGTGCTCGACGAATTTGCCGGCATAGCCGACGACGAAGAGCAGCGCGATGCCGGGGAGGAGGCCGAGGAGCGTGGAGCGCTCGGCGGGGGATTTGCCGGGGGCGTGGGGAGGGTATTCGGTGCGCAGGTCGGGCAGATGAGTCGATGCGGCCATGGAGTTCTCCTACGTGCGATGGTTGGCTGGATTTACCAGGCGATGGTTCGGAGCAGGCCGAACCGAATGACAAGGCCGAGGGCGGCGGCGAGGAGAATGGCCCAGGCGTCGGTGGAGAGACGGCGGCGAAGGGTGGACATAGAGGAGTCTCCTTGGAGAGCGAAATGCACACGAAAAAATGTGTGGGATGCGCTTGATTGGATTTTTAAAGTGTGGGTGTGGTGCGGGTGAGACTAGCTACAACAACAGCGAGTGGGCATGAGGTGCAGGGTCGCGGATTGGCGGAAGACCGTCATGTTGGGATTCAGTGTACACCAGTCTGGGTGGGCACGGCGCAGATTGTGACGAGAAGTTGTTGTGCGGCGGCGTTGGCCTTGCCGCGAAGACTATCGGCCTTTTCGAGAATCTGTTCAGTGGTGGGGCTTTGTTTGGAAAGAGTTGCCTGGGCTTCTTCGAGGAGGAGGAGGTAGTCGTGCCAGGCACCAAGTGTCTGTTGGGCGCGCTCGAATCGGGAGGCGAGGGCGGCGGCGGCCTTGGAGGTGGCGGCCCCGGTCTCGGCGATATAGCGGGCGGTCTTGCCGGCTTTGCGGATGGAGTGGAGCTGGTCGTCGTGCTCGGGATTGAGGGCGCAAGCGTTCTTCGCGAACCATCCACGCGTGATGTGGATGATTTCGTTGCCGCTGAGGTCGATTTCGAGAGCGGGCTTCAGCGCTACTTGCAGGGCGTCGAGAGACAGACGAACCTTCTTCTGATTTTCTTCAAGCGTCTGCGTGAGTTTGCGCGCGGCTTTGTCCCGTGCAGAAGTCAGCTCCTCGTCCAGGTGTTTGGTATCGGCGTTTTTCCCGCAGGCTCTCAGGAGTTCGCGATGGACGTCGAGGTCCCGAACGGCGCCGGCGGCGCGGCGGAGTTTGCCGAGGGTCTTGCGGAGGGGCTTCGCTTTGCGGTCGATGGGAGTGTCGGTGGAGATGGCGGCGAGGAGCTCAAGCGTGGCCTCGATGCGGCGGGTGGAGGAGCGGAGTTTGTGGACGGGTTTGGGCGACGGCTTCTTCTGGCAGTCCGCGATCGCGGCTTTGAGAGCGAGCGACTGACGGAGAAAGGCGGTGACAGGCTGCGACATGAGATTCGCTTCCGGTGAAAGTTGTCATTCTAATTGACTTTGCAAGATTTTGTGAGTGCGCTGACACACCGGCTGCAAAATAGTTGCGCGCAACCGTCGTGTGGAACGGGGGTTCATTGAGTTGTAAGCAGGAGGTTGTTATGAAGCTCACAAACGTAAAGGCGATGTTCACCAAGGTTGCGACGGTTGGTGTGGTGGCGGGAGCGATTGCGCTGGCGGCTCCGGCTAAGGCAGAGGCGCAGGCTGTGGTCGGTGTTGGGTTCGGCTATTCTCACCCTGGGTACTACTATGGACCGGACTACTATGCCCGGCTGCGCAGGGAAGAGGCCCGGCGGCACGCGGAGTGGGTGCGGGCGCATGAGCGCTTCCACTATGGATATCGCGGACGCTGGTAGTTTAGGCGCTTCCAGTTAGCAATGTTCGCAGGCCGGTGGCGGAGAGGTTTCCGCGCCGGCCTTGCTGTTTGCGGCGCAATTCTTCGGGCTGAGAGGGACCGGTAGTAGCGGGTTTCGGGGACGGCGCAGGCTTCGCAGAGAGTTCGCACGATTTTGCCTGCATGTGGCGAACTTCGCGGTCGTAGTTGATGCCTTCGCCGCACTGCTCGCAGGTGATGCGCGCAGATTTGTAGCCGGGCATCTCGCGCGGGTGGATGGGGACGGCAACCCACTCTTCGCTGAAGAGATCGGCATCGGGCATCTCGCGATAGGCGAGCATCTGCTGCTGGTTCTTATTCTCGATTTGGGGGTAGAGTTCGCGGGCGCGCTGCTTGGAGGACTCGAGCGCCGCGATGCGGATGGCTTTGTAGACGGGGGTATCGTTTTGTTGCGGGAGCGGAGTGCTGAGGGCTCCTATAGGAGAGGCCAAATCAACGAAGGTGGCGGCCATCTTGCCCCAGTCCCGGAATTTGATGGCGCGTTTGCCGAGGCGGCAGCCGGTGACGACGGCGATGGCGTCGGTGGCGCAGCGGTCGATTTCGATAAAGGTGACGAGACGCTTGCGATCTTTTGGATCCAGAAGGCCTTTGGGATCATCGACGCCGAGGCGCTGGCAGCCGAGCATCGCCAGGCGGACGCCTAAAATCTGGCCAGCGCAGAGATGGCCGTGTGCAATTTCGGCTTCGCGGAGGAGAGCATCGAAGGTCTGCATGGATTGATGATACCCCTGTGGTTCCGGCTCGCGGGATCGCCCGTTCATTCGATGAAAAACGTCGGTATTAGAGGAGGAATTGAAGAAATAAAAGCTATTGCACGGGGTTGCGCAGGCGAGTTAGTATTCGAGGCCCGAGGTGGTCTATGAGTGATTTCGAGACGACGATTGCCATGGTGTTGAAGCAAAAGTGCGGAACGATTGCTTCCATACGGCCAGACGCGTCGGTCTATGCGGCGATTGAGTTGATGGCAGAGCGGCAAGTGGGTGCGCTGCTGGTGATGGAAGGGAGTCTCTTGATCGGGATCATCTCGGAACGGGATTATGCGCGCAAGGTGATCCTGCAGGGCAGGTCGTCGAAGGAGACTCCCGTGAGCGATATCATGTCGAGCCCGGTGATTACGGTGACGCGGCAAAAAACGGTGGGCGAGTGCATGCGCATCATCACGGATCGCCACATCCGGCATCTTCCGGTGGTTGACGCAGGCAATGTGGTGGGCGTGGTGTCGATCGGGGACCTGGTGAACTCGGTGATCTCGGAGCAGGAGCGGACGATCCGGCACCTGGAGGCTTACATCTCTGGGACGGCTACGGTCTAGATTCCGGCGCCTCGCCTTTGTTGGTGAGGGCTTGCGGATAGGCTTTGTTGTAGGCTTCGACGGCGTCGTGCAGGTGGTTGAAGATAAGTGTGGGTCCGATCGCTTCGCTCAGATGGTGGCGTCGAAAGTCGAAGCGCGTGTTCCATGGAACTCGAGCGAAGCCGAAGGTGACACCCGCGGCGGTCACAGCCTTCTTCAGATCGATGACAGTTCGTGCCGCGCTGTAGTCGACGTTAATGATGGCTTCGGCATCGACGATGAGCCAGCGGACGCGCGAGGGAGCAGACCCGATGATCGCTTGAATCTCGTCGGCGAACCGGTTGGCATTCGCGTAAAAGAGGGCAGCGCCGAAGCGATAGAGCACCAGGCCGGGCTCTGTCATGGTCCCGGCGACGGGCGGGGAGAGCATCCATGTGCCTTCGCTGTCGGCGATCATGACACCACTGCGCGGATGGTAGCTGTGTTGCACGATACGGAGCAGCGACAGGATCATCGCGATGACAATTCCCTGTTCGACACCGGCGATGACCACGCAGAAGGCAGTGAAAAGCGCGAGGGCATACTCCTGCGGGCTCTCCTTGCGAATGTCTGCTAGGGTGCGGAGCTTGATAAGCCGAACGGCCACGAGAAAGACCAGGGCGCCGAGGACACAGTGGGGAAGGTACTCCAGCGGCTTCGTGAAAAAAAGCAGGACGAGCGCAACGATGGCTGCCGTCATGGCTTGAGCGATCTGGCTCTGCCCGCCAGCGCCCTCCATGATGGCTGTCTGTGTTGGGCTCCCATTGACGACGAAGCCTCCGCTCAAGGCTGCAGCAGCATTCGCAGCGGAGAGTCCGACGAGGTCCTGGTCTGCGTCGAGGCGCTGCCGATAGCGCGTGGCGTAGATGCGAGAGGTCGCCGCGCTCTGGGTAAGGATCATCACCGCGCAGGAGGCGGCGATTGGAATCAGCGGCGGAAGATCGCTCCAATGGATATTGTGTAGTCCGAAGCGCGGCAAGCCTCCGGTTACCGGGCCGATAGTTGAAATGCCGTGTCCGGCGAAGTTCCAGATGGCGCTGGCCGAAGTCGCGACGATAACGGCAAGCAGGGAACCAGGCAGCCTGGGAGCGAAGTGCTGCAGCGCGAGTACAGAGGCGAGTACAGTGACGGTGAGAAGCACTGTAGGCAGATGGGCGTGTGGCAGTCCACGACAGACCTCGTAGAACTGGACGATGGTTTTGCGGGAGTCGGTTTCGATGCCCAGCATCTGGCCCAGAACGGTGATGCCGACCTGCAAGCCGATCCCGGTGAGAAACCCTGCGAGTACGGTTTGCGAAAGGAAGTCGGCGATGAAGCCGAGTTTGAGAAGTCGTGCCAGCAGGAGAAATCCAGCAGTAAGCAGTGCAACTGCGCCGGCAAGAGCGACGTAGTGCGCGGTTGCCGAGGGCGCCATGTCGCCGATTCCACTATGAAGGATGGCAGCGGTGGCGGAGTCGGCAGCGACGACGAGGTAGCGTGAGGAGCCGAAAGCGGCGAACGCCAGCAGAGGAAACAACAGAGAATAGAGGCCGGTTTCGATCGGCATACCGGCGATGCGGGAGTAGCCGAGAACCTGCGGTATATCCATCGCGGCGAAGACGATGCCCGAGAGCGCATCGCGGATTGCGGCGGCTCGCTTCACCGGCCTGATTCCCTGGAACAGAGTCAGCAAATCACGAGCTCCTCGACGGGACAACGATTTCGTAGAATCGAGGTTGATGCTAAATCAAATTCCGGGAAATTTTCGGAGAATGGTTCAAGGCTGGTTCTCGTCGGAGTCGCCTTCTTCAAGGATGGAGGCGGTGCCGACAACGTCGTAGGTCGCCGCTTCGCCGCCGGTGGGCTTCAGCGTCACGCGAGTGGGAAGGCGTTGCCACTGCGCGGGCTGGCAGACCGGGATGAAGTGATTGGTCTGGGGCCACGGTCCGATCTGTTTTTGCACGACGAGGCGGCGGGCTCCGAGCTGCGCGACGATGGCAAACAAGCCTCCCTTGGCCGTAGTGGCGATGCCGCAGTAGGCGGCGTAGTCGCGGAACCAGACCACGTCGGAGACGGCCGCGTCAAAGTCCGGCAGATGCAGCGCGGTGATGTGGCCAGTGGCGCGATCGACCGAGAGCCAGGGGCCGGGCTGCCAGATCCAGTGCGGCGCGGCGTCGGTGGGCAGAGCGTCGTTCAGCCGCAGGGCGCGGCGGACGGTGAAGGTGCGGTCAGTGACGTCGTGAATCTCGCCAGTGGTCCACTCCTTTTGGCGGTCGTCGACGAACAGGGCGCGGATCTTCAGCGAGGTGGTCTCGTCGGCCTTGGTGTCCAGGGTGGCGTCGGGTTGGGTGTAGGGAACTTTGCGGTACGCGCCAAGCGTGACCGTGTGGACTTTGGGCGCGGCGGCAAAAGCGTTTCGTCCTGAGGAAAACGTGGATAACGCCAGTAGAAAGAATGTCGAAGGGGCGAAGAGACGATGGAGTGCGGGGCGCGGAGTCAGGCTCAAGAGGAAGGGCTCGCTGGTAGAGATCGATTGCTGCCATGCTACGGGAAGACGCGCGTTTTCTGAAGGAGAACTTAGCGGAAAGGACTTAACACTTTTGGGGAGGGGAAGAAATGGCAGGTTGGGTGGAAGAAAGTTCAGGCTGGAGGAAAGTAATGCCGAGGTATTGAGAAAGGTACGAAAACTGTGAAATAGATTGTGGATTCGCGGGTCTGCGAGGGCTCGCGCAGAGTAGTATCGTGGAAAGAATACGTGCTGCCGTCGTGGTAGCGCGTGCAAGCAGACCGCGGCGAGACCATTTGAAGCAGTACGAAAGGACAAGGATCAAAATATGTGGAAACCGAACCAGACTGGAAGCAACACCCCTTCAACTCCTGAACCGGTACGTCCGTCGACGCCTGTGTCGAACTTTGAGGCGAGCCCTGCACGGCCTACCGTTGGAGCGGGCAATGCGGCTGGCGCCGTCCCGACGGGAGAGCAGGCGACGATTGGCAAATCGCTCATCGTCAAGGGCGAGTTGACTGGCTCCGAATCGCTCTACATCGACGGCAAGGTGGAAGGTGCGATCAATCTGCCGGGCAATCGTGTGACGGTCGGGCGCAATGGACAGGTGGCAGCGAACATCGTGGCGCGCGAGATCGTGGTGCTGGGCAAGGTTCGCGGCAACTGCCAGGCGAGCGATCGTGTGGACATTCGCAGCGAAGGCTCGCTGACTGGCGACGTGATTGCCGCGCGCATCTCGATTGAAGACGGCGCGTTCTTCAAAGGCGGAATCGACATCCGCAAGCCGGGTGGAACCGACCTCAAGGGTGGCACGGCTACTCCTGTGGCCGAACCGGTTGCAGTCGAAGCGTAGACCGCGCAGCGAAGATTGCTCGAACGATGACGGCTCCGGCTTGCGCTGGGGCCGTTTTGCGTTTCGCTAGAACGACGGAAGATTGCGGATGACTCCAAATACGAGAGTTATGCCCAGGGCTGCGTAGACGGTAGCGGGCGGAAGAGTGGGCGGGCGGATGGGCTCGCGCTTCAGATATTTTGCATAGGCAAAGATTCCGTAGGCAGCAGCCAGGGGAAACACAGCGGTCACGAGAGCGTTGAAGTGAATCGCCGCGGCGAGATCTCCGTGAAGCAGCGCAGCGAGTGCACGCGTGGCTCCGCAACCTGGGCATTGGAGATCGAGGAGTTGGTGGAACGGGCATTGCGGATAGAAGGCGTATTGCTCCGGAGGGAAACGGAAGAGAATCGCCGCGGCGAACAGAATTGGCGCGGGTGGCATGGCCGCGCGCAGAACACTGGCCACGCGGCCTCGAGGCGAGGGCCTCATTGCGCTGCGGACCGGTAACGCATCGCCTGTTTGATCTGATTGATTTCGTTAAGCTTGTACTGGAAGTAGATGCCGCCGAAGAAGAACGTCATGACGGCGCTGAGGCGCAGGCCAACCGGCTCAGCGGTATTGAAGTGCTGTTCGAAGGTGTCGCGCAGGGTGAAGCGAGCGATCAGACGCATAACCCATGTGGCCAGGCCGATCAGATTGCCGAGCAGGTGTGGCTGCGGTGGCACGCCGGAGTGGTGACTAATGGCGATGACGACGCCCCACGAAGTGCCCGCGTTTATCAAGATGAGCACGGTTGCGATGATGTAATACATCAGGGCCTTGCTTGCCGGTTGAACGCGGTTCGTCCATGAGGCGATGACCAGGTTCCACACGACGACGAAGACGTAGCAAGTGACAAAGCCGAGCAGTAACTCGAGGGCCCAGTGAAGGTTGGGCGGGTCAGGATACGCTGAAGCCGGCTGCTGCGGATATGCTGGAGCTGCCGCATAGACCGGGGCGGCTGCCACGGCGCCGCCGAGAATCTGGGAGACAGGAAGCCAGTCGGGCATCTCGCTGCTCTTGGCCATGTCTGTGGGAAGGACGTTTCCCGACGCGACGTAGCGCTGCAGGTCTTCAAGGGTGTAAGGTCCGTACGTCTGTCCGTTGCGTAAGACTTGATAGGTCATGCACAGCTCCCGGGACGATGTCGTTTTGTCTGTAAACCAGATAAGACCACGGACGGTGCGGTTTCCTACAAATACAAAATTGTCAGGAAGCGATCGGTCCGACGGGAGTTGCGGTTCGCCTGAACGCGGCGAATTTCTATAAGGAAATAGTTTTCAAGCAATGTTTCGACCCTGTATAACGCAAGTTGCGAGTCTTTCCCGGTTGTCGATTCGGGCCTTTGGACGTCACGCCGTTCGAAACGAGGAGTTTCTGATGAGGATAGTTGTTGCGGGATTGATGGCGATTGTTTCCACCCTGGCACCAGCGCAGCAGCCATGGCAGAAGATTCAAATGCCAACGGCCGCACAGGTAGCGCAAATCTGGAAGGCGCCTCCTCCGGAGTATGGTCCCGAGCCGTATTACGGCTTGAATGGGCCGGTGGATGAGACGGTGATTCGGCGCGATCTCGACACGATGAAGTCGCTGGGCTATCAGGCTGTGACGGTGCAGGCAGGGTACGGGATGCCGTTCGCCTACCTCTCGCCGGACTACTTCAAGTTCTTTCGCACCTTTGTCGAAGAGGCGAAGAAGCGCAATATGCGCGTCTGGATCGTTGACGATGCGGGCTATCCCAGCGGTTTTGCGGGCGGCAAGTTTACAGAGCTGAAGCCGGAGTTGCGGATGCAGGCGCTGGCGGCTGCGCAGAGGATTCCTGCGACTGCAGGCGAGCAAGTGAAGACAACGGTGGGGCCGGATACTGTTGTTGTGACGGCGATCAACGCAGACAATGGCGCAACTGTGCCTGTTACGGTTACAAATAATGCGATCAATTGGACTCCCGCCTGCGGGAAGTTGGACGGTAATCGTTGTCGAGCACGAGTTCAAGACTTCGCCGACGCGATCCGACACGAATCCGAAGCGTGTGAAGGATGGGACCCAGTCGCTCGAGGACTATCTCGACCCTGCTGCGACTATGCAGTATCTCGAGTTCACGCACGAGCAATACAAGAAAGCGGTCGGGGACGAGTTTGGCAAGACGATTATGGGCTTTCGTGGAGATGAGCCGGACTACTCAATCAGCGGCCTGCCGTGGACGCCGAAGTTCTTCGATCGCTTCACCGAAATCAAGGGCTACGACATCAAGCCCTACCTGGCGGCCTTCCTGCAGCCGCGCGGCGCGAAGCTGACCGACCAGCAACTGCGCGCGAAAGCGGATTATTACGACGTGTTTTCCCAGATGTTCCGTGATGGATTCTTCAAGCCTCAGGGCGACTGGTGCGCCGCAAATCACCTCGAGTACCAGGTTCACCTGAATCACGAAGAGATGGAGATGGATCTCACGCGGTCTGAGGGAGAATTTTTGCGCGACATGCAATACGTTCAGGTCCCCGGGATCGATACGATCTGGCACCAGATATGGAAGGATACGATCTCCGATTTTCCGCGGCTGGCAGCGTCCGCTTCGCACGTGTACGGGCATCCGCGAGCCTTCACCGAGAGCTTCGCGGCGTATCGGCCTGCACCGGATGTCGATATGGCGCGCTACATTCTGAATGAGCAGTTTGTGCGCGGGGTGAACCTGGTGGAGACGATGTACTTTCCCGCAACCAGCACTCCCAACGCGCACAGATCGTCTTACATGGAAGACCCTGCCTATCCCGCACTACTGACTTATGTGCAGCGCATGTCGTATCTGATGTCGATGGGCCGTCCTGCGGCCTCGGTCGCACTCTATCTACCGTCCAGCTCGATGTGGATGGGCGATGCCGCAGCAGATGCGGCGTTTGTCTCGACGGAGCGAATGCTGTCCGAGCGGCAGATCGACTTCGACATCGTCAATGACGACGCGCTCGCCAGGGACCTTACTGCCAGCCATGGCGCGTTCGAGACGGCGAGTGGAAATCGATACGCGACGGTCATTCTGCCCGATATTTCTCTGCTTTCGCAGGCGGCGCTCGATCGCTTGCATGCGTTCGCGAGCGGTGGCGGCCACGTTCTCTTCCTTGGGCGGACGCCTTCGCTGATCTCCGGCAAGACAATTCTGGATGCGCGCTCGGCGACCGCTGCGGACTTTTCCTGGGCCTCGGTAGCCCCGGGCGAGTTGCCTCCGACACCGACCCCACCCGCTCAGCCACCGGCCTCACCTCCGACCGCCATGGTAGTTCCGGATGCGATCCTCCAAGCCGTCAGCGCGGCAGTGCCGTCACCGGATGTGATGTTGGATACACCAGATACCGCATTGCGAACTATCCGGCGCCGCCTCAAAGACGCCGATGTCTACTTATTTTTCAATGAAGGGCCGGATGCGCTCTCTCGTGCCGTAACGGTCAGAAGTGAAGGCAAGACGGCGGAACTGTGGGATGTGCAGACAGCAAAAATCGTGCCCACGAAAGCCACGAGCGAGAAGGGAACAGTCAGGATTCAACTGGATCTGAAGCCATACGAGACAGCTGTTCTGGTCGTGAGATAGGTCTTCGCAACGCAGTCGAGGCTAGATGGTTTTGTTGTCGGCACTCTCGAGTTGCGTGTCCTTGGCCGCGCGGCTGAGAAGAATGCGCAGATCGGTGACCTTGTCGAGGCGAAACGCGGGGTTGGCCGTGGGCGCGGTGACCGCAATGAAGTCCGCGCGGTCCACATTGTCGAGGAAGAAGCTTGGCCGCGGGTCTGGCTGCACGGGCGCGATCTCGACATGGCTCATCTCGAGATTGCGAATGTGGCGCAGATAAAATCCCTGCGAGGGCATTGGCCCGAACATCCCCGGATCGGGATATTTATTTTCGAACTCAGGTGGACGGATGGCGAGCGTGTCCTGCGCGGCTCCGCCCTTATGCTGCTGGAAGACATTCGCGATCTTCAGGTCCTGAATCGCATATTCGGGAATGCCGCTGATGATGGAGCAAAGCCGCGAACCGGCGTCATGACTGACCAGATTGTTGATGAGGATGCGCTGCATCGTTCCGACCTTCGTGGTGTCCTTCGGTCCGCGCAACCGCGCTCCGAGCCGAATGAAGATGGGAGCAGTGAAGATGCCGCGCATGGAGATATTCGAGATGGTGATGTCCTCGCAGAGGGCACCGTCTTCGCTCTCGAGCGCGATGCCGTCGCACTCCTCGAAGACGCAGTTGGAGATGGTGATGTTCTTGAAGCCGCCGTTCGACTCGGTGCCGCACTTGATACGGCCGGTGTGGGGAACTCGAAAGTCGGCAGCGAATCTTTTGAAGGTGCCGTCGAGAACCGTGCCTAGCTCATAGTTGCCGGTGACGTAGCAGTTCGTGATGGTGACGTTCTCGGTTGCCCTGTTGTAGCCGAGCGCATAGCTGCTCTTGGGGCAGATACCGTCATCCCATGGCGAGTTGACGGTGCAGTTGGAGACGTGGACGTTCTTGCAGCAGTCGATGTCTATGCCGTCGCGGTCGGTGTCGATCTTCAGGTTGTCGATGGTCAGGTTGTCGACGCCGGTGAGAAGCAGGCCAAAGTGACCACCCTTGAGGATCGAGAAGTCGCGAAAGATGACGTTGCGGCAGTTCTTCAGGGCGATCGCTTTGTTGCCCACGCCGGGTTGCTCGGCCTGGTACATGGGATAGTTGCCGCGATTGCGTGGGAAGGGCGGCGGCGCTGCGGCAGTAGCACCCGCGGGGGTGCCGGGAGTGGCCGCTCCAGCGGGACGCCCGGGCCCAAAGCCTTCGCGCGGAGGCCCAATGCGAGCAGGACCAGCCCCGAAGCTAAGTCCCTTTCCGTAGATCAGACCCGGGCCGCTGATGCCGATGTCGTTGAGCGACTCGCCCCACATCAGCGAGTTGTGCCAGTGGTTATGGCCGTAGTCCTGGTAGGGCTCCCACTCGCCGTTGGGTTCGGCTGCGTCGTAGGTGCCGCCGTTGTAGCCGGTGGTCTGTCCGGGCAAAGGAGAATCGGCCGCAAGAATCGTGCAGCCCTGGGAAAGATAGAGGTGGACGTGACTGCGAAGATGAATCGAAAAGCAGACGTAGGTTCCGGCCGGAAAATTGACCGTTCCGCCGCCGGCTCCGGCCGCAGCTTCGATCGCCTGGTTGATTGCGGGCGTGTCGACGGTCTTACCATCGCCTTTTGCTCCATAATTGCGAACGTCGAAGACCAGCGGAGGCGTATTCGAGTAGGACTTGGGAAGAGCGAGAGCGTACGGAGCAGACGTTGTGGCTGCGGCGGCCAAACCCATGCCGCCAAATCGGAGAAGATCACGTCGGGCAGAGTTGAAAGAGTCCATAAGGACGCCATGCTAGCAGAGACCGCGGCATGATTGAGAAAGAATTTCTATACGGAAACTTGTGCCGGCAGAGCGTCCAATCAAAAATCGTCGTTGCCGGTCGGGCGGAACCGGTACCCAATCCATGGCTCGGTCACGATGTAAGCAGGTTCTTCTGAGCGCTCGATCTTCTTGCGCAGCTGGCCGATGTTGACGCGAAGGTACTCGGGCTGATCGGCATTGGTTCCCCACACAGCGTGAAGCAGAGCGCGGTGGGTGAGCACCTGGCCGGGATGTTGCGCCAGATAAACCAGCAGATCGAACTGTTTGGGCGTCAGGTGAGTGTCCTGGCCGCGAACGACGACTCGGTGCTGGGCGATATCGATGAGAAAGTCGCCTGCCTGAATGACCTGCGGGGATTCTCCGCTGGTAACGCTGCTGCGACGCAGTTGGGAACGCACGCGGGCCTGCAGCTCCTGGATGCTGAAGGGCTTGGTCACGTAGTCGTCCGCGCCGGCGTCGAGCGCCTCCACTTTGACTTGGTCCTGATTGCGCACCGAAAGAACAATGATCGGCACCTGCGAGACGGCGCGTATCTCGCGGCACAGCTCAACCCCGTTCATCTCCGGCATGGAAACGTCGGTGATGACGAGGTCAGGCCGCCACTCGTGAACCGCCTGCATTCCATCGACACCGTTCGCAGCAATCCGCAGAGAATAACCCTGTGTCGAAAGCGCCGTCTTCAGGACGCGCGTGATCTGTGCCTCGTCGTCAACCAGGAGAATTCTCGCCGGATGATCGTTGTTGTTTTGTTTCATTCGTGCTCCGATTGCTGCGTGACGATATGGACGTCGACGTTTGGGGCCTCTTTGAGGAAGTGCTGAATCGCCCAGTAGTAAAGGTACTTGCGGAAGCCGTGGATCGCGCTGCGGCCAAAGACAATGTGCGTGATTCGTTTCTCGCGCACGAAGCTCGCCGCAGCGTGAGCAATGCTGCTCCCTTTAATGGTGAAAACCTCTGCGTTGAGGTTTCGCGCAAACTGCATATTCGCGGAGAGCGCGCTCTTTTCCTCATCGCTCAAGTCCTCGCCGGTATCGACGTGCAGGACGAAGAGTTCGCCGCCGACACCTTCGGCCACGCGGGCTCCGCGGGCGATGAGGGTCTGCGCAGAGCTGTTCGCACTGATGCAAACGGCCACACGCTCGCGCACAGCCCAGTGGGCCTCGATCCGCTTTGCGTCCATGTAGGCGGTCAACGTGCGATCGACGGCCTTGGTGACGTGTTGCAGGGCAAGTTCGCGCAGAGCGATGAGATTGCCGCGTCGGAAAAAGTTCGCGAGCGCCTTCTCCGCGCGGTCCGTGCCGTAGATATCGCCGCGGCGCATGCGGGTCTGCAGCGCTTCAGGAGTTAAATCCGCCATCACGATCTCGTCGGCGCGCTGAACCACCCAGTCCGGCACAGTCTCGCGAATGGGAACGCCCGTGACGCTCTGTACGGTGGGCGCAACGCTCTCGATATGCTGAACATTCATCGTCGCCAGAACATCGATACCGGCCGCCAGCACGTCGAGCACATCTTCGTAGCGCTTGCGATGCCTGCTGCCCTCGATGTTCGTGTGCGCCAGTTCGTCGATCAGAACGATCTGCGGATGACGGGCGATAATGCCGTCGACATCCATCTCTTCGAAAGGGACACCCTTGTACTCAATCGCCTTTCGCGGAACCTTTTCGAGCTGCTCAGCGAGCTCTGCAGTGCGAGGCCGGCCGTGGGTCTCGACTACGCCGATGACGATGTCCTCCCCGCGCTGGTGGCGTCGAATCGCCTCGCTGAGCATGCTGTACGTCTTGCCCACGCCGGGGGCGTAGCCGAGGAACAGCTTGAAGGTGCCGCGCGTCTTCTCGGGCGCCACCTTTTCCAGCCACTCTTCGGGGCTCTTCACGACGGGGTTCGGGTTGGCGCGAGTTCCCATAAGGATAAGATAGATTCGTGCAGCGCAAGGTGCTACGCAGTATCGTTCGCTATAGTGTGTCGACGGCAGCCGCCGCGGTCATTGTAGCGGTCTACTTCCGCTGGCTCCATGTCAATGAGACCACAGTTGCGCTGACTTTTCTCGTCGGCATTCTTCTGGTGGCCGCGAACTGGGGTCTGCGGCACTCTATCTACTTATCGATTCTCTCGGCGCTGGCATTCAACTTTTTCTTTCTGCCGCCAGTCATGACCTTCACGATCGGCGACAGCCGGAACTGGGTCGCCCTGCTGGCATTTCTGGTAACTGGCATCGTTGCGAGCCAGCTCGCGGAACGCGCTCGCAGAGAGGCGAAGATCTCTCGCCGCCGCCAGCGCGAGGCGGAGAGATTGTACGAGTTCAGCCAGCAGATGCTCGTCGCCGGTAATGTAATCGACCTCCTGAATGTTCTACCTCAGATGATCGCCGCGACCTTCAACCTCGCCGGAGCCGCAATTTATCTGCGCGAGAGAGACCGCGTCTATCGCTCGAGCCCCAATTACATGGACGTCACCGCAGCCGAGTTGCGTGACGCCGCATTTACGCGCGACCATCGCCGCGATGAGGAGCGCAACGTGACGCTGGTCCCGATTCTCCTTGGAACCCGCCCCATCGGAGCCGTCGGAATCACAGGATCGGGGACTTCGCCCGAGGCCCTCGACGCGGTCTGCGGTCTCGCCGCGATCGCGATCGAACGCGCCGGGGCCGTCGAGACACTAACGCGGGTGCAGGCTTCGCGCGAGAGTGAGCGGCTGCGCAATGCCCTCCTCGACTCCGTCGCTCACGAGCTGCGAACGCCGCTGACGGCAATTACGGCTGCGATTACGAGCCTGCGAAGCGATCCCCTGCTCGACAAAGAGCAACGCGCCGAGATGATGCAGGTCATCGAAGAAGAGGCCGCGCGCCTCGACCGACTCGTCGGCCAGGCAATGGAGATGGCCGAGTTGGATGCCAAAGACATCAAGCTCGATCTGCAACTCCATTCGATGCGGGAGGCCGTCGATCTCGCGCTCGAAGCTGTGCAGGGGCCGCTCAAAACACACCCGGTTGAGTTGCGCCTGCCCGATACGCTGCCTCTCGTTCAGATGGATCTCGAGCGGATTGCGAAGGTTCTGCAGCACCTGCTCGAGAACGCCGCGAAGTACTCTGCGGAGGGAAGCCCCATCTTCGTCAGCGCTGAAGTTGCTCATGGACAGCTCGTGACCAGCGTGGCCGACCGCGGCGTTGGGGTCGACGACTTCGAGCGGATGATGATCTTCGACAAGTTCTATCGTGGTCAGGGCCAACGCTATCGTGTGCAAGGCACAGGCATGGGGCTTGCCATCGTGAAGGCGATCGTCGAAGCGCATGGTGGATCGATCGAAGTCACGAGCCAGGCGTCGCAGGGCTCAGTGTTTTCGTTTTATCTGCCGCTGCAGCTCTCGGGCCGCTAGAGCTTGGGCAGATCGCTCACGTTCCATCCGCCGCCAAGCGCCTTAATCAGCAGAACGCTGGCGTCCATCTGGCGGCGCATGATGTCGATGTCGTTTCGTTCATTGGACAGCGCAGTCGTCTGGGCTGTGACCACCTGCAGGTAGGTATCGAGTCCGCCGACGTATCGGTTGTTGAAGATCTGCTCGGCAGACTCCGCGGCCGCCGTAGCCTGGTGCTGATGGTCGGCCTCCTGCTGCAACACGCGCAGAGCCACCAGATTGTCCTCCACCTGCTGAAATGCGGTCAGCGTAGTCTGGCGGTAGCTGGCGACCGTCTCGTCATAGCTGGCGTTGGCCTGTTCGGAGACCGCGGCGCGCCGGCCCGCATCGAAGATCGTCTGCGACAGCGTCGGCCCAAGCGCCCACGCCAGGCTTGCCGGGCTGAAGAGACTGGCGAACGAGGTGGCCTCCACGCCAACAAATCCGCTCAGCGAAATCGTCGGGTAGTACGCGGCACGCGCGATGCCGATGCGATCGTTCGCCTCGGCGACTCGGCGCTCCGCCGCGGCGATGTCTGGCCGCCGCTCGAGGAGTTCCGAAGGCAGCCCCGGAGGAATCGCCGGCGGCCGCGCAGCGAGTGGCGCGGTAGCCAACGTGAATGTAGCTGGAGGCTGGCCCAGCAACACAGCGATGGCGTGCTCAAACTGTGCGCGCTGCAGCGTGATATCGCGCGCCTGCACCCGCGCCGCTTCAAGCTGTGTCTGTGCCTGGTCCACGTCGGATTTGGGAGAGACACCGCCTTCGAAGCGGTTATTGGTAATGCGGTACGCCTCTTCGTAGGTCTTTACCGTGTCGTTCAGCAGCTTTTCTTGCGCATCCGCGGTGCGAGCTTCAAAATAATCGACTGCAAGCTCTGCCTGCAAACTCAGCATCACCGTCTGCCGGTCGCCCGCGCTTGCCTGCGCCTCTTCGCGCGCAGCGCTGATGGTTCGGCGCACGCGTCCCCAGACATCGATCTCGTAGCTCATATCGACAGGAAGCAGAATATCTCCCACGCCTTTGCCCTGCGAGTTGGACGGGTTGAAATATGGACGGTTCGAGGATTCGCGCAGCCCTCCGGCAAACGGCGTGGTCGATATCGTGGGATAGAGTGCAGCATGGTAGTAGCGAATCAGCGCTCGAGCCTCGCGAAAGCGCGCATCTGCAACCTTCAGGTTCTGATTGTTCGCCGCAACCAATGGTTCCAGGCCATTCAACTGCTCATCGCCGAAGATGCGCCACCACTCTCCGCGCTGTGCCGCATCCGCAGGCTGGGCGATGTGCCAGTCAGCACTCTCCTTGTACATGTCCGGAGTGGCCTCTTTATATGCGGGCGAAAGAGGGACGGCAGGCTTTACGTACTTCGGCCCGACCATGCAGCCGCTCAGCATCAGCGCGCCAATACTTGCTCCTAGCGCCGGAATTACCCTCATTGCTGGCCCGCCTTGGTCTGCGCTCCGGGTTGGTTCGCGCGGTTTGCGATCTGGACCTCCTGTCCGCTGGCCAGCGAATCCGAGGGGTCGAGAATGACCGGATCGTTCGGGGTCAAACCGGAGGAAATCTCTACCGTGGCTCCTGCATCCTTGCTGATCTTCACCGGAACCAGCTGCACACGACCGTTGCGAACCAGGCCGACCCGCAGGCCCTCCGAGCGGAACAAAAGCGTGTTGGATGGAAGCATGAGCCCGGTTGCGTGCTCCGGAACCTTGAAGTGAACGAAGACATACGCGCCAGGGAGCAGCTCAGCTTTCGGATTATCGACATCCACCTCGACGTTGAGGGTGCGTGTCGACTGGTCAATCGCATTGGAATTGCGTGCAATCGTGCCTTCAAAGGTCTTGCCGGGAAATTCGTCCAGCGTCAATGTCGCCTTACTTCCGTCTTTGATCGCAGCTGAGTACGCTTCGGGTACCGCAACGTAAACTCTCAACTTGCCGATGGACGCCAGGTGAAAGAGCTCCTGCGGCGTTGTGTTCTGGCCAGCCGTGATCAGCCGCCCAATGTCCGTGTTGCGTGCCGTGACGATTCCGTCGAATGGAGCATAGACCTTCTCAAAGGATTGCAATTGTTGAAGCCGCCTTACGTTCGCCATCGACGCATCGACTGCAGCCTGCTTTGCTGCTGCATCGCTCATTGCCACATCTGTCTCCTGCTTCGATACCGAGTTCGTCTTGAGCAGATTCTGATAACGCGTCGAGGTCGTGTTGGCCAGGTCGAGATTCGCCTGCGCGCTCTTCAAATCGGCCTGGGCGACCTGCAACTGCTGGTCCAGCTCCGGAGTTTCGATCACCGCCATCAGTTGCCCCTTGCGAACATGCGCGCCGATGTCGAAATACCAATCTTTCAGATAGCCGCTCGTGCGTGAGTAGATCGGGGCGTCGATGAATGCTTGGGTATTGCCCGGCAGCGCGATTTCGGAAGAGAGAGAGGACGCGCTTGGGTAAATCACATTGACCGATGGAATGGCGGAAACAGCCGTCTCTTTCTCGAGGGTGCGCTCGCTGCCATGACGGGCCATGATCCCGAAGCTGACGACTGCCGCCACGATCGCCGCGACGACCACCATGCCGATCCACGATCCGCGAGTCAGCTTAGGCTCGTCGGCCACGATATTCGGCACAGGCGGGTACTCTTCGGCCGCATGGGATGCGTTTGCCTTCGTCTCGGTCACACTCGTCATTCGTGCTCCTTCCGTGCTCATAATTTCCTAGACCTCGGCAGCGATGCGGTGGTCGGCTTGCTTTTCTACAGACTCCTTCTGGCCGCGTCGTCCATGCAGAAGGCTGAAGACTGCCGGTACAAAGATCAGAGTCGCCATGGTGGCCAGCATCAGTCCACCGATCACGGCGCGTCCCAGCGGAGCATTCTGCTCTCCGCCCTCGCCGGCTCCGAGAGCCATCGGAACCATGCCGATGATCATCGCAAGCGCAGTCATACAAACGGGCCGGAAGCGTATTGCGCCGGCTTCAATTGCGGCCGCGACCGCATCCCCATGGTCCAGCAGGCGTTCTTTCGCAAACGATACGACCAGAATACTGTTTGCGGTGGCGACGCCCATACACATAATCGCACCCATCAGCGCTGGAACGCTCAGAGTGGTGCGTGTGGTGAAGAGAAAGAGCACAATGCCCGCCAGCGCGGCAGGCAGCGCCGTAATGATGATGAAAGGATCGAGCCACGATTGAAAGTTCACTACGATCAACAGGTAGACCAGCACGATCGAGAACCCAAGACCGGCGATCAATCCGAGATACGAGTTCTTCATCGTCTCAATCTGTCCGCGCACATGAATGAAGGTTCCACGCGGCAGCGCCTTTTTGTTGGCGGAGACAATCTTGTCGATCGCTTTGCTCACCGCGCCAAGATCGCGTCCCTGCACGGAGCCATAGATATCGAGCGTGCGGCGGATGTTGTAATGGTTGACGACCTGCATCTCGGTGGTCCGATGAATGTTAGCGACATCGGCGAGAATTTCCGGCTGCTTCGCGGTTGGCGAAGATAGGGGTACGTTCTGCAGGTCATTCAGCGACTGAATGTCATACTGCGGCGCCTGGGCCACGATGCTGTAGTTGATGCCATTTTTGTAGTTCAGGAAGAACAGCGGGTTGAGCTGCGAGCTGCCACTCAGCAGGTTCTGCAAGCTGCTGCCTACATCGCGAAGCGAGTAGCCGCCCTGCGCCGCCTTCGTGCGGTCGACATCGACGTTCAAAACGGGGTAATCATCTGGTTGCTGGATGCGAAGGTCTACCAGGCCCGGAACGTGGTGCAACTGCTCCAGCATCGTATTGGCGATCTTACGCGAGCTAGGCAAGTCAGCAGTTTCGAACTGAATGTCGATCGGCGCTGGGCAGGCCGAAGTTCAGAATCTGCGTAACGATGTCCGATGGGAGGAAGTAAAAGATGGCGCCAGGAAAATCGCGCGGCAGGTTCTTCCGGAGAGCCGCGATGTACTCGGCGGTAGGGCGGTGGTCTTCTTTCAGAGAGACGAGGATGTCGGCATCGCCGGCTCCAACCAAGCCTGAAGTCGCATGTTGCGTGTTCAATACGCTGTAAGGCAGGCCGATGTTGTCAAGGATGTTGTCGACCTCGGCCGGTGGCACGATCTTGCGGATGTTCTGTTCAACCAGGTCGCAGAGCTTGGCGGTCTCTTCAATGCGTGTTCCGCTCGGAGCCCGCAGATGCAGGATGAAGGACCCGGTATCGCTGCTCGGGAAGAAGTTTTGCCCCAGGAAAGGCTCGAGGAGGAACGCGCAAAGGCAGAGCAGCAAGAACACCGGAACGAAGATCACGCGCGCCTTCACGAGCCGTCTCAGCAGACCGACATAGCCGCTGCGCACCTGTTCGAAGCGGCGCTCAAATCCACGCTGAAACCGAGCCAGTATATTCCGCGAAGGCGCTGCATTGTGGTCGTGTCTCTTTAACAGATACATCGCCAGCGTCGGCACCAGTGTTCGCGAAAGCACGTAGGAGGCCAACATTGCGAAGACGACGGCTTCGGCCAGCGGCACAAAGAGATACCGTGAGACGCCGCTCAAAAAGAACATCGGCAGAAACACGATGCATATGCACAGCGTCGACACCAGCGCGGGAACCGATATCTGCGCCGCGCCTTCGAGGATCGAATCGTGCAGTGTGTGGCCCTCTTCCAGGTAGCGCTCGATATTTTCAATCGTCACTGTGGCGTCGTCCACCAGGATGCCAACCGCCAGAGCCAGGCCGCCCAGCGTCATGATGTTGATCGTCTGCCCGATCAGCCCCAGCACAATGATCGACGTCAGGATCGAAAGCGGAATCGAGACCGCGATGATAATAGTGCTGCGCCAGCTCCCGAGGAACAGCAGAATCATCAGGCCCGTCAGCATCGCGGCGATGATAGCCTCGCGAACTACTCCAACAATCGAAGCGCGCACGAAGATGGACTGGTCGCCGATCGGCTTGATCTGCAGCTCAGGCGGCAGCGTCGCCTTCACCCTGGGAAGGATCGAGCGAATTCCGCTGACAACCGACAGCGTCGACGCGTTGCCCGACTTCAAAACCACCAGAAGAACGCCGCGGTGCCCGTCCTGACGCACAATGTTCGTCTGCGGAATGCTGCCGTCGCTAACTGTACCGACGTCATGCATGTAGATCGTGGTGCCGTTCACCTGCCGCAGAGGCAGGTCAGCGATTCCCGCCAGCGTAATCGGCGACGAGTTGATATGAATGTCGTACTCATCCTCGCCGATCTTCGCCGTGCCGCCCGGCAGCACAATATTCTGCTGGGACATCGCATTCAGCACATCGACCGGCGATAGCCCTTTCGCCTGCAACAGCTTCGGATCGAGATTCAGCATGATCGACCGCTGCTTGCCGCCGTACACGTTCGGAACCACCGCACCCGGAATCGTCACCAGTTGCGGCCGAATGAAATTCAATCCCAAGTCGTTCAGCTGCTGCTCGGACAGTCCTCTGCCCGACAGGCCCAGCTGGATAATCGGCACCGTCGACGCGCTGAAGTTGATGATCTGCGGCGGCAGAATGCCCGGCGGAAGGCTCTTCAGGATGAACTGCGACGCGGAAGTCACCTGCGCATTCGCTGTATCCAGGCTCGCCCCCGGCTGCAGATAGACCTTGATAATCACCTGCCCTGCGATCGTCGTCGACTCCGTATGCTCGATGTTGTCGACCAGCGTCGTCAGCACCTTCTCATACGGCGTCGTCAACCGGCCCTCGAGCTCTTCCGGATTCAGCCCCGTATATTGCCAGGCAATCGAGACGACTGGAATATTAATATTCGGGAAGATGTCCGTCGGCGTGCGCATGATGACCACAGGCGCGGCAATCAGGATCAAGATCGCCAGCACGATAAACGTGTAGGGACGATTCAGCGCGACTTTGACGATCCACATGCGAAAAAGCCTCTTTCTACCCGGGTGCTCCTATAGAGTAAGACATTTCCCGGCGCATGAAGGTTTGCCAGGTATTTCCGGGGTTGACCATCGGAAAAACCGATACACTCGTTCTGGAGCATAAAGCGCACAACGCCATGGAACTTAGACATCTCCGGTACTTCTGCGCCGTAGCCGAACATGGCAGCCTCAGTGAAGCCGGGCGGCAGCTTCGCGTCTCCCAGTCAGCCATCAGCGAACAGATTGCCGACCTCGAGCGCGAAGTCGGTGGGGCTCTCTTAAATCGCAGCTCCGGACGCGCCAGGCTTACGCCGCACGGTCAACTCTTCCTCGCCGAGGCCCGCAAGACCCTGCTTGCCGCAGACCGCGCCATCGAGATCACCAACCGCTCCCTTCTCGGGCAGGTCGGCTCGCTCAACATCGGCTTCTTCCTGTGGGGCGCCGGAGGCTTCTTCGCGCGCATCATCCGCGACTACCGAAAACTCCACCCTGACATTAAACTCTCTCTCTATGAAATGCGCACACCCGAGCAGATGGAGGCGCTGACTAGTGGCAAGATCGATGTCGCCTTCGCCCGCCCGCTCGAGCCGCCCTTCGACCGCACCCTCAGTGCCGAACTGCTCTATCGCGACCCCGTCGTCGTCGCTCTGCCGCGCGACCACCCTCTTGCAGGCAAACGCATTACGATCGAGGCCTTGACCGCGGAACGCTTCGTCCTCTGCGATCGCCAGATGACGCCTGCGCTCTTCGATGGAATCGTCGCCCTCTGTTCGGCGGCCGGCTTCTCGCCGAACATCGTCAACACCTCCGCTACCTGGTCCGGCGTCCTCACGCTGGTTGAATCCGGTGAGGGCGTAGCGCTGGTTCCCTCCGGTGTCCGTTATCTTCGCCCCTCTGACGTCGTCATCTCGCCGCTCGTCCCGCAGAAGCTCTACATGGGGCTCACCGTCGCGTGGAACCCGGAGAACGAGGGCCCCATTGTTCGCGACTTTCTGTGTCTCGTGCGCGACAACAAGGACCGAATCCAGCGCACCCAAGGCAATTAGGTCTTAGCCGAGGGTAGTGGACCAGTTTGAACTCCGGCGCAACCAAAGTTATCTATAACCCCGTTTCCCGGGAGTGTCGACGCTAAGCTTTGGATCGTCGTTCGATGAGCGACTTACCGGCGTAGCGACGGTTAGGCGTAAGATTTTGGGTGACCCTAAGGGCCTGCGGGTTCAACCAAACGACAGCGATGGGAAGGGAGATATCCGTGATAAGGAAGAGTCTTCTATCGTTCAGCATTGCAGTAATAGTGATTTTGACTGGCCTCTGTTGGAGTCAAAGTTCGGCGCAAACCCCGTCTGACAACTCGGCCCAGAGCGTTACGGATCAGGATATCGATTTATTAAGGAAGGATGTTCGGTCACAGAAGAGACAGATCATCGCTTCGAATCTTCAGCTGACTGATCAAGAGGCGGTGAAATTCTGGCCGCTGTACGACCAGTACACTGCCGATCTGGTGAAGATCAACGATGCGAAGTATGCGGCGATCAAAGAGTTCGCGTCCAGCTACGCCACCATGACCGACGATCAGGCAACGGGACTGGTTCGCAAGATGCTTGGCGTCGATCAATCAGTTGCGGAGTTACGGCTGAGATACATTTCGCTCTTCAACAACGTGATACCAGGGAGGAAAACCGCGGTGTTTTTCCAGTTGGATCGGCGGCTGGTGGGGTTGATTGACCTGCAGCTGGCTTCGCAGATTCCGATGATCCTGCTCTCTGGCGGAACTCCCAGACAATAGTGCAGTAGGAGCGTTTATGAGACTCAGCTCTTGGCGTTCCGTGGGCTGGTAACAAGGGCATTTATAAATAACAGGAGACGTACATTCCCCGCCAATCCAATCGCGATCTCCGCGTGCTGCCCAACGAGAGTTGAAGGGGTTGCCAGCATCAACAGATGGATCACGATCGCAATGGATTATCGGGAAGCGACTATCTCGGAAGAATTCCTCCCGACGTGCACGCTCGTGCGATTAGTGGACAGTCTGCGACTGGAATCGGTGTGAAGGAAGTGCGGAAGTCGCTGGATCCGCGCTAACCGTGCGGCCTCAATTGAGCGAGTCCGATCAGGATGCGGTACGCGCTTTCGTCACTACCCTCACGAAAGGCATGGTGTTCGACCTGCGTACTTTTCCCGACGAATCCTCCGGGCAGATTGTCGCGCTTCATGTCTTCGCTGGGTTGATGCAACACCATCCTTGGTCGCTGTTGGCATTCCAACGCAACCTGCCTCGGCACGACCCATCACTTGCGAAGGCGGTCAAGAGTGCTGTTGGCCCGTGGCATTCTTTGATCGAAAGCCTTCAGATGCTGTTCTTCGGGACTGCGGCATGGATCTGCGCATCGGCCGCTGTTCCCTCTCAGGCTGATGATCAGTCGTTCGCCTGATCCGCAGATATTCTGGCCGAGATACTGGTGCCGGGACGGCCGCTCTTGTTTGAACTCGTCAAAAAGTCCCTCGATCACTTCCGTGAGGCGATTGAATACACGCTCGCTCTTCCCGCGTTCTCCATTCGACTGCGGTTAGCCTGTTTGTGGCCGGCTCTCATTGGGTTAGAGACGCTATTCTCCTTGTGCCAACCGCCAACTGGCTGGATCCGCCAAAGTTTCGAACGATGTAACGACAGTGTATGGAATCATAGCGTTCTCCGCTCGGGGCAGCAGACAGGAAGCTGCTCGGATCCGTTGATCACTGAGCGAAGAGTACGAGGATGAAGGCGAAAACCACTATTTCGACGCCTTCAAAGGAAAATAGAGTAAGAGAATCGCTTCCCTGAAGTCGGCTCTTCGGAAACTTCATAACGCAAAAAAGCCCCGCTTGCTGCGGCAATCCGCAGCAAGCGGGGCTTGCATTTTTTACTGAGCAGGCTTGCCGGCTTCGACGTCGATCGTGAACTTGACATCGTCGCCGAGGATCGCATTGAACTTCGAGCCGAAGTTGAAATCGCTGCGCTTCACCGTCCCGGTAGCCGAGAAGCCCGTCACCAGTTTGCCGCCCTGGCCTTTGACAGGAGCGGTCGGGCCATCAACAGCCAGCGTGACACTCTTCGTCACGCCCGCCATTGTCAGGTCGCCCGTCACCGTCAGCTTGCCCGCCGTTCCGCTCACAGACGTCGACTTGAAGGTTAGCGTCGGATATTGTGCGACGTTGAAGAAGTCAGGCGACTTCAAGTGCTTGTCGCGCGCGTCGTTGTTGGTCGTAACCGTGCTCGCGTCAATCGTGGCCTCAACGCTCGACTTGCTCGGATCCTTGTCGTCCCACACCACGGTACCAGTCACGCCGCTGAGCGAGCCGCGCACCGTGCTGACTCCCATATGGGCAATGCCGAAGTTAACCTGCGAATGGTTGTGGTCGATGGTCCAGGTGGAAGGTTGTGCAAGCGCACTGGCTCCGGTCAGAAGCAGGGCTGCGAGGGTTGCAGTAAACGTGCGACGATTCATCGGGTGGTCTCCTTGTAGAAAACGTTTTGGTGAAAATGTCCTGCTTGGAAAATGTTCTGCTTGGCATGGCCGGCTCAAAATCATTTTGTGCCGGTCATCGTTGCGTTTGTTTCAAAGCCGGCCGTTGGCATCAAGCTCTGCGGGGCTTAGGCGAGGTCGAACAATAGTATCTCGCTGTTGCCGGTGCCCTTCGCAATCACTTCCAGCTTCTCCTCCTGATCGGCGGCGACGGCATCTCCCGTTTGCAACTCCTTGCCATTCACGGTCACATCGCCATCGACAACATGCAGCCACGCATGCCGCTTCGTACCTATTGGATACGTCAGCTCCTTGCCCGGTGTCATCTCGGCGACCGAAACCTTCGCATCCTGGTTGATCGTCGCGGCTCCGGCAACCTTCTCCTGCGATGCCAGAACCTTGAACTTATCCAGTTTCTCGGATGCGTCGAACTTCAGCTGCTCATAGCCAGGCGTCGTTCCGCGGCTTTTTGGCTCAATCCATATCTGGAAGAAGTGTACTGGCTCCGTCTCCGATCCGTTGAACTCGCTATGCACCACGCCGCTGCCGGCCGACATCTTCTGAATCTCGTTCGGCCCCAGCACTTCAACGTGACCCATGCTGTCTTTGTGGGCCAGCTTGCCCTTCAGAACATAGCTCAGGATCTCCATGTCGCGGTGAGCGTGCGCTCCAAACCCGCGGCCTTCGGCTACCCGGTCCTCATTGATCACACGCAGTGAGCGATAGCCCATGTGCGCCGGGTCGTGGTAGTTGGCAAATGAAAAGGTGTGGTGCGAATCCAGCCATCCATGGTCGGCATGGCCTCTGTCATTGCTCTTTCGTACTGTCAGCATAATTTCTCCTTGCTTCAGGCCGAGCGCTCAGGCCGAAGCTCCTGCTTTGCTTCCTTGCTCCCGGTCGTAGCAGCCTTCGCCGCCAGTCCGAGCTTCTTCAACCCCTGATACATCGTGTTGCGTTCTTCCTCGCTCAGCGCCGCCGATACCTTTTCCAGGTCAACCTCGTGCCGCGCAAAGATCTCTTCAATAAATGCCTTACCGCAATCCGTCAGGTCGACATACCGTACGCGCCGGTCCGTGGCGCAGTTTCGTCGCGCAACCAGCCCGCGTCTCTCCAGACGGTCAATCGCCGAGGTCATCGATGCACTGGCCAGCAGAACCTTCTCCCCAATTGCAGAGATCGTGAGCGGCCCTTTGTGCAGCAATACCTCCAGCACCATAAAGTCGCTGACTCCAAGCCCCTGGGCATTCATGGAATCCTCGATGTAATCCACGATCGATCCATGCGCCCTGGCCAGAACCAGCCAGAGCCGGGCTGCCGAGATTTTCTTTGCTTCAACCGTCATCTCGCTACCTCCCAACTCCTACGATATAAGATATCTCGACATCGAGATAAGATTCAAATTCTCGTAAATCGTTGAAATGAGGTTACCTTCGCCAGCGTCAACTACTTCAAAATCGGGCGAGAGCTACAGATGGCCCCGTTAAGGGCACGGCTTCAGCCGTGCCGCAAGTGCTGCCGAAATGCGGCTTTAGCCGCTGAGGTCCGTTTTGTTTCTGCAGGGCCGACCAACTCAGCCTGCCTGATTCAGCCGCCCCGACATTCGCCCAGCCTCTTTCATCTGTTCCGTCATGTCGTTTCCCGCTGCAAAGTGGAGCACATTCGAGGGCAATACCACCAGTCCCCCGATCTGCATTGACGACTCGACAAAGACCTGAGCCTCTGTCCGGTCTTGTGACAGTCCATCCGGCCCGAAGGTCCACGCCTGCCTTCCACTAAGCTGGCCGGGGTCGACAGCGCTCAGGAGTGACAGCAGCCCATCCAGCTCCGTCGCTTTAGGTCTCGGCGACTCCAGTCCAACGACCAGGGTGTTGGCCCATAGAAGATCAGCCTCCTGCAACCTGCCATAGCCCTTGTGCGCCAACTCCGCCGTTCCAGGAGCCGCCAGCCGCCGTAGCCGGATGTTGGCCTCGGCCTCAACCGCGCCCACGCCCACCGCGAGCGCCATCTGCTCGGTGCGCTCTGTATCAGCTTGAAAGATAACCAGCACATTGCTCATAGAAGCTTCAGCGATTCTAGCCCTATTGCTTCCACGAACCACGGGTTGCGATTCCCGAATCGGAACTGCCCTAAAAATAAAGTTCGAAAAAGTGATATTTTTTAGCGTTCGAAAAGTGACCGTCAACTCACCACGTTTTACCAGCACCTCACCACAAACTCACCACGATTTACCATCCAAAAAACACACAAAAACACAAAACTCCCCTGTAAAAACGTGCCATTCACCACACACAACTTTTTTCGCAAATCCAACCTAGCTCCTGAGCGGCTTCCGTGCGAAGTAGTAGAGAGAGTAGGCGAGGAGGGCGAACATGAGGACGCTGACGATGTCGTGGTGGAGCGGGTTGTGGTCGCTGAAGCGTGGGATGGAGCGATCGGTGGCGGCTTCGTAGAGCTTGATGCACACGCCGAGAAGGCCCACGATGCCGCCGGCGGCGATGAGACCGGAGGCGTAGAGGCTGCCTGGGGAGATTTCTTCAGAGGCAAGTTCGTCGCCGGGGATGGCGTTGGCAAGGCGATGCTTTTCCATAGCACGATCGACCATCCAGCGCATGACTCCGCCTACGAAGATGGCGAGGGTTGTTGCGATGCTGAG
This sequence comes from uncultured Acidobacteriaceae bacterium, assembly GCA_963774735.1. GTDB lineage: Bacteria > Acidobacteriota > Terriglobia > Terriglobales > Acidobacteriaceae > Edaphobacter. Next base: position 126,096 of record CAVZGJ010000027.1, on the reverse strand, counting down.
GTAGGCGCCGACTGCGAAGGTGAGGGAGCGGATGCCGAGCAGTTCAACGACAATGACGATGGCGACGCCGAGGAGAACGAGAGTCCACGGAAGTTTGCGGCTGAGGATTCCGTTGATGACGGTGGCCATGAGACGGCCCTGCGGCGCCGCGGCTTTTTCACTGCCGATCCCCTGGATCCACTGGACTTCGATTTCGCCGGTGGCAGGGTTGTAGAGATATTTGCCGTCGTCGAGGGTGGTGGAGCCGATGGCGTTAAGAAGGATGTAGCTTTTCGTGTTGGTGAGTTCTTCTTTACCTGTGCTGGAGTTCGTGGATCCCACCCTTGCCGATGAGACCGGCAAGGATGGGGCACCCGAGCTTTCGTTCCGGTTTCCAGTGAGGGTGATGCGGTCCTGGGTGAAGTTGCCGTTGTTCTGAACGCCGTCGGGGAGGTGGTCGAGAGAGAAGGCGATGGGTTTGGGGAGGCGCTGGAAGGTCTCGAGGCCTTTGTTCATGGCGTTGAGCGTGGCCCCGATGGAAAAGATAGAGATGATGACGCCGATCATGATGGCGATCTGCTGCTTCCATGGAGTTGCTCCGATGAGGTAGCCGGTCTTTAGATCCTGGCTGGTATCGCCTGCGTTGGAGGCGGCGATACAGACGACTCCGCCGATGGTGATGGCGAGGGCTCCGAAGGCGGGGGCGGTCCAGCCTTTGACGAGGAAGATGGCGGCGGTGGCCATGAGAGTCGCGATGGTCATGCCGGAGACAGGCGAGGCGGAGGAGCCAACGATGCCGACGATGCGGGCGCTTACGGTGACAAACAGGAAGCCGAAGACGACGACGAGGAGTGCGGCGGCGATATTGGCGAGGAGGCCGACCTGAGCGCCGGGGATGGGTTTGAATTCGAGAAAGAGAACCATCAGGATGATGAGGAGGAGTGAGCCTCCGAAGACGACCGAAGGCGGAAGGTCATGCTCGATGCGCGAGGGTTGGGTTACGGCTGTTTTGCCAGTGCCGGTTTTTTTGAAGCCCTGGGTGAGCGCGCCCACGATGGTGGGGAGGGTTCGGAGGAGAGTGATGAGTCCTGCGGCGGCGACCGCGCCTGCTCCCATGGGGCGGACGTAGGTGCGCCAAAGATCGGAAGGGGACATCTGGGTAATGAGGACGGTGCCGGGGTAGAGCGGTGCGGCAAGATGAGAACCGAAGAAGTAGATGGCGGGCATGAGGACGAGCCAGGAGAAGACTCCGCCGGCGAGCATGATGGCGGCGACGCGGATGCCGATGATGTAGCCGACGCCGAGGTATTCGGGGGTGCAGTCGGCGCGGATGGCGGCGCCTTTGAGCAGGTGCTGGGGGCCATAGTTGGGCTGATAGTCGGGCTGGCTGGGCCAGAGTGCGAAGAGGTTGTCGTTCTGGAAGAGGGTGTAGAGGCCGCCGAGGCCGAGGCCGAGGAAGACGCGGGAGGCGAATGAGCCGCCACGCTCGCCGGCGATGAGGACGTCGGCACAGGCGGTGCCTTCGGGGTAGATGAGGGTTCCGTGCTCTTCGACGATCAACTGGCGGCGGAGGGGGATCATGAAGAGGACGCCGAGCCATCCGCCGAAGAGGGCGAGGGCGAAGATCCTTGATGCTTCCAGGTCAAATCCTAAGAAGATAAGCGCAGGGAGGGTAAAGATGACTCCGGAGGCGATTGACTGACCGGCATTTCCGGTGGACTGGACGATGTTGTTTTCGAGGATGCTGGCTTTGCCGAAGGCTCGGAGGATGGAGATGGAGAGGACGGAGATGGGGATGGAAGCGGCTACGGTGAGGCCGGCGCGGAGACCTACGTAGACGGTGACGGCTCCGAAGAGGATGCCGAAGATGGAGCCGAGGATGAGGGCTCGGGGGGTGAGTTCGGGACGGGACTCGGTGGCGGGGACGAAGGGCTTGAAGGTGGGCTTGGGTGGTGTGGTGGTTGCCATGATGATGCTACTCCCGCTTGGTTGGGCTCGATGTTTTCGGCTTCGATGGAGTGTATCAGCGGGGAGGTGGGGTTGAGTCTATGGGCGGCGTTCGCTACGCCGACCTCAATGAGCGCATTGGCCTGAATTCGAGAACACTTGGCCACGCTGCTCGTATCCGGAGTTGACAATGCACTCCGGTTCTCAGCTAACTTGTTCGGAGCTTTGTCCGCAAAATAAGTCATCTCAATGGGCCATTAGGCGGCCCATTCATCGAATCGGCGCATGATCTCCATGAGCCAACATCCCAACAGGATGAGAGAGCCCCACAATATGAAAGGAACGCCATAGAGTAGGAGATGCTTGCGCGAACGGGCTAACTCAAACACCCGCGCCTTCACGATGGCGTATACGTTCGCCGAGAGATAAGCAACGACCAAGCAGCTTGCTACCAAGTTATGCATCTTGTTACTCCTCCTTTTAAAAGGCTTTATCCCCGACGAAGCACTCGACGGCGACCGGCGCTCCTTCAGGACACCGCGGTCAAGGATGCTGGGTAAGACAAGTCCACGCCGGAGACGTTGACGACGGCCTGCCACGCGGCTTCCTGGCTGGCGCGATCGTGGAGGTGTGGGTGGCGCTGCGCCTCAATTGGGCCTGAGAACTTCCCTTGAGCCGAGGCGAAGAATTGCCCTGAGACGTCGGTTCCGAACTCCGACGCCTGGAGGTACCGACGGGCCGCGGTCTCCGGCGTCTGATTCATGCCGGGAATGAGGTTCACCATTGGGATAAACAGATACTTCATCAAATGGCCAGCGTTTCGCACCACATTGGTGTCGGTCGCCCCAACGGGAATACAGGCATACACTTCCATACCGGCGGGGAGCCGGCGCCAGAGCCGCGGGCCACCAACGATCTTGAGCTTCGGTCGGCATGAACGTCATTGTTTCGCATACTTGACATATGGCCCGTTGCTCAGCAAGGCTTGAAATATTCCGCGTTTGATCGATCCGGCAGTATTTCAGCGAAGTCTGACACGTCGGTTTACTCGAACATGGGTACTCCCGGAACAGCTTCCGCGCCGGCGATAACAATCCGCCTTTTGGGTTAGTCAGGCTGGGGGAAGCAACCCGACAGTCAGTTGATGATGGCCGATGAGCGGGGCCTGAGCCGCCTCGATGCCCGCCGCAGTGAGCACGCGCTTCTTACCTGGGACCATCCCTGCATTGAGCAGTAGGAAATCGATCGGCCGACCTCGCTTGACGAGCGCGGCGAGGGCGGACTGAACGCTGGCCGGCGCGTCCAGATCCAGCTCCAGGGGCGTGAAGACCTGCGTCTTGGTCTCCGCCGCGAGCTGAGCAGCCGTTTCCTGAATTTGGGCCAGGCTGCGCCCGGTGACGATGACCTCGCGGTAGCCCTCGGCGGCGAGCAAGCGGGCTGCAGCGTGACCGAGCCCGGAGGTGGCGCCGGTGACGAGAGCGATCGAATGTTTGAACCTATTCATGTTGTGTCCTGTATTTATCTGTCTTGCAGCGTTACATACGCGAGAGTACGATACAAACAGATGCAATGCAAGGAGTTTCGTACGCGATGGTAACTAATATTGCGAAGCGCCCCCCAGGACGTCCAAAAGGCTTTATCCCCGACGAAGCACTTGACCGTGCCGTTGAGATGTTTTGGGAGCATGGGTATGAAGGAGTCGACGTGGATCGGATCGCGCGCGCCGTGAACGTCACCAAACCCGCGCTATACCGAGCCTTCGGCGACAAGTCCACCCTGCTGCTAAGGGCCGTCGAGCGCTATGCGCTGATCTATGGAGCTCCTAAAATGGCAGCGTTTCTAGCGGAGCCGGACATCCACAAGGCCGTGACCGCATTTTGCGAGGCTACCGTTAACACCGCGACCGGCGACGCTCGCAGCGGTTGCATGTTGGCCGCCGCTGCGCTGGGACATTCGGAGCGGGTAACAGAAATCCGTTCCTGGCTCGCGAATGGTTTCACAGCAAACACTGATATTTTCGCGAAACGTTTCGAGCAGGAGACAAAGGCGGGGCGCCTGACTCGCACACCCTCTGCCAAGGTCCGAGGCCGTTTGCTCGTTGACTTGCTGCAGGGTGTGCAGCTTCGCGCCAAGGTTGGTATCACTCGCGAGGAATTGCTGGAAGATGTCCGAAGCTATGTGCCCCTGATTCTTGGCAAGTAAATCTAACGCACGTCTCGGGGGTATGCGTCTGGACGAGTGCCAAATCGCCGAGTCACTCATCGGGGAACCCCTGTTACCCAGAAAGACGTAATGCGGTTAGCAGGCGATCGAGGAGAGGAATCTGGGTCTCCTTGATGTGCTCTTTGGCTTCGTCGATGGAGAACCATGCGCCACGGTCTGCTTCAGGGATTTCGATCATGCGACCGGATCGTGGTGGCCACTCGACTTCACAGTGATTGCTGATCATTTTGGCCGGATCGCAGTTGCCCTCGAAGGCCCATGCAGTGACGATCTTTCCGCCTTTCTGCGTGATCGAGCCGAGATCAAGAAAAGGCCCAGATACGGGGAATCCCGTTTCCTCGTGGAACTCGCGCTTCGCAGCGTCCAGGGGTAGCTCGTCTTCCAGGTATTCGCCTTTGGGGATGGTCCATATTCCCAAGTCTTTTTTCGCAAAGTGGGGGCCGCCCGGATGAACGAGGAAGACCTCGAGTCCGCTCACCCGGCGATACATTATCAAGCCCGCACTTCGTCTTGGCATGAGAGCCCTTAAACGCCTTGATAGACGAGTGTGACAAAGTTAGCTGGGTTTTGGAAGAGGTTGCCCCATACGGCGTCGTAGGGCGCACTGGGTTTGGCTGCGATGACTTCTGGTAAGGGCTTGCCTTGTTTTTTGAGGGCGGCGACTTTGTCGCGGATATCGACCAATACGTCGCGGAAGAGAATCAGGTCGGTTTTGTTGCCGACGGCTCCGTGCCCGGGAATGACGATGGTCTTGTCGGTCACTGCCGCGATGTTCGCTTCTGCGGCTCGGATGTGGCCGTCGATGCTGCCTCCTGTGCCGTAGTCGATGAAGGGGTAGTCGCGGTTCCAGAAGGTGTCCCCGGTGTGGAGAATGTCGGCTTCGACAAAGTGCACGGAGATATCGGAGTCCGTGTGGGCTGGCTGGTAGTGCTTCAGCTTGAGAGTGGTGTTGTTGGCGTGGAGAGTGTGTTCGTCTTTGAAGACCGTGGAGGGGATTGCTCCGGCGGGCGCGGGCGGGAAGGTGTACTGCCAGTTGCCTTCGACACGCGTGGCTTTGGAGAGATGGATGCGCGTGTTCTCGTGGGCGAGGATGCTGGCTCCGGTTTGATGGACCCACTCGTTGCCGCCGGTGTGGTCGAAGTGCCAGTGAGTGTTGATGAGTTGCTTGATGGGATCGGCGTTGATGCTCGCGAGGGCACTTGAGACGTTTGGACGGGCGGTGACGATTTCGGCATCGACGAGCAGCTTTCCATCGGGGCCAGTTAAAACGGCGATATTTCCGCCGGCGCCTAACAGGACACTGATGTTGCGGCGAAGGTTTTGAACCGTGACCTTTGCAGTTGCTGCTTCCTTGAACGCGCCTCCGACGATTTGGGCAACCAGGTTTCGTGGGGCAAGACAGGCCGCTACGGCCGTGAGAGATCCAGTCGTAAGAAATTGACGGCGAGAGATGTCGAGTGACGACGGTTCAGGGACCATGTGAGATGCTCCTGTGGCTTTCGCGCTGAATGGGGACGATGGCTCAGCTCAGCTTAGACGCAAAGTGTTTGATTCAAGAGTCAAATTTCTGCAGTTGGCGTGGGAATGGCCCGGGGTTTGGTGAGTCGGTAACGGAGCCATGCGGCGATGGCGCAGGCCATGAGGAAGAGCATGGGCCCGGTGAAGAGGAAGCGGTCAGTGACCCATTTGCTGTCGAGGAGGGCGGCACTTTGGGTGTAGAGGGGGCCGAAGAAGCGCTCGAATCGGCCTGGCGAGTAGCGGGGGTCGAGGACACTGGAGTTGCGGGATTGCCAGGTGATGAAGCGGAAGAGGAAGGCGAGGGTGACGGGGAGCCAGGCCCAGAGGATGGGTGGGGCGTAGCCGGGGCCGTCGGGTTCGGCGGTGAGTCTGGTGGAGGGTGAGGCGAAGAAGGAACGGTAGAGATCGGTTAGGGCGTTGCCGAGTTTGCCGAAGGGGATCAGGCCGGAGAGGAATCCGGCAGCGGCAAAAATGGGAAGGAAGTAGCTAAGGACAAAGATGAATTGGGTGCGCTGGGTCCAGTGCATCCTGGTGGCTATCTGGAAGACGGGCGTGGTGAAGATCCAGGAGAAACGGATGGACAGGATGGCGACAAGGAAGTACAGAAAGAGGCATTTAGCGCACCATGTTGCGACCTTGAGCATCTTCAAGATGTAGCACACGGGCACCTGGTTTGGTGCGTAATTGTTGACTGGAGTTGGGCTAGAGGGCTTATACTGCAGCCATGGCGCGGTCCGACCGACCTGGAGCGCCGGCGAGTGAGGTGAGTCTTCAGCCAACGCTGGAACGACAATGCGCTCGAAGTTGTTGCCGGGAGGGAGTCCGGTGCGCCGCCTGGGAGGGTGGCCGAGCAACACGCGGCAGTAAATTGGTTGAGGGAGCCGGGACGGGTGGTCCGGGCGGCGGTGGATGATTTCGTTACGACATTTTGTCCCGGTGATTGCAGGGTCTGTGGAAAACCGCTGCTGAGGGCTGGTTTGTCTCCTGTCTGCGATGAGTGCGTTGAGAAGGTGCGGGAGCAGACGATGACGCTCTGCCGGCGTTGTGGCGAGGCTCTGGATATGGAAGGCGTGCGGTATGCTGGGCAGTTTCCCGTGGAGGGGCTGTTGTGCTCGCCTTGCCGGATGGCTCCGCCGGAGTTCGAGCGGGCGGTTGCCTACGCGGCCTACGAGGATGAGCTGCGTGAGATGGTGCAGTTGTTGAAGTATGAGCGCGTGGCTGCGCTGGCTGGGCCGCTGGGAGGAATGCTGGCTCGCGCGATTGAGATGCTGGAGGGTGAGGCGGCGAAGGAGTTGTTGGTGGTGGCCGTGCCTTTGTTTCCGGCTAAGGAACGGCGGCGTGGATATAACCAGGCCGTGCTGATTGCGGATGCTGCGCTTGCGGAGTTGAAGAAGAGCAGGCCGGAGTGGAGGCTTCGGGCGGCGCATCGCTCGATGAAGCGGGTGAAGGATACGGAGAGCCAGTTTGGGCTGACTCCGAGGCAGCGGCGGTTGAATCTGCGGAATGCGTTTGAGGTGGCGGATCCGTCGGCAGTGGTGGGACGTGAGGTTTTGTTGGCGGATGACATTTATACGACCGGTGCGACTGCCCGGGCTTGCTCGCAGGCGTTGTTGCGAGCGGGAGCGACGAAGGTCTGGGTCGCTACGGTTTCGCGTGCGCAGGTGGAGATGGTGGCTTTGTGGAATACGGCTGCTTCTACTGCAGCGGTTTGGGATGCGGGATAGCGATGAGTTGAAATTGTGGGACTTTCGAGGGCAGTGCTAACGCAACGGGAATCGGAGGCTTGGCGAGATGCAATCGGGGAAGATTCGGAAGCAAGGGTTCAACGGGAAGCGGCATGCTGGGCATGGAGGGCATGGGGCGGGCCGCGTGGTCTCGGAGCGGGAAGTGCGGGTAGGGGTATTTCGGCAACCGGCGATGCAGACTCCGGTGCTGGTGCTGAATGCTTCCTATGAGCCTATTAATATTTGCGGGGCGAGGCGTGCGCTGGTGCTTGTGTTGAAGGGAGTGGCGCGCACAGAGGAAGAGCAGGGTGCGATGCTGCATGCGGCGCGGATGCAGGTGGCGATGCCGAGCGTGATCCGGTTGCTGGAGTACCGGCGGATTCCGCATCAGACACGGGCGCTGAGCCGGAAGAATATTTTGCTGCGGGACAGGAACTCGTGCCAATACTGCAGTGTGGTACTGACGGCGGGAGAACTGACGCTGGATCATGTGATTCCGCGGTCGAGGGGTGGGCTTTCGACGTGGGAGAACCTGGTGGCGTGCTGTCATGACTGCAACCGACGGAAGGGCAACCAGCTACTGCACGAGTTGACGGAAATGAAACTGCAGCGGGAGCCGCGGCCGTTTTCGCTGCATACCTCGAGGCACATTATGCGGATGATTGGAAGCGCGGATGCTGCGTGGCGGAAGTATCTGTACTTCGAGGGCGAGCCGGCGGCTTAGGCCGGTAGAGAATTCGGCAGCAGTGGTTCCTGCAATATGCGACACTGTCGCGTATGACTCCTCACCAGTGGTTCAAAGCACAGATATTCGTGGCAGGCCTGTCTTGTGTCTATGGTCTTGCGACGGTTGCGTTGCCGGCAAGAGTCGCGTTTGCCCAAGCGACTACGACGGCATCCTCCAGCGTGCCAAGCATCGATCAGGCGCTCGAAGCGCAGGCGGCTTCGGGTGCGGCGCTGTCGCCGGATGGGCAGCGTGTCGTGTATGAGGTGTCGCGAACGAACTGGAAGTCGAATGCGTTTGAGCGGGATCTTTGGATTGCGGACCGTGCGGGGAATACACACCTGTTGACGGCGCAGGAGAAGTCCAGCTCGGGTGCGAAGTGGTCGCCGGATGGGCGGTGGGTTGCGTTTGCATCGGACAGGCCCGGGCAGGTTGCGGAGACGAAGGCGGATTCGCGGCAGATCTATGTAATCGACCCGACCGGCGGCGAGGCGCGGCAGGTGACGAAACTCGAGGACGGCGTGGATGGATTCGAGTGGGCGCCGGACTCGAAGACGATTGCGTTCACGACGAAAGATCCGGTGTCGAAGGCGCAGAAGGATCGGGTGGAACGCTATGGGGAGTACACGGTCATCGACGGAGATGAGCGGATGACGCATCTCTGGACGGTGGATGTGACGGCGGCTCCGGTTGTGGCTCCGGCTAAGGATAAGGCCAATCTTCGATCTTCGGCGGCTCCGACTCCTCCGTTTGGCGTACCGGAGGCGCATCGGTTGACTGAGGGCGATGGGTTCAGTGTGCAGGGGTTTTCGTGGTCGAAGGATGGGGGGAAGATTGCGTTTGCTGCTTCGAAGGATGGCGCAGCTGAAGAATGGTGGGACGACGACGGTCTATGTGGTCACGGTTGCGGACAAGAAGGTGACGAAGCTGGTGACGACACCGGGGCCGAATACGAATCCGCACTTCTCGCCGGATGGGAGCGAGGTGGCGTTTGTGACCGCGGATGGGGCGCAGTATTTTTTCTATGCGAACCAGAAGATCGCAGTGGTGCCGGTGGCGGGAGGGAAGCCGAAGCGTCGTGAGTGGGATCGTTCGATGAGGATGCGCGGCTGCTGGACTGGAGCGAGAAGGGGATTTATTTTGCCGCGTTGAAGAAGACCGCGGCGCATCTCTACCTGCTGAATGCAGCTACGGGTGCAGTGGTGCAGGTGACGCATCCGGATGATGTGGTGGCGAATGGGTTTTCGTTTTCGAAGGACTTCAGCCAGGTGGCGTACCGGGCGGCGGCGCCGAACACGGGTGGGGAGATTTATGTTGCTTCAACGACCGGGACGGGAGTGCCGGAACAGATAACGCATCTGGGCGATGCGATGAAGCCTTATACGCTGGCTCGACGCGAGGTGGTGCATTGGAAGTCGGGCGATGGCGCGACGGTTGAGGGCGTTCTGCTAAAACCTGCGGACTTCGATGCGAAGAAGAAGTATCCGCTGCTGGTGGTGATTCATGGCGGGCCGACGGGGGTTGATCAGCCGGTGGTCAATCCTGACCGCTATTATCCGGTGGAGCAGTTCGTCGCGAAGGGCGCGCTGGTGCTGCGGCCGAACTATCGCGGATCGGCTGGATATGGCGCGGCATTTCGTGCGTTGAATGTGCGGAATCTTGGCGTGGGAGATTATGCGGATGTGATCTCGGGTGTGGATTATCTGATTTCGCAGGGATTTGTCGATAAAGACCGTGTTGGCTCGATGGGATGGAGTGAGGGTGGGTATATCTCGGCGTTCATTACGACTTCGAGCGATCGGTTCAAGGCGGTGTCGGTTGGGGCTGGAATTTCCGACTGGATGACTTACTACGTGAATACCGACATTACTCCGTTTACGCGGCAGTATCTGAAAGCTACGCCGTGGGATGATCCGGAGATCTATAAGAAGACTTCGCCGATTACTTATATTGCGAAGGCGAAGACGCCGACTCTGATTCAGCAGGGCGACCGGGATAAACGCGTGCCTGTGCCGGACAGTTTTGAGCTGCGGCAGGCACTGGAAGATAAGGGTGTGCCGGTGAAGATGGTGCTGTATCACGGGTTTGGGCATCCGATCGATAAGCCGAAGCAGCAGCGGGCGGTGATGGAGGAGAACCTGCACTGGTTTGGGCACTACATCTGGGGCGAGCCATTTGTGGATGGGGTCGGGCCGGGCGGCGGCGCCGATTAGTGCCGAAAAGTAGGCGTAGCTTATAACTGTGATGTGTTAGTTTCTGCGGCAGGAGAGAGAGGACGATGGCATATATCGAGAGCTACCAGTGCGATGTTTGTGGGGATAAGAAGGGTGAGGGTGGGGACTGGTGGCTGGCGTGGGTGGACTGCTTCCAGGGAGAGAAACCAGAGGAAGATCAGCCTTTGATCAAACTGACGAGGTGGCAGACTCATCATGCGCGGTCGGCGAATGTGAAGCATCTGTGCGGTGCGCGGTGTGCAGGCACGCTGATGGACCGGTGGATGACGCAGCAGCATGCGGATCCTGATGCGCACTGCGAGACGAATTAGCAGACACTATGGCTACTGGGACTTGGCGTGGCTGGGGGCTGCTTGCGTCTTGTTTTTGTCGTCGGGAGTCTTTGTTGTCGGTGATGTCCTGGCCGTTGTAGATGATGCGCGAGGAGGTGTGGTACTGCTTGTAGTCCGAGAACTTGACGACGTTGCGCATGTGGACGTCCTGGGACATGGCTCCGTCTGGACGCTGAGAAGTGGAGATTGCCCTCGGCCTTGGTGTAGGTGGGGAACCAGTATTTGCCGTCGACCTGCTCGTAGTAGGTGGTGAAGGGCGGCTGCAGGTCTTCGTGGCCGGGGCGCGTGTCCTGGGGGACGGTCTTTCCGTTGATGAGGACGATCTGGAAGTCCTGCTGGTCGACCCAGACCTTGCCCTGGAAGTAGTGCTGTTTTTTTTCGAAGGTTTTGGGTGCGGCGGCTGAAGACGTAGGTGTCGAGTTCGTCGACGTGCTGGCGGCCGAGGTAGGTCGATGTTGTATTTGGGCTGGTCTTCGGTGGTGAGGATGAAGGGCAGGCGGTGCTCGATCTCGTCGAAGTCGGCGGGGGTCATGAGGACGCGTTCGAGAGTGTTTGCGGGGCGAAGACGACGTGCTCTTCGCGCTTGCCGGCGTCGTTGAAGGTGATGTCGGTGACCTGCTGGTATTCGCCGTCGACGCGGTTGGTGTCTTCGGAGATGGTGTCGACTTTGACGGACTGGCGGAAGGTGTAGTTTTCGCGGGCTTTGGTGAAGAGGGACTCGCGTTCGCCGAATTTTTTGATGATCTCGCTCGACGGTGATGCCGGTGGGGGGGGTGGGGTCGAGCGGGCCGAAGCCGGCGGGCTCCTGCGCTGCGGCAGCTCCGTCTGGATTTGCGACAGCGGCGATGGCAAGGGCCGGGATGGCCGATAGCTGAAGGAGGGAGAGTGCAAGAAGGCCAATGGGGCAGGACGATCGGATGCGAAAGAGCGGCTTCATTGGGTCTGACTCCAGGATGGGGCTGGCGACGTCCGGGATTGTTGCCGGGCACGCTACTAAGAATAGACGCGATTTGTGGAGATTTGGTGATGTGGGTGGGATTGGGAGATGGGCGGTTTTGTTCGTGACTATATGAATGAGATGTGGCGGATGGATTTTTATTGTTTGGCGTGCGAGGGCATGGGGCGTAAGTGTTTGGGAGAGGGGAGTGTGAGTGTGTTTTTTGCTGGTAAAACGTGGTAGATGGATGGTTTTTTGTGGTGATTTTGTGGTGTTTTGTGTGGTGATTTTCGCGGTCTAATAAATTTCACTTCTTTTGAGGATATATTTTTATGGGCTGAGGGGGGGACCACGGAGGGTGCTGCCTGAATGCGCTGAGGGGGCCTTTGCAGCGTTAGACTTGCCGCATGAAGATGCGAGCTTTCTTGGGGGAGTGCTCCGGCGGCTCGGGCGGTTGCTCTGGCTACGTTGCTGGCTGGGGCCTGGATCGCGGGCTGGGCCCAGGACTCTGAGTGTGGATCGGGCCGGGGAACCAGGTGGCTCGGCGGGCAAGCGGCCGATGACATTTGCGGATCTGCAGCGGATGAAGCGGGTGAGCGATCCGCAGATCTCGTCGAGCGGCCGAGTGGGTGATGTTTTCGGTGATGGATGTCGACCTCCAGAAAACTCGAAGGTGAGCCATCTGTGGGTGGTGCCGGTAGCTGGGGAGAATGTGGGCGAAGGGGATGCGTTCCCTTTGCGAAATGACCGGCAGAGAAATGAGCGCCAGATCACGTTCTGGAAGGAGGGTGAGTCGGACGGACGGTTTTGCGCCGGATGGGCGGCATCTGTTGTTTATCGGCGACGGACAGCAAGTCGGGGTTGTCGCAGATCTTCGTCGCGAGCTGGAACGAGATGAACTGGGACGATGGGAACGCCGACCCGGCTGACGAATGTGAGCACGGAGGCGGATGGGGCGGTCTGGTCGCCGGATTCGCGGAGGATTTTGTTTACTTCGCGGGTGTATCCGGAGTGCAGTGAGGGGTCTTCGTGGACTGGAGGAGGAAAACTGCGACCGGCGGAAGGACGCGGATGCGGCGGCGAACCCGGTGAAGGCGCAGATCTGGGATCATCTTGCTGTACCGGCACTGGGACCATTATGTGGGGCCGAAGCGGAGCCATGTGCTGGTGGTTTCGGCGACGGATGGAAATGCGGTTCGCGACCTGACGCCGCGGCAGGATATTGGAGATGCGGAGGCGCCGACGTTTTCGCTGGGTGGGCCGATGGGGTATGCGTGGGCTCCGGATTCGCATGAGATTGCTTATGTAACCAATCTTGATCTTGTTCCGGCGGCGAGCACGAATAACGATGTGTTTACGCTGCGGCTGGATGAGCCGGGGGCAAAGCCGGTGAAGATTTCTATCTCGCCGGGGAGCGATGATGCGCCGGCCTACTCGCCGGATGGGAAGTATCTGGCGTTTCGGTCGCAGGCGCGGGCTGGGTATGAGAGCGACCGGTTCCGGCTGATGTTGTACGACCGGACGGGAGCGGCCAGTCAGCATGATTCAGCCGGTCAGCCTGGCAGCGCGCCGGCTGGTCAGCGAGACGGTGCGGCGGCGGGGCAAAAGCTGGTGAGGCCAGTCGATATTCCGGGCGATGGAGTGCTTCTGGAGTTGATGCCGAAGTACGACCGTTGGGTGGATGAGTTTGTGTGGGGGCCGGACTCGAAGGCGGTGTATCTTGCGAGCGGCGATGCGGGCAGGACACTGGTGTTGCGGTTTCAGTTTGACGGCGAGCCGGACGAGCCGATCCGCATTGTCACGAATGATGGCGAATTCTCCGATCTTGCAACTCAGTCACGATGGAACCTCGCTGGTTGCGACGCGGATGAGCGTGGATCAGCCAGCGGAGATTAACCTGATGCGGCCGGGGATGACGGCGGAGCCGCTGTCGCCAGAGGAGGCGGAGCAGCAGCAGGAGATTCGGAAGTTTTCGGCGGTGACGGCGCTGAATGTTGGGGGGTCGAGTCCGCGGAGGCAGCTGACTCATTTCAACGATGCGCTGGTAAGGACGCTGGACCTGCCGAAGCAGGAGGCGTTCCGGTTTTTGGGCGCGGGCGGGACTCCTGTGCAGGGGTTTCTTGTTGCGGCCGCCGAACTTCGATGAGACGCGGAAGTATCCGGTGAAGTTTTTGATTCATGGCGGGCCTCAGGGAGCGTGGGGCGAGGCCTGGAGCTATCGCTGGAATCCGGAGCTGATGGCGGCGAGCGGATATGTGGTGGTGACGGTGAATCCGCGGGGCTCGACGGGGTATGGGCAGGCGTTTATCGATGGGGTGAATGGAGACTGGGGCGGGAAGGCTTATGTCGACCTGATGAAGGGGATGGATTTTGCGGAGAAGCAGTATCCGTTTATCGATAAGACGCGGGAGTGTGCGCTGGGGGCGAGCTATGGCGGGTTTATGGCGGACTGGATTCTGACGCATACGAACCGGTTTGCATGCATTGTGACGCATGATGGGATGTTCAATCCGCAGAGTGCGTATGGGACGACGGAGGAGCTTTGGTTTAACGAGTGGGAGTTCCGTGCGGCCGCCGCGGCGCCGAGCGGCGAAGGGGCATGTGGCGGGAGCATCGGGCGCCGGCGCAGCCCTGGGAATACTTTGACCGGCCAGCGGCGCTTGATCCTTTCCGGAAGTGGTCGCCGATGCTGTCGATTAAGAATGCGAAGACTCCGACGCTGGTGATTCATTCGCAGCGGGACTACCGGCTGGATGTTTCGGAGGGGTTGCAGTTGTTTACGGCGCTGCAGCGGCTGAATGTGCCGATCGAAGATGCTCTATTTTCCGGATGAGGGGCACTGGGTGCTGAAGCCGCAGAACTCGAAGCTTTGGTACGAGACGGTGGGGGATTGGTGCGACAGGTGGACGAAGACGAATGTTTATGCGGATGGTGAACCGGTGCCCGCGAAGACGAAGGCTGGGGCTTCGAGCCGAGGCACTTCGTCGACGAGGATGGGAGTTTCGCGGCCAGAGGAGATGAATGAGGTGCAGCCTTCGAGTGAGAGTCCGGCTGCTGCGCCGCCACCTGCTGCGCCGCCCGTCGCTGCACCGCCTGTTGAGGCTCCGCCGCCGGCGAAACGTCCGCGCGGAGGCGACGCGGGCAAGGGCATGGCTTTCATGGGAACGGGGACGACGGACGGAGGTGCTGCCTCCGGTGGACGCGGATGTGGCGGGGCACTCAGGGACGACGGGCGCGGCGTTTCAGATTCAGCTCAGCGCGCGCAGCAATGAGGTGCAGGTTGGGGCGGATGCAGAGCTGGTGGTGACGCTGAAGAACATGACGGATAAAGAGCTGTTGTTTCCGCACAGGCCGGGGACGGGGAATGCGGAGTTCTCGTATGTGATCGTGGTGCGGAATGTGGCCGGGAAGGTATTGGGAGAGACGACGTATGGGCGAGAGGCGAGGGAGCGGCAGCAGACGGAGGCGCGGACGGTGGACTATGTGCAGCCGGGGCAGACTTCGGCGCAGACGACGAATCTGGCTCGGCTGGTGAATTTGAGTAAGCCGGGGGAGTACCGGGTGAGGGTTTCGCGGCGGGATGCGGTGACCAAGACGATGGTGGAGTCGAATGAGATTACTTTGGATGTGGTGCCGTAGGGCAGGGACTAGGGTGCAGGGGTAGGGAAGTGCAACCGCAGGTCCTTCGACTACGGCGTTCACGATGAGACTGTGAACGCCTTCGCTCAGGATGACAGTGTTTGGGTGGATGGGTATTTTCAACTGCGACTGCAACTGCGACTGCGACTGCAAAGGCAACTGCAACTGCAAAGGCAACTGCAACTGCAACTGCAAAGGCAACTGCAAAGGCAAAGGCAACTGCAACTGCAAAGGCTAAGGAACGCAACTGCAAAGGCAACTGCAACTGCAAAGGCGAAATACAGGGATTCTTCGCTACGCTCAGAATGACGGCATTTTTTTGTGGCTTATAAAGAGGGGTATCTAGTGGCATTTGTGAGGGCTAAGAAGCGGGAGCCGGTGGGTGAGGCTGGGTTGTTTGAGTATGCGGTGGGGGCGTTGGCGCGAAGGATGCGGACGGAGCGGGATTTGCGGCGGTTGATGCGGGCTCGTGCAGAGGAGGGTGAGGCGGGGGGGCGGGCGATGGATGCGGTGGTGGTGCGGCTGAAGGAGTTGGGGTATCTGAGTGATGAGCGGTTTGCGGAGGGGTATGCGCGGGTGCGGAAGGAGTCGGAGAAACTGGGCAGGCGGAGAGTGCAGCAGGACTTGATGTTGAAGGGCGTGGGGAGGGAGTTGGTGGCTGTCGACGCTGGACGACGGCTTATGAGGATGTGGATGAGGTGGCGCTGGCGCGGCAGTACATTGCGCGGAAGAGGATGAAGCAGCCGAGTGGGGAGAATGCGCAGAAGGAGACGGCGCGGGCGATGAATCGGCTGCTGCGGGCTGGGTTTTCTTCAAAGGCGATTTATAAGGTGCTGCGGGAGTGGGATCTGCCGGAGGAGTTGATGGAGGGGATGGAGGTGGGAGTGCGGAGGAGATTTGCGGAAGGTGAGGAGCGGGGGGGATTCGGATGGGTATGCGCGGCAGAATGAGAAGGTAGTTGAAGATGGTGGCTGGTGGTTGGCCCCGGTTGCGCGTGATGTGTTGTCAGTTCTTGATTGTCTGACTCTTCGCTCGAGAGCTCGATCGGAGAACCACAATCTTGCAACCACCGGCAGCTACTAGCTAACAAATAACAACTCACGAGTTGGACGGCGAAGCTTTCAGTAGTCGCCGCGGAAGCTGTGGATGAGGCGGCGGTCGCGTTTGTTGGGGCGCTTGGTGGGGGAGGGTGTAGTCCAGGCCATGGGGCCGAGGAGTTTGCGCTCTTCGGCGGCTTTGCGGCGGGTCTCTTTGCTGGCTTCGGTTTCGCGATAGAGGGTTTGGGCGATGGCGGCGGAGGCTCGCTGCTGGCTTAGGGCCAGGACTTCGACGGTGAATTCGCCGCCTTCGTTTTTGATTTGGAGTATGTCGCCGATGTGGACCTCGCGGGCGGGTTTGGCGGGCTGGCGGTTGGAGAGGATGCGCTGGAGTTCGCAGGCTTTGGAGGCCTGCTCGCGGGTTTTGAAGAAGCGGGCGGCCCAGAGCCACTTGTCGATGCGGGTGCCGGTCATGCTTTGATTCTCGCCGATTTTTTGGGAGACTAAATTGCTCGTAGCGCGCGGACGGGCAGGTAGAAGATTGCGGCGATGAGGGCGAAGGTGCCTCCGACGACGATGCCGACGAGGCGGAAGGGCAGCAGCATGAGCCAGATGAACGGATAGAGAACGAGAGCGGCGAGAGCGAGGGGCCAGCAGAAGAAGGCGAGAATGACAGAAGAGGAGGAAGTTGAGCATCGGGTTGTTCTCTCTCTTGAAGATAACGCTGGTTGGAGGGAAAAAGTTCCGTTGGGTGATGATAGAGGGATGGAGGATGCCGGGTTGCAGCGGGTGGTGGGGGTGGACTGGTCGGGGGACCAGGGGCCGGGGCAGCGGAGGAAGATCTGGGCTGGGGTTTGGACGGCTTCTACGGGGAAGGTGGCCTCGAGAGTCGGGCGGTCGCGGGTGGAGTTGATGGAGTGGCTGGTGGAGATGGCGGGGGAGACTCCGCGGATGGTGGTGGGGTTTGATTTTTCGTTCAGCTATCCGGCTTGGTTTTTGCGGGAGTTGGGGGTGGGGTCGGCTCCGGAGTTTTGGCGGGTGGTGGCGGATGGGCAGGGGGAGAAGTGGCTGCATAAGGATTGTGAGGATGGGCGGTTCTGGGGGAGGGCGGGGTCGCGGAGGCATGGGAAGAAGCCGGCGGAGTTTTGTGGGGAGCATGCTCACAGGATGTTGCGGCGGGCGGAGACGGCGTTGAAGGTGAGGGCGGAGATTGCGGATCCGCTGGCGGCGGCGAGGATTGCGGGGATTGCTCCGAAGAGCGTGTTTCAGATTGGCGGGGCGGGGGCGGTGGGGACGGCTTCGCTGCGGGGGATGGCGGGGTTGTTGCGATTGCGGGAGGCTGGGTTTAGGGTTTGGCCGTATGATGCGCCTTCGGTGAAGGAGCCGCTGGTGGTGGAGATTTATACGCGGCTGATGACGGGAGCGGTGACGAAGAGCTCGGAGAGTGCGAGGACGGCTTACCTGGCGAAGAAGCGGCGGGAGAGTGGGTTGTATGCGGGGTTGTCGCGGAGGTGTGATGGCGAAGGCTCGGGGGAGTGAGGATGCGTTTGATGCTCTGGTGACAGCGCTGGTGATGGTGGAGCATCGTGCGGAGTTTGCGCGGTTGCGGCGGACGGAGGATGAGGTGTTTCGGATGGAGGGGCAGACGTGGGTGCCGGGGTTGGTGGGATGAGCGGGGTGCGGTGGGGGATTCCGTGGGCGCTGATTGGGCTGCGGGCGGTTGCGTGTCCGCTGGTTGTGGTGGGTGCTTGGCGGGGATGGGCTGGTGGTTGGTTGGGGGCGATTGTGGTGGTGGCGCTGCTGTCGGATATTTACGACGGGATTTTGGCGCGGCGGTGGGGCAATGAGACGGCGCGGCTGAGAGTCTCGGACTCGGTGACGGATACGTTTTTTTATCTTGGGGTGCTTGCCGCGTTGTGGATCAGGGAGCCGCAGGTGGTGCAAGGAAACTGGCAGTGGTTTGTGGCGCTGCTGGGGTTCGAGACATTTCGGTACGGGTTCGACTTCTGGAAGTTTGGCAAGGTGGCTAGCTATCACTCGTACCTGTCGAAGTCGTGGGGGTTGGTGATTGTGGTGGCGGTAGTGGGGGTTTTGAGTTTTGGTGGGCTGCGATGGGTGATCTGGGTGGCGCTGGTGTTTGGGATTGTGGTGAATGCGGAGGGGCTGGTGATGAGCTTGATGTTGCCTCGGTGGAAGAATGATGTGAAGACGCTGGGGCGGGCCTGGGAGTTGCGGAAGACGATGGTGGCGGAGCAGATCGAATTGCGCTGATAGACCTGGAGTTTGATGTCTCGGCTACACTGAGTCCAATGAAGGCAAATCTGCTTACGCTGGGGGTCCTAATCCTCGCGATTGCTATGTTCTTTGGTCATTCGCATGAGATTAAAGTGGAACGCGGCAAGCGTCATCTGGTGCGGCGATTGTTGGGATATCCCTTCCTCTGTTCGCAGTGGCGCGGTGGCAACTCGGCAGTTCATTTTCAGTACGAGCGGAGGCTCGCGCACTGGTGACGACGGGGCTGTACTCGCGCATTCGCAACCCGATTTATTTGTTTGGAGGGTTGGTCATCGCGGGAATTTCTCTTTTTCTATCTGCGTGGGGGCCATTGGTTGTAGCGTTGGTCCTCGTCCCGTTGCAGATATATAGGTCCCGCAACGAAGAGCGGGTACTGGCCAGTGCTTTCGGCGAAGAGTACGAGAGTTACAAGAGGAAGACGTGGTTCTGAGGCGCGGGTGCGGAGGATAAAGGATGAGGTCTTTCGGATGGAGGGCGGACCTGGGTGCCGGGGTTGATTGGGTGAGCTGATGTTGCTCTAGCTATTTTCAAATGATGGTGATCGTATAGGAATCAACCGATATTTGATAGATTCCAGCGGATGGATGAGGCTGCGGTTCTGAGGTCGATTCAGTTGGAAGGTCGTAATTTTCTGGAAGTATCCGATATTTGACGACTATCAAACTTTGGCACGGTTGATCTCCGACGGCATCTGTGTGAAATTGCCAAGATTTTAGTCGCTCTCTGGTTGGGTCGACTAACGTCTGAGGGCCGCTTATCGATTCGACACTCAAAACGCCGCCGTCAGTCGAGAAATGGACGCGCAGAATGACTATTCCGTCCACGCGAGATGCTTTTGCCATGGGAGGGTAAACAAGCGTGTCGGTTTTGCGTTTGCCAGTAATGCTGCACCACCGCGCTTCGGCGGCGGAGGCAATTTGATACGTCAGGATGAAGCCGAGAGCGATGCAAAGGGGCCGAATCACAATTCCTCCACGGGAACAGAGACATCATAGGCTGATAAACTTGAGGTCTTATGAACTATAGGTCGGGGAATCAGATTCGGGAAGATTTTTTGCGGTTTTTTGAGGGTAAGGGGCACCGGCGGGTGCACTCTTCTTCGCTGGTGCCGGCGAATGATCCTACGCTGCTGTTTACCAATGCGGGGATGAATCAGTTTAAGGATGTTTTTCTCGGGAACGAGAAGCGGGACTATACGCGGGCGGCTTCAGCCAGAAGTGTGTGCAGGGCGGGTGGGAAGCATAACGATCTGGAGAACGTCGGGTTTACGCGGCGGCACCATACGTTCTTTGAGATGCTGGGGAATTTTTCGTTTGGGGACTACTTCAAGAAGGATGCGATTGCTTATGCGTGGGAGCTGCTGACTTCGAAGGAGTGGTTTGGGATTGATCCGGCGAGGTTGTACTGCACGGTGTTTGAGGGGGATGCGGAGCAGGTTCCGCGGGATGATGAGGCGGAGCAGTTCTGGATTGAGACGGGCGTGCCGAAGGAGCGGATCTTCGGGATGGGGGCGAAGGATAACTTCTGGCAGATGGGGGATACGGGGCCTTGCGGGCCTTGCTCGGAGATCTTTTACGACCTGGGGATTGAGGCGGCGGAGGAGCCGGGAGTTGATAAGCCGTTTCCGCTGGATGAGCAGCGGTATGTCGAGATCTGGAATCTGGTGTTTATGCAGTTTGATCGCGGACTGGATGTGAAGCGGGTGTGGCTACGCTGACTCCGCTGCCTAAGCCTTCGATCGATACGGGGATGGGGTTGGAGCGGGTTTCGGCGGTGCTGCAGGGGGTGGTGTCGAACTTTGAGACGGATTTGTTTACTCCGCTGATTAAGCGGGCGGAGGAGTTGACTGGGCATAAGGTTGAGCCGGAGCACGAGGTGGATGAGCGGTCGCGGGCTGCAGTCTGCGGATTATTGCGGACCATGCTCGGTGCGCGACGTTTCTGATCTCGGATGGGGTGGTGCCTTCGAATGAAGGGCGTGGGTATGTGCTGCGGAAGATTATGCGGCGCGGGATTCGGCATGGACGGCTGCTGGGGCAGGAGAAGCCGTTTATGCATGAGATGGTGTTTGCGGTTCGGGATGAGATGCAGGTGGCTTATCCGGAGTTGAAGGAGTCTGCGGAGCGGGTGAGCAAGGTGGTGCTGGCGGAGGAGCAGCAGTTTGCGAGAGTGCTGGACGGATGCGGCATGACGAGCTGGTAGCGCACAGCGTGACTCTTGCAGCCATGATGAAGACCCGACAGAGGCGTTGGAGCGGTGGTACGGAGTGTGCATGCGGATGGTGATCAGAAGAAGCCATTTCGAACTTGACTAGACGTTTCGGCGATATCAGTACTCGTACAGGATTCGATTCTTTACGGCGCATCACCGAACACAGAGCGTGCTATTCTTAATGGTGGAATGCGTTTCGTCTTTACGAGACATTTGGCTTGCCTCTGGACTTCATGGTCGATGCTGCGCGGGATGCTGAGATCGACTTCGACATGGCAGGGTTTGAGGCGGCGAAGGAAGAGGAGCAGCAGCGGGCGCGGGCTTCGTGGAAGGGTGGGTCGCAGAAGTCGGCGGCGCCGGTTTATCGGGAGTTGCCGAAGACGGAGTTTGAAGGGTACTCGGCGCTGCGGGTGGATGGGGCGCGGGTGTTGGCGCTGGTGAAGGATGGGATTGGTGTGCCGGAGTTGAAGGGTGGCGAGACCGGCGAGGTGGTGCTGGATGCTACGAGTTTTTATGCGGACTCGGGCGGGCAGGTTGGGGATGTGGGGTGGTTGTATTCGGGGGATCACAACTCGGTTGTGGCTGAGGTGAGTGGCGCGACGAAGCCGGTGCAGGGGGTGTTTGCGCATAAGGTGAGGGCGAACCAGACGATTGCGGTGGGCGATACGGTGGATACGGTGGTCGATGCGGACGACGCGGTCGGCGACGATGCGGAACCATACGGGGACGCATCTGCTGCATGCGGCGCTGCGCGAGGTGCTGGGCAAGCATGTGAAGCAGGCGGGGTCGCTGAATGATGCGACGCGGCTGCGGTTTGATTTTTCGCACTTTGCGGGTGTGGCGGAGGAGGAGCTGCAGGAGGTTGAGGATATTGTGAACCGGCAGGTGATGGGGAATACGGCGGTGCAGACGATGGTGGATGTGCCGATCGATGTGGCGGTGAATGAGCTGGGGGCGATGGCGCTGTTCGGCGAGAAGTATGGCGAGCGGGTGCGGGTGGTGAAGATCGGGGACTTTTCGACGGAGCTTTGCGGAGGGATTCATACCGGGGCTACGGGCGAGATTGGGTTGATCAAGATTGTTGGGGAGGGGTCGGTGTCTTCGGGTGTGCGGCGGGTGGAGGCGGTGAGCGGGACTGGGTGCGCTGCATGAGTTCCGGCGGGATTTTGATGTGGCTAAGGTGGTGGGGTCGCTTGTTGGTGCTGCGGATAGTGTCGCCTGCGGATGCGCTGCGGCATCGGATTGCTGCGCAGGAAGAGGAGATGAAGAAGCTGCGGCGGGAGCTGGATGCGGTTCGGATGAAGGCTGCTGCTTCTTCTTTGGCGGATGCTGGGGCTGCGGCTGTTGAGGTGAAGGGTGTGAAGGTGCTGGCTCAGCGGGTGGATGGGATGGAGAAGGCGCAGATGCGCGAGTTGGTGGATTCGCTTCGCGGGAAGCTGGGGTCGGGTGTGGTGGTGCTTGGGGCTGCTGTGGATGGGAAGGTTTCGCTGATTGTTGGGGTGACGAAGGATCTTACTTCGCGGGTGCAGGCGGGGAAGGTGGTTGGGTTGCTTGCGGCTAAGGTTGGGGGGAAGGGTGGTGGACGGCCTGATCTGGCGGAGGCTGGTGGGAGTGATGTTGGGGCTCTCGATGGGGCTTTGGGTGGGGCGGCTGGGGTGGTGGAGGGGTTGCTGGGGTAGGGTGTTGTGAGGGGCATACGCCATGGGGTTGCAGGGAGCGCTCACTGCTCAAACAAAAGACATCCTTGCACATCAGGGCAACGGCAGCTGCAGCCGCGGCCTTCGACAGCAGTTCGCATACGCGAAGCTTCGCTCAGGCTGACAGTGTTTGAGGTCCTGGTTATGAAGTGAACAACGTTGATTTTGCTGCGTCCGTTCGAGGAGGTGGCGAGCTTCTTCGAGGTTGAGGGCGTTGCCGTCTACGATGAACTCGTAGAGGCCGGCGTTGTCGGGGACGGAGAAGACATGCTCGACGGTGTGGCCGTTTTTGCGGAGCGCGTCGACGATGAGATCGATGTCTATGTCATTCATGGGTGCCAGTCTACAGGAAATGGTTTGGGTGGGTGCAGGCGCGTAAGCAACAATATGGCGGGGTGATTTGGGCGGAGCTCTCTATGGGTGGGGGAGTATCGGGGGGTGTACCGTGGGTGCTTTCGGGCGGGGGTGAGGGCGCGGATTCTCTTAAACTTAGGGTTGTCGTATGGGCCTGAGGACGACAATGCGGAGCAAGTGGTCGGGTGGGGTTTGCGCAGTTTGGTGTGCGGCGGGTTTTGGCGCGGTGATTTTGTGCCCGGCCGGGCTGGCTTGGGCCATGAAGGGTTCGGGGCAGGCTGCGGGTTCGTCGGGGCGGAAGGCGGAGTTGACGCCGTGGGAGCAGGCGGAGCGAGGGCTGGAGACGCTGCAGGGGATTCCGGAGGAGTCGCGGACGAAGGCGGATTATGCGACGGGCGATGGATGGGTTTCGGGCGGTGTATCACGAGGCTCCGGGGGATGTGCATGCTCCGGATAGCGTGAATGCGGTGGCGGAGTTGCTGGCGGAGCAGGGGCGAGTGCTGCATGATGCGAAGTCGTCGAAGGCTGCGGTGGGGCAGTATGAGTTTTTGCGGACGCAGTATCCGGGGAGTTCGCTGCGGGTGGCGGCGCTGCTGGCGGAGGGGCAGATTTATGAGAACGATCTGCATGATGCGGCGGCGGCGAAGGAGAGATATGAGCTGTTGCTGAAGGAGTATCCGCGGAGTGGGCAGGCGGAGGAGGCTCGGGCGGGGATTGCTTCTTTGAGTGCAGGGACTGATAGACAAGGGACCAGGACCGAGGGGCCAGCGGCTCGTAAAGACGGGACCAGTAAAGACGGGACTCAGGGCCGAGTGGAGCAGGGACCAGCGGACGCGGGGCTCTGACTCGTGGGGATGGGTCTTCTTTGGATGGGGCGAAGGGCGGGGGGAGTTCGTTTGCTCCGATGCCGGTGACTGGGAGATGCGCGTGGTAGTGAAGGCGGCTGCGGCTGCGAGGTTGACGCTTCGGATGCGGAGCGGCGTGGGGTTTCGGCGCCGGTGGATGCGGAGTTGGAGGCTTCGACGGCTGCTGCTGCGCAGAGTGGGGAGCAGACGGCTGGTGCGGCTCCGGTGGCTCTGCATGTGGCGAAGGACTCGGGCGAAGCGGCATGGGGGTTGGCGCAGGTTACGGGGATTCGGCACTGGTCGACGCCGACTTATACGCGGGTGGCGATCGATCTGGGCGACGATGTGACGTATGAGGCGGCGCGGGTGCCGAATCCGGATCGGATCTATTTTGATCTGCATGGGACGCGGCTGGCGCAGGAGTTGGTGGGGAAGAGTTTTGCGGTGACGGATGATGGGTTTCTGAAGAAGATTCGCGCGGCGCAGTTTTCGAACGATATGACGCGGGTGGTGCTGGATGTGAATGATGTGACGGAGTACTCGGCGTTTCTGCTGCCGAATCCTTACCGGCTGATTATTGATATTCATGGCGGGGCGAAGGTGTCGCCAGGCGAGCTGCAGGTGGCTGCTCCGACGCCGATTCAGCGGGCGGCGAGTGCTGACGCCTACGGTTCCGAATACGACGGCGGTGAAGGCGGGGAACTCGTTGGATGTGGCGGCGTTGAGCGCTCAGCCGGGGAAGGTGGAGGCTACGACGCAGCCGACTTCGCAGCCGATCTCGGCGGTGGTAAAGGATGCGGGTGCCGGTGCCGGCCGCGGTGTGGCTTCGGGTTCGTGTTGCTGCTGGTCCAGTCGAAGAAGACGAAGAAGGGGAAGGGGGCGGTCGATCCGGATGCGGGGCCGGCGCGGGCGGCGGTGCCTACGGCGGATGGGGAGACTTCGCTGGTGCGGGCGCTGGGGTTGAAGATTGGGCGGATCGTGATCGATGCCGGGCATGGCGGGCATGATACGGGGACGATTGGGGTGGATGGGATTCTGGAGAAGGATGTGGTGCTGGATGTGGCGCTGCGAGTGGGGCAGTTGCTGCATGACCGGCTGGGTGCGGAGATTATTTATACGCGGTCGGATGATACGTTTATTCCGCTGGAGACGCGGACGGCGATTGCGAATAAGGCGCAGGCGGATCTGTTTTTGTCGATCCATGCGAACTCTTCGCCGGATGCGAGTGCGCGGGGAGTGGAGACTTATTATCTGAACTTTACTTCTTCGCCGGATGCGCTGGAGACGGCGGCGAGAGAGAATGCGGTGAGCGACCAGTCGATTCATCAGTTGAGCGATCTGGTGAAGAAGATTGCGCTGAAGGACAAGATTGAGGAGTCGCGGGAGTTTGCGAGCGATGTGGAGGCGAGTCTTTATGGCGGGCTGCAGAAGGGAAATGCGGGGCTGAAGGATCGTGGGGTGAAGAAGGCTCCGTTTGTGGTGCTGATTGGGGCGAATATGCCTTCGATTCTGGCGGAGATCTCGTTTGTGACGAATGAGAAGGATGCGACGGCAGTTGCAGGAGCCGGATTATCGGCAGCGGGTGGCGGAGAGTTTGTATAAGGGTGTGGCGAAGTATGCGGGTGGGTTGAGTGGGGCGCGGACGGCTACGGAGCGGGCCAGCACGAAGTAGGTTTGGGGTGGGCTTACTTTTGGGAAGTGGTGTAGTCTGACCTTGTATGGGCGTTTTTTCTGGGTTTCGAGTGGTGTCGCGGTTGGTTTTGGGAGTGATGCTGGTTGGTGGGCCGGCTGTGTTGCAGATGCGTGGGCAGGAGACGAAGACAGTGCTCGCTCTGCCTCCGACTCCGTTGCTGCCAGAGGCGTTGCGCGCGGCGCCAGGACATGAAGAGGGGAACGGTGCGCCTGCGTGGAGTGGGGCAGATGGCGCCGGTGCTGGTGGAGGATGGGATCAAACGTTATGAGCGTGGATTGGTGACGAGCCCGACTGCTCGTGGTGGAGTACCGAGCGGGACGGTTACGGTTTATCAGTTTGACGATGCTACGGGAGCCTACTCGGCGTACACGTATCTGCGGAGAAGTGGTGGAGACCATGTGATGCAGAGCGGAGTGTCGGTAGTGGTGTCGGATTTGAAGACGTATCCGGAGTCGTCGGCTGCATTGCTGAAGACAGTGCAGGTTGGGTTGCCGAAGATTGGTGGGACAAAGGGACTGGCTCCGTTGCTGCCGACTTATCTGCCGGCGAAGGGATTGCAGAAGGATTCGGTGAAGTATGCGCTGGGGCCGGTGGGGTACGGGGCGATGGGCGGTGTGTTGCCGTCCGAGATTGTCGGGTTTGATAAAGCGGCTGAGGTGGTGACGGCGAAGTATGAAGGCAAGGGAACGCTGACGCTGGTTGCTGTACCCGACTCCGCAGATTGCGGGAGACCATGGGCGGCAGATTGTGGCGGAGATGAACAAGCAGGGGCCGCAGGCGGGGACGGTGATGCTGCGTCGTGAAGGACCGCTGGTGTTGATGACGTCGGGTGGGTGGAGCGGGCCGGAGGCGAAGGCTTTGGTGGAGGGGATTCATCTGCGCAATGAGCTGACGTGGAATAAGCCGATGCCTCCGGAGTTTCACACGGAGGTGCGCAAGACGGTCAGCCTGTTGACGAGCATTTTGATTTTCTGTGGGTTGGGTGCTCTTGCTGCAGTGGTGCTTGCGTTGTTCTTTGGCGGAGCGCGGGCTGCGATACGAGTGATGCAGGGCAAGCCTGCGGCGACGGAGCCGGAGTTTTTGCGGATCGATCTGAGCGGGCGTGCTGCACGTATCCACACGGAGGGACCGGGGGCGGGACAACAGGGGTAAACGGCGGGATGGGCGAGGGTTATGCACCGCGGACGGTGCAGGGGGCGAGCTAAGCGGCTGAAAGGATGACCTTTTGAGGGTGGCGGGGGGTATCTAAAGCGAATGGAAAGCGAATAAAGGGGTGGGTGTTGACCATTCAGTTAACCCCGTAACTGTAACCTGATCAAGCACTTACATTTAGGCAGATTTAGCCTTGACACGCTATTTTGCCAAACTTAGTATTTCGCCAGAAAGTTCTGATGGCTTTGCCTCCGTTGGAACTATTCTCCCTAAAGAAGAGGCTGCCCTGTTGCCGGGTGGCCTCTTCGCTTTTTTGGTACAACTTTCGGGCAATTGAGGGTGGAGTTTCCGGCCATGAAGATGCTGCTAAGAATTTGGCCGTTCAATTTGAAGCGCGGACGGAATCAGCCGATGGACGAGGGAACAGTCCCTGTTCTTTCGAAGAAGGAGTGCTTTGTATGTCTCATGCACTGCATACAGCGTTGGAGGTCACGATCTCTCTGGTGTGTTTGGGGATCCTGATATGGCCTGGCTCGGTTGGAAACCAGATGGATGGCGAGAGAGAGGATCGGGAGCGCCGCATGGTGTGATGCCATGACCTCCCTTTGCTGCATGTGCTAGTTTGGCCTGAGCGGTTTTAGGGAGGCCGGACCAGTGATCGGGATGCAGATGGGCAGGCGAGTTGGCGGCGCGGAGTGGTGTGTTTTGGGCGCGCTCCTTGTGGGGACGTTGACGGTGAAGGCGCAGGATACGCGGCAGGTGAGTGAGCCGACGATTCCTGCTTCGTGCGTGCATCTTCCGGCGCAGCTTCGCTCGGTGAGCGACAAGCTGGCTGAGGCGGATGAGCACAAGCTGGATAGCGCGCGGATTCAGGCGGCGATGGATAAGTGCAAGCCAGGGATGGCGGTGGAGTTGACACCCGCGAATGGGAACAATGCGTTTCTTTCCGGGCCGTTGGAGATGCGTACGGGGGTGACGCTGCTGATTGATGAGGGCGTGACGCTGTTTGGGTCGCGCGATGCGGCGGAGTATGAGTTGAAGGGGGAGGGTGTAACGCCGGGACTGTGCGGGACGATTGCCGCGGGTGCTCCGCCGGCGGTGTTTCCTGCTCCGCAGCGACCGGCTCCAGCGCGTGGAGGTTGCCGGCCGTTTATCAGCATCATGGATGCGAAGAATGTCGGGATCATGGGCGATGGGGTGATCGATGGGCGGGGCTATGGGAAGATTCTGGGCAAGGACTACAGCTGGTGGGAGATGGCTCGGAAGGCGGAGCCGAAGAACGAGCGGTACTTCACTCCACGGATGATTGTGGCGAGTCATGCGGATGGGCTGGTGATGTACCGGATTACGCTGCATAACTCGACGAACTTTCATGTGAGCGTGAATCAGACGGATGGATTTACGGCGTGGGGAGTGCATTTGCTGACTCCGACGACGAAGGGGATGGATGCGCGGAATACGGACGGGATCGACCCGGGGTCGTCGACGAATGTGACGGTGGCGCATAGCTGGATCGATAACGGCGACGACAATATCGCGATCAAGACGGGAACGACGCATATGAGCGTGATCGACAACCACTTTTATTCGGGGCATGGGATGTCGATCGGGAGCGAGACGTATTCGGGCGATAGTTATCTGCTGGTGGATGGGTTGACGGAAGACCATACGACGAGCGGGATTCGGATTAAGAGCAATGTGACTCGGGGTGGCGCGGTGCATGATCTGACGTACAGGAACATCTGCATGCGCGGGGTGAAGAATCCGATTGCGATCAGCCCTTATTACACGAACCAGACGACGGAGGGATTTGAAGATCCGAAGTATACGGGCGACCGGATTCCGGACTACAAGGCGATCACGATTCAGAATGTGATCGATACGACTCCGGGAGATGTGTTGATTGCGGGATTGAACGATGACGCATCGCACGGAGGTTACGCTGGATGGAGTTCGGGTGGTGGGGATTACTCCGGCGCAGGTGCATGGGCGGTTTGCGACGGTGACGCTGGGGCCGTTGGGGACGAATCTTGATTTCAGCAAGACGGAGATTAAGGTTGTGCCCGCGAAGGCTGGGCCGGCTCCGAGTACTTCGGATGCGGCAGTTGCGCCAGCCGCGTTTAGTTGTGAGGAGAAGTTTGTGCCGATGCAGTGAGGGCGCGAATTAAATTGGATGCTAGTTCCGGGTAGTGAGTCAGATTCGAAAAAAACATACCCCAGGGGCTAAAGCCCCAGACACTTTTCAACCATATACGGCACGGCTGAAGCCATGCCCTTAACAAAACCATTCAAACTGCCCCACTACCTACACCATTCAAACTGCCCCACTACCTATTTCCGGCTCCGGCATGGCGAGGTAGATGAGGACGATGCCGAGAATGGCAAACATGCGGAATGCGGCCTCCTGGCCATTCCATGTTCTCGACTGCCACATGAGAAACCATTCCGCGCCTACGCTGAGGAAGGCAACGAACCACATCAGGCAGCCGAAGGTGAGGGCGCCGATCGCGAGGGACTTGGCTCATTGGAAGATGGTTACGGATGCGGTGCGAGCACGCAGCAGACGTGCGAGTGCCCACCAACAGAGAGCTGCCGTGATTAATTCCCAGGTGATGATGGAGATATAGAAGAGAGTCTGGACTCGTGCGGAAGGGATGGCGCGCCACATTCCGTGATTGCCGGGAAAGGTGGTGTCCATGGCGAGGACGTGCTGGACGAACTGATGGTTGGATTCGTAGTCGGTGAGGTTGTTGAAGACCACCAGTGTGTAAAAGAAAGCAATTGCAGCTAGAAGGGCGCACTTCGAAAGCCGGGTCGTCATTTATCTTCTCCGTGGATTTGCAGGGTTTGCTGGTTAGCCTATCGCACGAATGAGGTGGGCTGGGATTTGTATGATGTGGCGAAGTCTCGATAGAGAAGCGGGTTTCTCCACTCCGCTGCGCTCCGGTCGAAATGACAGCCTTGTATTTATCTAGGAATTGAGCGGCGTGAAATTGAGCAGGGCGGTGGCTTCGGCTTGGATTTTTTCGCGAAGGGTGGCGGGTTCGAGGACGCGGACGCGGGGGCCGAAGCCGAGGACGAGGAAGCGGGCATGCTCTTCGCCTTCGAAATGGATGTCGAGGATCTCCCATGTCTTCGGGGAGGTTTTGGGTGGGTGGGGTTTTTGAGGGTGCGGTTGCGCACCAGCCTTGAGGGAACGGGCGGCCTGGGGTTCGGCGGCGATGGTTGCGTCAAAGGCTGGGCGATTTTCCTGGAAGGCGGCGGTGGAGGTCGCCCAGTAGGCGGAGAGCTTGAAGTTGGCGGGGCGCTCGAAGGTCTGGGCTAACGGGGTGGCGGCGCGCATGCGGGAGACGCGGTAGGTGCGGAGGCCATTGGGGGCGCGGGCGACGAGATACCAGGTGACTCCTTTGGAGACTAGGCCGAGGGGGTCGACGGTGCGGGGGCCGGATTGTCCGTCGGCGCGAGTGTAGTCGAAGGTGAGGCGGCAGTTGCGGGCGACGGCGTCCTGGACGATGGGGAGCATGGAGAGATCTTCGGTGGTGGCGTGCCAGCCGGTGGGGTCGATAAGGAGGCGCTCGCTGATGGCGGCGGCTTGCTCGCGCAGGCGGCTGGGGAGGGCGGCCATGAGCTTGCCGAAGGCTCGTTCGGAGGCGGCGCGCATAGCGGGGTCGCCGAGGGCGCGGGGCTGGGTCATGAGGAGGGCGCGGAGCTCGGCTTCGTCGAGGCCGGGGACGTGGGTGCGCCAGCCGGGTTCGAGCTGCCACCCGCCCTGGGAGCCGCGGAGGGCTGAGATGGGGACGTTGGCGGCGCTGAGGGCCTCCATGTCGCGATGGACGGTGCGCTGGGAGACCTCGAGGCGGTCGGAGAGCTCGCGGCTGGTGACGCGGCCCTTGGCCTGGAGGAGGAGCAGCGCGGAGAGGAGTCGGTCGGCCTTCACGGGAGGATGGGTTATGCCCCTTTCGTCACTTTTTTTACTTTGCCGGATTAATTATGACAGGCGATGTCATATATGGAAATTTAGGCTTTGAAGTATCGGGAGAGCGTCTGGCCCGTCCAAAGGAGAACTGGTTATGGAACTGAAGAGTTTCTTTCTGGAAAAGCTGGAGCAAGAGGCGGAGGCGTCGAGGAAGGTATTGGAGCGGGTTCCTGAGGGCCGGAGTGATTGGAAGCCACACGAGAAGTCGATGTCGCTTGGACACCTGGCGGCGCTGGTGGCGGCGATGCCGGGATGGACGACGTTGATGGTCGAGCGGGACGAATTGAATCTGGACGATCCGGAGAGCGAGAAGTTCAAGACGAAGCCGCTGGGAAGCCGGGAAGAGTTGCTGAAGTCTCTGGATGCGGGGTTGGCGGGTGCGAGGAAGGCTCTTGAGTCGACGACGGAGGCGCACCTGATGAAGACGTGGAAGATTCAGCGCGGGCGGGTATGTGATCAGTGACAAGCCGCGGTACGTTGTGCTGAGCGAGACGCTGTTCAGTCATCTGGCGCATCATCGCGGTCAGTTGACGGTTTATCTAAGGTTGAACGATGCGAGCGTGCCGGCGATCTACGGACCGTCGGCGGACGAACAGTTTTGATATGCGACTGGTAGATGCTTTGGGCCCCTGAGATTGACGAGGAGGATCTGTCGTATGGCATCGGAAGAGTCAGTAAGAGCAGAGTCGGGACGTTATGACCAGATCGGGTCTTCGTCGGGGGTTGCATTTGCGTCTGCGGGTTCGGATGCGAGCCGGATGTTAGAGGAGTTGCGGCTGGAAAATGCGGGGCTGCGGCGGCTGGTGGCGGAGTTGCTGATGGCGAATCAACAGCTCCGCGAGCGGTACGGTCTTGGACGGAGAGAGGGCGAGGGGAGTGCGCCTCCGCTCGCGTCGCGAGGGAAAGATTGGGTCGAGGCGAAGGTGCCTTTTGGGTGATTTGGCGGATAGCCTTTGAGTCGCTAGAATAGAGGAGAAGGCCGATGTAGCTCAGTTGGTAGAGCAACTGATTCGTAATCAGTAGGTCAGCGGTTCAACTCCGCTCATCGGCTCCATTCCTTCCTTACAATTCTCAAGGATTTTGTGGCGGTAGGCGATGTTTATGCCCTGGCGCATTCTGCGTTGTGGGAAATTAGGCAATCGCCCTGCCGCGTTGTACCGAACCATGTTTGGTACGTGTTATCCACGGTTATTTCATGAGCATGGAGGGAAACGGTCTTGATTGGCGCGGCCGCTGAAGGCATACTCACGGAAGAGTGAGCTGTATGGTGCTCGCAGCGGTGTAACACGAGACGCACAGTGACCCGATATAGCCGTCAAGATGTAATACGGATCCTGCACTTGCATGCTCGCCAGTTGCTGGGCTGGGAGCGAGCGGGACTCATCACCTCCAGGGAGCATTATTCGTTTGAGTCTTTAAGCCAGTTGCGGAAGCTGCGCGATCTGCAGGCGACGACGCGTATTTCTGCGAAGAGCATAAGAGCTTCTGTGGATGCGATGCAACGCGTCGCGGGGATGCGGAATCCGTTGATGGAGGCGAGCTTTGTGCGGAGAGGCTCGCGGCTGAGTTTCCGGCATGGCGGGGCATTGGTGGATCCGCTGAGTCGGCAGCTTTCGTTCGACTTTGAGAATTCGCCGACGCGACAGTTGACTGTAGTGGGTGTTGTTGCAGCTGCCTCTACTCGGCGAACGTTGGATGTGCAGGATATGTTTGTGCAGGCGGTTCAGCTGGAGGAGAATCCGGCGACGATTCCGCAGGCGATGGAGATGTATCAGGCGCTGCTGGAGATTCGGCCGGGGCATGCTCCTGCGCTGATTAATCTGGGGACGATTCACTACAATCAGCGGCGGTTCGAGATGGCCGAGGATCATTACCGGCGGGCTACGGTGGCGGATCCGGAGTATGCGCTTGCATTCTTCGATCTGGGCAATGTGCTGGATGAGATGCAGCGGTTGAGTGAGGCGACAGCGGCTTATCAGAAGGCTGTGGCGCTCGTTCCGCAGTACGCCGATGCCCACTACAACCTGGCACTGGCGTATGAGCGGCAGGGACAGAGGCGGCGGGCGTTGCGGCACTGGCTTGCTTACGTGCGGCTTGATCCCGTAGGTCCCTGGGCGAAGCATGCGAAGGAGCAGGCACACAAGATTCTGAATACGGAGAAGCTTTCGATTGTGAGCCGGCGTGGGCGGTTGGTGAAGGCGGCTGGATAGGATCTGTTAGACGATGTCATACAATGTATACGAGGTATGACAATGTCTACGCTTTTCAGTTTTCGGGTGAAAGATGAGCTGAAAGAGAAGCTTGAGTCTCTTGCTGAGGCGACGCAGCGGTCTAAGTCGTTTCTGGCTTCCGAAGCGCTTGAACGTTACATTCAGGATGAGGCGTGGCAAGTATCCGAGATGGTGGAAGGGGCAAGACAAGCTCGAGAGCTTGGAACTGTGTCCGACGAAGAAGCCCAAACCTGGATGGCGTCTTTGGGCACAAAGAAGCCACTTACTCGGCCACGACCGAAGAAGCGAGCTAAAGCTTGAAGGTTGTCTGGTCACCGCTTGCTCTGCAACGCATTGAAGAGATATGGAAGCACATCGCCCTAGACAACCCTGCCGCAGCGACTCGAGCTGTGCGCCGAATTCAAAAAGCTACGAAGAGGCTTGCTTTCCATCCGCATAGCGGAAGACCTGGCCGAGTCCCCGGATTTAGAGAACTGGTGGTTGCAGGGACGAGATATCTTCTTCCTTATCATTTTGTTCAGGGCACGATTGAGATTGTAACGGTGATCCATGGCGCTCAGGAGTGGCCTGAAGGTTTTTCCTGAGTTGGCGCAGGTCAGCAAGCGCTGAATGACTATTCAGTTATGTCTTCGAGGTGCTAGACTCACCTTTTCTTGAATACCGTTCGAGGTGAGTGGATGTCGCAGGATGCAGTGCCGATGGCGTTGACGCGGTTGAGTGAAGAAGAGCAGATGTTTCGCGATACAGTGCGGCGATTTGCGGAGGAGCAGATCGGGCCGCTGGTGCGCGGGATGGATGAGTCCCAGCAGATGGATTCTGGGTTGATCAAGAAGCTCTTTGAGCTGGGGTTGATGGGAATTGAGATTCCCGAGGAATACGGCGGGGCGGGTGGTACGTTCTTCAATGCAATTCTTGCGGTGGAGGAGATATCGGCTGTCGATCCTTCGGTAGGGGTGATGGTGGATGTGCAGAATACGCTGTGCATCAATGCACTGGTTCGGTGGGCGAATGAGGAGCAGAAAAAGAAGTATCTGCCGCGGCTTGCTGCGGAGACGATTGGGTCGTACGCACTGAGTGAGGCGGGTTCGGGTTCGGATGCGTTCGCGCTGCAGACTCGAGCGACGAAGCGTGGGAACGACTATGTGCTGAATGGGCAGAAGCTGTGGATCACGAATGCGAAGGAGGCCGGGCTGTTCATCGTGTTTGCGACGCTTGATCCTGCGGCGGGGTACAAGGGGATTACGGCGTTTCTGGTGGAGAAGGGAACGGCGGGATTTTCGCTGGGCAAGAAGGAGGACAAGCTGGGGATTCGCGCCTCGAGTACGTGCGAATTGGTGTTTCAGGACTGTGTTGTTCCGGCGGCGCAGGTGCTGGGTGAGCCGGGTAAGGGATACAAGATTGCGATTGAGACGCTGAACGAGGGGCGTATCGGAATTGGCGCGCAGATGCTGGGATTGGCGGCCGGGGCCTGGGGACATGCGGCGAAGTGGGCGAAGGAACGCAAGCAGTTTGGGAAGCCGCTGGTGGAGTTTCAGGCGATGCAGTTCCAACTGGCGGAGATGGCGACGGAGATTGAGGCGGCGCGACTGATGGTCTATAACGCGGCCCGATTGAAGGACGCGAAGTTGGAGTTTCTGAAAGAGGCGGCGATGTGCAAGTACTTCGCGTCGCACGTGGCCGAGCGGGTGGCGAGCCTGGCGGTGGAGGTCTTCGGCGGTTCGGGTTTTGTAAAGGACTATCCAGTGGAGAAGCTCTACCGGGACGCGAAGATCGGAAAGATCTACGAGGGGACGTCCTTTATGCAGCTGGCGACGATTGCGAAGTTGGTGCTGGGTAAGGATTAGCCGCCTGACAGCAGCCTGATTTCGAAGCTGCTGGTCTGGCTTACACTGGAGACAGGCTTGGTATGACCACTTCAACAAAGACCGCCGTGCGTGCCCCCCTTGCTTTTCTGGGGTTGGCCTGTGCCGTTGGCGTGTCCACGATGTATTACAACCAGCCTCTGCTGATGGAGATGGGCAGGACGTACGGGGCGACTGCGGGGCGGACGGGTTTTGTCGCCGTGGCGACTCAGGTCGGCTACGCGTTGGGATTGCTGGGGTTCGTTCCGCTGGGAGATGTGCTGGAGCGCCGGGCGTTGATGATGAAGATGTATGGCGCGGTGGCGGTTGCGCTGGTACTGGTGGCGTTGGCGCCTACGTTGAACCTGTTGATCGCAGGGAGTGTGTTGATCGGGATGATGGCTTCGGTGACTCATGTGGCGTTGCCGATTGCGCCGGACCTGGTCGTCGCATGAACAGCGCGGGCGGGCTATCGGCACGGTAATGACGGGATTGCTGTTGGGGATTCTGCTGGCGCGGACGTTTGCGGGTTGGGTGAGCAGGATTCATGGTTGGCGCTGGGTTTTTGTGGTGGCTGCGGTGATGAATGCGGCGTTCGTTCCTTTGCTATGGAAGGTGATGCCGAAGCTGCCACCGAAGGAGAAGCTGTACTACCGCGACGCCATGAGGTCGCTGTGGACGCTGTTCCGGACGCAGCCTTTGTTGCGGGAGTCGTCGGTGATTGGAGCGCTGGTGTTTGCATCGTTTAGTTGCTTCTGGACGACGCTGGCGTTTCTGCTGCATAGCCACTATGGATTGGGCGCGGGAGTGGCGGGGACGTTTGGCGTGGTGGGCGCTGCGGGTGCGATGGTGGCTCCGCTGGCGGGCGGCTGGCCGATAAGCATGGTTCGCGGTGGGTGATCTCGGTGGGGATTGGGTTGCTGGCCTCATCCTATGTTCTGCTTTGGGCGGAGGAGTCGGCGCATCGGTCGACTGCGTTTCATATCGTGATGCTGGCGATTGGGGTGGTGATTCTGGATATGGGGGCGCAGATGACGCAGGTCGCCAACCAGACGCGAATCTTCGGGCTGGTGCCTTCTGCGCGAAGCCGGCTGAATACGGTGTATATGACGGTGTACTTCACTGGAGCCGCGGCGGGTTCGGCGCTGGCGACCATCGCGTGGGTGCGCTGGCAGTGGAACGGCGTATGTTTACTGGCGCTGGGGTTGATTGGGATGGCGGCGCTTTGGCATGTGACCGGGCATCGCGGCGCCGGAGACCACTGCAAGGTGACGCCGGAAGACGTCTTCATGGAAGCCTAGATCTGCCGGCGGGATACGAGGGCAGTGGTGAGCGAGGCAGGGCTCGAACCTGCAACCGTCAGCTTAGAAGGCTGATGCTCTATCCAATTGAGCTACTCGCCCGCGAAAACGCACTTGCCCTATTGTAACGGGAGCGTTTGGGGAGAGGGAGTAGCGCGGCTGGGGCGGCGGCTTTGCCTCAGGAGAAGGCTAGCTCTTTGCTTCGCATAAGGGCGACGACGGAATCCAGAGCGGATGCCCAGTTCTGCTCGGCGGCTTCGGCGTCGTGGCCAAGGGCTTTGATGTAGAGGCTGATGGCGAAGCCTTCCTGGGGGCCGCTGAGGTCGATCATGGCAGGGCGGATGATGCAGTCGAGCATGGCGAATGGGTGATGGAGTGATTCCGCGTGGCGGGATGAGGCGGCGCAGGAGCTGCTCCTGAAGGTGGAAGGAGGCGAAGAGGGAGCGCTCACGGGATAGGAGGTCGATGTAGCTGGCGAAGCCGGCGGGAGCTTCGTCGGCTTCGAGGCTCAGGTGGATGCGAAGGGCGTCGAGTTCTTCGGGATCGAGGGGCCATGCGTCGGATTTCGCGGTGAAGACCGGGGATCGCGATGCGTTGAGGGCGCGGAGGGCGTGCATCAACGGAGGATAGTGCTCGGCTTCCGGGAGATGGTCGAGGTCGTAGGGATTTTCGCGCAGGTCGACAAATCTTCGGCTGGGGTTGGAGGGGTCGGACCATGGCACGACCAGGACGGGATCGTCAGCGGAACATTCGGCGGACCACTCGGAGAGCATTCTCTTCTATCTTAGCGGCAAGAGTAGCTGCTGGATGAATCACTTCAGGCGTAGGAGAGCAGGAAGCGAAGGAGAAGATGCTCGGCCCAGTAGCCGTCATAGCCGCTGGGTGGGTTGGGTTGTGCGAGAAAGGCGCAATGCCCTCCGTGCTTAGTCTCGATAAGGGTGATGTTGGGATTTGTCTTGATGGCTTCGCGGACCTCGGAGCCAAGGCGTATGAAGGGGTCGTCGAGCGCGTGCAGAATGAGTGTGGGCACGGCGACGCGATGGAGGACGCGGGCTGCGGCGGCGCGGTGATAGTAGTCGTCTGCGCTTGCGAAGCCCGAGTAGAGTGCGGTGATGCGATCGTCGAACTCACGCAGGGATCGGATTCCTGCGGCGCGGTTTCTGTCGTAAGCACGGGGGAAGAGTATAGCTTTGCGGCGGAAGCGGCGCAGCAGATGGCGGAGAAATTTCATCTCGTAAAGACGATTTTGCGCGAGATGGAGTGCGTCGGCGGAGGGGCCTAAATCGACGGCGGGGGAGACACCGATGGCGGAGTGGAGGACCTGGGGAGCTGCATCGCCGAGTTCTCCCGCGAGTTTGAGGATGAGGTTTCCTCCCATGGAATACCCGATCAGCGAGACGGACTGCAACTTGTGTCGCGAGACGAAGTAGTTCATTACTGCGAGCACGTCGCCGGAGAGGCCGGAGTGGTAGAGCGTGGGGGTGAGGGCCTCGGTACCGCCACAGTTGCGCATATTCATGCGGATGACGTTGCAGCCGGCGAGCCAGAGCTTGTTGGCGTTGCCGATGACATATTGGGAGTTTGACGATCCCTCGAGACCGTGGACGATGATGGCGGTTGGGCAGGTCGCGCGAAGGTCGTTCGGCTGCCAGTGGCAGTGGCAGAGTACCTGACTTGCGATCTGGTTGGGGCTGGCGGGAGAGACCTCGACCAACTGGGCTTCGGGAGCTGGCAGGCTGTCGGTGCGAGAAAAGTAGTTGCCGGCGATGGTTTGCAGGTGGCCGTTGGTGAGGAAGCGGCGAGGGATGAAATCTGCGGCGAGTTCGACGAGGGGCCGTGGCTCTGCAGTGTGCATCAGCGCTGGCCTGCCTGAGCGTATTGAAGGAATGCCGTTGCGTTGAGGGCGCCGGTGGGCTCGTCCTCGTGCTTGAAGTACACGTAGACATCGCGTTTTTCGGCCAGTGAAGTGAAACGTTTTGCGAAGGCTTCGAGTTCGAGCGCTGAATAGCCGCCGTTTCGGCGCAACCTGTAGCAGGTGTAGCTTGAGGCGGTATGAATTTCAGGTGTGAGAAGATCGTCGCTCTCTGCGATGCACAGTGCAGCGTTATGGTCGCGCAGGATGGAGTAGGTCTCTTCGGTGAACCATGATTCGTGGCGGAACTCGAATGCAATCGGAGGAACGTTATCCGATTGAAGCGCCGGAGTGATGAGGAAGTCTTTGAGGCGTTCGGGATCTGACTTGAAATTGGGGGGAAGCTGGAAGAGGAGCAGGCCGAGTTTCCCTGCCTGTTGTGCGGGTTCGAGTGCGGCAAAGAACTGAGTCATGTCGCCGCTGCAGTCCTGGAGTCGCTTGAAGTGGGTGATGCGCTGGGGAGCTTTGAAACTGAAGCGGAAGTTGGCCGGAGTCGCGGATAACCAGCCCTCGAGCATCTTTGCGGTGGGAAGGGCGCGGAAGGTGTAATTAACCTCGACGGAGGTGAGCCTCGTTGCGTAAAACTCGAGGAAGCGCTTGGCGGAAGTGCCTTGGGGATAGAAGTCCGGCTTCCACGTCGGATAGGCCCAACCCGATGTGCCGGCGTACAGACGGAGACAGGGTTCGGTCGAGGCGAGTACAGGCGATGCTTTGGAGGTGCGGGTCAAGGTGTGGCCGCAATGTGCAGGGATTGAAGATGTTTGGGGCGGCTAGTGGGTTTCGAACCCACGACATCCGCTGCCACAGAGCGGCGTTCTGCCACTGAACTATAGCCGCCGTATACTGGAATTATAACACTGGCGCCTGGTTGGGCAATCCTACGGGCGGTGTTTGGAGCGTGATGGCGTTTACCGCGAAACCCGAGGTGCTATCGCCGCGGGTGAAACGCGGCGGCAAGGCGTTCGACGACGAGAATCTGGATCTGTTGTCGCATTTGCTGGATGACTTCATCAAGATTCCCGGCACCTCGATCCGATTCGGACTCGACGGCATTGTGGGGTTCGTCCCGGGGATTGGCGATCTGATCGGGGGTATCGCTTCCTGCATCATTATTGTGGCTGCCTGGGTTCGTGGGGTGTCGTATGTCACCGTGGCGCGTATGGTGGCGAATGTCGCGATCGAGGTTGTCGTCGGTTCGGTTCCGATTCTCGGTGACATGTTCGACATTGCCTGGCGAGCCAATCGAAGGAATTACGCTTTGCTGGTTGGAAGTGTGGATGAGCCGCGGAAGCATACGGTGCAAAGCTGGTTGTTTCTAGGGAGTCTATGCATTGTTCTGATGGCGCTGGTTCTGCTGCCAATGCTTCTGCTGACGTGGGTGTTTGATGGTCTGTTCCATACTCTGTTTGGTCCGGGGTCGCATGGTTTGTTTGGCACGATCTAGCGGCTCCTGCGGGGCGATGCGATAAACTAAAGAAGTCGGGGCGTAGCGCAGTCTGGTAGCGCATCTGCTTTGGGAGCAGAGGGTCGGGGGTTCGAATCCCTCCGCCCCGACCAACAAAACAGACAACTTAATTCACAATAGCCTTGTCCTTGTGTGCCAACCGGGGGTGGGATTCTGCGTGTACCCGCAGAAATTGCCTCTACCGCCATGAGGCTCCACCGATTATGGTGCCCTTTCGGAGAAGTCCAGCAAGACCTTTTGCTGTCCTGCCTCACCATCGGCCAGGCGTACTGCCTCTTGGAAGTCCTTTAGTGGATACCGCTCAATCGCTGGCGGCGTAAGTGCACCGTTCAACAACATGGTGAGGAGATCGCTTGTTGCTGCCCGTATTTCTGCGAGCGGCTGGGAAGGCACCCAACGCGGAAGCCACCACCCGCGAACCGTCGCTGTCGAATAAATCAAACGCGGAGCGATGAGCGGCATGGTGAATTTCGCGGGATCCGTCTGCCGATGACTGGAAGGGCTCCATACACAAGCATGCTGAGATGTTTGAATGGTGGAGTTATGAGCCGCCGGGTACACCTTGATTCCGGAAATGCTTTCAACTCGCGCCCCGACAAACCCGACCGCTGGAGGCCGGAGACAAGGTGCGATGCCTTGTGTCTGGTCGTCAGGTCATCGGAGGACCACGATGAAGCTCGCGAAATATCTATCCTCCGTGAGTGGACTAAGTGCAGCGGTTCATGATTCGGAGAACGGAACTGGCGGATCTTGCCATGGATGGTTTACCCATCTGGATCACTTCAAGACCCTGAGATTTTGGGTCAGTCCGCGCTGAAGGCCGCCAACAAAGCTGTCGCTGCGAACAGTAGGGTATCGCCCACATAGTTGACCCCTTCCACTGCGAGTGGGGTGTGGATTTCCGTTATGAGGAGGGGAACGTAGAAGAAGATCGTGAGCAGCAGAAGCACTGTACCCGCAATGGCGGCGGCGTTGCGGCGAGTGCGGGGAATCATCAGCCCTGGGCCTGCAGCGAGCAAAGTTATGCCAACTATATAGGAGAGCAGCACCGGCGCCGGCACCCAAGAGGGGATCATCTTTTCCAACGGAACACCGGGCACGAACCGGGGGAAGAAAAAGTGCTCGATTGCATAGAAGACGAAGGTACATGCGACAAATGACCTGCCCAACATGATGAGCATTATGCCTGCCGGTCTTCCTGACGATATGCCGCGTGGCCATAGGCTGCCCGCCAGCACCATCGCTCCTCCGGCGAAGGCCGTTTCGCGCACCGTGAGCGTCCAGAACAGCCGCTCATGTATGTGCTTCGGCAGATTGGGCAGGTCGACTGTGGCTACGATGATCAGGAAAAACAATGCGAGCAGGGACGCCGACCAGCGAACACATCGCCACGTGATGAAGCTGATGGCCGCAGCCAGCAAAGCCGCGCCGAAAAAATAGGTCCAAAACAGGGCTCCCGGTATCCAGCGCGGCACAATGGCTGAGAGACCGCGTGCCGCCAGAAAATGTTCTGCGGCAAAGATCGCCAGCGCGACAGCTTCAAAGACGGGGCCGAGCACCAGAACCCTTCCGGCGCCCGAAGCTGCCGCGAATCGCGTCCGGACAAGAATAAGTCCAGCTATCAACGTGGCGATTCCCGCTCCAATCATCCCCCCGGTCAGCACAGACATAGATGTCTCCTTGTGGTCGAGTACGAAACAAAGGCCGGATTCAGGGTCCATCTTATGCGGGATACATCCCGGTCACGGGACGCACGAGCGAAAAAATCTTACAGCGAGCAGGTCTGCATTGCTCGACTATTTTTGACGATCAGTACCGAAGAGTCGGCTTGTGATTGTCGACAATTCGGGAGTTGAGGCTTCGTTAGTCTGGAACGTTACCGCGTTACCCTCCCGATCCAGCCGAGGCGTGCTTCTTCAATGCTGAGCCCTGTAGTCAGGCCTGCCTGCCCCAAATGATCTGTTAATAGTTCGGTGGTTGGAGTTAGCTGGATGTCGTTATCATGGCGTGAAATTAACGGAAGTTCCTCTTGACAACGCAAAAAAGACCCGCATATCGTTTGCGACGCAAATTAAATTGCTGAAGCGCCGGTCACAAACCTATGCCCGGTGCTCAAGAGCCTGTCGGAAGCAATAGTCTTCACGGTGCCGAAACCTGGCGAGGCACGTTGAGCACGTTCGCCGCTATCCAGGACAGTGGAAGAGATCCCCTGCCCGCAAGTGAGGAAAACAATATGAGAAGTCTTCGCTTGATATGGACTGGGCCGGCATCACTGCGGCTCGCGACCTTTGCTGTCAAAACATCTCTAGCCTTGATCTTGCTGGTGCTTGTGTCGGCCGCGACTCCAGGGGCATTCGCTCAAGGTAAGGAGAAGACGTTTGCCGACTCGTTCACACCGTTGGTCTATAACGTCGAGAATACGGGTGCGAACTTCCCAGCGCCGAACTTCCCGTCGTTCGGTCAGCTTCCAATCATTCGACCTTTGCCGGACGCTTTCCAATTTTCTAGTGGGTGGCGCGACACTTCCTTCTTAAGCTGGGAGCGTCGGCGTAACGAGATCAAGGCTACCGTCGAAAAGTATCAGCTCGGTCCCAAGCCTGACTGCTCGGACTGCACTATCACTTCTACGTACACGCCGCCGGCGTCGGGATCCAGCATTGGTTCGCTGACAGTGAACGTTACCAGGAATAGTAACGGGAAATCGCTAACGTTGACGTCAGGCATTTACATTCCAACCGGGATGGGCAGCGGTCCGTTTCCGGCATTGATTCCCATGGAGATTGCGTCTTTCAATTTCTTTGGCACAACCTTTAGCTTTCCTCCCCCCACACCTCCCGATTATGGCAGTCTCCCATCCAGCGTCTTTCAGGGCCTTCCCATTGCAACGGTTGGCTACGTCAGTACCCAGGTAGCCGGATACTCATTTTCTTCTCCCAGTGACCATACCAAGGATCCCTTCTACATCCTTTACCCTGAACTTTGCGAAGGGGTCTGCACAGGCACCAGTAACTCGGGGGAATACGCCGCCTGGTCGTGGGGAGTGAGCCGCCTCATTGATGGCATGGAAATCGCTACCCATCAGCCCGTTAATCCGCTCCCCATCGACATGAAACACTTGGCAGTGACCGGATGCTCCTTTGCCGGGAAGATGGCGCTGTATGCCGGGGCGTTCGATGAGCGAATCGCTCTTACGATAGCTCAGGAAAGCGGAGGCGGCGGGGCAACATCCTGGCGCGTCTCGCACGATATCGAGGCTCAAGGCACCGTGGAAGATGTCGACGACACGAATTATGACTGGTTTGCCGGCCAGATGAACCAGTTCGCCGGAGCCAATGTATACAAAATGCCGGTGGACCAGCATGAGCTGATGGCCATGATAGCGCCGAGGGCCTTGCTGGAAACCGGAAATAGTGGGCAGTACTGGCTGTCGAATGGGTCCAACTATGTCGTGGCACGGGCGACGCAGAAGATCTACGACACGCTGGGCATCGGAGACCGGTTCGGCTTCTACATCGACGGCAACCACCCGCACTGTGGAACGCTGCCCGCCGAATCTCCCGTAATCGCAAACTTTGTCAACAAATTCATGCTCGGGCAGGCGACGGTCAACACGGATGTTCACGTCTACCCCAACCCCGCTGACACGACGAACTACGGATACCCCATTGTGGTCGCCGGCGGCAACTACGCCTACTACTTCCCAACCGTGAATTACCGGCGATGGACGGATTGGTGGGGAACCAACAATCCGGTATTCCCGGATAATTGGAACACAGGCGGAACGGTGCTTATGTCACTGGACGGCCTTCTTGGACCTGGATTTCCCGAATTTCCGGGAATACCTGGTTTTCCGGGACCCGTACGGATCAACTCTGGTGACACCGTTGAGGCAGGCTACGAGTTGACGCAGAGCGGCAACCACCCGGCATCGACAGTGTCTCTGGTAAGCGGGGCGAACATAACAGCCGACATCGTATGCCAGGGTGGCAATTCCTACACCCTCACCGTTCCGCTCCCGACCCAGAGCTATTCGATCGCGGCCGGTAACAACAGCTGGCTTCCGTCAAACAATCCATCCAGCCCTCTTGTCTATCAGGGCTCAACCACAGCCACCCCTCCTACTGGAGTTTCGTCCTGCGTTGGGGGTCGTACGACCCACGCCTACTTCAGCGCGATGGGATTATCCGAAGGCGGCGATGGCAACCCGGGAGGACCTGGTTTCCTGACCACCGACGTCACAGATCCTCTCAGTGTGAGGTTCCACATTCTCGACAACAACAGTAGCCAGAGGCACCGGCTACGGCCAGCCGATAACCATTGACTGGAATCCGCTTACTTCGGCGGATAACACCAACCAAAACCCGGTTCAACCGTAACGTGTTCGGGAAGTCGCGCGAGGCGGGGACACAGACCCGCCCCGCGTCCTTCACTTCTCTGGAATCGGAGCGAAGGTTATGTATTTCGGCCAAGCCCTATCTGTCTCCAAAATTATTGGGTGTCGAAAGAGTCGAA
The DNA here is from genome assembly GCA_963774735.1 of uncultured Acidobacteriaceae bacterium. GTDB lineage: Bacteria > Acidobacteriota > Terriglobia > Terriglobales > Acidobacteriaceae > Edaphobacter. Next base: position 82,318 of record CAVZGJ010000027.1, on the reverse strand, counting down.
TGAAACGACGCTTGAGATTGGCGTGCGTCTCTCCCAGCCGGCGCGCTCGAGATCAGGCTCTTTCGCAAATTGCTCAACATAGCCGAGGCATAGATAGGCGACGGGAGTAATGTGCTGGGGAATGTTCAAGGCAGAGCGCAATAGGCAGGGATCGAGGATGCTGACCCAGCCGACACCGACACCTTCCGCGCGAGCGGCAAGCCAGAGGTTCTGCACCGCACAGACAGCGGAGTAGACAGCGGTTTCGGGCATGGTGAGGCGTCCGAGGCGATGTCCCTGTGTGCTTTCGGAGTCGCATACGATGCACAGATTTTGCGGTGCTTCGAGAATCCCCTCGAGCTTCATGGCGGCGTAGGTTTGCTGTTGCTTGCCATCGTAGCTCGCGAGTGCTTGCTTGTTCGCGTCGAGGAAGATCTGATGGACGGCCTGACGGACTGCCAGGCTCTTGATGACGATAAAACGCCACGGCTGCATCAGTCCGACGGATGGGGCATTGTGTGCGGCTTCGAGAAGGCGGTAGAGGAGGTCTTCTGGCAGGGGCTGCGGCAAGTAGCCACGACGCACGTCTCTGCGCTCGCGAATTGCGCGGTAGACGGCGCGGGTTTCGTTTTCGTCGAAGCCAGAGGCGCGTGTCATTTCCAGGCCCTTGACCACTTCGGTCCTGCCGTTTCTTCGCTGCGCAATCGTGCGTCGACGCCGGCGTTGACTTCGATGAGGCGTCCGAAGAGCCAGATGAGATCGGAGAGACGATTGAGGTACGCGAGCAGTTCGGGATTGACGTCGCCGCCATGAGATGCGAGCCGAACGGTGTCGCGTTCGGCGCGGCGGCAGACGGTGCGAGCTATCTCGTAGGCGGCGGATTCAGTATGAGCTCCGGGAAGAGACCAGTCGGAGAGGACGCCTTCGGTCTTTTCGATCTGGTGGACCAGTCTGGTTAGCGTGTCGACGTCTTCCTGAATGATTGATTGCTGTCCCTTTCTACTCTCGGGCGGGGTTGCCAGCGCAGAACCGACGCGGAACAGCGTGCGTTGAATCTCTTCGGTCCAGCTTCGGATGTTCTGGTTGGTGCAGATGCTACGGGCGAAGCCAAGCGAGCTGTTCAGCTCGTCGACGGCTCCGTATGCTTCAACGCGGAGGTCGGCCTTGGAGACCCGCGTGCCTCCGATTAGCCCGGTCTGCCCTTTATCGCCGTGAGTTGTTGCGATGCTCATCGTTTCCTCCTCGTAAGCTCATCTTCCTGCTAAAACGGGTGTTGCAGTAGTATGGCGGAAAACCGAGCAGTATGTTTTTGTCTGCTGCCATGCAAGTTCCTCTGAGATACCCCAAACCTTTGTCAGGATAGTTTGAAGAACGCCTGCGTGGGTGACCACTGCGATAGAGCGGCCGCTTCTCACTGCTTCGGCTGAGAGTTGTTTGACTTGACTTAGGACTCGCCGTTCAAACTCGCAGAAGATTTCGCCGCCGGGCGCTGGCAGATCAGGATACTCCGTGAGCCATCGTTGCGAGTATGCTGGATCTTTCCGTTCGATCTGGTCCCATGTGAGACCCTCCCATTGACCGAAGTTGATCTCCCGCAAGGCCTCGGAAACGCGGCACTCGACGTCGAAGGTCTCGCCGATTGCTTTCGCGGTAGTGTGGGCTCGGCGAAGGTCGCTGGTATACACGACGCAGATGTCTTCGTTGCGAATGCTTCTGAGCAACTCTTTGATTTGCAGATGGCCTGCCTGATTGAGATCGGGATTGGAGTGGCCGCAGAAGGTTCCGGCCATATCAGTTTCTGCATGGCGAATGAAGATTAGTTCGCTCATGGGTTCCACACCCCGCACAAATAGACAGCGATCTCAGTCAGTTGATTAGTTGCGCCGAAGCAGTCGCCGGTTACCCCTCCGATTCTTCTGAAATAGAACCAGCCACTCAAGGCAACGGTGAGGATCGCAAGGAAGATTGGCCCGATGGCAGACCATCGCAGTAAAAACGCCACGATCGCGAAGCTGAAGAGGGATGCGAATACGAGCGAGGACTTTGAAGTGAGCTTTGCAATTTGTGCCCCTTGGCTATTTTGTTCGCGAGCTGCCGGGAGGAGATAGCTGAGGGGGAGTGAACTCCAGCGGGACAGGACCTGAGAAGAGACGACGAAGGCGGCGAAGTGCTCGAGGGGCAGAGACAACAGAAGCAGATAGCGAGCCAGCAACGACAAGACCAGTGCGGTTGCGCCGTAGCTTCCGATTCGGCTGTCCTTCATGATCATGAGAATTTGGTCTCTGTTCCGGCCTGCGCCAAATCCATCGGCCGAATCGGCGAGACCATCCTCGTGAAAACATCCGGTAATGAGAACGAGATAGATCAGCACAAGCAATGCGGTGATGTCGCGGTCGAAGTGGCGAATCGTGAGCCGTTGCAACAGTACAGCACCAGATCCTACAACCAGACCGACGAGCGGAAAGAACTTGATGGAACGGGAGAGGGAGTTGGCGTCAAAGTTCGTCGCCGGCATCGGAATGCGCGTGAGAAATTGGAACGCAATCACCATCTCCTGGCCAAGTCTGCGCATTGGTTGCACAGGAGTCACTTCTTTGCCTCGCTGACGCCAGCTGACGCGAATGTTGCCATTTCGCGGTAAATAGACATTGCGGACTCGATGATTGGCATGGCCAGCACTGCGCCTGTTCCTTCGCCGAGTCGCATATTGAGGGAGAGGATCGGCTTCAATCCGATGTAGTCGAGGAGTATCCGGTGGCCACGCTCTTCGGATTGGTGACCCGCAAAAAGATAGCCGCGGACATGAGGTGCAATCGCAAAGGCAATTGCAGCCGCTGCGGTTGAGATAAATCCGTCGGCGATCAGCGGAATCTCGTGCTGGGCCGCACCAAGAATAAAACTCGCCATCGCAGCTATCTCAAGACCGCCGACACGCCGCGCGATTTCCAGGGGGTTCGGTATGCCATTGGGAGCGCGCTCCGGGAAATGTGTTTGGAGTGCTGCGCCGATCATCCGCTGCTTGTGTGCGAGGGCTTCGGCATTCAAGCCTGTGCCTTTGCCGGTGACAAGGGCTAGAGGGGTATTAGTGAGCGCCGCGGTGATGGCGCTTGCCGCAGTCGTGTTGCCGATTCCCATCTCGCCGACGGCCACCAATGTTTCATTCTCTTTCTTTGCCTGAGCAGCCAACTCGAACCCGACGTTGAGCGCCTGGGCGAACTCTTCCTCGGTCATCGCCGCCTCGCGCAACATGTTACGCGAGCCCTTGCGCACCTTCCGGCGCAGCAGGTTGGGATTGGGTTCGAAGTCCGCGTTGACACCAACATCGACGACCTTCATCTCTGCATTGTGAAGCTTCGCAAGCACGTTGATGGCTGCGCCCTGCGCGAGAAAATTGAGCACCATCTGGTGTGTGACTTCGCTGGGGTATGCGCTCACGCCTTCAGACGTAATCCCGTGGTCGGCGGCGAAGACGTAGACCGCCTTGCGGAGAGGTTCGTCAGACTGTTGACGGCGAATCGAAACCATCTGCGCGGCGATGTCCTCGAGCATTCCAAGGCTGCCCGGAGGTTTGGTCAACAAATCTAGGCGTGTGCGCGCGACAGCGAGCCATTTTTCACTCGGCGGCTTGATCCCGGAGGCGATCTCCGAGACGGTTTGCCAGCTCGAAGTTTTCATCCGGCCCTCTTTGTCTGCTGTTGATCTCGCTCGAGAAGAAGAGGATGACGTCGTGGGGGACAGTTGAATGCCTTTTCGAGGAGCGCGGGCTTTAGAATTTCCTGCGTTGTGCCTTCCATCAAGGGCATGTCGGAACTCAGCAGAAGGACTGAGGAGAAATTCCCCTCCAGCAGCTGAAGCTCGTGAATAGACGCAAAGATAGTAATGCCCTCGTCGCCAAGAAAGTGGAGTAGATCAATGAGCTCGACCTGGCGCCCGATGTCGAGATTCTGTGTGGGCTCGTCGAGAAGAAGCAGCTTGGGTTGTTGGGCGAGGCCGAGTGCGATTTTTACGCGCTGCCGCTCGCCACCACTCAACTCGTTGAAGACGCGATTCTGCAATCCCGTTACATCCGTGAGATCGAGGGCACGATCTACGGCGATGCGGTCTTCTCTATCGGGCCCCCGCAGTAGGCCGAGGTAGGGTGTGCGCCCCTGTTCGACGACCTGTCGAACGGTGAATTGGAAGGGAACGTCCAGTAATTGGGGAACGAGCGCAACGGTGCGAGCCACATGCCTCAGACCGAGATTTCGAAGGGGTGTTCCGTTGAGAAGGATGGAGCCGGACCTTGCCGAAAGGGTTCCCGCAGCCAGACGAAGGAGCGTCGATTTGCCAGCGCCGTTGGGACCGATTAGAGCTGCGCAGCTTCCCGCCTCGAGGCTAAAACTCGCTGAGTGTATTACATCTGACCGATCGTAACCGAAGCAGACTTCTTGAAAGCTCAGGAGCGGGATCATAGGGCGTAACTCCGTTTTGATTTTCGCAGAAGGTATAGGAAAAACGGACCGCCTATGAACGCCATTAGGACGCCGACTGGAAGTTCAGTCGGCGCGAAGACGGAGCGAGCGAGAGTATCGGCGACGACAAGAAAGATTGCTCCGGAGAGTGCCGTCACGGGCAGGAGACGAACATGATCGGGGCCGAGGACAAGGCGTGCGACATGGGGCACGACGAGGCCGGCAAAGCTGATGAGGCCGCCGAGTGAGACAGCGACAGCGGTCAGCAAGGAGCCGGTTAGGATGATGCCGATACGCGTGTGCTCGACCTTGACTCCGAGTTGGTGGGCGTACTCGTCGCCTAGGGCGAGTGTGTTAAGGCGGCGCATGAGGGGAGTTGCAATTGCCGCTGCGATAAGAAAGAGTGTTGTGCTGATGGCAAGCTGCGTCCATTGAGGGATCCCGATGACCCCGTGGAGCCATGAGAGGAGGATTCCGCGACTCGAACTGCCGCTGCTGTCGAGAGCTTCGAAGAAGTAACTGGAATAACCGAGCATTGTGCTGACGGCAAAGCCTGCGAGGAGCAGCGTGACCACGTTTGTGCCACTGCCCGACCGCGCCAAGGCGTAGACGAGGATCATGGTGATGACCGAGCCAGCGAAGGCCAGGATAGCCGTTGCGCTAAAGCCAAAGATCGAGACCTGCGAAAAGAAGAAGATGCCGAGGCATGCGCCAAGCACGGCTCCGCCTGATGAGCCGATGACGTAGGGGTCGGCCATTGGATTGCGGAAGAGGCCCTGAAACATGAGGCCAGAGATAGCCAAGGCAGAGCCGACGAGGGCGGATGCCAGGACTCGTGGCAGGCGGATCTGAAGCAAGATGATTTGTTCTGTTGAGGTCAGCGGATGACGGCCGAACAGAGCTGCAAGAATCGCTCCCGGTGCGATATGGACTGCGCCTGTTCCGAGTGAGAGAAGAATGACAGAGCCCAGCGCGATGACGAGCAGCGCGATGAGCGCCAGGAGGCCGATTCTGCTCCGTGGTGAGACATCGTCGGCGAGGCGCGCCTTCAGCGGCTGCTCCTGAAGAGATTCAGAAGCAGCCGGCGAGGAGGTTGTCATACGGGTTGATTTGGAAGTTATTTCAGTCCCCAGGACTCGCCTCCAAAGTTGACTTTGATTCCAGAGCGAAATGTGAACGGCAGGGCAGGGTAACCAAACGCCTGGACGTAGTGCTGGCTCAACAAATTCTGAATATTGGTGTAAACCGCAACGCGAGGAGTGATTTGGTATCCGCCACTGAGATCCAGTCGTTGATACGACCCGTCCAAGTTGCGATTCGGCAGCAACATTGTCTGTCCAAAATTTGCATCGAGGGATAGGAAATCGCTATCGTCTCGGCGGCTGACCAGTGTCCCATTCAGCGAGCTGTAGAACTTCGAATGTACGTAGCTCAAGCCGAAATAGCCTGTGTGAGGAGCGACGCGAAATGGCCGGGCACCTACAAGGGGAGAAAACGCTCCTATCGGTATGTCTGGGAAATTTGGGTTCATCGATGTGTCGCCCTGATCGCTTGAGAAAGAGTGCTGCACAACGGCATCTGTGTAGGTGTAGCCTCCGCGAGCGAAGAGACGGCTATTGATCTTGTATTCGGCTTCGAACTCAACGCCTTGTGTACGGAATGCTTCGGAGTTGACATAGGCGCCGTACTGAAGGGCTTTCCAGTTCGTCCTCCGGAACTCCCAGTTCGGCCAATCCACTTTGGGGAACGAATTCAATTCCATTCGTGAACTGATTGTGGAAGTAGGTTATTCCGACCCGCGCCCGACCATTTGAAAGTTGCTGATCGATACCCGCGTCGTATGTCCGTGAATTCTCTGGGCCGATTTGCCCGACATGATATTGGTCGATCAAATGGATGCTATTTGGATCTGACGCAAGAGTATCGTACAGAGAACTTGTTTGTTCGCTGATGTTCGGCTCCTTGATCCCTTTTCCGAAAGTTGCGTGGAGCTTCGTCCCGCTCAGCCAGCCTGATGCCGAAGGTCGAGCAAGATAGTAGGCGATTGAGGCGCGCGGCGTTCCGGCAAGTCCGAAGAGACCATTGTCTTCAATGCCGCTTCCAAGGGTGTAGTAGAGGCGATTGCGAAGGTCGCCGGAGATTTGGACGGTGTAACTGTAGTTGCCTCGGCTGATCGAGCTTGCCGGCGACGCAGTGAATTGTGTCGAACCGCGCTCAGCTTCGTACCTAAAGGCTCCGAGGGCGACGATGTGAGAATTGACGCGATAATCGGTCTGCGCATAGACAAAGTCGCGATTTGTTACCGTAGCATACTGATTTGGATAGGTAGAGCCGGCAAACTGAAAGATCGCCTGCCCTGTAACGCTGTAGCCGTTTGCGCCGTTGATAGTGATGGGAGCTCCGAGATAATTTCCGGACCCGTCGGGAATTCCTGTGGGCGCAAAGTCATCGAACTGGGATCGCAGGCGAAGTCCACCGTAGCGAATCTCATTGTGCCATTTTTCAGTTGCCTGGTTGTTCCACGCACCATTTAGATAGGTGTTCTGTGCCTTTTCGGCAGCGTCATCGGGAATGCCGTACAAGAGTATGGCATTAGGTTGCCCCCCGGACACGGAGAGATGACGTACGGTGAAGCGAAGATCATTCGCCGGGTTAGGGTTCCATCCAAAGTTGCCAGCGTAAGTAGCATTGTGAAATGAATCGTTCGGCAGATTGTTTCTGCTGTCCAGACGCCCAAAGGCACCGAAGTAGTCGAATTGCCTCGCGACGCCACTGGCTGTGACCTCATTGTGATATGTGCTGAAGTTTCCAGCGTCGCCTGCGTAGGTAAACAGCGGCAATCTGGTTGTGCCGTGTGCTGTTGTCATACTAACGACACCCGCCAGCGCGTCCGAGCCATAGAGAGCACTGTTGGGCTCCCGCAGTACTTCAATTTGCTGGAGACCAACGGTTGAGAAGTTCGCAAAATCGACAGCTCCTCCGATGTCATTAGCCGGCACATCATCAATCAGCACTTTATTCGCATTGGTATTGCCGCCCCGAATCGAGAGTCCGGTAGAGCCGCCGAGCTGGCCGGTTTGCGTGACCTGCAGGCCGGGAATCTGGCGTAGCGGATCTGGTACCTCAGTGTATTGGCGAAAATCATCTTGAGTGAGCACGGTTACAGACGCACCGATTTGCGCGATCGGTGTAGGAGTTGCGGTCGCTGTAACGGAGACCTGTTGCGTCAGTGTCTGTGTGCCCAGGGTCAGATCCAACTCTGCCTTGACGGACTTCGTCACGTAGACGGGTTCGCTGGTCGTGCTTTGAAAGGTTGATGCGGTGGCGCGGACCCGGTAGAGCGCGCTCCTGGGCACGTCAAATGCATAGTTGCCTTCGGCATCGCTGGTTGTTGTTTTGATGACCACCGCTCCACTGAGAAGATCAACTTTAGCGCCGACGACGATTGCCCCGAGTGGATCCAGAACTGCTCCATGGAGAGATCCGGGTTGCGCAGCGAACGCAGGAAAGAGTGGCAAGAAAAGCGATATGACAAACATGGTGGTGATTAATAAGATGGCCGGCGATCGACGAAACGTGCGATTCATATATTTCCCCCTCGGGTTCTTGAAACAAGGCCGGTCTCCTGACTTGCGCTTCTCTGAACCGTGGCTGCCTTCCCGGGATGGTCTCCAGTGGCGTTGTTCGTCCTTGCCGAGGCTCTCTGCGCTTACAGTTACGGGGTAGTGGCGGATTTGCACCGCGCTTCCCGACACCTTGCTTGGTGAATGGTTGCGAGCTGAACGGCTCAGCTCAAAGGATGAAATTGTTTTGCGAGGTCCTCCAGTGCATCGATTGCTTCCGGGCTCGGGAAGTTGATCCTGTCATCGACGTAATACACTCGACGCATTTTGATCGCAGACATACTGCTCCAGCCCGGACGGCTCTGTAATACTTGCAACGTGGTTTTTCCGCCACGTACCAGAAGCAAAGCATCCGGTGCGCGCGACAAGACAACTTCGAGGCTAACCTGAGGCCACTCGGCGCTAAGGTCGTCGGTTACTGAATGCCCTCCGGCCGCCTCGATGATTTCGGTGATGAAAGCCTGCTTGCCAATCGTCGTGATGGGGTCGTACCAGACTGGCAAGAAGACTCTTGGCGTGGGTAGGTTTCTGGTGCGAAGCTTCACTGCCTCGACACGGTGCTCGAGACTTTGAGTCAGCGCATCAGCCTGCTGAGTCCGATTCAACACCTCACCTATGGTCCCTACGGAATGAATGATTCCCGCAATGCCGTGCGGACTTACCAGAAAAAGTGGAATCCCCAACCGCTCCAGTTGGCCGGTTACCTCCATCGGGCCCATGGGCTGCACACCGATTACGAGATCGGGATGAAACGAGAGGATGGTCTCGATCGACGGAGTGATCAGGCTACCGACGCTCGGCTTTGATAGCGCGGCCGCCGGATACTTCGTGAAATCGCTGATGGCGACGACATCATCTCCTGCGCCTAGCGCATAGACGGTGTCGGTAACGCTTGGCATCAGGCAGATGACGCGATGCGGGTGATCCGGAACTACCACAGTGCGACCGGTTTCGTCGGTCAGAGTGCGAGTTGCGAAGCAGGGAACTGCCGCCAGAGTGATGACAACCAGAGCCAAGAGCAGGCGCCTCATGCTGTCACCGCCTGCCGGCTGCGAACCTGCCGAGTGGCTGCAACGAAGCTCTTCGCGATTTCCGGATTGGCCCGAAAGTGGAGATGGATATAGCTTGCAAGCACATTGCCATGGCGAAATCCCTCCAGTTCCTCGTGACCGGATAGTGTGTATTGCACTTTGTAGCTCGTTTCTAGATTTTTCCGTGAGGCAATCCGGGAGTAGTGAAAGCTGTGTCCGCGCACAACCGTTCCCTTGCGGCCGAGGATGCAGTCTGCAGTCAACTCGATCGTGGCGTAACCGAAATTCACCAGCCTGGTGGTCATCTCCGTTGTGAGCGGCAAGATCCCAGCCATTCCGTAGAGTCGATCGTCAACGCGCAGGCTCTCAGAGAGATAGAGCAAGCCACCACACTCCGCGTAAACTGGCCGTCCCGAAGCAGCGAACATCCGGATCGCTTCGAGCATCGGGAGATTCCGGCTCAACTTTTCGGCATGAAGTTCCGGGTATCCCCCGCCGAGATAGAGGGCGTCGAGGTGAGGCGGAAGCGATGTGTCGTGCAAAGGGCTGAACCGCACGATCTCGGAGCCAGATTCGCGAAGCAAATCCAAATTGTCTTCGTAGTAAAACGAGAAAGCCGGATCAGAAGGCACTCCGATACGAACGTTGTCGGAGGAGGGCGAAGCTGAGGCTGGCGATGATGCATGCGCGACCATCTTTCCAATATAGCCGACGCGGAGCATCGCATCCAGGTTTAGATGCCGCTCAGCCAACGCCGCAAACGCGTCGATTGCTTTCTCTTGATCCTCTCGGACAAGTTCGGAGGCTCCCTGCAAGCCGAGATGCCGCTCGGGAATCGTGATCTTTGTTTCGTAGGGTAGCCAGCCGAGAATCTTCGTCTCGCATGACGTCTGAATCGCATCACTCAGCAACGCATAATGATGCTCTCCTGCTACTCGATTCAGGATCACTCCGGCCAGTGGCAGTTCGGGATCGAACTTCTCGAACCCGAGAACCATCGCCGCGACACTTCTCGCACTTTTCGACGCATCGATGACGAGGATTACCGGCAGGCGGAGGAGCTTGGCGATTTCGGAGCTGCTACCGGAGTCGGAGTGTCCATCTGCGCCGTCGAACAGTCCCATCATGCCTTCTGCGACGACGATATCTGCGCCGCGCGCGGCACTTTGCATAACGTTACGGTTAGCCTCCGCGCTCAACATCCAGGTATCAAGATTGCGAGCTACGCGGCCACAGATCCGGGTGTGATGACTGGTATCGAGAAAGTCGGGCCCACACTTGAATGGCTGCACGTCAAACCCGCGCCGCCGCAACCCTGCCATGATTGCCAATGCGACTGTCGTCTTGCCGACACCACTAGCCGTGCCAGACACGAGGAACCCTTTCATTGCATCACCTCGAGATGGCCCTTCAGTGCGAGCGGCAGTCCAGCTACCATCAAGATTGCGTCGTCCGCGATGGCGGCGATTCTCTGGTTCAGTTCCCCCAGAAGGTCTCTATAACGACGTCCACTGCGTATTCGGGAACTATGCTGCTGCCAACCTCGTTCGACACGAGCACGATGGCGCATTGTGTCCGTTGCAGCGTCTCACACAGCGCCTCGACCCTGCGAGCGATAGCTTCATCATTCTCGCCTTCCTCATCGAGCAGATTCGCTGCGTATAGCGTGAGGCAGTCCACCACGATGAGGTCGGATTCGGTCTCCCATTCGCGGAGTACCCTGGGCAGGTCGAGAGGCTCCTCGACCGTGGTCCAGTCTCGGGGACGATCTGCGCGATGGCGTTCGATCTTGGCGCGCATCTCTTCATCGGAGATCGTCGCCGTTGCGACAAAGACGACTCGGCGCGACTCGCCGGCAAGCTGCTGCGCGTAACGGCTCTTGCCGCTGCGTGCACCACCCAGAACGAGTGTCACTGAACCTTGGCGCGTCTCCTGCATCGTCAGCTCCTTACCCACGCACACGAACACACGTCGAGCAGAGCGGGAATGAATTTAGGCAGCGCTCATGCAGACCTCTTTTGGAATGGGTCTGCGAGAATGCTCTTCAGCTCTCCCAGCGAAGCTGAATCAAGCCCGGTAATCCTCCGGCGGGTCTCCTGACTTGCGCTTCATCGAGCTTTGACTCACCTTCCCAGGACGCATCCCAGTGGTTTCGAAAAATTGTCAAAAGCTCTCGACGCTTACAGTTACGGGGTAGCGACGGATTCACACCGTCTTCCCAACACCGGATTACAAGAGACTATCCCGCCTGCTTCGCGGGGTCAAATGCGGCAGCCCTTGGCATTGGGGGTTAGCTACTTCGCTGCCACAGATTGTCGTGCAGCGGCGCGAGCATCTCTGATGAGATCGGGCACTCCAACGCCGCGGTAGCCATTGCCCAAAAGCCACAGGCCATCGAGTTTTCTTACTCGTTCCTGCAGCTCCGCCATTCGTTCCAGATGGCCGACAGCATATTGTGGAAGACTGCGAGGCCAGCGGCGAACGACGGCGATCTGCGGCTCCGGGAGAGGGCCAAGGATCCGCGCCAGCTCCATTCTGGCAACAGCGGCGGTCTCATCGTTGCCGCAAGACATGAGGCGATCAGCTGCTTTTCCGCCAAAAAATGCTCGAAGGAGGCGACCGCCTTGTGGGATTCGGCTGTCAAACTTCTGATCGACGAAGGTGCAGGCGAGTAACAAGCTGTCCGAGCCCGGCGGCACCAGAAATCCAAACCCGGGCGGGACCGTGAGCTTTGCGGTATCTGAAAACCCAAATCCGACAACGACCGCGGAACTGGCGTCCATTTCCATCAACTCGGCAGCGCGGGCATCTACTGGAGCCAACAGCGAACGGGCGACATCGACCGGGGGAGCCATCATGACCGCGTCAAACCGCTCCACACCTCTTGCTGTGCCTACCAACCATCCTTCGTCGGTGGCCGCGACAAATTGAACCTCCGTTGCCAGCCGGACCCAATCCTCCGGAACCGCCGCAATCATCCGGTCGATAAGGGTGCCCATTCCGCTTCGCAGGGTAGTGAAAATGGATTCTGTCTTCGAGGTGGAGTTTCGTGCTTGCACCGCTGTGATCAAACTGCCGTACTCGCGCTCCATGTTGACGAATGGAGCCATCACCGCACGCACGCTGAGCTTCGCCACATCCCCACCAAAGACTCCGCTCAGCAGTGGAGCGCCGATTTTTTCGAGCACTTCTTCGCCGAAATGCCGCTGCACAAACGTCGCGACGCTTTCGTCCGATTCAGGAGCGGTTTCGCGCAACATCCCCGCGTGATCAATCTCATCGTGATAGGCCTTCTTCGCGTCCTGGCTAAATATCTGCGATGCGTCCAGAGCGTCAAGATCGCCTGGCACCATCATCCTCATTCCATCCGGCATCGCCTGTAACTTCCTGTCGATGAGCACATAGGTCTTCCGTGCCGTATCGTTGGAGGTCATCACCTCATCGCCTAATCCGAGCTCCTTTGCCAACTCAAGCGCCCATGGCTTTTCAGTTACCCACGCATCGGGTCCACATTCGATAACGAAGCCGCCCTCGCGCACTGTCTCCACGATTCCACCCAGACGAGTCGAAGCCTCAAATAAGACCGCCTGCACTTCAGGACCTTCTCGGGCAAGTCGGGCCAGCTCGTATGCTGCGGCCAAACCTGCGACCCCCCCGCCGATGACCGCCACTCGCCTCATCTTCTCTCCGCGAAAAAACAAAAACGGAAGCCGAAGCTTCCGCGCCCGGCTCTATCGACAGCCTATACTCCAGCCGGGACGGTTACCTCATCAACCGTTGCTTTATACTCCCCCGACGCAACCTCGGCCAGTGCCTTCACAAGTAACTCGGAGTCGTTCAGGCTTTCCGTGCGCCACAGCTTTAATCCGAGCTCTCCGGCGAATTCGCGAAAGGCGATATCGATGTCATAGAGGATTTCAACGTGATCGCAGAGGAAGCCGACTGGCTGCATCACAACTCCGACATGCCCTTCGTCCCGAATCGCCTTCAGAGTGTCCTCGACGGTGGGCCCTATCCATGGGCCGCCGCTCATTCCCTGGCTCTGAAAAGCAAAGTACCAATCTCGGTCGCCGAATCCGGCCGAAGCCATCCGATCGGAGACCATCTGCGCCGTTCGCTTCGCTTCCACCGGGTAAGGGTCCGGAGAGAGCTGCATCGGCGTTCCTGGTCTTGTGTCTACGACGGACGCCTCTCCGGTCATAATTGTGCGGCACGGCACGCTGTGGGCGGTAAAGAGCACAGGCACTCGCCGGCCCGTCTCAGCGCACGCCTTGGTCCAGACGGGGCGCAGTCTCTCGGCAAAAGCCTCGGCCAGCGTTGGATTTTCGGCCCAGCCTGCTACGAACTCGACTTCCATCCCAGCCGCGGCAGCGAGCACCGCTCGCCGGTAAAGCCCTACGCTTGTTCGCGAATTCTGCGGCGCCAGACAGACGGCTTTGAGGTGTGTCACCCCGTCCCTTCGCATCTGGGCGACCACATCAGCAATATAGGGATGCCAGTTCCGCATCCCGACGTAGACCCGTTCTCCGTCCATCGCTTGCTGCAGCAGATGGCCCTGCGTCATGGTCCATTTTGTAAGCGGCGGGGCTTCTATTCCCGGAGTCTCGCGCAGGCCAATCTGTGCGTAGCGGTGTTGCAACTCCTTCACAACCTCCGGCGGGAGTGCCCTGCCACCTGTCACCTTGCTGAGATACTCCGCCATCTCACCGAGGACGTCCGGGGTTCCGTGTGCCAGCAGGAGTACCGCGCGCTTTTCCGTCCCAGCGCTCATCGCTTGCTGAACTCCTTCACCCACTCCACAACAAGAAGGACATTATCGACGGGAGTTCCCGGCACAATCCCGTGACCCAGATTGAATATATGACCCGGCTTCCCTGCAGCTGCGGTCATCACCTCATGCACCTGCTCCTTCAACACGTCTTGCGGCGCAAATAGCGAGATTGGGTCTAAGTTTCCCTGCACCGCACAGCCAGCGCCTACGGCCTTCCAACCCAGTTCAAGCGGAACCCGCCAATCAAGGCCAATCACGTCGGCGCCAGTCTCGCTCATCGTCGGCAGCAGGGAAGCCGTCTCCACTCCAAAGTAGATTACGGGGACGCCCATCGCTTTGATGCGCTGGACCAGCTCCGTCGTCCATGCGAGGCAATATTGGGTGTAATCGCCGACGCTCAGTTTGCCCACCCAGCTATCGAAGACCTGGATGACATCCGCGCCTGCCTCGACCTGTTGCTGCGCATACGCAACCAGAACCGTGACGATTTTTTCCATCAGTAGCGACCAGGTGGCGGCGTTTGAGTACATTAGTCTCTTTGTTTCGATATAGTTGCGATCGCCGCCGCTCTGTTTGCCGCCTTCGATCATGTAACCGGCCAAAGTCCACGGTGCGCCACAGAAGCCGATGATTCCAAGCGTGTCGCCATCTGATCTCGGATGGGCGAAATGAGAACTCACGCGCTCGATGGCGCGCGCCACGTAGGCCAGCTCTTCGACACGATCGGTCCTGAGAGCCCGGACTTGCTCGAGCGAACGCAGTGGCGCATGGACGACTGGTCCTTCGCCGGCGACGAACTCAAAGTCCAGGCCCATCGGGGTCAGGGGCAGGAGGAGGTCCGCGAAGATGATGGCTGCATCGACCCCCAGACGCTCCGCGGCCGTGATCGTCACTTCGGCTGCAATCTCCGGCGTTCGGCAAATTTCGAGTAGCGAATGATGTTTCCTGACTGCCATGTACTCCGGCATGTAACGACCGGCCTGGCGTAAAAACCACACTGGCGTCCGGTCTACAGGTAGTCGCAAACAAGCCCGTACAAAACGGCTTCCCCCCGATTCTGCGCCGGAAATGCCTTTGTCCGCGCTTCGCTCTTCCACAGCCTTATTCAAAAGGATTGACCTCTCACACTTCTGAGCCTAGCACCACGCACGTCAGCGGTTCCAGCCACTGTCCCAGTGCGATCTGTCATGAGGAAATCGCAACCGGTAAACGACCCCAACGCTCATAGCGTTCGGAAAGAACACAATCGGCGGGTTTTCATTTAGATTCCAGTGCTCGTCCTGGTAGTCGAATCGCACAGCCAGCGCGCCTGAGACGTCATAGTCGACTCCGCCCCCATAGGTGTAGACAATTGACCCGTTGTAGCCCTCCCCGAAGGATCCCCGAGATAACTTGTTGGCGAAAGTGATTATGCCGGCGCTCGTCAGAAAGTCCGCATACAGATGAACACGAGTCCAGCGATATTCAAGCCGCGGCCCGAAGCCGAGGGTACTCTCTCCCACGTTTACGCCAGCAGTGTTCTTGTATCGAAACTCGAGGGATAACGAAGTGAATTTGAAGAGTTTCGTAAAATCTCCCCCCACGGTCATGCCGCTGTTCGGCTGGCTGCTGGAATAGCCCGGAGTTAAGAATGTGTACATTCCGAAGCCAGTCAGCTCTGCTCCCCTCGTTCGAGTAGGCGCCGACTGTGCCCCTAACGGAGCGAACGATGAGACCAGCAGAAGACACAGAGCCATCCGCACTCCATTGCGAAGGATCCACCAAGCCACATTGCGAACGCACATCGGGCACCTCCATCGAGGGATTCTTCCGTTCGGGGCGCGCAGCAGTGGAGTAGCGATGAAATCAGCCACTCACGTTCTGCGATTTGATGGGCCCGATTGTGCGCCAGCAGCTTCTAACCGCCGGAAATCACCAGCCCGCCACCTTTCGGTGATCGCCCCACGGTCATCAACAGGGACGGGTCAGCGCAACGCAAAACTTGGGAAAGGACACGAACTCAAACTTCAAGCCTGAAAGTAAACTCTTCAATCACGGGGTTGGTCAACACCTCACGCGCAATCCGCTCTACCTCGGCCTGCGCCGCGTTCTGATCCAACCCATCATCCAGTGTCAGTTGGAAATACTTGCCTTGCCGCACGTCGGCAACTCCGCGATATTCCATCCGACGCAATGCATCTGCAACTGTTTGCCCCTGGGCATCCAGCACCGTTCGTTTCAGCGTGACATAGACATGAGCCTTCATCCTGTTTGATTATAGACAAGGTGCTGTTTTTGTCCGCGAGTGGCCACGAGACCGTCTGCCGGAGCTTCCCCAAGGCATCGCATTTCTGAAAACACAAGAAACCTCAACAAAAGAGAAGAGACCCCAGACTGTATGACGAATTACCTGGAACTCCCCGTAGGGCCCGAGACCCCGGAAGTCATCAACGCCGTCATCGAAATTCCCTACGAGGGCGTCAACAAATACGAGTACGACAAGGAACTTCACGTCTTTCGTCTCGACCGCAATCTCTACTCACCTGTTCACTATCCTGGCGACTATGGCTTCGTCCCGAGCACTCTCGCAGCCGACGGCGACCCACTTGACGTCCTCGTATTGGTCGACGCTCCCAGCTTTTCCGGGTGCGTCATGGAGGTGCGGCCGATCGGACTCCTCGAGATACTGGACCAGGGTTTGGCCGACGAAAAGGTTCTGTGCGTCGGCAAAGGGAATCCTCGCTACAAAGATGTCTGGAACTTCTCGGAGATCTATCCCCATATGCTCCGGGAGATCACGCACTTCTTCTCCATCTACAAGGATCTTGAGGGCAAGCGTGTCGAAGTCAAGGGATGGCGGGACGCCTCGTTCGCTCGCACCAAGGTCCTCGAAGCCCAGCAGAACTTCATCGAAGACAAGATCAATCCCAAGCCGAAGCCTGTGCCACATACAACCGAGCAGACGGCTGAGCAGAAGAGAAGACGCTCAGACTAAGCCGCCTTGCCTCGACTCATCGCTTGAGCCGCCAGATAAACTACGGGTCCGGCTGCCGCCACGATCGCTGCAAACCCCAGTGCCGGCAGCCCCGCTACGCGTTCTCCTCGGGCTGCCCACAACGCGAAACCGATCAGCAGTGTTGGCCCGACACCCAATGCAATCGCGGCCCACAGTCCGCCCGGCACTCTGAAGGGTCGCACCAAGGCTGGTTTCTTCACTCTCAACACGACGAGTGCGATAAACTCCAGCACGAGTGCCGCGCCGTAAAGGACCAGGTCGATCGAGATGAGGCGTTCAAAGGTCAGGTTGAGCGCAAGCGCCCACGCCGCCGAACAGAGCACGACGCTGACCCACGGTACACCCGCTGTCGTCTTCCACGTCAGGGCCTTCGGCAGCAACTTCTCTTCAGCGAGAGCATAGGGGACGCGCGTATAACTCATCATCAGGGCGTTGAACATCCCAAACCCGTTTATCGTTCCACCGAGCACCACGCACAGCGCCAGCCACGGGCCCACGAGTCTCTCGCGCCGCGTCGGTCCACGCGCCCGTAGAGAATCTGTCGGCCGGAATCCCCGCTAATCCCACGGCGGCCAGCGGCAAAATATAGGTCAATGCAACCAGCCCTGCCGATGCCAGCATCGCCCGGGGATAGTTTCGCTGTGGTTCGACGACTTCCTGGGCCACAGTCGAGGCGTTATCCCAACCCATGTAGTTCCACAACGTCACCGAAACTGCTCCGGCGAGGTCTGCCCCGGTAGCCGGAACTGCGTGTAACCATCCTGCTCCGGAGTTCGCTGCGAATCCCTTCCAAAGTCCTACAGCCGTCAACACCACAAACGGAGACAGCAGCAAACAAAACAACCCAACGGAACCTTCGCCCACTGCCTTAGCCCCGCGCAGGTTCCATACTGCACACAACACAACGACCGCTAACGCCCACGCAGTCCCGCGAGTTCCAGCGGTCCAGGCCGGCTCAATTCTTCCCAGATAAAGTACGAAAATGACCGGGTAGATGGCCATATCGAAGATACTTGCGGCCAGGCTAAGCCATGCCTCCTGGAATCCCCAGAACTCGCCTAAAGCCAACCGAACCCAACGGTAGTACCCACCCTCTTCAGGCAGCGCGGAATGCCAACTCCCCGACCATCAGGCTCGTGGGCAGACTCCAAAAGAACGGCACGAGCACGAGCAATAGAAGGGCGCGCCCATACCCGGCCTTGCCGATGATGTCCTCGAGACCGTAGGGGCCGCCAGAGACCATGAAATAGGTCGCCGCGATGAGCGGCAGGAGCTTCATCTTCTTCGTAACCGCAAGCCCCCTCGCCACCCCACCCCCTGCGCCGTTTAGCCGTTCAGACACAAATCTACTCGAAGGCGGGCGAATCTCCTCGACCCTCACGGTATAATCTCAAAAGCCGGAAGAAAACAGGTTGCGGAGAGTTGGCCGAGAGGCTGAAGGCGGCGGTTTGCTAAACCGTTATAGGGCTTTAAAACTCTATCGAGGGTTCGAATCCCTCACTCTCCGCCATTCATTCTAAATACTTTGTAATCATCACGAGTTGGGCCTGTGACACTTCTCGTGACACATTCTTGGCCAACTCGAGCCTGATAAGCCGTTTCACCCGGTCCACATGGGTATTAACCCTCGAGGAGTTGATGTCATGTCTGGCGGCAACGGGTGAGGTTCCTTAGTCTTCCGTTTTTGATTGATGCGCGATGTGGCGAAGCTGTGGCAGTACATCCCCAAATGCAGCTGGATTAGAATCGCGCGATCCGAGTGCGAAGTACAGCTTGCGATAGAGCTGGTACAGCAGCTCGTAGCGCTCGACCGCCTTTGCTTCAGGTGTGAAGGTTCTGAACGGAAGGCACAGTTTCTGCTGCGCGGCTTCGATCGAAGGAAAGACTCCTGCGGCTGTGAGAGCTACGATGCCTGAGCCGAGACTTGTGGGCGTGCCGTCCGGTACCAGGACGGGCTTGTTCAGCACATTGGCGTACACCTGATTCAGCACTACGTTGTTCTGTGGAATCCCGCCGCCGTTGATGACACGCTGCACTGGCACGCCGTGCTCGGCCATGCGCTCAAGGATAATGCGCGTATGGAAGGCTGAGCCTTCGATGGCTGCGAACAACTCATCCTGCGCCGTGTGCAACAGGTTCCATCCGATTGTCAGGCCTCCTAGCTCTGGGTTGACCAGCACCGTACGATCGCCATTGTCCCAGGTCATGCGCAGCAGCCCCGTCTGGCCGGGCTTGTAGATCTCAAGTCCCTGGGCCAACTGCTTCACGTTCGTGCCAGCGCGCCGTGCGATGGCCTCGAAGATGTCACCGACCGCCGAAAGTCCCGCCTCGATGCCGGTTAGCTTCGGATCCACGCTACCCGGCACCACACCGCACACGCCGGGGATAAGTTCTGTCTTCTGGGCCATCGCGATAATGCACGTAGAGGTGCCCACCACATTCACTACGTCGCCCTCTTTGCATCCAGCGCCCAGTGCGTCCCAATGAGCGTCGAAGGCGCCTACAGGAATGGGGATGCCAGGCCGTAGACCCAGTTTTTCAGCCCACTCCTTTGCGAGGCCTCCGTAGATATGGTCCGAGGTGAGATACTCGCCCCCCATCTTCGCTCGCGCCCCCTTCAGCAGAGGATCGACTGCGACGAGGAACTCCTCAGAGGGCAGGCCGCCCCACTTCGGGTTCCACATCCACTTGTGCCCCATGGCACAGACGCTCCGCTTCAGGTCACACGGCCGGCGGATACCGGTGAGCGTTGCGGCCACCATGTCGCAGTGTTCGAGTGCGGTGGCAAACTTCGCGCGCTTCGTTTCATCGGCGTTGCGAAGCCAATGCAGCAGCTTGGCCCAGCCCCACTCGTGCGAGTACACGCCGCCACACCAGTCGATCGCCTCCAGCTTCATGGCATGGGCCTTCGCCGTGATCTCCTGCGCCTCGCGATGTGCACGATGGTCGCACCACAGGTAGTACTCGTCCAGCGGCTGCAGCGCCTCATCCACCACAACAACGCTGGAGCCCGTGGTATCCAGCGCCATGGCCACAACGTCCTCGCCGCGCACGTTAGTCTGCGCCAGCACATCACACGTCGCCTTTACCAGCGCGTTCATCTGGTCGATGTGCGACTGCGTGGCATAATCCGGATCTTCGCGCCGACGGTGTAGCGGATAATCGGCCACAGCCGTTCCCAGCCGCCCGCGATCTGAGTCCAGCAGCGTTACGCGAACATTCAACGTCCCAAAATCAATACCAGCAACAATAGCCATAGAAACCTAATCCGGATATTCACTAACAACGAAAAACGATTAGCTCTGGTAGTAGACCAGACGCTACGGCCTTTCGCCCAATATCCAGATCGATGGATGCTCTCATCACAATGAGTGCATTTTACAGCTCTGAGGGCGCTTGGAATGTGGCCTCGCCCGCGCGACTTACTGCGCGTTGATCCACTTATCCGATCCTGTCAGCTTAACTGACACGTTGGTAAGGAAGATGTGCAGGGGCTTGCCATCGGCGGTGCCGCGGTGCTCGGTTGAGAACAGCAGAGGACCTGCCTTTTTGTAGCCAGTCCAAGTCGCAGTGACGAGCTGCGGCGGCGGCGTGGGCGCACCGCGGTGGTAGACAAATTGCACAACCCGATTGTCTTTGCCGACGTAGAGGTCCCAAGTGTCCCCCGGTGTGTAACCGCCCGCCACCGCGGGATACTTCACGGAAACCAGATTGGCCGAGCCGGTGCCTGTCGGCAGTTTTTGCATACCTTGATCGGTCACGGTTGCGCTGGTGTCCCAGTAAGCATGGAAGGGAAACAAGAGCCAATAGTTATCGTTGACGAAAGACGGCTCAATTTTGTTCTTCACATCATCAGGTTGGCTGTTAAGCTGCGATTGAAGATAGGTCACCTTTACCGGCTTGCCGTCCTTATCCGTTCCCTCGTAGGAGATCTTGCCGGTCTTGGGTTCCCACTCCCACACGTGAGCAGCTTTGAAAAGTCCGGTGATTTCCCCATTCCACGTATAGCGGATCGCTTCAACTTGCCCAAACGAATCCAGGCCATAGGTCTTGGCGATCTGTTCGAGAACAGGCGGTCGACTCTGCGCCCAGGAGTTCGGAGTCAGGACCAGCACAGCGAAAAGCAGGAAACAGATCGTTGTTGAGATGCTCAACTTTGTCATGGAGAGTCTGCTTTTGGCGACCGTCGTGCGAGTTTTCCCTGCGTGGTGCACTTTCTCTACTGGGTTGATGTGGGATTTCGTTGCGTGCGCGAGTTGAGTCATTGGAAACTCCTTCTTACGAAATGTCCGTTGCTAAGTACATTCAGTTGCGATAAAGCCTGAAGAAACAAGTTTGCTTAAAACACAGCCTGGAAGTCTGTCTTCATACTCAGCTCCGATGACGACCAAATCTCTTTGGGTGCAAAAAAATCGCAAGTAAATGCGGCCCGCTTCACTCTAGCGGTCCGCTGGAGCATGGTAGAACGACCGATCGGTTGATCCGGCGCAAAGCGATAATTACGGCTGCGATTGCGACGCAGCCGTATTCCAGCAGCATTACCCAAACAGGAAGCGGCCCCCACGGACGTCCAAGTGCGCGCAAGTGCCACTGGGCATATACCGGGATAATGCTCACCGTCCAGACGATGAGAACCATGGTCGAGGCCGATGTCAGAAATGGCAGCAGCCAGAGCAGATACCAAGGGAATACGGCGGGCGCGCACAAGAGAGATGCTGCCATTGGCCAGGCAAATATGTCCGGCGACCACTCTGGCCGTGCGCTTCTTAGCCATGCTGCAGTCACCAACCCGGCGAGTACCGCCAACCCAGCTAGCAACTGCGGCGGCGCCACGTGATCAAGCGTCGCAAACACGGGACCATTAAAGCGCCAATTTTGGATATACGTACCAAGCGAGCCGATCGGAATGCGACCGTGATGAAGAAATGGAACATACAGGAGACCGACCACGGCTGCCCCCAGCGCAGCGTCGCGAATGCGAATCCGCTTCCAGTAGATAGGCAGGAGTATTATGGGGAGCAATTTCACTGCCACCGCTAGCCCAAAACCGACAGCCGCAGTTGCCCGCCATCGACGCGCCAGCGCAGCGGCGGACACCAGCAACAACAGTGCGCCAAGAATGTCGATATGACCGTTGCCAGCCACTTCGACGGCCAACAAAGGGCTCCAGGCGTACATCAGAACCAGGTGCGCTTCCTGCCGGTTATAACGCAACACATCGAGCAGCACGAAAACAATCGCAAACTCGCAAACCACAAATGCTATTTTGAGTGCGAAGGTGGACTCCTGAACCGCGGTCACTGCGCGGAAAAACAGCTGCGCTCCCGGTGGATATGGGCTCGGTAGATCTGGGTTGTTCATGGTGCGCGTTTCCGCGGTATGCAACCCCTTAACGGCGGGGTCGCTGGGAATGACAATATACGGGTTGTAGCCGAGCCGCTGCAGGCGGCCATCCCAAACATATCGATGAATATCATCATCGACGCCGGCAGGCACCCGAAGAAATTCAATGTGCCAAATAGCGGCAAGGAGGAGCCCAATGACGACAACGTGCCGAGGGAACGTTGGGGTAGCGAAAAACTCACGGATCGCTAAGAGGTACGCGATGCCGGCAAGCGTCAAAGACGCCATGAAGCAAGGTCCACCTCTATCGCCGAAGTTTCGCGAGCAGATCGTTAGCGCCAGGCACAACACGGCACCGAGGACGTATACTCTCGCCTCGGAAGTGACCTTCACAATTCTCCTGAGCCTGTCCGTGATTGTGTCGCCACGAGTTCCCACTCTTTAAGCCATCGCGCCGTCCGTGGCGCCCTCATCGGAGCCAGTCGCAACTCCTCTGCCAAGCGAGCCAGGTCGTCTGCCACATCAATATCGTAAAAAGGATCTGCGAATCCTACGGATAGCTCAAGGGCTCGCGCGTTAGATAGAAGTCTCTCCAAGGCACTGCTGGTGCCCATTCCGTCGCGCGCGAAAAGCGCAGGATGAGAAGCTTTCGCCCCTACGAGATAGTAGCCTCCGTCGTCCGTTGGCCCCACGACCACGTCATGTTCGGCCAGCGTAGTGAACGCGCCTTCGAGAATAGTACGTGGCAGGTGTGGGGTGTCGCTGTTAAAGGCAATGGTGTGTCGTTGGTGAGCTTCTGTGAAGTGCGCAAACACCGAAGTGAGACCTGCAGCAAGACCTTCACCTTTCTGCGCGACTACGCCCACTTCCTTGCCTGCCAACCGCACCAACTCGTTTACGTCCGAATCCGGGCACATAATCGAAACCTCTACATCACCTAATGACCGTGCCAGCGCCAGCGTGTCGTCGAGAAGACAGCAATAAAAAGCCGTGACTGCCTCAGGAGAAAGGCCGGGAATCAGGCGGGTCTTGACCGCGCCGGGCCTCGGTGCTTTCGCCATGATTACCAGCACGCGGTTGCTTGCTGACGAACCCACCGCCTCGTTTGAAGAGTTCATAAATTTTGACCCAGGCCTACGTCGGCCGCGTCCCGCCTTTCGGGCGCCGGAGAGAATACCAGACTATCAAACTGAGAATGAACCAGGCGGCGCCGACCGTGCCCTTTAGCGTGCCGCTGATCTTCGATTCTCCAATACGCGGATAGTAGCTTACCGGAACTTCGACCACGCGGAATCCAGCCAGGGTCCCTTTAAGAATCATCTCGACCGCCCAGCCATAAGTGGTCTCTTCGAGGGCGAGCGCGCGCAGTACATCGGCGCGGCCGGCGCGAAACGGGCCAAGATCGCTGATTTTCAATCCATAGAGAAGCCTGATCAGGCCAGCGGCGAGACGATTCCCGAACACTTGATGCCAAGGCAACGCCCCCAAAGAACGACGCTCCCTTAGACGAGAGCCGAGCGTGATGTCCGCACGCCCTTCAATAATTGGCGCTAAGAGAATCGGCAGTTCAGACGGCCGATCGCTATAGTCGCCGTCAAGAAACACAACCACGTCAGGCGAACTTGCTGCGGCCAATCCGGTAAGACAGGCTCGCCCATAGCCGCGGCGCGGTTCCTGGATGACGCGGGCTCCCATTCTTGCGGCGATCTCGGGCGTCCCGTCATTCGAGTTGCTGTCGACAACGATGACCTCTATCGTGAGGTCGCGAGGGAGATCTGCTAGAACCAACTCGATCGACTGAGCTTCATTATGGGTCGGGATGATGACGGACACTCGCACGTAAGCCTGGCCCGGTCACCACCACGGAGAAGATGGCCACCGTTCAGATAGCCACGCGTCAATGCCCCATCTCCGGCCAGCGCGTCCAATAGCGAGCCCAAGCGAGGCGACCACCGAAACCAGCAATTCCCATATCCACGAGGTGCCCAACTCCGAAATCCAAAGGCTGCCGAGAAACAGAAACGCCACAAATGCAGCCGGTCGAGTAACCAGACCGATCACGAGCAGGATACCAAGAGATATCTCGGTCAAGCCCTGCATAGGAGCCGCGATCGCGGCGTGGCTTGCCGCCAGGCCCATCACCCCCTTCCAGACAGCCGGGCAGTGGCTCGCCTTGATGTAGTAACTGATCAGACCCGCGTAACCCGCCGGTCTGTATAGGCCTTTTCCTAAATTCTCAAAAAAGACCGATACGAACATTGCCCCGATCGTCACGCGCACCAGCGCCAGCCCGTTCGCGGCGGCCACTAGCTTGGGTTCACTTGATGTCGGGTTTGGCTTCAGATCCATAAGGAAACCTCGTGACCTGCTTATGCAGTACTAGTTTGCGACGAGCCGCTTGGTTCTCACTAACGAGCAGAGATCCCATGCGGTTCTTCGCGGTATTGCTATTGGTTGTGCAAAGAAGATGCCAGATTACACCAACTTCGGGTATTCCGCCCCGCATGAGACTCAGAACCGAAGACCGCAGGTAACTCAATTGCAGACACTTTCGGGGAACTCATGATCTGTTCGATGCTGGCATGTCGGTTTTCGCTTCGGCCCATTAGTAATAAATACTTCGAACCCAACCCTTTGGGCCAGGGTGAGGTTAGCTTAAGCTGGTGTACGAGAGAGCGACGTGGAGGAACTGTGGAGCGGCGAGAGTTTGTTAAGTCGGCGTTGATAACGGCAGGGATTGCTTCAGGCGTGGCAATTGGCGGGGAGCCGGATGGAAATGCACAGGTGGTCGCGCGACAAGAGTTCTACCAACTGCGAGCCTATACGCTGCGAACAGGCCCGCAGCTCGCGTTGATGCAGGGCTATTTCGAGAGGGCGCTTATTCCGGCGCTCAACCGATTGGAGATGTCGCCCGTGGGTGTGTTCAAGCTAGACATCGGCCCGGAGACGCCAACGTACTTTGTGCTGATTCCATCGACGTCGGCGGAGGCTCTGGTTGCGCTCGACACGCACCTGGGAAAGGACATGGAGTATGTGAAGGCTGCGTCGGGGTTCCGGGACGCGCCAGCCTCGGCGCCCGCCTTCGTGAGAGCGGAGAGGTCGTTGCTGTCGGCCTTTGCCGGCTGGCCGAAGGTGGTGGCACCGAAAAAGGAGAAGCGGATATTTCAGCTTCGCACCTACGAGAGCCCCAGCCAGGTAGCGCACGTGCGCAAGGTACAGATGTTCAACGAGGCGGAGATTGAGATCTTTACGCGGACGGGCCTGACGCCCGTATTCTTTGGAGATACGTTGATCGGCACCCGGATGCCCAGCCTGACCTACATGCTGACCTTCGCAGATACGGCGGAACTGACTGCAAAGTGGGCAGCATTCTCATCCGATCCAGCGTGGAAAGAGCTGTCTCACAGGTCTGGGAATACCGATGCGGAGATCGTGAGCAACATCTCAAATCTGTATCTCAGCCCGCTGAGTTGCTCTCAGATTTGAGGCTAAGACGGTTTGAGTGAAGGGTCTGCAGATTTCGCACTTCGAACTTTCGCGGCACATGTCCCTAGAAGCGGAGACTGACCTAAAGGCTTTAGCATAATGGCAGGGCATGATTCACCACGGTAGGTGCGGCTTTCTAACTGGCCAGGGCGTCCATAAACACGTAAGCATGCTCCATGCTCTAACTTTCGGAGGTTCTGGATGGCAAAGTACCCCACTAAACCGGAGAACGAAGTCCCCTCCGCAGTCGACTCCGAATCCTATCCCGACTCGGCCTCTGTTGCGCCACCCACCGATCCTGCTAACCGGGTCACCCGGCGGTCCTTCCTTTCGCATCTGGGAGCCGCCGGTCTTGCGGCCTCAGCGCCCCCGGTATTTGCAGCAAGGTCTGCCCCGGTTGCCGATGCGACGGACGGAATCCACACCGAAGGGACGGTGGCCCTGACTCTTAAGGTCAACGGCAAATCCCACGCCCTCCGGCTCGATCCTCGCACCACCCTCCTCGACTGCCTCCGAGAGAACCTTGTTTTGCCCGGCACCAAGAAGGGCTGCGACCACGGGCAATGCGGAGCGTGCACCGTCCACGTTAATGGACGCCGCGTCAACTCCTGCCTCTCCTTCGCCGTCATGCACGCAAACGACGAGATCACCACCATCGAAGGAATCGGTCAGCCCGATCACCTTCACCCCATGCAGACCGCCTTCATTGAACACGATGGCTATCAGTGTGGCTACTGCACCTCTGGTCAGATTATGTCTGCCGTGGCAGTCCTCAAGGAAAACGTCGGCCCCACTGACGCTGACGTTAAGCACGCGATGTACGGCAACATCTGCCGCTGCGGCGCCTACTCGAACATCGTCGCGGCCGTCCAACAGGTGCGCCATAACTCCTAAGCTCTAAACTTTAGGACCTACTCGGAGTCGAATTATGGATAGCTTCACCTTCACGCAACCGACCACCGTCGATCAGGCAGTCCAAGCCGCCGCCAAGTCCTCGACCGCCCAGCAGGGCGCGCAGGTTCGGTTCGTCGCTGGAGGCACTACCCTCATCGACCTTATGAAGCTCAACGTTGAACGCCCGCGCGAAATCATCGATATCAACGGTCTCCCGCTCGATCACATCGAGCCCAGCCCGACGGGTAGCCTGGTCATCGGAGCCCTCGCCCGTAACTCTGATGTCGCCCACCACCCCACGGTTCAGCGCGACTACCCGGTCCTCTCACAAGCTCTGCTCTCCGGCGCTTCCCCCCAACTCCGCAACATGGCGACTACTGCCGGCAATCTCCTCCAGCGCACCCGCTGTGTCTACTTCCGCGACATTGTCCACCCCTGCAACAAGCGCGACCCCGGCACCGGCTGTTCCGCCATTGACGGCCATAACCGCATGCTAGCCATCCTCGGCACCGGCAAAGATTGCATTGCCTCGAACCCCTCCGACCAGAACGTCGCCCTCACCGCCCTCGAAGCCACCATCCAGATTGAAGGGCCCAAGGGCAAGCGCAGCATCGCTATCCAGGACTTCTATCTTGTTCCCGGCTCCACTCCACATCGCGAGAATGTTCTCGAGCCCGGCGAGATCATCACCAGCGTGACCCTCCCGACGCCGGTAGCGGGCACTAACTCAACGTATCTCAAGCTGCGCGATCGCGCGGCCTACGAGTTTGCTCTCGTCTCCTGTGCCATCGTTATGAAGGTGTCTGGCGGGAAGATTCAACACATACGCGTCGCGCTGGGGGGCGTAGGCACCAAGCCATGGCGCTCGTTCGAAGCTGAAAGAGCCCTCGAAGGCCGCGCCCCCGACCGCGCCAGCTTCGTGAAAGCCGCAGAGGCTGCGTTGAAAGACGCTCGCCCCGCCAGCGAAAACGCCTTCAAGGTTGAGCTCTCTCGTCGCTGCATCGTCCGCGCACTCACCATGTCTACAAAATCCGCCTAAGAAACAGGCGTTCGCACATTGCAGGAGAACCTCAATGCTGTTCAGTGAATACCTCGAGTTCATCCAAGCCGACAATCCCGGCCCTAATGGCCACAAAGCAGCCTCTGCCGCCGAGCCCACCGCCGTTATCGGCGCCCCGCTTTCACGCGTCGATGGACCCCTCAAGACCACCGGCTCTGCCCGCTATGCCTCTGATTACAACTTCCCAGGCATGGTCTACGCAGTTCCCGTCGGAGCGAGCATCGCCTCCGGCAAAATCCTCAAGGTCGACACCTCAGTCGCCGAGAAGATGCCCGGCGTCCTCACCATCCTTTACCACGGCAACTTCGACCCTGTCTTCCGCAATGCATCCGGCGGCCGCAACAGCGAGCAGCGTCCTCCCTTCGAAGACGAGACCGTCTACTACTGGGGCCAGTACGTTGCGCTCGCTGTTGCCGAAACCTTCGCCCAGGCACAGGCCGCTGCCGCCGCCGTCAAGATTTCTTACGCGCCAGACAAATTCAATGTAGCCACGGACCTCAGCGACCCCATGCCCGCGATCGGAGCACCCGGCGGCCCCGAGTACTCAGCCACCGAGGCGACGCCGAAAGCCGCTTTCGCCGCAGCGCCGATCAAAATCGACGACACCTACATCACTCCCGTCGAGACCCACAACCCCATGGAGATGCACGCCACGGTCGCAGTCTGGGATGGTAAGAAGTTCACTCTCTACGAGAGCTCCCAGGGCGTCGTGAACCACCTCAACGTCATGGCCCAGGTTCTCGGTGTCCCGAAGGAAAACGTAGAAGTTATCTCCCGTTTCATCGGCTCTGGCTTCGGCGGCAAGCTCTTTCCCTGGCCGCACTCCGCCCTCGCCGCAGCTGCCGCTCGCCAGCCTCAACCGCCCCGTCAAGCTCACTCTCTCACGCAAGATGATGTTTGCCAACGTCGGCCATCGTCCGCGAACCCAGCAACGCATGCGCCTTGGCGCAACCCCCGATGGCAAGCTTGTCTCCCTCCAGCAGGACTATCGCAACCATACCTCGCATCAACGACGACATCCGCGAGAACTGCGGCGAAGCCACGCCCTTCCTCTACAGCATCCGCCAATCTACAAGTCACCTCCGCTCTCGTCCGCCGGAATGTCGGAACTCCCACGCCCATGCGCGGCCCGGGAGCCGTCCCCGGCCTCTTCGCGCTCGAGTCCGCCATGGACGAACTCGCCATCAAGCTTCAAAAAGGACCCCGTCCAGCTCCGCATCGCGCATCGACACCCTCATCGACGAAGAGAAGAACAAGCCCTTCTCCTCCCGCCATCTACAAGGAATGTCTCCAGGTCGGCTCCGGAAAATTCGGCTGGTCGCAAACGCACCCCGAGCGTCGGCTCCATGCGGAAGGGCGATCTCATTCTCGGCTGGGGCGTCGCCGCCGCATCCTGGGGTGCCGGCCGCGGCGTCTCCGAGGCTTCCGTCAGTCTCTGCAGCCGACGGTACCGCTCGCGTCAGCTCCGGCACCCAGGACTCCGGCACCGGCACCTACACTGTCATTGCCCAGATCGTCAGTGACAAAACCGGCATCCCCGTCTCACGCATCCAAGTCGTTCTTGGCGGCAGTTCTCTCGCCCCCGGGCCCACCTCCGGGGGCTCGACCGCCACCGCCACCATCATTCCCTCCGTGGCCGAGGCCGCCGACGCACGCCATCAAAGTCGTCCTCGCCACCGCTACGTCCGCAAAGGGCTCACCTTTTCTGGGCAAGCAGCCCGCCGACGCTCGCCATGTCCTGCCGGCTGCGTTCACCTCAAAGGTCAGGCGCCCGACTCCGGCGTGCCCTTTCAGGAAATTCTCAAGCTCGGCCAATCTCGCCAGCGCCAACGGCGAAGGCAAGATCCGGCGGCCATGGCTCCGACACCGACGGCAAGAACTTCTCCAGCCACTCCTTCGGCGCACAGTTCGTCGAGGTCGAGTGGGACCCGGGCATCTGCCAGCTCCGCGTCAGCCGCGTCGTCAGCGTCATCGATGGCGGACGCATCATCAACGCCAAAACCGCACGCAACCAGATGGCCGGAGCCGTCGTCATGGGCATCGGCATGGGCCTGTTCGAGACACACCACCTACGACCCTCGCAATGGCCATCCCATCAATGACAACTTCGCCGACTACCTTGTCCCCACCTCCGCCGACCACCCCGACATCGACGTCACCTTCCTCGACATCCCCGACCCCATGATCGGAGAGTACGGCGCACGCGGCATCGGCGAGATCGGCCTCGCCGGCATCGCCCCAGCCATCACGGCGGCGGTCTACCACGCGACCGGAGTCCGCGTTCGCGATCTGCCCGTCCGAATCGAAGACCTTATCGCAGCCAAAGGTGAGGTCTAACTTAACGCATCCATCCTCGGGCTATCCGCTTGGACTACAAACGCCCGGAAGTATCCAGCGTAACTTTACGAATGGATTTTCATGATCCCAACACTGTTGGGACATTGATGTAGCCCGCTTGAGGGCCCTTATTCGGACGTATCGATCAAGTATACAAAGCGGACTGCACTAGCTACTGGGTAGTGAAGTGGTTGACCGGGCTTTTCACTCCGTCGCTCTTGCCGGTGGCTTCCATCGAATCAACTGTGTAGTAGTAAGTCGTTTGCGGCTCGAGGTTATCCAGGCGTACACGGAAAACTGTCGATGAGTGATCCGGATTCAACCTGATCGGAGACTTTGCGGTTTCGATCAGGCTATTTGGATACTTGCCATAGTGCACGATTCCGTAATGCACGGGGGAGCCCCCGGGATTGTTCGTCGTCCAATTGACAATCGTCAAATGCTCCCTGGCCAACTCGATCTTAGGCCCCTGGATGATCCGCACCTGCGCAGCATTTGGAGTCGTAGGACTTTCCTGGGCGGAAAGACTGCCGCTCAAAACCGAGATCGCCAAAATGATAAGGGCCCTATTCATGTTCACACCTCAAAACTCTATGGACGCTCGCACCCGCGGCGCTACGGAATAGGCGGGTTGGGGGCAGGCAGGAGGCCGCAGACTGCCGACGCGCAGGTCGGTAGAGGCGGAGTCGGAATCAGCAATTCGTTACCCTGGGTCGCAGCCGACCCTCCCCTCATGCAAGCACCGGTAAAGGTATCGCCGTTGAGATAAGGCCTCGTGAATCCGTCCGACAATGTTTGCAGAAACGCAACGATTTCATCCTCCTCCTTTTCCGTGAGACCCAGATTCCCGCTGGTCATATCGATATTGTTCCGTACTTCTGGCATAGGCCAGCAGTCAACCTTTTCGGTCGTTCCCGGCGGGCAGTGCCCGGAAGTGACAGGATACGCATACTTGTCGCGCGTATTGTAGAAATGCACGAGCTGCTTCAGGCTCTTGATGTAGCCGTTGTGAAAGTACGCCTTCTGGAAGTATGGCCCGGGAGCTTCGGTGGTAGGACATTGTGGCGGTGTCATGGCCACATCGCGCGCCGAAGAGACCTGCATCTGGCCGTCGACAGTGGGCGCGTATTGCTTCCAACTTGCGTTTGGGTTGGGACCGGAACCAAATCCGCTTCTGAGGAAAGTCCCAAGTCCCAAGTCTCTGTAGCCGAAGCCGTAAGGATTGGCCGTGAATCCGTATGCATCTGGCTTGGTCTGGTAATAGAACGCATCTCGCGGATTGAGAGGCAGGCCCTCATTGGCCGAGCCAAAGCATGTGAACAGAGGGTTCACCACGGCCGCCGCGCTGTTGTCGGTCTGATTTGACTTCAGAGTGGTTCCCCTTCCGTCGAGGTGGCATGAATTGCAGTTGCCCTTGCCGTCGAAGAGCTTGAACCCCGCCATCTCGTCTCGTGTGAGCTTGTACTTGCCGGCCAGGAACGCGTCGAATTTCGATGAGAAGGCGCTGACCTGCGCGGACTGCTCGTATGCGTCAACCGACTGCGCCCAACGGTCGTAAACCGTGTTGGCGCGGGTTCGGTCGGCCGCACTTAGAGGAATCGGCGCGGTGCCCCCGCCGAACGCCGCAGCCCCTCCAGGGGTTGCGCAGATCTCAGCGGTGTCGCGCGGAAAGTTGATATCGAACGAACCGTTGCCCCATACCTCCTCAAAGAGAGGTCGGTAGACAGCCTGCGAGAGTCGGAATGCGATGCAGGCAGTGTCGGGGAGGCCCATTTCTTGCGTATCAACGGGAGGACCCTGTGCCTGTTCGGCGTCGGGGACCCTCAGCTTATATCCGGTTGCGCGTGAATCGAAGAAGTTTCCGCCAAAGAACAGGCCTTGTATCTGGTTGTATTGAAGCACGGGGAAGAATGGGGAATACGGGTGTCGCTGCGGTGTCCGCTTGCCCGCCCGAGTGTGAACCGACCCGGGAAACGCCACTATTGTCAGGTTGACCGAGGGAATTGGCGGCCCGAAGCCGACGTATGGCATGTGGCAAGACGCGCACGCCAGATTTCTGTTGACTGAGATGTTCTGGTCGAACATCATGACCTCGCCGAGTGTTTCTGTCGCTTCAGTTCCGACATTTATGAGTACGGGCGGCTGACCTATCAGAACGGGGGCCTGTAACGCATGCCAGCGTGCAAGCGCCCGATCCTCCATGAACTCCACTTCCCGTTGAACACGAGCAGTCTCGGAATCTAAATCTGAAGGGAGAATGCCAGGCGGGTAAGGGTTATAAACCGCGCCTGAGAACGCGGATCCACTCCCGGGCGATACTTTTCGTTTGCGCATGATCATTAGCAGCGTCAGTACACAAATCACGATGATCGCTATTGTCGCCAGTGTTCGCCGATTCATAGATAAGCTGCACGATCCGGACATGAGACTAAAGTGGATATTGTTGCGCACCGATCCGAGTAGAGAGCGACTCCAGGAGATGCTTAGTGTACAACCCGCTCGCCCCCAACTTCGCTCCATCTTTGATCATCATCAAGAGGACCTGCTCTCCTTCTTTGTCGATAGAGGTGACTTCGTCAAGATCGACGACGCATTCCTGGGCTGGCGCACGCTGGCGTGGTTGGCGCGGGCCTGATCACCCATCCGCCCGACATCAGCGACGTCTGGCAGAATCGCTACTCCACCAGCACCAACCATAAAGTGTGGGCTGCGAAGTTCACAGCCCGATACCCAACCTCGTCGCTCTCGAGGTCTCAAGCTTCAAATGCGGCCACGACGCCCCCATCTACGGAGTAATCGAACGATCCGGCACGCCTCATTTCTCATTCAAGAATCTCGACGAGAACAAGCCTTCCGGCTCCCTACGCATTCGCATTGAAACCGTCGACTACTTCCTGCGCCGTTACCGCGAAGACATCGTCAAGCGGCGCAAAGTCGAAAGTAATATCGAATCGCAACTCGCCGCCTTCGAACAGTCGCTTCGCCCGCAACCGCGGGATCGTTATGAGATGGCGGTTGCAGGAGACTGAAGTCTATTCTTCCGATAGAAGCTGTCGGACGCTCTCCTCGAGCCTTGCCGTCAGTTGAGCAGGGCTCCGCCCCTTCTTCGATCGGAAACGCCTTGCCTACGCGCACCTCCAGTCGTCCCGAGCGAAACCATCGGGTCCTGCCCGCACGCATCTCGCCCAGCCCGATAAGCGCTACCGGCACCACGGGCACGCGCGACTGCTGCGCGAGCAAGCCGATCCCCGCTCGGAACGGGTGCATCTTCCCGTCGGGGCTCCGCGTCCCCTCTGGAAAGATCAGCACCGAGTACCCTCGATCCATCGCTTCGCCTGCATGGGAGAAGCTTCTCCGGAACCCGCGTTGCCGGGGCAGAGGAAATACATTGAACAATGCCGTCACCAGCCAGTACCCGACAGGCGCCAGCAGGTTCTGCAGTGCGCTCTGCTGATTTCGTCCACTCGAAGGTCCAGCAGCATCTCCCCGGACATCGCAATCGCAATCCGTCTCCGCAGTCTTACCGGCAAAGCGTACAAAATCAGCGCGCCATCATAAGCGGTCACATGATTCGCAATCACCAGTACCGGCCCGTGCGGCAGTTCCTCCGTCTCGCGCACCACGCGCGGCGCGGCGAGCAACCAGACCAGCGGCCGCATCACGAGCTGACAAAAGCAACCCGAATCGCGCGAATCGGCCAGCTCCACGGCCAGCGCGGAAACCTTGTTCATACGCTTCCCTCTCTCGCGACCATGTTGAGCGGAGATGCCGCCGGCACTCCGACCGGACTCGCCGACGCAGCACCGATCGGCGCAGCGTCGCCCGCCGGCTGAGACGAAACACCCGTGTCCTCCTTCCAGCTCCAACAACTCCCGCAGATCGCCCAACGTCCGCGCTCCGGCGATGGCCTCGTCCTCAAGTTCCACGCCCAACCCCTGCTCCAGCGCCGACTGCAACTGCACTCGGCCCAGGCTGTCAAGATGCAGATCCTCCGACAGCCTTAGCTCGGTGTTAGCACCCGCGACAGACTCGCCCGTAATCTCCGCAATCATTCTGAGCAGCGCATCTCCTCCCGGCAGCCCCACTGAACCTCTCACTTGCTGCCGGCTCAAGAGCGTCGCGCAAGCCCACTCCGCCACGTTTCTGCGCAACAACTTTCCCGTCGAGGTATACGGAAACTGCAGTTCCGGCCACCTCAGTACTCGCCGAATCTGCTGATACTCTGCGAGCCCTCGGTTCGCCTGACTTCGACAATTGCTGAAGCTCGTCATCGCTCCCCGAAGAAAGCACCACTGCAACCGGCTCCGGGCCGCTCTTCCCCTCGCATGGCACAACGACGCATCCACGAACACCGGGCTGCTCGCATCATTGCCTCTTCCAGATCAGCGGGATGCACATTCATCCCTGCGCCCGTGACGATCACTTCTCCCTTTCTTCCGAGAAATCGCAGTTCGCCGGACTCATCCTTCGCCGCAAGATCGCCGGTCGCCAGCCATTCACCCTGGCGCGGGCGGATTGCTCCTCCCTGCCACGTCGCTGTTGCCAGCATCTCTCCGCGCACAAGCAGTTCGCCTTCGTCGCTAATGCGAACCTCGCGCCCAGGAAGAGCCTTCCCGATCGTTCCGTGCGCGATGCGGAACGGATGGTTTAGCGTCACAAGAGCCGTTGTCTCGGTCATCCCATAACCCTGAATCAGCGCGAACCCAAGCACACGCCAGAAATCTTCCAGATCGGCAGGCAGCGTCGCTCCTCCCGAGATTACCGCCCAGAACTTCCACCCTAGAGCGCGATGCACCTGCCGGAATCGCCACCACCGTTTCCAGATCGAGAGGCCCTTTGCCTGCTCCACCTCGCCTGCAAGCCTGCCATAACGCGCCAACAGATGAGTCCGCAGCAGGTGCAACACGCGGGGTACAGCAATCAACACCGAGATTCGTTCGCGCCGTATCAGCTCCGTCATCCGCGAGGGCTCGAGCTGCTCACCGAAGTGGACCTCCGCAGCCAGCAGAGGCGGTGTCCAAAGCCCCATGAATTGCCCGAAGACATGACTCAGCGGCACGCTGTGCAGAAACCGCAGCGGATGAGCCCACCGCTCATACTTCAGGTATTTGCCAATCTCGTTCTCGATCGGCTCCAGGCTGGCCAGAACATTGCGGTGCGTCAGAACAATTCCCTTCGGCTCCGCGGTCGTGCCTGACGTAAAGATGATCTGAAATGCCGTCTGCGCATTGACAGCATCACTCACCGCAAACATCGGCTTGGCCGGCAACTGCGCATCCAATTCCGAGAACAATATCCGCGGGACATCGCCTTCGAGTGAAGCCATCAGCCGGCGGTCGCCGACGATCAGCTTCGGCGAAACATCCCTCACCACACGGCCCGCGAACTCGCTCGAACCTGCCGCATCCAGTGGAACCGCGATCACTCCGCGCAACAGGCAGCCGAAGAAAACTCCGATCCATTCCGCCGAATTTTCGCCCCACAGCACAACCCGCTCACCTGCTGTCTATGCCGCGCCGCTCGAGTTCGGCAGCAAACCGGCCCGCGAGCTCCGCGAGTTCCCCATACGTCGTTGCATACCGCCGATTGCCTCGATGGGCCACCACCGCCGTCTCGACATCGTGCCTGCGAAAATCGTCAACGAGGCTGGCCAAATGAGAGCGCACACCGCCATCATAGCTGTCTATCGAAGCGGTAGTGGGGCTTGTTCAGGCGCGATTCCCTGCGGATTGACGCACTTGCGGCAGCTCTGCGAGACTCACGGGTATGGGACGCAGGGGGAGGGTCGAATATGCTCAGGCCCGGAAGATGCGGGACCGGAATACTCCTCTTTACCGACTGGCGCACTGGCCTATTTGGATCTGGGTATTTTTTCTTGCCCCAGGACCGTTAACCTTCTCACTGTTTGCCCACGGTTTTGGATGGCGAAATCTGGCGTGGTTGGTGTTTGTGCTGGTCGGAACGGGCATTGCTGGCCTGCGCGGGCGTTTACCGGGTGTGGAACCGCAGCCCTATATCCTGCGCTTCGATGAAGACAAGCCGAATCCGCTCTACCGGCGCGTTTGCTATACGTTCGCGTGGAACGCGGTGCTAAGTTTTGCGATCCTGAACATGGTCGGCCTCCTGATTGCGGCCGTAACTGGCACATGGTACATGGCGCAAGTTTACCGCTATGCCTACCTGCCGGTCTGCGGGACGATTCTGTTGCTCGGTGCGGCAGGCATCTTGCCGCGTGTGGGGCCCTCGACCGGAGGAGAGGGCATGGAACGGCGCTATTTCTACGGCTCGGTATGGGCGGTCACAGCGTCACAAGTGCTACTCCTGGCGCTTTGGAAGACATTTCCCCCGACGCCGGTGTCGAATCTGACAAAGCTGGCCATCTTTGCGTGTACGCTCCTGCTGATGGGGTTTGCCGCATATCGCGGGATGCTCCCGCGGACCCGCCCCATTGTGCCTGGGGACCTGATCGTCGCGGACTGAAGGAAACGTAGCGAACCTCCCTATATTTGGTTTTTGTGGCTTCAGAAAGCCGTTCTTTTGAAGCGCTAATTGCCTGTGGGCGAGGCCTGTCCCGCAGTCCGGGGCTGGCGGGGAGGCGGTATTGGGTAAACAGCGGCGCTGCGGTGCCCGGCTGCATCGACAGAACGAACGCCGAAGATGACGTTGTCCTTCGAGAGAGGAATAGCGACATAGGTGGCATCCCCGGCGGAGACGGCGCTGGTCCAGTCGGGCTGGCTGGAGTCACGGTAGACAACCTCGAAAGTGGCGCCGGCAGGGAAGCCCAGGGGTTTCTCCCAGCGGAGGGTGGTGCGGGTATCGTAGGGCGGATCAAGTACGGTGACGTTGCGTGGCTGGCCGGGCGCGGAGGCGAGAGTGGCCAGCGTTGCGGCGTTGAGGCGGGCTACGTTGGCGACATAGTTGAAGTCCACAAACTTGAGGAGGTCGCCGTACTCGACGCCCTTTTCAGTACGTAGGTCCTGATGCTGGTGATTGAAGTTTTCCAGCCACTCAGTAAACCGTACGGCAGCAAAACCCTCCTGCGAGAAACTGGTGTGGTCGCCGCCGCGGCTAAAGCGATCCCGACGGAAGATTATGACGGGATGGAATGCAGGGATCATCCGCACCGCCATGTTGTGGGGCTGGTTTGGCGGGGCGCCGGCTGAGAGCCGCTCGGAAGTGGGGTGGAAGTAGGTTCGGCCGACGTCGACGATGGCGCGGGCGAGTTCGCGCGCAGGAGAGTCGTTCTCCGCGCCTATGGTCTGGATCTGGCGGAGCTGCTCGAGCGTCGCGGGGCCCGGGACGCCTTCGGAGAAGACACGGACTGCGGTCTTGTCAGCGCCTGTTACGGCGGGAGTGGTGTCGCCGCCCACGATGTCGTTGTTCAGGACGGCTTCAAGCTGCCAGCCCTCTGATTTTGCGAGTTTGGCGAGGTGCCGGCTGCCATCGAGGCCCTGCTCTTCCCCGGCCACGGCGACAAAGACAATCGTGGAGGGAAACTTAAGTTTGCTGAGGACGCGGGCGCACTCGAGCGAGACGGCCGTACCGCTGGCGTCATCGTTCGCGCCGGGGGCTGGGTCGTGAGTGTTGCCATTGGTGGAGTTACGGGAGTCGTAGTGGCCGGTGACGAGCACCATGCGCGCAGTCTGGGTGGGATCAGTGCCGTGGAGGATCGCGTAGACGTTGGTGATTCTTGTGGGTTTAGTGATGCGCGCGGCGGGGCCGGTCCCGGCAGGTTCGACAAAGTCGTCGCGCTTCACGTCGAGGCAGCCCCCGCAGTCTGCGGAATAGCCCTTGAATTCCGACTCAATCCAGTCGGCCGCGGCACTTACCCCTGTGCCGGCGGGGAGGTCGGTCTCCATGCTCGAGAGGGTGCTGCGATTGTTAAAGGTGACGAGTTTGGAGATGATGGCCTTAATGTTCTCGGAGGAAACCTGCTGGAGCGCGTTGACGATAGCGGGATCTGCGGGTGCAGGGACGATGGGCTGGCCTGGGGAGAGCTGTTGCTGCGCGTGGAGGGAGCCGGGACCGAGAAGAGAAAAGGCGACCATAAAACCGCTGAAATGAGAGAGGAAACGGGGACCGGGGATCACGAAGTTTCTCCTTGTGGGAAAACAAAAAAATGACAGCAACCACTGCTTGACGAATGGACGGGAAGGCCGCTAAATAATTAGCAGGGTGTCCGCGAATGCTGTATCCATCATCCTATAAGGAAACAAATTGCTATAGGTGGGTGGGCGAACACGAATCATGCTGGAGGCTCGAAAAAAATGGCGGTTGTATGTCCCGAATGCGATAACCCGATTATCGTTGATGCCGACGAAGTGGAAGAGGGCGAAACGGTCCAATGCGATGAGTGCGGGGTGGATCTGGAGGTCGTCTCGGTTGATCCGGTGGAGGTCGCAGTGATTGATGATGGCGGCTATGACGACGAAGATCCCATGCACGCCGATGATGACGATGAGGAGTAATGCTGAGCATTTCAAAGGGATACTCATATACTGAAACGATGAAGCTTATTGTTGGTTCGTTCGGCTCTTTTGTCAGCAAAGTGATCCTCGCCGCCTGCTGTGTCACTGCCTTCTCGGGCGCCGCATCTAGCACGAGTGTGTTTGCCGAGCAGCGTGTCCCCGCACAGCGGGTTGTCCAGGGCAAGGTGACCGACGGTGCAAACGCGCCGATCAAGGGTGCCGTAGTTTACCTGAAGGACACTCGCAGCCTTTCGGTGAAGAGCTACTTCTCCGATGACGAAGGAAGCTACCGGTTTGGGCAGCTCTCGCAGAATACCGACTATGAGGTGTGGGCGGAGAACAACGGGAAGAAAAGCGCCGTGAAGACGATCAGTTCGTTCGACAGCAAGAGCCAGTTTGTCATCAACCTGAAGATCGACAAGTAGTTGGCTAGAGGGGGGCGGTGGCACATCTCATGATGGGTCACCGTCGCCCCTGACAATGCGCTCGTTTGCGACTGGACCAGCCCTTAGTCGGCGATGCCCGGGTTGGGCGGGTCGATCCCAAGGGCCGTGGCAAGGGCGATGAGGTGGTCCTGCTCTTGCATGAGAATTTCGCGGATAGATTCCCCGATTGCGTATTCGTTAAGCTCGTCGCACTGCTTGACGCGGCGGCGGTATTGGCGGATGGTCTCCCTTTCGTTGTCCAGATCGAAGCGCAGCATATCCTCGGCTTTTTCGGAGGTTTTGACCGGCTTTGGCGTAACCGAAGGCATTCCGCCAAGGTAGTCGACGTGATTAGCGACAGCCAGGGCATGCGCGAGCTCTTCTTTGGCGTGGAGTTCAAGTTCGCCGGCAATGTTCATGTAGGCAGCTCCCTTCAGGACCTGGGAGTAATTCACGTAGGCGATGATGGCCTGATACTCGCGTGAGAGGTCCTCGTTGAGGAGGTCAATCAGTTTTTCGCGAGTAAGCGGGGAACTCGCAGGGCTTGTCTTTTTGGTGGCCATGTCTTCTCCAGTCATTCCCTTGATGGGGATATCAGAGGTTTGGATGCCGGAATTCCAGACCGAGTTTGTGGCAATTGTGTCAGTCGGAAGAATTACCTGCGACCAGTTGGCTAGCTCTCCAATGCCGGATAGTCGGTGTAGCCATCGGAGCCCGAAACGTAGAAGGTTGCTGGGTCGGGGCGGTTGAGAGGAGCGTTTCGCCGGAAACGAGCCGGCAGATCGGGATTCGCGATGAAGAGCTTGCCAAAGGCCACAGCATCAGCTTTGCCTTCGTCGAGGAGTTGTTGGCCCACGGCGAAGTCGATGGCCTCGTTAGCAACGAAGACGCCTCCGAAGGCCTGTCTAAGTGTAGGGCCAAGGCTGTCGGGGCCGACGTGCTCGCGGGCGGCGATAAAGGCGAGGTGGCGTTTCCCTAACTCGCGGGCGAGATAAGTGAAGGTGGCATGTGGGTTGGAATCCGAGATGCCGTGCGCACCACCTCGAGGCGCCAAGTGCATGCCGACGCGGCCGGGGCCGAAGACAGAAATAGCTGCTTCGGCACACTCAATATGCAGACGGGCGCGGTTTTCTATGGAGCCGCCGTACTCATCTGTCCGGTGGTTGGAGCCGTCCTGGAGGAATTGGTCGAGCAGGTAGCCGTTGGCTCCGTGGAGTTCGACGCCATCGAAGCCGGCGAGTTGAGCGTTCTGGGCGCCGCGGCGGAAGGCTTCAATGATGCCCTGGATTTCGCTCGTTTCAAGTGCTCTCGGAGTGACGAAGGGGCGTTGCGGTCGCAAAAGACTCACCGTGCCAGAAGCCGCGATGGCGCTCGGAGCAACGGGAAGCTGGCCGTTGAGGAATTCGGGGTCCGATATACGTCCTACGTGCCAGATCTGCGCGAAGATGTGCCCCCCGGCGTCGTGGACGGCCGCAGTGACGGGCTTCCATGCCTCCGTCTGCTCGCGCGACCAGAGACCGGGGACCTTGGCATACCCCACGCCGAGCGGATCGATGGGGATACCCTCGCTGAGGATGAGGCCGGCGGTGGAACGCTGTCTGTAATATTCCGCGATGATCGGAGTGGGAATGTGGTCGGCTGTCCCCCGCAGGCGGGTGAGAGGCGCCATGAAAATGCGGTTGGGGAGGTGAAGGTCGCCGATCTGGATGGGGTCGAAGAGACTTGGTGTGTTCGCCATATCGCGGATTGGATGACACAAATCCGAGATACGATTCCGCATCAGCGTCGCGATAAAGCAACTCTATTGAGCCTATTGCGGCGTTGCGGGTGGTGCGGAGGGTTGCGAAGGGGTTCTGGCAGGGCGATTCTCACGAGCCTTTGGGACGAAGGCCTCAGGGTGTGACATGCCGCGATGACAGGTTCCGCAGCTAACAAGGTCGGCCGCCTTGTGATCGCTGAGCTGCGTCAGGTACTTCGCATTGAGATCGTCGGTCATTTTGATCATTACGCGGGCTTTGTCCTTGACTGGGTTTGCATCGGAGGCGAAGTCGTTGCGTCTTGTTTCTGGGTTGCGGGCATGGCAGAACTCACACTCGACACCCAGGTCGCCTTCGTACTGGTGCATGATCTTGATAACCTCATCGCCTGTAATGTCCTTCGGGAGCGCCTTGATGTTGGTCGGATTCGGGCGCGGTCCACGCCGCTGACCAACCCCCTGCGGTTGTGGAGTGGGTGCCGGAGAGTCCTGGGCTGATAAAGGTTGAGCTGAGAGGGACGCCGTACACACAACGAGCAACGAGTGGCGAAGGAAACCATTCATTCTGGCCGATTCCATTTTCTGAGGTGGGATATCGCTGTTTTGAAGACGAGTTAACGGGCTTCCGAGTTTCAGCCTGCAAATCTATAGCGGAAGGCCTTTCAGCCAGGCGCGGAAAGGAGGGCCGAGATCGTCGCGTTTGAGAGCGAACTCTACGGTGGCGCGGAGGAAGCCTTGCTTGTCGCCAGCATCGTGGCGCTTGCCTTCATACTGGAAGCCGTAGACCTTTTCGTACTGGAGAAGCGCTTTGATGGCGTCGGTGAGCTGTAGTTCCCCGCCTGCGCCGGGAGTAATGGTCTCGAGCATGTCGAAGATGCGGGGGGTCAGGATGTAGCGGCCGATGATGGCGTTCTTCGAGGGGGCTTCTTCGAACTTTGGTTTTTCGACCATGTTCTTGATGTCGAGGAGGCGTGAATTTTTGGGGTCCGGGATGCAGTCGAGGACGCCATACGCAGAGATTCCGGGGCCTTCGATGACTTCGGAGGCGAGGATGCTGGATTGCGTCTCATTGAAGGCTTCTACCATCTGCTTCATACACGGAATGGACGCGTCGACAATGTCGTCGGGGAGCAGGACGGCGAACGGTTCGTCGCCGATGATCTCCTTAGCCTGGAGGACAGCATGGCCAAGGCCGAGGGGTTCCGCCTGGCGCGTGTAGGTTACGCGCGCGAGCTTGGCGACGGCGCGCGTAATCTCGAGGAGCGCCGTTTTGTTCTTTGCAGCAAGGTTGGCTTCGAGTTCGGGACTACCGTCGAAGTGGTCCTCCATCGTGGATTTGCCCCGGCCGGTGACAATGATGATCTCGTTGCAGCCTGCAGCTACGGCCTCTTCGACTCCGTATTGAATGAGCGGCTTGTCGACGAGACAGAGCATCTCCTTTGGCATAGCCTTGGTGGCGGGAAGAAAGCGTGTGCCCAGTCCTGCGGCAGGGAAGACTGCTTTGCGGATTTTCTGGGGGACCATATGTAGGAGGTTTTCTCTCTGTTCTAGACGTTACCGTCAATCGTAGCAAAGACATCCCATGAGAGGCCCTGGGGTTGGCCGAACAAATGCACTACGCTGTAATGCTTTTTGTATTAATTGATCCGAGTTTCACTGAGCGTCGGGTCAAAGAACAGGTGAGTCGTCGTGCAGCATAGCCTTGCGGATAACCTTGATGGGTGCCGCGCCCTGGCGCATGAAGCTATCGTGGAATTGCTGGAGGTTGAACGCTGCTCCCTGCTTTTTCATCAAG
Source organism: uncultured Acidobacteriaceae bacterium (assembly GCA_963774735.1). Classification (GTDB taxonomy): domain Bacteria; phylum Acidobacteriota; class Terriglobia; order Terriglobales; family Acidobacteriaceae; genus Edaphobacter. The sequence continues at coordinate 39,904 of CAVZGJ010000027.1, read as the reverse complement.
TCATTGCGCAGTTTCATAATCTCGAGCTTTCCCACAGTGTAGTAGAGATAAGTGGCGTCGGCCGTACCGCGTTTAGTCTCGACTAGGCCGGCGGCACGGGATTGGTAGCCTTCGGTGACGAAGAAGTCGACCGCTTGGTCGAAGGTAAATTGGCCGGTGTGCAACTTGATGGAGTTGACGAAGCGGGCGTCGCGGAGGAGCGCGTCCTGAAGCTGGCCGAGGCGTATGAGTTTGGCTTCTCGGTCGTTCTGGGCTCCGGTTCCCGGTTGGCCGTAGCCCTCGTCGAGCATCATCTGCTCACAGTAATGTGCCCAGCCTTCGATGTTGGTATTGGCTCCGAGAACTTTCCGGATAGTGGAAGGGAACTGGGGTGTCCACAGGAACTGGATATAGTGGCCGGGGTAGGCCTCATGGACGCTGGTGGAGATGATGGTGCCGGCGTTGAACTCCGCCATGTGCTCGGTGACACGCTCAGCGGCCCAGTCTTTTTGAGGCAACGTGACGTTGAAGTAGGCCTTGGTCGAATGGGTTTCGAAGGGTCCGGGCGGGTCCATGGATGCAAAGGTGGTCGCGCGCAGGAAGGGCGGAGTCTCTTCCAGCGTGGGTTCGACTTTGGAGGGAACGGTGATGATGTGGTGGGTGTCGATGAATGAGATCAGGTTGGAAAATGTGCTCTGAAATGCGTTGAGAAGTTCGCTCGGGGCGGGATGGATGGCGGCTAGTTCGGCGAGAACCTGTTGAGGAGTCTTTGCGGGGTCGATCTCCTTTGCGATGCGGGCAAACTCAGCCTGGTTTTTGTGGAGGTCATCGAACGCTATTTGGAGCAGGCGGTCGAGGGGGATGTCGACCATTTCATCGTAATGGAGTTTTTTGGCGAAGGTGTCGGGGCCGAGCTTGTAGTCGCCGTTAGAGCGTGGAAGGAGATCGGACTTCATCCATGCGCCATAGGACTTGAGGGCATCAATAACAGCGCCGTTCGATTTGGCGAACGCGGCTTTGCTATCGGCGTCTGTGGCAGCATCAGGCCCAGTGAAAAAGGCGGATGGAACGTCGTTCTGGAAGAAGCTGACATCTCCATCAATCTGCTCGATGGCGATCTCGGTGTAGATGCGCGGCGGGTTTTTCAGGTTCTTGCGGGCCTCGAGAAGGGCTTGGGGAATCAACTTTTCCCGCTCAACGGCGGCGCGGAGGCGGGTGCTCGTGGAGGTATAAGGGCGTTCCATGATGACGAAGATGGAGTTGGTGATTCCCGAGGAATAGATGTCGGGGTTTTTCTCCCAGGGTCGGATCACTTCGAGTGTGAGGAGCCGGCTGCGAATGTTGTTAAGCAGAATCTCGCGGTCAGCGGCCACCGACGCATCAAGCGCCGAAGGATCGAGGGTGTCAACCTTCTTCTCATAACTGCGAAGAGCGGTAATCTCGCGTTGCACCGCAGCAACCGAATAGTCTTCGAGCTGGGTGTCGTACTGATGGAGCCCCGCAGCAGTGCCGGCGGTCGGGGCAAAGCGGAAGTAGACCTCGGAAAAGTATTGATCGGCGATGAAGTTGAAGGTCTGGACGCCCCCGTCGGAGGAAAGGTGTTGGGCGGGGGCATTAGGGGCGAACATGAATGCTCCGATAATGGCGGCGGCAGCGAGATAGTAGAGGCGCATAGGACCTATATGCAGTGTAAGACCCGGGGCAGATGACGGAAGATGCGCTCGCCCTCGGTCCGTTGTGCAAAAAAATAGATCGGACCTTCAGCCACCGGTTTTTATTGGGTAAATTACCTGGGGCGTTGCCCCAGTCTCGTATAGGTCGCGCCTTTGGCGCTCTTACGGACGTACTTGTTTTGACTGGGAGACCGACTCCACTACCGCGTGGCTATGGGTTTCGGGCAGCGTGTATACGAAGTCGTACGGGTGTCACTTCTGGTGGGGTCGGAGATTTTGGAGTGATCTGGCCGCCGATTTGTGGAGCAGGAGTGGTGCGAGGCAGGCTGCGGCAACGCAGCAGCACAGAGACGAGGAGGCTCGCTTGGTAGCACGTGCGAGCCTCATATTTCGGCTGGGATGGCGTGAATGAGATCTTCCTTTTGATGGATGGGGACTACGCCGTAACGGCTCATGACGGCGCCGATCCCAGCAAGGTTGGGATGGCGGCTGTGGCGGTAGAGGGCCGCGAGCTCCAGATAGTACTCGGGGCCCATTACGCCGGGGGTTTGCAGGCACAGGACGCGGCCGGGAATGTGAGTGGGGTTAGCGTAAGAGTGTGGCGTGCCGCGCGGGATGAATAGGGTGCCACCGCGGCGGATTTCGTGAGGTTTGTCGAACAAGGTCCAAGTCAGGGTGCCATCGACCCCGAAGATGGTCTCGTCGTATTTGCGATGAATGTGGGGAAGCGGGACGCGATGAGACGCTGGCATCGTGAGTTCGAAGAGATCGAAGACCCCGCCGGTTTCGTGGCGGGTCTTAAGGAAGGTGACGCTTATCTCGCCGAGGCGGATCGTTTCGTGCATTAGCTCCTCCGGGTAGGAGAATAATACTTCAGATATCTGTCGCTAAAAACCCACATTTTGAGTGTTGACAAAAAGGCTATTTCGGTGTGTCGAGGGCGTCGAGCAGCGCGCGGGTTTCGCCGAGAACATCTTCGGCTTTGGCTGAGGGAAGGGGCCAGCGCAGAGTGCCTTGCGGAGTGAATTGGGCTCCACGTTTGGCGTTGCGGCTGACCAATTTCATCAATATAGCGGGATTGATGGGAGCGTGGGCCAGCTCGTCGGGGCTGGCGTTGACGGCCGCGAACTTGACGTGAAGCATTTCGACGAAGGATTTGAGGGGCTGTTTTCTGTTGCCGTTTGGGTTGGGCAATTCAATCTGGGTGCGCTTGCGGTCGAGCTGAGAGATGCCGAGCTGTTCGCAATGGAGGCGGATTTCAGCTGCTGCGAGCAGGTTGAGGACGGTCTCAGGCGGCGTACCGTAGCGGTCCTGCAGTTCCGCACGGACATCGCCGAGGTCGCCATGGGTCTCGGCTCCGGCGACCCGTTTGTACATGCGAAGGCGCTGGTTCTCTTCGGGAATGTAGTCGGAGTCGATGCGGACGGAGACGCCCAGATTGATCGTGGTAGCGGCATGAGCTGGCTTTTCCTCTTCGCCCTTCATCTTCCGGACAGCCTCCTCGAGCATGGAGGTATAGAGCTCGAAGCCGATCGCTTCGATATGGCCGGACTGCTCGCCGCCGAGCATATTCCCGGCGCCGCGCAATTCGAGGTCAAGGGCTGCGATCTTGAACCCCGCCCCCAGGTCAGAAAATTCTTTGAGTGCTGCGAGCCGGCGGCGCGCGATCTCGGTCAGTTCAGTTTCGGGCGGGATCAGGAGATACGCATAGGCCCGGCGATTGCTCCGACCAACCCGGCCTCGAAGCTGATACAGCTCGGAGAGCCCGTGTCGGTCAGAGCGGTTGATGATGATGGTGTTCGCGAGAGGAATATCAAGCCCGTTTTCGATGATCGAGGTGGCGACAAGGACATCGTACTCGTGGTTCATGAAGGCGAGCATGACGCGCTCGAGCTCGGCCTCAGGAAGCTGACCGTGGCCGATGACGATACGCGCCTGTGGGGCAAGCTCCCGAATCTTTGTAGCGATATCGTAAATAGTCTCAACTCGGTTGTGGACAAAGTAGATTTGGCCTCCGCGCTCAAGCTCCATCTCCACTGCGGTCCGGATCAGCTTTTCGTCGAACTTGGCGACGATGGTTTGGATAGCCATGCGGTCTTTGGGCGGAGTCTCAATCACCGACATGTCGCGGAGGCCGATCAGCGACATATGAAGGGTGCGGGGAATCGGTGTCGCGGACATGCTGAGAACGTCGATGTGTGCCCGCATCTGTTTGAGACGTTCTTTGTGGCGGACGCCGAAGCGCTGTTCTTCGTCGACGACGAGAAGTCCGAGATCCTGAAATTTCAGGTCCTTCGAAAGGATGCGGTGAGTGCCGATGAGAATGTCGACCTTCCCCTGTTCCGCCTTTTCGAGGATGACCTTCTGCTCTTTTGGAGTGCGGAAGCGCGAAATCATCTCGACGTTGACGGGGAAGTTGGCGAACCGGCGTTTGAAGGACTCGTAGTGCTGGAAGCTGAGAACCGTTGTCGGAGTAAGGACCGCAACTTGCTTCCCATCCTGCACAGCCTTGAAGGCAGCTCGCATAGCAACTTCGGTCTTGCCGTAGCCGACGTCGCCGCAGAGCAGACGATCCATCGGCTGAGTGGACTCCATGTCACGCTTGATGTCGGCGATGGCGGTAAGCTGGTCGTCCGTCTCGTTGAAGTCGAAGGCATCTTCGAACTCGTGCTGCATATTGGTGTCTGGCGAGAAGGGCGTGCCTTGCGCGGCTTTGCGCTGGGCGTAGAGCTTAAGTAGCTCGGCCGTCATATCGGCCATCGCTTTTTTTACGCGCGCTTTGGTCTTTTGCCAGCCCTGCGTGCCCAGCTTGTTGAGCTCAGGCGGTGGCCCAGTCTCACTGGATCGGTACTTCTGGATCAGGTCAAGGCGCGTGAGCGGGACGTAGAGTTTCGCTTCGTCGGCGAACTCGAGGATCATCAGCTCGAGAGGGATCCCGGAGTCCTCTTCGATAACGCGGAGGCCGCAGTAACGGGAGATGCCGTGTTCAACGTGAACGACATAGTCCCCGACAGCCAGGTCGCGGAAGTCAGAGACAAAAGCGGCAGCTTTTGATTTGCCGCGGCGGATCGGTCGTGCAGAGACGTCCGCTTCGTCAGAGACGTCCTGGGCGCCGAAAATGACAATCTGACTAGCAGTGGTCTTGTCGAGATCGAGAATCTGTACGCCAGCGGCTATAGTGGTCTTGACGATGACTGGTGTGCGCAGGTCGCCCGCAAGATAGCTGGATTCGCTATAGATATTGGCGCTGCCCGGGGCTTCGCTACGGGAGCCAAGGCGATAGGGAAGTTGGTATTCCTGCAAAAGTCCGGCTAGGCGTTCGACTTCACCTTGGTTGGGTGCAGTGAGCAGAATGCGTGCCTCTTGTTTCATCAACGCGTTGAGTGTGTCGATCAACGCAGGGATGGACCCGTGGAAGCGCATCGTGGGCCGAGTGGCGAAGTCAACCTCCGAGAGGTCGCTGCGATCAGCCTCGAGAACATCGACCGCCCCGAGCTGATCGAGCTCGATTCCGGCGAATCTGCGGAGGCGGTCTTCGAGATCCCACGGCGAAAGATAAATATCCTCCGGGCGGATGAGATTGCCGATGCCGGAGCGGTCATGGCGCTGCTCCACCTTGTTCCACCACCGTTCGCCCTGATTCTTGATCATGGCCGGTTCTTCGACGAAGACGCGTGGTGCCCCTTGGCTGGAGGCGCTGAGAAGGTCGAGGAGGGTTTGGTTGGCTCCTGCAACGGGAGCGAAGAACTCCCAGCCGGGAAAGACCGTAGCCTCTCCTGTTCGGGTGCTGACGTGGGTGAGGAGCTCGGTAGGTCCTTCGCCGCCTTCGAGTGCGGCGCCTGCCGTACCGGCACGGGTGAGACGGGCGTTGATCGCGGTCAGGATCTTCTCCGTGACTGGAATTTCAGTGAGCGGAAGAACCAATGCATGGTCCAGAGACGAACTGCTGCGCTGGGTCTCCGGGTCGAACTTGCGGATGGACTCGATCTCGTCGCCGAAGAAGTCGATGCGGACTGGCCGGTCGATCTCGGGCGAATAGACGTCGAGGATGCCCCCCCGAAGGGTGACTTGGCCGGGCATCTCAACCACGTCCACCTTGGTGTAGCCGGCAGAGAGAAGATGCTCGACAAGCATGTCTGGCAAATACTCATCGCCTACCTTCAGGTGGAGGGTGAGGGCGCGGTAGAAGTCGCGGGGAAAGAGCTTCATGCAGGCCGCTTCGACCGGAGCGACGACAAGGCGGGCCTGCCCGGTGGCGATCTTCCAGAGTGTGGCAGCCCGAGTCTCCTGTATCTCGGAGTGTGGGGAGAGGTTTTCAAAGGGCAGAACGTCGTGCGCTGGGAGCCGGAGGACAGATTCGGCCGGGACCGCCCCTGTGAGCTCGCAGGCGCTAAGGACGCCGGCGTGAAGGGCCTCGGCCGCCTTATTATCAGCCACGATAATGACGCAAGGGGAGTTAGCCGCGCGGACGAAGAACGGAAGGTAGAGCGCGCGGGCGGTAAAGGTGAGCCCAGACACACGTCGACGCCCCGTGCCCCCGCTCAGGTGACGGCGCACACGCTCAAACGCTTCGGAGTGCTCCAGGTCCGCCAGGAGTTCGCGGACGAAGGGTAAAACCATGCTGAGTTGATTTTAGTTGAGTTGCGGTTTTCAGCATGTCATCAGGAGGAGTAATCTGTGTCACCGCAGGAAATAAAGCCTGCGTCGCTGTCCGACGGGACGGGACGGTGCCACTTCGGACAGAATCTGGCTCGAGGAGGAGTATGGCATGCTGAGCAAACGGATTTCCTTCGCGCTTTTGACCGTGGTATTGCCCCTGCTTGGGGGATGCACTCGACACAGCAAGAGCGAACAGTATTATCTGATTGCCACGAACACGGCGGTGCCTTACTGGAAGTCGGCTGCGGATGGTTTTGCGGCGGCTGGAGCACAGTACGGGGTTTCAGTCGACACCCGAGGCCCCGCGGGATTGAATCCACAGGCGGAGGTGGATGAGTTCAAGGCGATGGTAGCCAGGAAGCCGGCGGGAATTCTGGTGCAGGTGGCCAACTCAAAGCTGATGGCGCCGGAGATCGATGCCGCCATAGCGGCAGGGATTCCAGTAATTACCATCGACTCCGACGCACCGGAGAGCAAACGGCTCTACTTCATTGGCACCAATAACCTTGAGGCAGGAAAACTGGGGGGGAGGCGCGTCGCGGCCAAACTGAACGGAAAAGGAAATGTCGTGTTCTTCACTAACCCGGGACAGCCAAATCTGGACGAGCGATTGAAGGGTTATCAGGACATCTTCGCCGGCTTTCCGGGGATCAAAGTGGCGGAGGTATTCGACATAAAAGCGGATCCGGGTTCAGCGCTGGATCAGGCAGGGGTATATCTTATGCGAACGGGCGCGGCCAAAATCGACGCGTTCATTTGCCTGGATTCAAGGTCGGGCTCGAACGTTGCGGAGGCCTTCAAACGACGGAACGCGACGGATCGGCTGCTGGTCACAATGGATGTGGACTCCGATACGCTGGCGCTGGTGGGGGATGGAACGATCGATTCGACGATCTCCCAAAAGCCCTACACGATGGCTTTTCTAGGGTTGAAAGCACTGGATGACATCCATCATTATCCGGTCAAGCCGTTGGGAGGAGACTATGGGTTGGACCCGTACTCTCCGTTCCCTGCATTTATCGATACCGGCGTGGCGTTGGTGGATAAGTCAAATCTGGATCCAATTCTGCGGAGACAGGCGGCGAATAAGTAGGATTTCCGGCGCTCGATACGATCAAGATATCTGTTGAAGAGGATGGTTTCGTGCGTCTTTGCGGGGGAGGGCCCCGTCTCACCCAGCATCAGCAAAAATTGAATATGAGGGTGCGAAGTGCGGAAGCTTATCGTTGGTGCGTTTATCGTTGGGACGACAGTTGGATGTGCAGGCGTGCAGGCGGCGATGGCGCAGACGGCGTTGACGTATCAGAAGCCGCCGGCGCCGATCGAGCAGCTTTTGGAGGCGCCGCCGACGCCGGTAGTAAGGCTCTCGCCGGACCGCAAGATGATTCTGATCGAACAGCCGGCGACGTTCCCGACGATTGCCGATGTGGCGCAGCCGAGGTACCGGCTGGCGGGGATCCGGTTCAATCCTTCATCCAATGGACCGAGCGTGGAGCGGTACGACGTTGCGCTGCAACTGCAGGCCGTCGACGCGGCGAAGGAGACTGCGCCCAGGACGATTACGGGTCTGCCGGCGAAATTGAAGGCCGTGGACGCGATGTGGTCGCCGGATTCGAAGCATGCGGCGTTTGTGGCGCACGCGACTGCTCCGGCTACAGGGCTGGAGCTTTGGGTGATTGATGCGGCGACTTCACATGCGCATCGAGTGGGGACGGTGAAGCTGAATGCGGTGCTGGGTTCTCCGTGCCAGTGGATGCCGGACAGTGCGTCGCTGCTATGCAAGACGGTGCCGGCGAACCGCGGAGCTGCACCGAAGGTAAGCGACACCCCGACGGGGCCGGACGTGGAGGAGAGCCTGGGCAAGGTGAGTCCAGCGCCGACCTACGAAGACATGTTGAAGACGACGACCGACGAGAACATCTTCGAGTATTACGCGTCGTCTGAGCTGGCGGTGGTTTCGCTGAGCGGCGTGGTGAAGCCTCTGCCGGCGAAGGGTTTGATCGAGCGGGCGGCGCCATCGCCCGATGGCCAGTATGCGCTGGTGGCGATCGTGCATCGGCCGTTCAGCTACACGTTTCCGTATGAGCGCTTTCCGCTAAAGACGGAAGTGGTGCCCGTGAAGGGCGCTGACGCGGTGAAGCTGCTGTCCGACCGCGGCGCGGTGGATAATCTGCCGATCTCGCGGGATGCCGTGGAGCCGGGGCCGAGGGACTACCAGTGGCGCGCGGATGTGCCGGCGACAGTGGTTTGGGTTGAGGCTGCGGATGGCGGCGACCCGACGAAGCATGCCGCGATCGTCGATAAGGTGATGGCGTTGCCGGCTCCCTTCAGCGGGTCGGCGAGCACGATTCTGGAGCTTCCGATGCGTCTGGCGCGGGGCTTTGGGCCGAATGCGGCGCGTGGCATCGAGTGGGGCAACGACCACCTGGCGATTGTGTCGGTGGCGCGGTTCTCGGATCGCAAGTCGATGATGCTGGCGTTCGATCCGTCGACAGGGACGACGAAGACGCTCTACTCGGGCTCCTCACAGGACCGGTATCACAATCCTGGGCGGCCGATGACGGCGATGAATGCGACGGGACAGATGGTGCTAACGCTGACGGCGGACGGGACGGGCGTCTACTTCCTCTCGCCGGGCGCGTCGCCGAAGGGAGACCAGCCGTTTGTGGGTGTGATGCCGGTGGGCGGCGGAGACGAGAAGATTCTCTATCGCTCGAGCGATCCTTACTACGATGAGCCGGTCGCGCTCTTGTCGGATTCGACGGTGATGATTCGCCGCGAGAGCCAGACGATGTCGCCGAACTACTTCTCGGCTCCGCTTACTGGTGGAGAGCCGGTGCAGTTGACACACTTCCCCGGCCGCTACGACAACATCAAGATGCCGACGCGACAGTTCCTCAAGTACAAACGCGCGGATGGGGTAGACCTGACCGCGATCCTGTGGCTGCCGGCGGGGTATGACAAGAGCCAGGGGCCGCTGCCGACGCTAATGGAGGCGTATCCGGCGGAGTTCAAGACGCGGGATTCGGCCAGCCAGGTGAGCGGGTCGCCGAATCGTTATCCGGTGTTTGGCGGAGGGTCGCATCTCTATCTGGTCCAGGCGGGATATGCGATTCTCGACAACGCGACCATCCCGATCATTGGCGAGGGCACGCAGGAGCCGAACGATACATACGTCGAGCAGCTGGTCGCTGCGGCGAAGGCTGCGATAGATAAGGGTGCGTCACTTGGCGTGGTCGATCCGAAGCGGGTTGCGGTGATGGGGCATAGCTATGGCGCGTTCATGACGGCAAATCTGCTGGCGCATTCGGACTTGTTCCGCGCGGGCATTGCGGAGAGCGGCGCGTACAACCGCTCGCTGACTCCTTATGGATTCCAGAATGAGGAGCGGACTTACTGGCAGGATCCGAAGCTGTACTTCGATATGTCGCCGTTCAGCTATGCGGACAAGATCAAGACGCCGATCCTGCTGATTCATGGCGAGGCAGACGACAATACGGGCACGTATCCGATCCAGAGCGAACGCTTTTATGCCGCGCTCAAGGGCCAGGGAGCGACGGTTCGGCTGGTGTTTCTGCCGCTGGAACCGCATGCTTATGGAGCGCTTGAGACCAAGCAGCATGTGCTGTGGGAGATCGATCGCTGGCTGGATACCTATGTCAAGCCGGAGCATCCAGTTTCCGCAGCGGGAACAAAGTAGACGATTGCAGATACGAGCAGGAGGGGTTCGCTGCGGGCCCCTCCTTTTCGTTTGACGCAGCTCCGAGCTTCATGCTGCGGCGTCTTTATAATCCAAACGTATGGCGCGTTCTCTTTCCCCAGACCACCAAATTCAGGAGCTACGCGATCAGCTCCGCCACCACGAACATTTGTATTACGTCCAGGATTCGCCCGAGCTCACGGATGCGCAGTACGACGCGCTGATGAACGGCCTGAAGAAGCTTGAAGCCGAGCATCCGGAGCTCGTAACGCCGGATTCGCCATCGCAGCGTGTTGGTGGCAAACCGAAGGAGGGTTTTCCGAAGGTCGCGCACTCGCGGCCCATGTTGTCGCTCGATAATGCCTACAACGAAGAAGAGCTCCGGGCATGGGATCAACGGGTGAGGGACGCGTTGCCGAGCGCGGAGACGGTGCGTTATGTCTGCGAATTGAAGCTGGATGGTCTATCGATGGCCTTGCACTACGGTCCGGGAACGAAGGGTAGTGCGCAATTGGCACGCGGACTGACTCGCGGGGATGGATCGATTGGCGAAGATGTTACAAGCAATGTGCGGACCATCCGTTCCGTCCCGCTGAGCGTCGCGGCTGCGAAGCTGAAGGCGGCGGGGTTGCCGCAGAGTTTTGAGGTGCGGGGTGAGGTGGTGCTTCCGCAGGCTGCGTTCGTGAAGATGAATGAAGATCGCGTGGCTGCTGGGATGTCGCCGGCGGTGAATCCGCGTAATGCTGCGGCGGGAACGATCCGAACGCTCGAACCGAATATTGTGGCGCAGCGCCGGCTGGATTTTTATGCGTACCTGCTGTTACAGGATGGCGAGACGCTGTTGCCATTGCAGTCGGACGCCCTAGACGCTTTGCGAACAGCGGGGTTTAGGGTCAATCGGCACGCGCGAACGGTGAAAAACATCGAGGAGGTGTTGAAGTTCATCGCCAATGCCGAGCCGCTGCGCGACTCCTTGGGCTACGAGATCGACGGCGTTGTCGTGAAGGTGGATGCCACTGCGCAGCAGAAGCGGTTGGGTTTTACAGGGAAGGCCCCGCGATGGGCAATTGCGTATAAATTTGCAGCCCGAGCGGGAACAACGCGGCTCGAAGATGTGCTATTTCAGGTCGGGCGGACGGGCAAGGTAACTCCAGTGGCTGCGCTCGCGCCGGCGTTTATTGGCGGAACAACAGTCACACGCGCAACGCTGCACAATGCCGATGAGATTGAGCGGCTGGGAGTAAAGATCGGCGACCTCGTCGAGGTGGAGCGCGGTGGCGATGTGATTCCCAAGATCACCCGTGTTGTTGAGGAAAAGAGTTTCCAGATTTCGCGCCGCCCGATTACTTTTCCGAAGCATTGTCCCCGATGCAAAACCGAACTGGTGCGCGAAGAGGGCGAGGTGGATTGGCGTTGCATCAATGCGAGTTGTCCGGCTCGTCTTGAAGAAGAGTTGCGCCACTTTGCATCCCGAGGGGTGATGAATATCGAGGGTCTGGGCGAGGTGATGGTTGCGCAGCTCCTTGGCCACACCATTGCTGAGCATGCGGCGGAGGAAGCGGTCCAGACTGCCGAAGAAAGTGCTGCCGCCGAAGCTCCGACCCGAGGGGCACTCGTCCACTCTCTGGCTGACATCTATCATCTGAAGAAAGCAGACCTCCTCAAACTGGAACGAATAGGCGAGAAGACCGCCGATTCGCTGCTAGAGCAGATTGAGCGCTCAAAGCAGGCGCCACTCAATCGCGTGCTCCTGGGACTGGGTATTCGACATGTCGGCGAGCGCACCGCACAGGCTCTCGCGGACGAGTTCGGCGGCATCGACTCGCTGATTGCTGCAACAGAAGAGGAGCTTACGCGGATCAACGACGTCGGCCCGAAGGTCGCACAGGCAATTCGCGAGTTCTTCGGCAACAAGCGGAATCTCGATCTCGTTGCACGTCTGCGACAGGCCGGCCTCACCTTTACCGCGGAGAGGCGTGTGCGCGGCTCAAAGTTTGAAGGACTCACCTTTGTGCTGACGGGAACGTTGCCGAATCTCACGCGCGAGGAGGCGAAAGAGAGAATTGAATCGGCGGGTGGGCGTGTTTCGGGCAGCGTGAGCAGGAAAACAGACTACGTCGTTGCAGGAGAAGAGGCCGGATCGAAGCTCGATAAGGCGACATCGTTGGGCGTCAAGGTGCTCGATGAGTCCGGGCTCCTGCGGTTGCTCGAGAACGGTCCGCCTAAGGCTTAGGCGAGGCGGTCTTCGGCTCGGCGGGGCTGCTCCGTGGTTCGCTATGGAAGCCGCAGGCCTTCATCGCGGCAACCGGTTCGGGATTCCGCATGAAGGTCTCCCACACGAATGCGGTACGAAGGTTCTCAGCCATCAGCAACCCGATTCCAAGATCGATGCCAATAACATCGGTATCGTACCAATGAAGTTCCGGGTGAAAGGCATCGCAGAATCCATACCGACCCCACGCGTCTTTTCCGAAATTCGCACGAAGAGCACGCAGGACCTGAACGCAGTCGCGAGGAAGAAACGGTAGCGATCCAGCCGCGGCGCAAGGCACAACCGAGCCGTCGACCGGTCCTTGAAGCGGGGGCCCGCCCCATGCCGTGTAACCATGCTGCCAGTCCGACGCGCTCACTCCCCAATAATCATCCGTATAGCCTCGATTCAAACTAAGGCAGAACGCCTTGTGTGCTCGAGTTGCAGTGATGGAGTTGACGAAGTAGTTGGCGTAAGCATCGCGCTGCCGGGCGAAGTCAAACCACGCGTGAGAGAACTGGTGAACAAAAAGCGGATCCCGCCCGCTGATGTAAGTGTAGGGCCCAAAGGTCATGGGAGGCCGGGTGAAGGCGTTCCATGACTCAGCAGCAACCGGATGGGTGGGAGAACCGATCGCAAGGAGGTAAAGCATCATCAACTCGCTGTAGTGGTCCCACCGGCTGGCAATGAAGCCGAACTCCGGTCGCCAACCCATGGAAAATGTCTTGCCCCCATTCAGCATCCACGGCCAGTCGACGCGGTTGTAAAGCTGCGTAGCGAGGTTCGTGATCCTCGAATCATTGAAGTAGGCTCGGGCGGTAAGCACGCCGCAAAGAAGGATCGACGTATCGATGGAGGAGACTTCGATGTTGATGAGCGGTTTGCCCGTCTTCACGTCGTTGAAGTGGTAAAAGAAACCGTGCTCGTTCGGCATCTTGTTCAGGTGAAAGTCGAGTGTGGTGATGACCTGTTTCCTGATCTGGTCAGTCGGATAGTAGCCTCTGCGATCGGAGATGCACAGCGCCGTAAGACCAAACCCGGTTGCCGCGATGCTGGAAGCGAAGCGCGTGTCGAACGCTCCGCTCGAGGTCTTGTTCACGGCACGGTCGAGCACCTGCCCGGTTGCAGCATCCGCCTGCTCGGTAAAGTAGAGGCAGGCCGAATGTTCCATGTCTTCCAGAAAGGCGATGTCGTCATCGCTTAACAGCCGCTTCAGGCTGGTAGGGGCCGCTTGAGGCTGCTGAACTTCTGAAAATAGAGATGGTAGAGCGGCTGAAAGAACGGCTCCGCCAAGCAACTTCGTCGCGCTGCGTCGCGTGAGTTGAGGCGGACTCGAGGAACTTTCACTCATTCGTTATCTATCGCAAGGCTGGTAAATTCCAATGTAATCTGACTTCGAGGACCGCAGAAGGTTTAGTGGCCCTGTACTGTAAGGAGAACGAGTCCCTGTGGAGGAATACTAATCGTAAGGACACCGCTCTTGAGCGAAAGCTTCTGTGCCGGGGACGGTTGGCCCGCGGCGCGCAGCTGCACGATCTGTTCGCGGCTTGGAAATGGGGGACGGCCCATTGCATCGTAGCTTTTGATGACGTTTCCGTGATCCGCATCCAGTCGCCGGATCTGAACCGAAGCCCCGGGCGAAATTCCACTCAATTTGAGGCTGATGGTCTTCGCCATGCCAGGGTCAGCCGGAGGCGGAGTATAGGTTGCACCTGTTCCATAAGGCGGCGCGTAGTTCCAAAGCGCGATGATGATCGAGCCGTCGCTTCGTCGCGTAGCAAGAACGGAGTCGGAGTCTACCTTCAGCCGTCGATCGCCAAGTTGATGCAGCATCGCGAACGCGTTGAGGGCCGGCTTGCCGATCCCGTCTTCTGCGACGAGCCCAAAGCCTCCGTAGAAGGGAGTCTTGACCACACCCTGCTCTTCAAAGACATCGGAGAACGACCAGTAACTCATGGCTTCCGTAAGGCCGTCGCATTGGCTGATGGTCGTGGCCAGCCACGGGCCCATGTAGATGGAGTCCGTCACATCAGGTTCATTGGCGTAGCTTGCGTTGTACTCGCTGAAGATCAGCGGCGTATTGGGAAATGGGGATGAGGCTATCTCATCGTGGACTTTACTGACCGCGCGGCAGACCATGCGGTCGCGCGGAATCTGTTCATTTGTCCCGAAGACGTCCTTGGCAGTATCGTTGGCGTAGACGTGAGTCGTGACGAAGTCCACGGGGATGTTCTTCTCTTTGGAGTGTTGAAGAAAGGCAGCTACCCAGGCGGCCTGCGCGGTGGAAGGACCGCCTACGCGAAGTCGCGAGCTGACTTTTTTGATCGCCAGCGCGGTGTGGTCGTAGAGCTCGAAGTAAGTTGGCTGCTTCGGCTGCCCGGCCCAGAAGTCGATGTTGGGCTCGTTCCATACCTCAAACCGCCAATTGGCAACCTCATCGATTCCATATCGCTCGATAAGGTGTTGCGCAAAGACGGTGATCATCGCATCCCAAAGGGCGTAATCCTTCGGCGGTGAGACGTTCTGCTTGTACCAGAAAGCATGCAGTGCGGCCGGGTCGGAGGCCATCTTCTTCGGCATGAAGCTGAGTTCGACGAAAGGCCGAATGTGATTGGCGAGCAAGCCATCGTAAATCTGATCGACGTAGGAGAAGTTGTATGGGGAGAGTCCGGGTTGTGCAGAGACGGCAGCCTGGCCCGGATTTTGCGTTTGAGCGTTTGGATCGTAGAGACCCACATCGTCCATGAAGATCCCGTGAAAGCGCACAACGTCGAAGTCAGTGGCGGCCTTCACCGTACGCAAGTCATCGCGATAGCTCTGCCGCAGCGACAGAATTGCGCGGCCGGAGCCGAATATCTGCTCCCAGAAATGAGGGAAGGGTGTGCCGGCGTCTCGCGTATTAATGGTGACGGTCTGCGATTCGGGATTGGGTTGGGCATCCAGCGCTACAGTAAGGGTGAGAAGTACTGTCGACGCAGCGAAGAAGAAACGGCGAAGGGTATTCTGGGCGCGCCCACTCTGCACGGAGGTCATAGTTCGTGGTTTAGATGAGAAAAAGTCATCTTTGGATACGATAAGCTCCGTGTTTTCACCCTATGCTGCATTTCGAAGAGACAATTAGAGAAACGAGGGACGCACTCCTGACCGACGGCATTCAATGATCTGCCGAGTCCTCCCTGGGCTGACCTTCCTATCCCATTGAATCCGAGCACTTTCCCGCGACGGGCAGACCGGCGCTTCGTAATCAGGCTCGCCGTCAAGGCAGGTTTATCCGTTTCCAGATCTTCCGGGCGCAAGGGAGTCCTGCGCGCAGGATGGCCCAAACGGTTTTTATAAAACTTCAGGGACGGACGGCCCACTGAGTTTGTGATAGCATCCGTCTTCCTCGAAATACGGGCTCAGAAAGGGCCCGAAATCGATGAACATCTATGGCCCGCTTGCCTCTCCCGGCGGGCTGGTCCGAGGAGAATAATTTTTCCGGGACCCCTCACAAAGCCAAACAGGCTCTCGCTGTGAGTTCCCGAAAAGTCTAAATCACGGAGGAGGACTGCTGATATGAAGGTCTACCTGGGAAGTGATATTCGTAACGTAGCTGTAGTCGGGCATGCACACTGCGGAAAGACCACTCTCGTTGCCGCTCTGCTGCATGCCGCCAGGATGACAGCGACCCAAGGCAGAGTGGAGGACGGTTCTGCTGTAACGGCATACGACGAAGAAGAGGTAGCGCGGCGAACGACCATGTCGAATGCCACTGCGTTCGCCGAGTGGAATGGGGTCAAGGTCAACCTGATCGATACCCCTGGATTTCATATGTTCGCGCACGAGACGCGCGCAGCGTTGCTCCCGGTGGAAGTCGCCGCGGTCGTCGTCAACGCGCAAACAGGCGCCGAAGCCGTGACCGATAAAGTGTGGAAGTATGCCGCCGAAGTCAACCTGCCGAGGATCGTCGTCATCAATCAGGTCGATCATCCCAAAGCCGACAGCAGGACCGGCCGCCAGAAGATGATCGAAGTCTTGCAGGAAAAGTGGGGACGGCAGGTAGCGCCGGTTCAGCTCCCCATCGTCGATCAGCATGGCTTCCACGGCGTGGTGGATCTGGTGACGATGAAGGCTTATCTGTACAAGCCGGACGGCGACGGCCGGGGTGAGATCGGTGCGATACCGGAAGCCGTGAAGTCGGACGCAAAGGCTGCGCATGAGGCCCTCGTGGAGCTTGTGGCCGAAGGAAAAGACGAACTCATGGAAGAGTTCTTCCGTGAAGGCACAATCCCCGAGCAGCATCTGATTCCCGCACTGCATGAAGCAATCCGCGAAGACAGAATATTCCCGGTGCTCTACGTGAGCGGCTTGAGAAATGTGGGGACCGATCATCTGCTCGATTTTCTGAAGATCTATGCGCCCGCGCCGACCGAGCGGGAACCGGTCGCGGCTCACGGTGTCCTCCACTCCGTAGACGGCCGGCCGAATGGCGGAGGAACCCTCGAGGTTCAGGATGAGATCGTTATGCGCAAAGTCGACGATGGAGAGCCCCTCGCACTCTACGTCTATAAGACGATGGCAGACCCGTTCGCCGGAAGGATCTCCTTCTTCAAAGTTCTCAGTGGCACCATGAAGACGGACAAGTCGGTGCTGAACTTTACACGCCAGGAACCCGAGAAACTGGCGCATCTCTCCATCATGCAGGGGCGCAAGCCCATCGAGGTGCAGGAACTCCATGCCGGAGACCTTGGCGCCGTCGCGAAGCTGCGCGTTACCCTGACAGGAGACACTCTCGGCGAAAAATCGCATGAGATATTCCTCGAACCGGTCCGTATGCCGGAGCCGGCCATGACCTACGCGATCGAGCCGAAGACCCGAGCCGATGAGGACAAACTGGCGCCAGCCTTGCATAAGGTCATGGAAGAAGACCCGATGGTGAGGTTCTTCCGCGACCCGCAGACGAACGAATTTCTTGTCGCGGGCGCCGGACAGCAGCACATCGAGGCCGTGGTCGCCAAGCTGAAACGGCGATACCACACCGACGTCACCCTGAAGGCCCCAAAGATCCCGTACCTCGAGACAGTGCGCGGTCGGGCGGAGTCCCAGGGCCGCTACAAAAAACAGACTGGCGGTCACGGGCAGTATGGCGACTGCAAGATTCGCATGGAGGCATTGCCACGTGGCGGCGGCGTGGTCTTCGAGAACGACATCTTCGGCGGAGCTATTCCCCGGCAGTATGTCCCGGCGGTCGAGAAGGGGATTCGCGAATCCGCAGCACGAGGATTTCTCGCTGGCTATCCCGTCGTCGATATCAAGGTGACCGTCTTCGACGGAAGCTATCATGAAGTCGACTCCAGCGAGATGTCCTTCAAAATGGCCGCGCGTCTCGCCTTCCGCAAATGTATGGAGCAGGCAAGGCCGGTCCTCCTGGAACCGGTGATGAAAGTGGAGATCGAAACGCCGGATGACTTTGCCGGTGCACTGCTGGGCGATCTTAACTCGCGCCGCGGCCGAGTGCAGGGTATGGAGAGCGGATTGACCGGCACAACGCTCCGCGCAGAGGTTCCCATGGCCGAGATGCTGAGCTACGGAACAACACTGACATCCATCACCCAGGGCCGTGGCAGCTTCCGCATGGAGATGGACCACTACGATGTGGTGCCTCCACCTCTCGCCGAAAAAATACTGGCGACCGCAAAGCAGCCGAATCGCGACGAACTCGAAGACTGATCTGGACCGGCCCGCAACCCGGCGAGTTGCGGGCCATTTCTGTTTCCCACCCCTCCGCATCCCCGAAAATTCACAGAAAAATAAGGCGTCCGTCACAAAGGCGAAGAATTTTCTTTCGCATTTTGACAACTTCGGATATGCTGAATTTTCATTCCAAGTACAGCATCAAAACTAAATCTGCCGGGTTTCAGATTTTGTACCTCCTTAGTTGACTGAGCTGGTTGCCGCGGTTTCGCCGCGATGCATCACTGCATCAGTGTCCTCCTGATCGATAGATCCGACTGAAAAGACCGCATTTAACGCCTGAACTGCATCATTTTTTTGGAGCCAGACCATATGATTACCCGTTCCCGTCTTCCTCTGCTCATCGTCATTTTTCTGTTGCTTTGCCCTCTGTCGGCGAGCTCCGCTTTTGGACAGCAGACGCTCGGCGGATTGACCGGTGTAGTCACCGACACGCAGGGAGGAATTCTGCCAGGTGTCTCGGTTACGCTGATCGGCGATCAGACCGGATTGACCCGTAATCAGGTCTCTGGCACCAATGGCTTTTACGATTTTGCGAACCTGCCGATCGGCACCTACACGGTCTCGTTCAAACGGGATGGGTTTGAGACGCAGAAGATGACCGGCGATCCCCATTCAAAGCGACCGTACAGCCACGCTGAATGTGCAGTTGAAGGTGGGCGCGGTGAACACGGTCGTGAGCGTCGAGGCCGTGCCGCTGATGAACGCGGTGGATACGACGAACGGCTACGTGCTCGACAAGGAACAAATCCAATCGATTCCATTGCCGACGGGAAGCTTCACAGGCCTCGCAATTCTGTCGCCTGGCGTCAATGCGGAGTTGCAGGGGGGCACCGGCGCGCTCTCCGGTCTGGGCAATGCTCCCATCTGGGCCAACGGACAACGCGACACCAGCAACAGCTTCTCGCTGAACGGCGTCGACGCCAGCAATCTATTCAACGGCAAGAGCACCAGCCAGGTCGCCTCAGCGCGCGTCATCAACAGCACCGGCGCATCTACCAGCACAGGCGGTGGCGGAGTCATTCAGACCACCGCTTCCGTCTACCTCTCGATCGGCAACGCCATCCCGACTCCGGCACCCGAGACGATCGAGGAGGTTCGCGTCAACGCCTCGATGTACGACGCGCAGCAGGGCTCGACCTCCGGCGCGCACATCGACATGAGCACCTCTTCCGGGACCAACGCCTATCACGGCAGGGTCTACGGGATGCGCGCGACCAACTGGATCAACGCCGCGCCGTTCTTCTTCAAGAACGATCCGATCATCAACAGCAATCCCAGGCTGGTAAACCCAGAACTGCACCGCTACATGGTTGGCGGCACCTTTGGCGGCCCCATTATCAAGAACAAGCTCTTCGGCTTCGTCTCATATCAGCACCTGCAGGTCTCCGATCAGGAGATCGGCGACTCTTTCCTCGACGTGCCGGCCGGTCTCTCCGATACCAACCGCACCGCTGGCGCATTCGCAAACATCATCAACAATAACTACGACACCGAACTGGGTTCGGGCGACATCGATCGCACCGCGCTTGCTCTGTTCAACTCGCCCTCGCTACCCGGCGAGCCCGGCAAGTGGCTCATCCCCAACGACAGCGGGGTTAGTCTCACTCCCAGCTCACCCTTTCAACGCCTTTCTTCCCGGCACCGGCCGCTTCAAGGCCGACATGGCTGTAGCCAACCTCGACTACAACGCCACTTCGAAAGACACCCTCGCGCTGAAGTACTACTACCAGCACGATCCCACGCTCGCGCCCTACGCCTACTCCAGCGTTCCCGGATTCACGGAGCACCTCGACTCCGGCGCGCAGGTCTTCTCCATCATCAACACCTACCTCGTCAAGCCGAACCTCAGCACAACGCAGACCATCGGCTTTATGCGAGAGAAGACCTGGGTCGACAACGAGCAGCCCTTCGGCCCCAAGGCCATCCCCGGCGGCTCGCTCGGCACGGTTTCGATCAACCAGTTCGGCTCGAATTACTTCCCCGGCGTCTCCATCGTGAACGTGCTCGGCGATGCTGCGCTATAACGCTGGCGTCAGCACCGGCATTCTGAACATCGGCCCCAACGCGGAAGGTCAGGCTCCTAACACCGGAGCGTTCCAGAACCGCTGGCAGCCATCGGCCAACGCCATCTGGACACTTGGCAAGCACACCGTCAGCTTCGGCTTGAACTATAGCTACACTCAGCTCAACACCATCGACAAGCGCACCGGCACCGGCACTGTCGCCACCGACGACCTCAGCGCCTACGCCCAGGGCTACGTCACTCCCGGCAGCTCATCCACCGCCTTCTACGTCAGCTCTTTCCTGCAGGGCAATGCCAGCCGCTACTATCGCGCCAACCAGATTGGCAGCTATGTTCAGGACAAGTTTCAGGTCACGCCGACACTCTCCCTCACTGCCGGCATGCGCTACGACTGGAACGGCGGCCTCACCGAAAAAGAGGGCCGCATCTTCAACTTCGATCCCAACCTCTACAGCTATAACCAGGCGTCGGACACCATCGCCAATCCGGGCTTCATCATCGCCGGCAACAACACCAACGGAACCTCCGGCGTCAGCCCCACGACGCTCACCGGTCGCCAGTGGGGCATCGGCCCCAGGCTCGGCGCGGCATGGCAGCCTGAGATGTTCCACGACAAGGTCGTCGTTCGCACAGGCTTCGGAATGTACTACGACCGCGGCGAACTCTTCAGCTACTTCTCGCCCGGCTACGCCATCGGCACCGTCACCGGCGGCCCATTCGGCGTCAACCAGCAGCTTCCCTTCGTAACCGCGCAGACCTGTCCCGTCGCCACGCTCTACTCCTACTACATTCCAACCTGCGGCGGCTTGGAGGAAGGTGGCGATCCCTTCGCTCCTCCAACCATCGCACCAACCGCTGCCACCGGCAATCTCGCGAACCCATATACCGACGTCCAGAACGCTCCGCCCACCAACCCAAAATCCTCCGACCTGAGCAAGTACCTGCCGAACATCGCAAGTATCGAGAATGGCGGCCAACCCATCTCGCTCGGCGTCTATGACCGCACCAATAAACTCCCCTACACCTACAACTACACCCTTGATATTCAGTGGCAGCCGCGCAACGACCTGCTCTTCGAGCTCGGCTACGTTGGCAATATTGGTCGCCATCAGGTCATTCCGGTTCCGTTCAATCAGCCGGGCATCGCCTCCCCAAGCCACGCCATCCATGGCCAGAAATACTCCTACGGCTACAACGTAGGTGGTGCTTCGCTGCCCGATGGCAGTGACTACCTCTTCGACTACGAAGGCGGCAACGTCGATCACCGCGTTCCCTACATCGGCTACGCGGCAGAATCCATCGACTACAGGGCCGCCGGTGTCGATGCCTACAACGCGCTAACGGCACACGTCGAAAAGCGCATGAGCCACGGCTTTCAGATCGCCGCCTCTTACACCTACTCCCACGCGCTCGACGAGCAGAGCGGCCTGGGTCTCTTCTACAACGGAAACAATCCGCTCAACCTCCGCGACGGATACGCCTCAGCTGACTTCGACCGTACTCACGTCATCAACTTCAACTACGTCTACCGGCTGCCCGACTTCATCCACGATCACAGCGTCGCCAGCTATTTCACCAATGGCTGGTCTGTGGTCGGCCTCACCATTCTGCAGAGCGGCCAGCCCTATAGCGTTATCGACTTCAGCGGAGCCGTCGCCAGCATCTTCTACGGTGTCAGCAACGGCATTACGAACCCCATCGTGCCGCTTGCCCCGGGTTGTACGGCGAAGAACGCGTTGACTGGCCATTCTGGAGCCTTTGGAACCCCGGCCCTGAAGGCGTCCTGCTTTACCGTTCCGCTGATCGGAGCGGGCGGCCTCAGCGGCGCCGTTCCCACCTCCGATCCCTACGAAACCGACTTCACCACTGGCCAGCGCAACATCTTCCGGCAGGCCTTCCAGAAGCGCTCGGATGCCTCACTCGTGAAATTGACCCAGTTCACCGAACGTTATACCCTCAAGTACACCTTCGACATCTTCAACCTCACCAACACCGCCAGCTTCGACGTTCCCGGCAACGAGGTCTCGCAGAACCAGAACTACAACGGCTTCCCGCAGGCGGGCACACCGGTTCTGCCCACCTCATGCGATGCCAGCAACGCCGGCTTCTACAACTGTCCCGCTGGCCTTGGCATAGTCACCCACACCATCGGCAGTGGCCGCCAGATTCAGATGTCACTCCAACTGACCTTCTAAAACCCACTTCCAGGCAGCATGTTCTAGGGGAAAGGCCCGCAGCCCTGAGTTGCGCGCCTTTTCGCGTCTTCGCTGTTCGGAAATGGACAGATTTTTCTGGTAGTGGACGGTTTACTCCAGAGAGCACCTTCTAACTAACTGAAAATGGGTGTCTGAGATTGGTTGCGCGGTTGCAAATGCATCTGTGCAATGGACATCTCTAGACCAGACATAAAGAAGAAGAAGATGCGCCGGCAGTGGATTGTCGGCGGCTGCGCAGTTGTCGTACTTGCGGGTGTGGCGTTTTCCGTGACGCGGCTCAAGCCCGCCGCTCCTGAAGTCGACCGGGCAACCGTCTGGACAGACTCCGTCAAGCGCGGACCGCTGCTGCGTCAGGTCCGCGGTCCGGGGACGCTCGTGGCGCGCGAGGACAAGATACGGGTTATCCCGGCGGAGACAGAGGCGACGATCTCGCGTATTCGCGTGCTTCCCGGTACGCAGGTGAAGGCCGACACCATCATTATGGACATGGTTGACCCAACGGTGGACCAGCAGATGATGGATGCGACTCTGGCTCTGAAGGGCGCGAAGGCAGACCTGGAAAATACTCGTGCCACGGTGAACAGCAACATGATGGTTTTGCGCGCGGAGTCGGCGACGCTGGACGACGACACCCGGCAGGCGCTGCTGCAGGCCAAAACGGACAAGAGCCTGTACGAACTCGGCGTAGTAAGCGGACTAACCTCCAGCGCCTCAGGGGGCAAGGCCGACGAGATGAACAAACGGCAGCAGATCGAGCAGCAAAAGCTGGAGATGAATCAGAAGGCCATCGCTACCATGATCGGAGTGCAGGAGGCCAAGGTGCAGCAGGCCGAGGCCGTGTTGACGCTGAAACAGAGGCAGAAGGAAGCTCTGACAGTGCGCGCGGGAATCGACGGAGTGCTGGAGGCCCCGGACGTGCCGTTGCAGGTGGGGCAGCATGTGGATCCCGGGACAATGCTGGCGAAGGTGGTGCAGCCGGATCAGCTGAAGGCCGCACTGAAGATTGCTGAGACCCAGGCGCGTGACATCCAGATCGGGCAGCCGGCCGAGATCGACACCCACAACGGCGTGATCGAAGGCAAAGTGATGCGAATTGATCTCGCGGTAGTGAACGGAACGGTCACGGTTGACGTAGAGCTTTCTGGGGCCATGCCGCTGGGCGCGCGTCCCGACCTGAGCGTGGACGGAACGATCGATCTGGACCGGATGACGGACGTGCTCTACGTGGGTCGTCCCGCCTTCGGAAACGAAAACAGCACCATCAGCCTCTTCAAACTGGGCCCCGATGGCCAGACAGCCGTGCGAGTCCCCGTCAAAGTTGGACGCGCCTCGGTCAACAACATCCAGGTACTCGAAGGATTGCAGCAAGGCGACACCGTCATCCTCTCGGACATGAGCCGATGGGACAACACCGACAGGATTCGCCTGAACTAACCACGATTGACGAAAGGGAGAGCAACGATGACGACAACCGAGACGATCATTCAGATCGAGGACCTGACCAAGATCTTCTACACCGATGAGATTGAAACCCATGCCCTTTCCGGCGTGCATCTCAGCATCAACCGCGGCGAGTACGTCGCGATGTCTGGCCCCTCGGGATGCGGAAAATCAACTCTACTGTCGATCATCGGTCTGCTCGACACCCCAACAGGCGGCCGGTACACGCTTAACGGCAAAGAGGTCGCAAACCTCAACTTCGCCGACCGCTCCCGTATCCGCAACCAGGAGATCGGCTTCATCTTTCAGAGTTTCAACCTGATCGGTGACCTTACCGTAGCGGAAAACGTCGAGCTGCCGCTCACCTATCGCGCCGGAATGCCTTCAGCGGAGCGTAAGCGCAGAGTCCAGGAGTCGCTCGAGCGCGTGAACATGGCTCATCGCATGCGGCACTATCCGGCCCAGCTCTCCGGCGGTCAGCAGCAGAGGGTCGCCGTGGCTCGCGCACTTGCCGGCTCACCGTCCATCCTGCTCGCCGACGAGCCCACCGGAAACCTGGACTCCAAAAACGGCGAAGCGGTCATGAAGCTTCTCCAGGAGCTCCACCAGGAGGGCGCGACCATTTGCATGGTGACCCACGATCCGCGCTTTGCCGCCCACGCAGAGCGGCAGATTCATCTCTTCGACGGAAAAGTTGTGGCGGAGGGAGAACTCAACAAGCTGTTAGCGGAGGTAGAGGCATGACAACCCTGTTGGAAGACCTGAGGCTCATGTTGCGGCAGATCTGCCGTTCACTTGGGCTGGACGGAACCGCAGCCGCAGTGGTCCCGCTCCTCGTACTGGGAATAGCACTGAATTTTGCCGCACTCAATGCAACGAAGTTTATTCGCCATTGCGGAAAATCCACTCATCCGCAATCCGCTTTGCGAAACGCGGCCCGAACAGAGTTCAAGGCGATGAGCATCGTGCTCCATTCGACGGTCAAAAAGATCAACGGTAGCCAGCGTTGGTGCGCGAGTCGCCAGTGGGTGCAGAACAAGCAGAAAAAAATTACCGGCTTCCGCGTGGAAGTTGGCCTCCTCTGGGCCCCTCCAACCTCCAACGAGGCCTGCGACGTTAAATTCCTTGGCAGCGCAACAGAGAAAAAAATGTTAGCCGCCGTGCAATGCTAAGCCGCAGATACCTGATGCCCGCGCATCATCGGCCAGATAGAACGTCCCCCAGCAGTCGCACCAAAGAGTGAGGAACAGCCAATGAATCAGCTCATACAGGACGTCAGCTTTGCGGCAAGACAGCTTCGCAAAGCGCCTGGATTCACTCTCACGGCGATCCTGACCCTCGCTCTGGGAATCGGAGCCAACGCGGCCATCTTCACACTCGTCCACGCGGTCCTGCTCCAGAACCTGCCCGTCTCCGACCCCAAAACTCTGGTGCGGGTCGGCGACACCGATGACTGTTGCGTCAACGGAGGCGTCCCCGACGAAAACGACTACTCCCTCTTCTCCTACGATCTCTACAAGCATCTCCGCGACAACACTCCGGAGTTCGAGCAACTCGCCGCCATGCAGGCAGGCTTCGGCTACGGCTCCGTTACCGCGCGCAGCAGCCAGCCCGATGCCCTCCCCAAGGCCCTCCGCGGCGAATTCGTCTCCGGCAACTACTTCCAGACCCTTGGCCTCCAGCCCTTCGCAGGACGTCTGCTCGCCCCCACAGACGACGCCGACGGCGCGCCCATGGCCGTCGTCATGAGCTACCAAACCTGGCAGCGCGACTACTCCAGCGACCCCACCATCGTCGGCAGCACCTTCGCCCTCAATACCAATCCCGTCACCATCATCGGCATCACGCCTCCCGGCTTCTACGGCGACCGCATGACCAGCTCTCCACCCGACTTCTACATCCCCATGATTATGGAGCCGGTGATGGTGCCCGTCAGCATTCTCCATAAGCAGAGCTCCAACTGGGTCTACATCCTCGGCCGCATCAAACCCGGCGTCGAATTAGCTCCGCTTCAAGCCAGGATGAGCGCCTCGCTTCGTAACTTCCTCGCGCAGCTCCCGCTCTACCAGCGGGAAGACCAGAAGAAGAACCTCGCCCAGTCACACGTCGTGCTCACATCCGGCGGAATCGGAATTGCCAACATGCAGCAGGAGTACGGCAAGGGACTCAAGTTCCTCATGTGGACCTCCGTCCTGGTTCTTCTCATCGCCTGCGCCAACATCGCCAATCTCGTTCTGGTCCGCGGCATGGCCCGCCGTGCCGAAACCTCCATCCGCATGGCCCTCGGTGCTCAACGAAAGCGCCTCATCCGCCAGATGCTCACCGAGAGCGTTGTCCTCTCCTGCATCGGCGGTCTCGCCGGACTCGCGGTTGCCTACTCGGGCACCCGCATCCTGCTCACCATGGCATTCCCCGATGCCGACAACCTCCCCATCCACGCAAGCCCCTCCCCCGCTGTCCTCGCCTTCGCCTTCGCGCTCTCGCTCATCACGGGCCTCATCTTCGGAATCGCCCCCGCCTGGATCACCTCCCACTCCGATCCTGCCGAAGCCCTTCGCGGAGCAAACCGTTCCACCAGCGACCGTTCCGGATGGGTGCAGCGCTCACTCGTCGTCCTGCAGGCCGCTCTCTCCGTCGTCCTCCTCGTTGGCGCGGGTCTCATGGCCAAGAGCCTCAACAATCTTGAAAACCAGGACTTCGGCGTCGAGACCCAAAACCGCATCGTCATCCACATCAATCCCGACACCGCTGGCTACAAATCCGAGCAGCTTGAAGCCCTCTACCAGCGAATCGATCAGAGCCTCCACGCGCTCCCCGGTGTTCAGAAGGCTGCACTCTCCCTCTACACCCCGCTCGAAGGCAACAACTGGGGCGAGGGCGTCTACATCCAGGGCCGCCCCGAGCCCGGTCCCAACGAACCAAACGGCGCCTCCTGGGTCCGCGTTGGCCCCGAGTTCTTCGATATCGTCGGCCAGCACGTTCTACGCGGCCGCGGAATCACCGAGCATGACACCGCCACCTCGCTCCCCGTCTCCGTCGTCAACCAGGCCTTCGTCAAAAAGTTCTTCCCCAAAGGTGAAGACCCCATCGGCGTTCACTTCGGCGTCTACGGCATGAAGAGCTCCGCCGACTTCGAGATCATCGGTGTCGTCTCTGACGTCAAATACAACAACGTCAGGCGTCCAACCCGCGCGATGTACTTCCGTCCGCTGCTCCAGGTCTCCCGTACTGTGCCCGAGAGCGACTTCCGTTCTCTCTTCGCCGGCGCCATCATGCTTCAGACCAAGGGCTCCATCGACGGCCTCGAATCGCAGGTCCGAAGAGCCCTGGCCACCATCAATCCCAACCTGACTGTCTCCCGCTACGACACCTTCACCGACCAGATCAAAGGTCAGTTCAACCAGGAGCGCCTCATTGCGCGCCTCACCCTCATGTTCAGCATCCTCGCGCTCATCCTCTCGTCCGTCGGCCTCTACGGAGTAGCCGCCTACGCCGTCGCCCGGCGCACCTCCGAGATTGGCATCCGCATGGCCATGGGCGCGGGTCGAGGCAACGTCGTCGGCATGGTCTTGCGCGAAACCATGCTGCAGGCAGGAGTAGGTTTGGCCATCGGAGTTCCCGTCGCCCTCCTCTGTGTACGTTATGTGCAGTCACAGCTTTACAGCGTCGCAGGACACGACATCGGTGTGCTCGCTCTGGCGATCGTCACGCTGTCCGCCTCGGCCTTCGCCGCCGGATTGATTCCTGCCAGACGAGCCGCGTCGATCGATCCGGTCAAAGCACTTCGTACGGAGTGAAACCGCAACGCCCTTTAACGCTCGCGCAACGTGGCTAGCCAACGCCAGCAACTACGCCACGTCGCTACACCTCGCATAGACAAGCACCAAACGGAGCAACAGCGAATGATCGACCTCAAGAATCTCGAACGAAGTTACAAAACGGGCCACACCGAAACCTGGGTCCTCCGCAGAATCAACATCACCATCCGCGAAGGCGAATTCGTTACCGTTATGGGTCCATCCGGCGCCGGAAAATCCTCCCTCCTTAACGTCCTCGCCATGCTCGACGACCAATGGAAGGGCGACTTCTACTTCGCTGGCGAGCCCGTCCATGCGATGAACCGCAAGCAGAGAGCGGACCTCGCTCGCCGCCGCATCGGCATGGTCTTTCAGAGCTACCATCTCCTCGACGATCTCACCGTCGCTGAAAACATCGACCTTCCTCTCTCCTACAAAGACATCCCCAAATCCGAGCGCCAGGCCCTCGTCGCCGACACACTTGACCGCTTCAACATCGTCGGCAAGAAAGATCTCTTCCCCAGCCAGCTCTCCGGCGGCCAGCAGCAACTCGTCGGAATCGCACGCGCAGTCATTCACAAACCCGACCTGTTACTAGCCGACGAGCCCACCGGCAACCTCCACTCAGATCAGGCAAAGGAGATCATGGAATTGTTTCGCAAGTTGAACGATCAGGGCACGACCATCGTGCAGGTAACCCACTCTGAGGTCAACGCCGCATACGGCACCCGCACAATCGAGCTCCGCGACGGATGGTTGTCCCGCGACACAGCCGGTCTCGCGGCCGCAGCGGAGGTGAAGGCGTGAAGAGAAGCCTTTCTCTGCTCCGTTGCATAAGCATCACTCTGCTGGTGGAGATGCCCCAGTTCGCCACAGCACAGCAAGTCCCTGCCCCGCAACCCCCAACCCAGCAGGCTGCCATATCGCAGGTCCCCGCGGCCCCCATCCAGCCTGCGCTGCGTCTTGATATTCCTCATTCCAACAACCCGTTCCGCGCCTACATGCCGACGATGGTGCCGCAGCCCAACCTCGCCAACTCGCCGCGAATTGACGCACTGATCGTCAATGGGGTTTTGGAGCTGAGCCTTAAGGACGCAATCTCGCTCGCCCTCGAAAACAATCTCGACATCGCCATCGCTCGCTACAATCTTCCCATCGCTGCCGCAGACGTTCTCCGCACCCAGGCCGGTGGATCTTTTCGCGGCGTCAACACAGGCGTCGTGCAGAACACTCCCGGAGGCGGAGTCGGTGGGTTCGGTTCTAGCTCCTCCGGCGCAGGCGCGGGTGGAACATCGGGCGGCGCAGGCGGCGCCGGTTCGGGTGCATCCGGTCTCGTTTCGTCCACTCTCGGCACCGGCACCAACGTCTCGTCTTACGATCCGTTCGTCACGGGTTCCTTGAACAACGAAAAGTACACCCAGCCGCTGTCGAACATCGCAATCTACGGGGTCCCAACCCTCCAGGAGAACACCACCAACGGCAACATCACTTACGCACAGGCTTTTCCCACTGGCACCTCGTTGTCCGCTGTCTTTCAGAACAGCCGCGGCGCCACTAACAGCCCCAATAGTTTTCTCAATCCGAGCCTCAACTCCTACTATCACGTTCTGCTCCAACAGCAACTCCTTGCTGGGTTCGGTTTTGGACCGAACCTCCGTTATCTCCGGATCGCGAAGAACAATCAGAAGATCTCTGACGAGGCATTCAAACTTCAGGTCACCTCGACCGTCACCCAGATCGCGAATATGTACTGGGACCTCGTCGCGGCATACGATGACGAGCAAGTCAAAAGCCGTTCGCTCGATTTCGCCAGCCAGACGCTCGAAAGTGACCGCAAGCAACTCTCCCTCCAGGCGATTCCGGCAATGGATGTTCTGAAGGCGGAAGCGGAAGTCGCGAATCGTGAGCAGGATCTCACCGTCGCGAAGACGACCCTTCAGTTTCAGGAACTGTTGATGAAGAATGCGCTGACGAAGAATCTCGATGACCCGATCTTCGAAGCGATGCCGGTGCATCCCACCGACCACAGCGCTGAGATCGATCCGGCAGCAGCGCAGGGCCCCACAGAGGACATGATTGCGCGCGCTTTGCGTGACCGAATCGAGCTCGGAGAATCCAACCTCGATCTCGATAACAGGCGCGTGAGCCAGAACGCCGCTCGCAACGCCGTCCTGCCGACGGTTGCAGCTACGGCTTTCTATGGCGGTACGGGTTTGGCCGGACTTCCCAATCCGAACTCGGACATCGTCTCTACCGCGCCGAGTGACTGGGGGGGAGCCGTCAGGAATGCCTTCAACAACTCTGCGCCCGACTATTACCTCGGCCTCTCCGTCAGCATTCCCATTCGCAATCGTGTCGCAAAATCTGACCAATATCGGGCAGAGCTCGAGACAAGGCAGGCGGAGCTTCGTCTGCAGCAATTGAAGAAGCAGATTCGCATCGAGGTACGCAACGCACAATATGCTCTCGTGCAAAGCGAAGCCCGCGTTGTCTCAGCCCGCAAATCTCGCGACCTGGCACAGAAGACCTTTGATATTACCGCCAGGGAGCAGGATCTCGGCGCTGGCTCCAACTACCAGACACTGACCGCGCAACGCGACCTGTCAGTCGCCGAATCCGCCCTCGTCGAAGCCATGACTGCGTATCAGAAGGCAAGGATCGAACTGGACCGTTCCGTCGGATCGACGCTGGAGGCAAACTCAATTTCGATAGAATCAGCGAAGACGGGAGTTGTCCCGGCAGGACAGTAGAGGCGAGAGCAGGTCAACATGTTGGCGGAACCGAAAGAGAAGGACGCAATCAGGGCAACAGAGGAGGAGCCGTACAAACTCCTCGTCGCGGACGATCAACCGCACATCCTCGAAGCACTGCGTCTATTGCTGAAGCCCGAAGGCTACCAGCTGGAGATGGTGCGTATGCCCGCGCTCGTCCTCGAGGCCCTCGCACACGACAGCTTCGACGGCGTCCTGATCGATCTCAACTACACACGCGACACCACCTCGGGTAAAGAAGGGATGGATCTGGTTACGCAAATCAGGGAGCTCGATGCTCAGTTGCCCATCGTCGTCATGACCGCCTGGGGCAATATCGATCTCGCTGTGGAGGCGATGCGTCGCGGAGCGGGGGACTTCATCCAGAAACCTTGGGAAAACGCCCGTCTTCTCACCGTTCTGCGAACCCAGATGGAACTCCACCGCAGCCAGAAGCGTACGCAATGGCTCGAAGCCGAGAACCGTATCCTGCGAGCAACCGGTGCGACCGACTTTATCGCCAACGCCCCGTCCATGCGCTCTGTCCTGGAGACGATGGCGCGTGTCGGCCCATCGGACGCAAATGTCCTCATCACCGGAGAGCACGGAACCGGCAAGGAGGTCGTAGCCCAAACCCTGCATCGTCTTTCTTCTCGCTCCACAAGAACCCTCGTCGCTGTCAATACCGGCGCCCTCCCCGAAGGCACCTTCGAAAGTGAGCTCTTCGGACACGTCAAGGGAGCCTTTACCGACGCGCACACCGATCGCATCGGCCGCTTCGAACTGGCAACCGGTGGCACCCTCTTTCTTGACGAGATCGCCAACATCCCCACGCGTCAGCAGTCGAAGTTGCTCCGCGTTTTGGAGACTGGCGAGCTGGAGCGCGTAGGCTCCTCCAAGACCCAGAAGGTCAACGTTCGCATGCTCTCGGCGACCAACGCAGACCTCCGTGCTGAGTGCGCCGCTGGTCGTTTTCGGGAAGATCTTCTCTTCCGTCTCAACACCGTCGAGGTCAATCTGCCTCCCCTACGCGACCGTCGCGAGGATATCCCCGCCCTCGCCGGGCACTTTCTTGCCCGTTACGCCGAGCGATACCGCCGTCCCATTCAGGGTCTTGAGCCCACCGCCATGCAAGTCTTGCTGCAGTACGGCTGGCCCGGCAACGTGAGAGAGCTCGACCACACCATGGAGCGGGCCGTTCTCATGGCGCGGGGAGAACGGATCGAACCTGCCAACCTCGGCTTGAATACGCAGCGCGCCGTATCGCAAAGCATGGATGATATGAGCCTCGAAGCGGTCGAAGCGGTTCTGATTCGCAAAGCCTTGGCCCGCGCCAATGGTAATGTGAGTCATGCCGCGGATGCTCTCGGATTGAGCCGTGGAGCACTCTATCGCCGCATCGAAAAATATGGGCTCTGAAGAATCAACGGCGTCGACTCCCGATCGCAGGCAACGCACGCGTGTACCTCTGCGGGGAGCCGGCCGCCGGCTGAGCTTCGAAAGGCGCCTCCGCCTCTGGCTTTACCTCCTAGGCCTCCCGGCACTCCTTTTTTGCTGGCTCCTTCTGCGCCGGTATTCAGTCGATTTACTCGAACAATTTCTTGCCATCCTCGCCTTAGCGCTGGCCTGGACCTTTGCCGTCTCGCTCCTCATGGAGCAAATCATCCGTCCCCTGCAGACCTTGGCAAACGTAGTTGCCGCCCTCCGCGAAGACGACTACTCCTTCCGCGCTCGCGGAGGACAACGCAACGATGCCATCGGCGACCTCGCCCTGGAGGTTAATCGGCTTGCAAGCATGTTGCAGGCACAGCGTGCCGGAGCTCTCGAAGCCATGGCACTCGTCGAACGAGTCATGCGGTCCATGCAGTCTCCCGTACTCGCCTTCGATCCGGAAGGCAAGCTGAGGCTGCTCAACGCGGCCGCCGAAAGCGAATTCGGCCTGCGTGCTCACACCGCGCTCGGTCACTCCGCCTCCCAACTCGGGCTGCAGGAGCTGTTCGACGCCGAAGAAGACGGTGTCATCTCCCTCGGAAACGAACAGCAGTCGACACGATGGGTCGTTAAGCGCACCAGCTTTCGTCTCCGCGGCATCCCCCACACTCTCCTCGTGCTCTCCGACGTCAGCGCGGCGCTACGCGAAGAGGAGCGCATCGCCTGGAAGAGACTGATTCGCGTCCTCGGTCACGAGATCAACAACTCACTGACACCAATCAAATCCATCGCCGGTAGCCTGCGAGGCCGTCTCTCCTCATGGCGCGAAGTCTCTGACGAAAAGGCCGATTTCGACCGTGGCCTCGAGGTAATCGAAAACCGTTCCGAGTCCCTCAATCGTTTCCTCCAGGCCTATCGCCAGCTGATGGGTCTGCCCGCACCCAAGATCGCCGCTGCCTCGCTCGCTCCTCTCGTCCACAGAGTCGCGCAGTTAGAACGCCGAGTCTCCGTCGCCGTGATAGCCGGCACCGACATGATCATCCTGGCCGACGCCGACCACATCGAGCAGGCCCTCATCAACCTCGTCCGCAACGCCGCAGACGCAGCACTCAGCCCCGATGCCGCCTCCAACTCCGAAGCCCACGTCGAGATCGCCTGGCAAACCACCGGCTCAGAAGTCGTCATCGCCGTACTCGACAACGGCCCCGGCCTCACCAACGCCGACAATCTCTTCGTGCCCTTCTACACCACCAAGCCCGGCGGCACCGGCATCGGTCTCGTCCTCGCCCAGCAGATCGCACAGGCTCATCGCGGATCGGTCCAGCTCGCAAACCGCACCGACGGCCTCGCAGGCTGCAGAGCGGAACTCAGGCTGCCACTCCTCTAGTTAATCACCTCGTCGCATGTCGTGCCCTCAAAACAAAGAAGTGCCAAAACCAGCACCCGCCATGCAAAATATCTCAAAGGCACCAATGAGGTGAGCGATGACCTGTAAGGCAGAAGACTTGAGACAAATCCCACTCTTTGCGCTTCTCGACGACGACGAGATGGCCGTCCTCGCAGCGCAGGTCGAGATCAGAACATTCGCTCCGCGCCAACGCATCTATAAAATCGGCGAACCCGGCAAACACGCCTACGTCATGATCTCAGGCAAGGTGCAAGTCACTACCGTCGACGAGGATCATCAGGAGGTTCTCGTCGACGAACCTCGCCATGGAGACTTCTTCGGTTTCGCCTCAATGCTCGAAGACACGCCCCACCAGACCACCGCACTCTCAATCGAGGAGTCAGTCTGCCTCGAGGTAAGTCGCGACGACATCGTAGCTCTCGTCCAACAGAAGCCCATGGCAGGCATGGACATGCTCACCGTCGTAAGTCGACAATTCCACTCCCTGCAGCACATCGTTCGCCTCCGCGCCAGCCGCAACTCCAACGACGTCATCGAAGAGGAGATGAGCTTCGGCGACCGTATCGCCGACGAGGTCGCCAGGTTCGGTGGCTCCTGGACCTTCATCATTCTCTTCGGCGTCGTCCTGCTCACCTACACCACCATCAACACCGCACTCAGAACGAAAGCCTGGGACCCCTATCCCTTCATTCTGCTCAATCTCTTCCTCTCGATGCTCGCCGCAATCCAGGCTCCCGTCATCATGATGAGTCAGAATCGCCAGGACACGAAGGACCGTGTGCGCGGCGAACTGGACTACGACGTCAACGTTCGCGCCGAATCCGAGATTCAGTCACTATCCAGCAAGCTGAATCTGCTCAACGAAAAAATCGGCGATGTCGACGACTTGCTCCGCGAGCACATCGACCTCGCTCGACAATCCAATCACCCCAGCAAATAACCCGAACGCCTATCCTTAAGCCAACCGCGGCTGTCTATTCTTCAACTCGAGCAGCAGCCGCTCCACCTTTTCCTCTCGATCCATTGCTGCAAACTTATCCTCCAGGCTGTCGTCCTCCAGGAAGACGTGGGCTGCAGCGTTGCTCGCCTCTTGTTGAAGAATCGTAGACTTCAGCCGGTTCAACGTGCTCGCCTTCTGCTGCACGCCGACAACTGCCCTCGCAGAACTCGCCTTGCCAACCACACGAGCGCGCCGATGTTGCGCCACCAGCATCTCGCACGCAGACTGCGTCTCCGCCAGCTTCTGTTGCAGCTTCGAAAAAGCGCTGCGCAGCGTCTCTGCCTCCGCCGTCTGATCGTCCAGTTGTTGCGCAAAGCTATTCGCCAGGCTCTGATGGCTCAGGCTTCGCTCCAACGCAGCACGCGCGAGATCATCCTGCTGCCGTCCCACGGCAATCTCAGCCTTCCGATGCCACTCCTGCACCGCATCGTCATGCTCCTTCTTTTTCTTCTGAAGCAAATGTTGATCGGCAATCGCAATCGCCACCTGCGTCTTCACCTGAAGCAGCTGGTTCTCCATATCCAGAACCAGTTGTCTCGCCAGCTTCTCCGGATCCTCAGCCCTTGAGATAAGGTCATTCACATTCGCTCGCAACAAAGTTCCTACACGCTCAAGTAGTGCCATGATGCCCTCCTTACTGCGGTTGCTGCGTCCGGCACAGAGCGCCTCCGCGCCGGACGGGTTGGTTAGTTAGCAGAACCGTTCTCTCCATTGGCTCGCGGCTTCATAGCCTTTACATTCGACATCAGCTCCTGCAGGTTCATCCCCGAAAGAGCCTCGAACAGCGCCGGCACCTGCGCCGCGATCTTCGTCATCTCGCCGGTGATCTTGCTTGCTCCGGTCACACCGTCGTTGCCCGTCGAAACAATGGTGATCTTGTCCACCTTGCTTAACGGCTCCGCCATAGCCCGCACAACCTCAGCCATATTGGTAATCAACTTGTCGACAACCGCAGCCTGCGACCACTCCTGGTACGCCTCCGCCTTCACGTTCATCGCCTTCGCCTCTGCGTCGCCCTTCTGGAAGATGATGTTGGCCTCGGCCTCGCCCTGCAGTTTGATCGCCGCCGCACGGCCCTCAGCCTCAATCATCAGCCGGGACTTCTCCGCAGCCGCAATGTTCTCGACACGCTGCCGTTCTATCTCCGCGCCCTTCAGCACCGTCGCGATCAACTCCTTCTCATGCCGCAGAATCTCAGCCTCCTGCACCTTCACCTGCTGTTCTTTCTCAATCTGCTGCACCTTCACCTGTTCGGCAACGACCTTCTGCTGCATCACGTTGGTCTGCAACTCGTATGCCTTGTCGGCCTGCGCCTCTTGCCGCCGGCTCTGCTCGGTAAACTGCGCTTTCTGGATGTCGAGGTCGCGCTGTGCCTCCGCCTGCTTGGCTAGCGATGAGGTCTCAGCAATCACGCGCTCCTGATCTGCGACCGCTTTCGCTATCGCAGCCTCGCGCAACGCATTCGCTCTGCGGATTGCCGTATCTCGCTCAGCCTCTGCGGCAGCAATCTCCGCGTCGCGCCGAATTCGCGCCACATCCGGACGGCCCATGTTCGTGATGTACTCGTTCTTGTCGCGCACCTCGCGAATCGTAAACGAGATTACCTCCAAACCCATCTTGCTCATGTCGTCCATACAGGTCGAGCGCATCCGTTCGGCCACCATCTCCGGCTCTTTCACAATCTGCTCGACGGTGAGCTGGCCAATAATTCCGCGCAAATGGCCTTCCATCACCAAACGAATCAGGCCCTCGCGCTGATCGGGAGACTTGGTAAGAAACTGCTCCGACGCCGTAAGAATCGACTCCTTATCGGACCTCACCTTAATCTGCGCAACCGCCTCTACCGTCACAGCGACACCCTGTTTCGTGTAGAGATCCTGCTGCGGTGCTACATCAAAGCTCATCAGCTCCAGCGAGAGCTGACGGCTGTTTTCTACTACGGGAAAGATCACAGCGCCGCCGCCCTTGATGACGCGGGGGCCGCGGAAACCATAGACGATGATCGCCTCGTTAGGGCCGGCTTTGCGATACAGGTTGGCAAGAAACATTGCCACCGCAAGGATCGCCACGGCGCCCAGGCCAATCACAATAACAAGCGAATTCTGCATCTCGTGCATACTGTTCCTTTTTTCGAGCCATAGAGAACGGGTTATCTGCTTGCCGCAGGAAACTGAATTGCGGTTGGCTAATCCTCAGGCAAGGGAGGCCGCGCCAAATCGATCGTGCGTCTCGGCTTTCGTCAACTGTCTGCCAGGCTCTTGAAAGGATCGCCCTCAAGCTCGGCCCAGGGACGCACATAAGCAACGCCGCGTTCATAGCGGATCACAACAACCTCGGTCCCACGCTCGATGCTGCGGCCGTCGTCGCTGCGTGCTGCCGAACTCCGGCGCGCTCCCGTCTGCACATAGAGAATCTCGCCAATGCCGCCGCCGCTGCGAATGCTGTCGCTCACCTGCGCAAGCACGCCGGTCATCTCCGTATCCTCCGAGCTCAAAACGCGCTCGCGCGGAAGCAGCACCTTGAAGAGCAGCGCCCAGAGCAGGGAAGCGCCAAAGGTCCCGCTGATCACGGCAAGAAGAAGGGCCAGCGGAGCCATCAGCCCGCTGTAATGATGGAGCAGATAACCAGCCCCACCAAACCAGCAGAGAAACGCCGTGATGGTAAATCCGTTCAGCGCCGACAGACCATGAGAGCCATGATGCCCATGGGCAGACTGCCCAACATGAACGCGCCCAAAATGTCCTCCAAAATGCCCAAGGTGAAGATGTCCGAAACCGCCCAGCGCAGTCGCCAGGCAAAGGACAAGACCGATTCCGAAACAGACAAGATAGAAGGTTTCCATGGTCATCGGGTCCGGCGTTTCACAGGACTGCCCGCGCCGGCGGGGTTATGAGTCGTAACGGTTGAGCTGGCCGTCGGAGCAGCAGCGCTCTCCGGACGCAGCACCTGAAGCAGTCGCTCCGCCAGCGAAGGCGTCTCCAGCACTGCCTCGAGCAGCAGTAGACAGCGCCGGGAATCCTTGTTCTGCGCAAGTGTCAGCAGAGCCTGGCATAACTCCGGGTCGCGGCGGAATCGCTCCGCTCCGCTGACAAGCCACAGGTCCAGCTTGTCCTCGACATTGTGGATGTCGGCCATCAACTGCGCGTTATAGCCTTCGGGATCATCTACAAGGTAGCCGGGATGAACCTGAAAGAATTTTGCGAGCAGCAATCGAGTCGTGTTGGTCAGATGAGGTCGCGCGCCGCTTTCGATCTGCGACAAATAGGACTGGCTGATCGTAGCTCCCTTTTTCCCATTCGATCGCTTGGCTTTGTTCGACTCTTCGATGGCTCGCACAAGCTCCTGCTGAGTCATCGCCCGCCCAAGCCCGCGAAGGTTTCCCTCCACCTCGCGCAGATAACGAATTTTGTCGCTCAGTTTCATATAACAAATTGCGATAACAATATCACAATTTGCGATAAGCGCAAGCAATCAAAAGTAACCTCCGAGAAAGACGGCATCTGCCTTTGGCTTTGCCGGCCTTCCCCGCTCCGCCCACCGCTCTATTTGCTTTGCCAGCCTTCTCCACTCCGCCCACCGCTCTACTTGCTTTGCCAGCCTTCCCCGCTCTGCTCACCGCTCTATTTGCTTTGCCATTACTTCCAACAGCTCTATTGCTTCTAGGTAAGCCAAGCGTTCAGGCTTGGCCTCTCTTCGCAACGGAAGAATAGGGGCTTTAGCCCCTGGGGCATGCCTTCGTCTCCCCGGCGCAACAATTCTCTCGTATAAACCCATTATCCAAGAACAACTTACAAAATTAGCCTTCAAAAACGCCCCAAAACTCGCTTGTCAAGCCCAAAATCCCACAAATCCAACAAAACAAAGCCCATAGAAATGAAATTTAGTTATGCTCCAACCCATATAATTAACTTATAGATCAGAGAAAAGGAAAGCTCGACACTCTCCGGGGCTAACTTATTGATATAGGCGAATTTGGACGCAACCCGCTTGTTATGAGTATTTTGTAGACTTGCCAGACCCGTAACTCCACGAATACAGGAGAGTTACGCGCAGGCAATAGGGAGGGGGTACCCCCCGAAGAAACCTCCACCAACTGGCTAAACAAACACCAGGCACTGCGGCCGGGAAATCGGAAAACTCTTCCCGCCGCTCAACCCCCCGGTCTGCGCATCGCGCCCCAGCACATAGATATTGCCCGATTCCTGATTCGCCACAAGCAGCCATCGGCCAGAAGGATCGAGAGCCAAATGCCGAGGAACCTTGCCCCCGCAAGATCTGCGATCCGTCAACGTCAACGTCCCGTCCGAAGCTGAGATCGCGAACGTCGCGATGATGTCGTCGAATCGATCCGCAGCGTAAGCAAACCGTCCTTCACGGTCGACCACAATCTCCGAACCGGCTGTCACGCCCTGGAAGTCGGGCGCCCGCATCTTGACCTCCTGAACAGTCTCGAGCGCTCCCCGCTTCGCGTCCCAGCGAAGCACGACCACAGACGAAGCCATCTCGGTCACGCAGTAAGCAACGCGCCCGTTGGGATGAAACTGCAGCGCTCGCGGCCCCGAACCTGGAGTCGAGCGCCAGACCGCCGGATCGTTCGGCGTCAGCTTCGCCGTCTCCGCATCGAGCCGGTAAATATGAATCACGTCCAAACCCAGGTCGTTGACCAGCAGGAACCGGTTGTCCGGCGACACAGTCACCCGATGAGCATGTGGTCCCTTCTGCCTGGCGCTGTCCGGTCCGCTTCCGCTGTACTGGAAGAACGAGACAGCCGAACTGATTCGCCCATTACGGGCGACCGAGAACGACGCCGCGCTGCCCCCACCGTAGTTGGCCACAAAGGCCGACCGGCCACTCCGGTCGAACGCAACATGACAAGGCCCTCCGCCCTGCGAAGCGACCTCGTTGACCTTGGCAAGACCGCCGCCATGACTGAGGCTGTAAGTGGAGACCCCACCACCCGGCCTGCCATCGTAGGTGTCGAGTTCGTTGGCTACGAGCAACTCACGTCTATTTGGAGACAGTGTGAGAAACGTCGGGTTGTCGGCCTCGGCGGCAAGTCGCTGCTGACTGAGCTCTCCGTCGCGAAAGAGGTAGGCATAGATGCCCTTACTCGTACCGGTGCGGGTCTGGGTCCCCACAAGAAGCGTCACCCCGCTGGCATCAGCAAGTCCGTGATGAAAAGCGAAAGGAGTGGCTGCAGAGCCGAAGAGGAAGTTGCGACGCGAGATCTGAATCAAATGGTGCTCCTTGAGCGCTGAATAAGAGCCTACCTTACGGTCAAAAGATACGCTGGGCAGGCTGATTCACGAAAGCGGGGTCGCGGAGAGCGAGGGAATGATTTGTTGCCTGTTGAATTGTTATGACAGTAAAGTCATCTGTACACCTCGATGGGAAGTGGTGTGGAAGAGGTCTTGCGTAGAACCGGAGGACCGTATGAGGAAGAACGAATGGCATTAGGAGTCACAAGCAACCCGACTTTCGCCGCGGGGAAGACCGAGAAGAGAAATTACACGGTTCCGATGGCGCTGATGGTGTCGCTGTATTTCGGTATCGGCTTTATTACGGCGCTGAACGACATTCTGATTCCGCACTTTAAGGATCTGTTTCACCTGACAAACGTTAAGGCGTTGATGGTGCAGTTGTGTTTCTTTGGAGCGTACTTTGTGATGTCGCTTCCATCGGGCTCGATTGTTGGGAAGATTGGATACAAGCGCGGGATTGTGGTGGCGTTGACAGTCATGGGGATCGGGTTGTTGCTATTTCTGCCGGCCTCAGTGATTATTTTTTATCCTCTATTTCTGTTTGCGTTGTTTGTTGTGGGCAGCGGTCTGGCGCTGTTGC
>CAVZGJ010000026.1:0-181632 GCA_963774735.1 uncultured Acidobacteriaceae bacterium | reverse complement strand
GCGTCTCCCGTCCCGGCTCCGCGTCTATCTCGGCCGCGACGAGATCCGCCGTGTTCAGGGCGGCCTCGGCATCTCCATTATGACCACACCCAAGGGTGTCATGACCGGCCGTCAGGCCCGCCGCGAAGGTGTTGGCGGCGAGATTCTCTGCGAAGTCTGGTAAAGAAAGATTAGCCAGATCTTCTTGCATTTGTATTTCGGATTAAGCGCGGGGCTTTAGCCTCGCGGAACAAGTTGGAACACCCAGGGGCTTTAGCCCTGAGGCTGCAGTGGAACAGGCTTAACACCTGCGACTCGCAAGCCACAAAAGGAATCATCATGTCACGTATTGGTAAGAAACCGATCGCTCTCCCCGCCGGCGTCAAGTACACGGTCAGCGAGAACGGCAACACCGTTATGGTCGAAGGACCGAAGGGCAAGGTCTCCGCCATGCTTCCGGGCGGCATCAAGCTCGTTCAGAAGGACGGCACCCTCGTCGCCGAGCGCCAGAACGATAAGCAGGCAGCCTTTCACGGCCTGGCCCGCGCGCTCGTGTTCAACGCTGTCACCGGCGTCACCACCGGCTGGACCAAAGAGATCGACATCGTCGGCATCGGATACCGCGCCGAGATGAAGGGCAAGAACATGGTGGTCTTCACCCTGGGCTTCCTCATCCCATCGAGTTTCCCCTGCCCACCGGCATCTCCGTCGAGATCGACCCCAAGCAGACCCACATCACTATCTCCGGCATCGACCGGCAGAAGGTTGGACAGGTCGCCGCTGACATGCGTTCTCTCCGCAAGCCCGACCCGTACAAGAACAAGGGCGTCCGCTACACCGGCGAGAAGCTGAAGAAGAAGGTCGGTAAGACCGGAGCGAAGTAATTCGGCGAGGCGCAGCCTATCGCGCCTCATCCAACGAAGTTCAGATAACCGAACGTCCCCGGCACTCCGGGTACGCCACTAGGAAGGAAAGAGAATTATGATCAATCCCCGCCAACGCAACGTCATCCGCAAACGCGTACACACGCGCATCCGCGAAAAGATGTCCGGCACCGCCGAGCGCCCACGTCTCAACGTCTACCGCTCGCTCAACCACATCTACACCCAGCTAATCGACGACCTGAACGGAGTTACTATCGCCTCCGCGTCCTCGAAGGGCAAGAAGGGCGAAGACCAGAACTACGGCGGCAACGTCGCCGCAGCTGCCCAGGTCGGCAAGCTCATCGCCGAGCGCGCCAAAGAGAAGGGCATCAAGAAGGTGGTCTTCGACCGTGGCGGCTATCTCTATCACGGCCGTGTCAAGGCCCTCGCCGACGCAGCCCGCGAAGCGGGCCTCGAATTCTAAGGTTTCCCAAGGCGAGCCCACCGGCCGCCAGAAAGCTGGATAAGACATTATGGCTATGAAGAAAAAAATCGACGCGAACCGCCTCAACCTCAAGGACGAGGTCGTTTCGATCAACCGCGTCACCAAGGTCGTCAAGGGCGGCAAGAACATGTCCTTTGCCGCGCTCGTCGTCATCGGCGACCCGGGTGAAGGCGTGGTCGGCTACGGCTCCGGCAAGGCGAAGGAAGTTCCCCAGGCCATCCGCAAGGGGATCGAGTCCGCCAAGAAGAACCTGCACAAGGTCAACCTCACCGCGAGCACCATCCCGCACCAGGTCCTCGGCCACTACGGCGCCGGCCAGGTGATGCTCAAGCCCGCCCCCGAAGGTACCGGCGTCATCGCCGGCAAGACGGTTCGCGCCGTCATGACCGCGGCCGGCGTGCAGAACGTGCTCACCAAGAGCCTCGGCTCCGCCAACCCGCACAACGTCATCAAGGCCACCTTCGACGCTCTCATCCAGCTTCGCAACAAGGCCGAAGTCGCCGCCCTGCGCGGTAAGGCAGAGGACGAGCTCTAAGCTCCCACTCTGCTCCAATAAGATTTATTCAGGAGCTCTCGTAATGGCTAACAAGAACGCAATCGCCAAGATCAAACTGCAGTACTTCCAGTCGAAGATCTGCACCCCGGTCAAGCACAAGGCCGTCATTAAGGGCCTCGGCTTCACCCGCCTCAACCAGATCGTCGAGCGCGAAGACACCCCATCCATTCGTGGCATGGTCAACAAGGTGCCGCACCTGGTCCGCATCGTCGAGTAGCAGTTATCCGTTGCCAGTTCTCCGTTCTCAGTAAGAGCGCGTTTTCGGACAACTGACAACCAACAACTGAGAACTTAAAAAGCGAGTCGCTGAAAACCAGCGGCGTTATAGCGAGGAAAAACAATGGCAATCCGTAATCTCTCCAATCTACGCGCCCCCAAGAAGGCGAACGAAAACAAGAAGCGCATCGGCCGCGGTATGGGTTCGGGTATGGGTAAGACCTCCACCCGCGGACACAAGGGTCAGGGCTCCCGCTCCGGCTCCTCTCTCATGCGCGGCTTCGAAGGCGGCCAGATGCCCCTTCACCGCCGTCTGCCCAAGCGCGGCTTCACCAACATCTTCCGCGTCGAGTACCAGGTCCTCGGCCTCGACCGCGTCGCCGAGATCGCCGCCGCCCAGAACGTTAGCGAGTTCACCCTCGACAAGATCATCGATGCTCGGCCTGCTCCGCAAGAAGGGCGCCCTCCTCAAGGTCCTCAAC
The DNA here is from genome assembly GCA_963774735.1 of uncultured Acidobacteriaceae bacterium. Taxonomy (GTDB): domain Bacteria; phylum Acidobacteriota; class Terriglobia; order Terriglobales; family Acidobacteriaceae; genus Edaphobacter. Next base: position 179,031 of record CAVZGJ010000026.1, on the reverse strand, counting down.
AACGGAGAGATCAAGACCGCCGTCACCGTCCACGCCCACAAGTTCTCGAAGACCGCCCAGGAGGCGATCGAGAAGGCTGGCGGCAAGGCCATCCTGATTGGCTAAGCACCCTGTAGAATAGTGTGGCAGGCGAGGGCATGCGCCCTCGCATCGCCGTTTTACCAGCACCAACCGTTTCACCCGAGGTCCCAGCACCCGATGTTCGAGAAAATCGCAAACATCTTCAAAATCCCCGATCTGCGCAAGCGCGTCCTCTTTACGCTCGGCATGCTTGCCGTCTACCGTCTCGGCGGGCACATTCCCACCCCCGGCATCAACGCCGACATGCTCGCCCAGTTCTTCAATCAGAACTCCGGCTCCGCACTCGGCCTCGTCGACCTCTTCTCCGGCGGCAATCTTCGCAAGCTTACCGTCTTCGCCCTCGGCATCATGCCGTACATCACGGCGTCGATCATCTTCCAGCTGCTCACCGTCATCTACGAGCCGCTCGCGAAGCTCCAGAAGGAAGGCGAGCTCGGCCGCCGCAAGATCACCCAGTGGACCCGTTACGTCACAGTCCTCCTCGGCATCGTGCAGTCCTTCGCTATCGCTCTCACGCTGACCAACACCAGCACCGGCCAGACGATGGTGACCATCTCGCGCGGCGCCTTCATTCCTCTCTGCGTCATCACCCTCACCGCCGGCACCGCCTTCATCATGTGGCTCGGCGAGCAGATCACCGAGCGCGGCATCGGCAACGGAATGAGCCTGCTCATCTTCGCCGGCATCGTCGTCGGCCTGCCTCGCGGCGTAGAAAACCTCTACGAGAAGTTCCGCGACGCCGCTTGGGGAGCCTTCACTCCCATCGCCATCATTCTCCTCGTCGCCGGCATGATCGCCGTCGTCGCCTTCATCGTCTTCGTCGAGCGCTCCGAGCGCCGCATCCCCGTTCAGTACGCCAAGCGCATCGTCGGCCGTAAGATGATGGGCGGCCAGTCCACGCACCTCCCGCTCAAGGTCAACTCCGGCGGCGTGATGCCCGTCATCTTCGCCAGCTCCATCCTGTCGGCTCCGCTGCTCTTCGCCGGCGCTCACGTCTTCGGCTACTCCCTCCAGGACTCCCCCTTCTTCGGCCCGATCTTCCGCGCCCTTGGCCCCCGGCGAACCCTGGTACGAACTGCTCCAGATGGCCGCGATCATCTTCTTCGCCTACTTCTACATCTCCATCGTCTTCCGTCCCGATGACATCGCCGACAACATGCGCAAGTACGGCGGCTTCATCCCCGGCATCCGTCCCGGCAAGCGCACCGCCGACTTCATCAACGATGTGCTCACCCGCATCACGCTCGTCGGCGCCATCTACCTCATCATCATCACCATCATTCCGCAGCTCCTCATCAGCGGAATCCACTTCAACCACCTTTGGCTCATCGGTCCTGTCTTTGATCGGCTGCCCACCTGGATGACCCAGGGTCTCGGCGTCAACTTCTACTTCGGCGGCACCTCGCTGCTCATCGTCGTCGGCGTCGCCATGGATACCGTCAATCAGGTCGAGTCGCAGCTCATCATGCGCCACTACGATGGCTTCACTCCCAAGAGCGGTCGCATTCGCGGACGCAAGAGCTGGTAGGTCGTGCCCACGTTGACCATCGATTCCGCAACGCATCAACCGGCCTCGGCAGAGAACTTTCTGCCCGGGCCGGTTCTTCTTCTGGGCGCTCCCGGCGTCGGCAAAGGCACGCAGGCCAAGGCCCTCATGGCCGCCTACGGCATCCCCCAGATCTCCACCGGCGACATTCTTCGCGCAAACATCTCTAACGGCACTCCCCTCGGCAAAGCCGCCAAAGCACTCGTCGACCAGGGCAAACTCGTCTCCGACGATCTCGTCAACGAGATGGTCGCCGACCGGCTCGCCCAGCCCGACACCATCCGCGGCTTCATCCTCGACGGCTACCCCCGCACCCTCAACCAGGCCCTCTGGCTCGATGCAAAACTCGCCGCCACCCCGGATGTTCTCCCCGTCGTCGCCCTCAGCATCGTCGTCGACTACGAACAGCTCAAGCACCGCATCACTGGCCGTCGCATCTCGCCTGTCGGACGCATCTACAATATCTACTCGAATCCGCCCGCTCGCCCTGGCATCTGTGATGTAGACGGCTCCGTCCTCGTTCAGCGGCCCGACGACTCCGAAGCCGTCTTTGCCGAACGAATGAAGACCTTCGAGGAGCAGACCGCCCCCGTCATCGACCACTATCGCAGCCTCGGTCGATTCGAAGAGATTAGCGGCGACCAGCCCGTCGAACAAGTCACAGTCGCCATCACCAGGGCCCTGCAGGAACTTCGAAAGCAGCAGTAGCATTTGTTAGCTGAGTCCCTAGTCCCTAAATTATGGCCATCATGATCAAAACCACCCGCGAGATCGAGAAGATGCGGATCTCCGGCAAGGCCCTCCGCCAGGTCCATAACGCCATCGCGCCGCACGTCGTCGCCGGCGCCTCCACCATGGACCTCGAAGCGATCGCCGCGAAAAGATCGCCGAACTCGGCGCCATTCCGCCTTCAAGGGCTACCACGGCTATCCTGCCGCCCTCTGCACCTCCATCAACGACGAGGTCGTCCACGGCATCCCCAGCGCCAAGCGAGTCCTCAAGGACGGCGACATCCTCTCCATCGACTGCGGCGTCATCATCGACGGCTTCTACGCCGACGCCGCCGTCACCTATCCCATCGGCCAGGTAGCCCCCGCACCGCCCGCCTCCTCGAAATCACCCAGCTCTCCCTCGAAAAGGCCATCGAGCAGTGCCAGGTCGGCGGCCGCCTCGGCGACATCTCCGCCGCTGTCCAGCAACTCTGTGAAGCCGAAGGCTTTGGCGTCGTCCGCGAGTTCGTCGGCCACGGCATCGGCCGCGCCATGCACGAAGACCCCCAGGTCCCCAACTTCGGCCCCGCAGGCAAGGGCCCCCGCCTCAAGCCCGGCATGGTCCTCGCCATCGAGCCCATGATCAACGCCGGCCGTCCCGAAGTCCGTGTCCTCAAGGACGGCTGGACCGCCATCACCGTCGACGGCAGCTACAGCGCCCACTTCGAGCACACCGTCGCCATCACCAAAGATGGCCCCCAGGTCCTTACCCTCTAAAAACGAAAGAGGCCAGTCATCGGTTCGAAGGGGTTTGTTTAAGGGCACGGCTTCAGCCGTGCCGAAAGGTTGAGAGATGCGAAGGCGGCTTTAGCCCCTGGAGGTACGGTTTTTTCTAATCGGAAACTGCCACTAAACGGGCCTCGCCACTGGAAAAATAGGGGCAAACTGAGGTACTATAAGAGATGCTGTGTGTACAAGTGTGCACCACGGCACATCCGGCTGAGGCCAAGCGCCCCAACCAAAACAGAAATACTGGAAACAAAGAGGCTTAGCCTCCCGCCTTTCCAAAGGAGACCGTTTGTCGAAGGAAGATGCAATTGAAGTCATGGCAGTCGTCGTCGAGACCCTGCCAAACGCAATGTTCAAGGTCGAGCTTGAAAACAAGCACCAAGCCCTTGCACACGTCTCCGGACGTATGCGCAAAAACTTCATCCGCATCCTCCCCGGCGACCGCGTCGCGATTGAGCTCAGCCCGTACGACCTCAACCGCGGCCGCATCGTCTACCGCTACAAGTAGACGAGAAACGCTGTTTTACCCCCGGATCGCCACGCTTTTTGGCTTCTAGGTAGGCCAAGGCTTAAGCCTTGGCATTCAAGGGTCATGCACGATTGAGGCTTAGCCCCTGGGGTATGCCCTCTGTTCCACCGGCTACACGTTGCAGTAAAGGAAGGGAATCACCATGAAGGTCCGTGCCTCAGTAAAGAAGATCTGTGACAAGTGCAAGGTCATTCACCGCCGCGGCGTAGTTCGCGTCATCTGCGAAAACGCCAAGCACAAGCAGCGCCAGGGCTAAGAAATACAACAAGAACCCTTTTCCCTGGTCTCTAGCCCTTCACCGGCCCCGACGGGCTAGTTAGCCGAAGTCAAGGCTTGCGTTGAACCCGTCGGACTCGCCGTAAACCAATCACCCCGCTCCGTGGCGAAGCTACCGGAGCCCAACCGAAAAGGAACCCCATGGCACGTATTGCTGGAGTCGATGTCCCGGGCAACAAGCAGGCACGCATCGGACTCACCTACATCTTCGGAATCGGCAACTCCCGCGCTGCCAAGATCCTCGAGAAGGCGAACGTAGATCCCTTCGCGAAGCTCAGCACGCTCGACGAGGACGCGCTGAACCGCATCCGTCAGGTCATTGAAGCCGAGGGCCAGATCGAAGGCGATCTCCGCAAGGACATCTCCCTCAACATCAAGCGCCTCATTGAAATTCAGTCCTACCGTGGCCTCCGCCATCGCCGCAGCCTTCCCGTCCGCGGCCAGCGCACCCACACCAACGCTCGCACCCGCAAAGGCCCGCGCAAGGGCACCGTTGCTGGTAAGAAGAAAGCGACGAAATAAGCCATGGCCAAGACACAGAACACCAAGGGCGCAGCAAAGCCCGGCAAGAACAAGAAGTTCAAGAAGCGCGAGCGCAAGAACGTTCCATTCGGCCTCGTCTTCATTCAGGCGTCGTTCAACAACACCATCGTCACCATCACCGACCAGATGGGCAATACGCTCAGCTGGAAATCGTCCGGTTCGCTCGGCTTCCGCGGCTCCCGCAAGGGCACTCCGTTCGCCGCGCAGCAGGCCGCCGTCGGTGCAGCCAATGCAGCCCGCGACCACGGCGTCCGCTCGGTCGATGTGCGCGTCTCCGGTCCCGGCTCCGGCCGCGAGTCCGCGATCCGCGCCCTCGCCACCGCAGGCATCGAGGTTCGCAGCATCCGCGACGTTACGCCGATGCCGCACAACGGCTGCCGTCCGCCCAAGCGCCGCCGCGTCTGACCTATGCGATCTAGAAGCCCGCATGTGAACGTTGCACGCAGCTGCAAGTCGAGCTGCCTTCATCTGTACTACGATGCACCTTCAGCCGTGCACCGAAGCAATGCATTCATGTCCAACTGCGCAGAGCTTTAGCCCGCGCAGTAAGCGAAACCAACCGGATCGCGACGAAGCGCAGCCAGCGCGTAAAACGATCGACACCCGAAGTCAGGAGACTACGAAATGGCACGTTACACAGGACCCGTCTGCCGCCTCTGCCGCCGCGACGGAACCAAACTCTTCCTCAAGGGAGCCAAGTGCTTCTCAGAAAAATGCCCCGTCGAGAAGCGCAACTTCCCCCCCGGCCAGCACGGCCAGTCCCGCAAAGTTAAGAAGGTCGTCGGCTACGGTCTGCAGCTCCGCGAGAAGCAGAAGGCCAAGCGCATCTACTTCACCCTCGAGACCCAGTTCCGCGCCTACTACCAGAAGGCCTCCAACAAGACCGGCGTCACCGGCGAACTCCTGCTCCAGCAGCTTGAGACCCGCCTCGACAACGTCGCCTACCGCCTCGGCTTCGCGCTGAGCCGCCGCCAGTCCCGTCAGGTCGTCCGTCACGGTCACGTCACCGTCAACGGCCGCAAGGTCAACATCCCGTCCTTCCAGGTCAAGGTCGGCGACGAGATCGCCCTCCGCGAAGGCTCCAAGACCCTGCCCATGCTTCGAAGAGGCGAAGAACTTTGCCGCCGGTCAGAACGCTCCCACCTGGATCGACATCAACCGCGACAACTTCACCGGCAAGATCATCGCCCTGCCGAAGCGCGAAGACATCAACCTGCCCGTCAACGAGCAGCTGATCGTCGAACTGTACTCGAAATAAAGTCACCCTTAATTTTGGGCTCGTACCGAAGTCCAGACTTAAGTGCATTATTTCGAATACTTTGACACTTTTTACCGGGGGTGGGGCTCAAGCCTCGCCTCCGGCCCGCAACACCACAACCTAACCCGCAACCGAACCACCCGCCAGTTCGCAGAATGCATCGCGTCTAGGACGGATAAAGGAGAAACAAATGCTTTGGAGAGGTTTTCAAAAGCCCAAGCGTCTCGCAGTCGACACCGAAACCCTGAACGACAAGTACGGCAAGTTCTCCGCGCAGCCCTTTGAGCGCGGCTTCGGCACCACCATCGGCAACGCCCTTCGCCGCACCCTGCTTTCCTCCATCGAGGGCGCAGCCGTCACCGCGGTCCGCATCGAAGGCGTCCTGCACGAGTTCCAGTCCATCACCGGTGTCGTCGAAGACGCGACCGACATCATCCTCAACCTCAAGCAGATCCCCTTCAAGCTCGCCGGCGAAGGCCCCAAGGCCCTCTACCTCCGCGCCGACCAGGCAGGCGTCGTCACCTCCGGCATGATCGAAGCCGACGGCGACGTCGAGATCCTCGACAAGGACGTCTACATCTGCACCGTCTCCGAAGGCGGCAAGATCGACATGGAGATGCGCCTCAAGCGCGGCCGCGGCTACATCTCGGCCGACAAGAACTTCGACGCCGACCTCGGCCTCGGCTTCATCCCGGTCGACTCCGTCCACTCGCCCGTCCGCAAGGTCAACTACCTCGTCGAGGCAGCCCGTCTCGGTCAGATCACCGACTACGACAAGCTCACCCTCGAGATCTGGACCAACGGCACCGTGCTTCCCGCCGATGCGCTCGGCCTCTCTGCCAAGCTGCTCAAGGACCACATGACCATCTTCATCAACTTTGAAGAGGAGATGGAAGCCGGTCACGACGGCGCCGCCGACGGCCCCGCCCTGCGCAACGAGAACCTCAACCGCTCGGTCGAAGAGCTTGAGCTCTCCGTCCGCAGCTACAACTGCCTCAAGAACGCAAACATCGCCACCATCGGCGAGCTCATCCAGAAGACCGAAGCCGAGATGCTCAAGACCAAGAACTTCGGCCGCAAGTCCCTGAATGAGATCAAGGAAATCCTCGCGCAGATGGGCCTCTCCCTCGGCATGAAGATCGACGAGAACGGCAACCCGCAGCCCGGACCCACCTCCGTCCTGCCCGCCGCCACCCTCGCCGCCAGCTTCGGCAACTTCGATGACGACGATGAGGACGAAGAAGAAGACGAAGACCTCGAGCTCCCCAGCGAGACCGAGAACTTCTAACCACCGCGGCGGCGGAGTAATATCCGCCGCCGTCATGCCTCAAATCGCGTCGCAAGCCGCGAAGCAATCAGCCTCAGCAATCCTCGAGGCAAGTTTCAACCGCATGAGGCTTCGGCCCGCGGAATTCCAAGCAGTACCGACTCACGGCTCAACGCCCAGTCGAAGGAGATCACCGATGCGTCACCGTAATGCAGGATACAAATTAGGCCGCAACACCAGCCATCGCCGCGCCATGCTGCGCAACCTCGTCACCTCCGTCATCCTGATGGACCGCGTCGAGACCACCATCACCAAGTGCAAGGCCAGCCGTCCGCTCATCGAGAAGATGATCACCCTCGGCAAGCAGGGCACCGTTCACGCCCGCCGCCAGGCCGCGGCTTACCTCATGACGCCTGAGTCGGTCGACCGCCTCTTCGCTACCGTCGCCCCTCGCTACGGTGCACGCAACGGCGGCTACCTCCGCATCACGCGCCTCGGAGCCCGCAAGGGTGACGCAGCCGAGATGGCCTACATCGAGCTCCTCGGAGCCGAGCACGAGCTCAACGAGAAGGCCCAGAAGCGCGCCGAAGCCCGCACCAAGAAGCGCGAAGAGCTCGCCAAGCAGATGGAAGAGCAGGGTGCCGGCCAAGAAGGCGACCCCAACGCCGAAGTCTAAAAACTTCGCATCAATCATCCATCAAGAGAGGCGCACCCAAAAGGTGCGCCTCTTTCATTCCGGAACCAACCAGACATTCTTCCCGACCAACGGTCGGGCCACAGAAGATCGCCACTTCAAGACTGGGTACACACGCCACGAAGTGGCCGCTCCACGCGCAGTGGGCCCGTCCGGCAGGACACCTACCCGCTATGCACCATCACGCGATTCTTGCCCGCCCGCTTAGCCGCATACAAAGCCTCATCGGCCAGCTCCACCAGTTGAAACCCACTCTCCAGCGACTCGTTCATCGCCGCCATTCCCACGCTGATCGTCAGTGGCTCGTTCTCCCACTCTTCTGTCGCCACCCGCTGCATCACGCGCCTCGCCAGCCCCATGGCACTCTCTTCGCCACTCTCCGGCAACAGCACCACAAACTCCTCGCCTCCATACCGTGCCGGCAAATCCGGCAGCCGCACCGTCGTTCGCAGAATCGTACCCAGCCGCCGCAGCACCTCATCGCCGGCAGCATGACCATACCGGTCATTAATCGACTTGAAGTTGTCCACATCGATCAGCAGCACCGACAGCTCCCTCTTCCTCCGTCGAGCCATCGAGAACTCCATCACCAGCCGCTCCTCAAACGACCTGCGGTTCCTCAACCCCGTCAACTCATCCGTCACAGCCAGCTTCCGCAGTTGATCGTTGGCCTCTTCCAACTCCCGGTGGTACCGCTCCAACTCAACCTGATGCGCCACCTCTTCCGACACATCCACCGCCACGCCCGCCAGCAGGACATTTCCCGCGGAATCATGACACGGAAACTTGTACGACCGCAGCGAGCTCACCGTCCCATCCGAGTTCCGGATATGCTCCTCCGTCTCAACGATCCTTCCGCCCGCCATCACTTCCAGGTCATGCGTCCGCATCGACTTCGACAGCTTGCGCGACCACAGCTGATCGTCCGTCCGCCCCAGCCACGCATATTCGCTCACGCCGAACCGCTGCGCAAACGCGCGGTTATAAAACAGCAGCCGTCCCGCCGCATCCTTGATGTAGCTGAGGAACGGGCTCGCATTCATAAACGCCCGAAACAACTCTTCACTTGCCCTCAGATTTCCCGCCGCCCTGTCTCTCTCGACAATCGCCTCGGCCAGCGCCTTCCGCTGCACCATTGCCTCCAGTCGGACGCTCACTTGGCGACCCAGAAGCTCCAGCGCATTCGCCTGCTCCGCTGCCAGAATCCTCGGCGTCATGTCCACCACGCACAACGTCCCCAACGGCTCTCCATCTTCCCGGAAGAGACCCATGCCCGCAAAGAAGCGAATCGCCGGGTCGCTCATCACCAGCGGATTATCCGCAAACCGCGGATCCATTAGCGCATCCTTCACCACAAACAGCCCGGACTCTCGGATCGCGTGTGCACAGAACGCCACCTCTCGGGGCGTGTCTCCCAGCTTCAGGTGTGCCGACGCGCGGAACCACTGATGCCTCTCATCGAGCAGCGTCACCAGGCCCGCAGGAGTGCCGCAGATTGCAGCCGCAAGCTGCACCAGTTCCTCGCATTCCACCTCCGGCTGGGAGTCCAGTAAATCCCTGGTCCAAATCGCTCGCAAACTAGCCGATTCAGCTTCTGTCCGACGTACGCTCATTTTTCACCGCAATGTAAAGCTAGAATATCTGTGGTAACTTTCCATAGCCAGAAGGATTTTCAGCAACTTACGAAAGTAACCTACGCTTCCCTCCCTAACGTGGGATATCCCCCTAACCTGTTAGATCACAGCACTTTTGGGGATGAGCCTTCAAAACCAGCCTTGCTCATCACAACCCCACTGAACTAAGCTGGAATGAACCATGTACGAAGACTTCCGAGTGACCGACCGCTGGACCGGCGAAGACCTCCACTGCGAGTGGAAAGGGACCGTCGTCGCCATCGCCACCCGCCATGCCGACGCCACTGATATTCGCTTCTCCGTCAACGGCCGCCCCGTCTGGATTGCCATGCCCAACCAGGCCTGGGTCGAGCAGAAGCACCGCACCGGCTACGTCATCACGGACTATCTAGCTGCTCAGGCAGCAGGGCGCTACCTCAAGCACGCCATCCAGTCCGGCTACGACAACGGTCGCGAAATGTACACTATGACCGTCGACGAGGTCCTCGAGCACGCCGCCGCCGTCGTCAAAGAGGCCGGTCGCACGGATTATCTTCCCAGCCTTCCCGTCATCAACGCCAACATTCGGCCCGAAGACGAGATGGGGATCCACCTGCCAGGCGAACCAGCATAGTCTTTCAGAGGGGAATTGCTTCATGTCGTTCACCCGCCGCAGATTCCTCGTTCTTTTTCCGGCCTTCGCCGCCTCGGCACAGGCCGAAATCACATGGCCTAAGAAAAAGAAACCAGCCCCGCCACAGCCCCTCAACGTCTACATCGGTACCGACACCTCGAAGGGCGTCAGCAAAGGCATCTATCAAGCCCACTTTGACACCATCCAAGGCAAACTCACCCCGCCCGTCCTGACGGCCGCCACTGAGCGCCCCTCCTTCCTCGCCGTAACCCCGGCCGGTCCCGCCAAACGCTTCGTCTACGCCGTCAACGCCATCAACGACCCCGCCGCCGCTGCAACCACCTTCACCATCGACCCCAAAACCGGAGCTCTCCATCAATCCGGCCAGGTCACATCCGCCGGAGCGGGCCCAGCCTACATCTCCGTCGACTACACCAACCATTCAGCCTTCGTCGCCAACTACTACGGCGCAAGCGTCGCCTCCTATCGCATCCAACCCGACGGCACGCTCAGCCAGCCCGTCAGCCGCATCGACTTCAACGACCACCAGAAGTTCGGCGCGCTTGGCCCTGTCTCCGCCCGCCAGAACGCCCCCCACCCGCATTGCGTCACCATCTCCCCCGACAACCGATTCCTTCTCGTCTGCGACCTCGGCACCGACCACATCACCGTCTTTCAGATCCATCCCGAAACCGGCGAACTCTCTGACCCCCAGCTCTTCACCAACAATCGCCCTGGCTCCGGCCCCCGACACATCGCCTTCCACCCTAACAATCGCTGGGTCTACGGCATCAACGAAATTGACTCCACCATCGACCACTACCTCTGGACCGCCACCCGCTTCGGTGACAACCCGCAAGGACTCCTCGTCAACACCAACACCCCCGTCAAAACCATCGCCCCTGACTTTCCCGCAGAAAAAAACACCGCCGCCGAGCTGGCCATCGCCCCCGACGGTCTCTCCCTCTACGCCAGCAACCGCGGCGAAGACACCCTAGCCGTCTTCTCCATCCATCCGAAAGGCGGCAAGCTCGAGCTCGTCCAGCGCATCCCCTGCGGCGGCAAAACCCCCCGCCACTTCACCCTCGATCCCACCGCCCAATGGCTCCTCTGCGGCAACCAGGACTCCGCCACCATCACTATCTTCCGCCGCGACGCCGCCACCGGAAAACTCACAGGCCCCACCCAGACCATCCCCCTCGACTCACCCCTCTACACCCTCTTCGTCTAGGCACCGCTTACACCTGATACTCTGATAGCCGAAACCTGACATCCAAAACTGACCACCGAAAATTAGAACCGGCAACTAGCTGGTCGGCAAAGTAGCCATATCGATCACAAACCGATACTTCACATCACTCTTCACCACACGCTCATAAGCCTCATCCAGCTTATCCACCGAAATCATCTCGATCTCCGAGACAATCCCATGCTCCGCGCAGTAATCCAACATCTCCTGCGTCTCCGGCATCCCGCCAATCATCGACCCCGAAAACGATCGCCGGTTCGTAATGATGGAGAACGGCGAAATCGCCACGGGAGTCTCCGGCAGCCCCACCAGGCACATCGTTCCATTCAGCCGCAGCAAATCCAAATATTGATTCACATCATGCGGAGCCGAAACGCAATCCAGAATAAAGTCGAAGCTCCCCTTATGCTTCGCCACCGCCGCGGCATCCTTCGTGACGACTACTTCATCCGCACCCAGCTTCTGCCCATCCGCCACCTTGCCCGCAGAAGTCGTAAACAACACTGTCTCCGCTCCCATCGAATGAGCAAACTTCAACCCCATATGCCCCAACCCGCCCAATCCAACAATCCCAACCTTCTTCCCCTTACCCGCCTTCCAGAACTTCAGCGGCGAATAAGTCGTAATCCCCGCACAAAGCAGCGGAGCCACCGCCGCCAGGTTCAGCTTCGGAGAGATCGAATGCACATAGCGCGCATCCACCACAATATTGTTTGAGTACCCGCCAAACGTCAGCTCGCCGTTGTAGTCGCGAGCGTTGTAAGTCCCCACCATCCCCTTCTCGCAGTAAGCCTCTTCGCCCGCCCTGCAATTCGCACAAACCCGGCAAGAGTCGACCATCACGCCCACACCCGCCAGGTCACCCTCCTTGAACTTCTTCACCCCCGATCCCACCTTCGTCACGCGCCCAACAATCTCATGCCCTGGCACCATCGGATAGATCGCATTCTTCCACTCATCCCGCACCTGATGAATATCCGAGTGGCAAATCCCGCAATAAGCAATCTCCACCACCACATCATTCGCCCCCGGATCCCGCCGGTCGAAGTGAAACGGCACCAGCGCCGACGTCTTATCGTGTGCAGCATATCCATGAGACTTCATTGCTCTCTCCAATTAGGGGTTCTAGGTAGTGGTGAAAACGAAGATCACGTGCCTGCTGCAAACCTACTCGTCGTAATGCAGCAAACTCAGCACGTCATATCCTTCAAATTTCTCGCGCCCCTTCAAAAAATCCAGCTCAATCGCAAACCCGAGCCCGGCAATCTCCCCACCCAGCTGCCTCACCAGGCGAACAGTAGCCTCCATCGTCCCACCCGTAGCCAGCAGGTCGTCCACAATCACCACGCTCTGCCCCGGCTCAATCGCATCCATGTGAATCTCCAGCGAATCCGTCCCATACTCCAGGTCATAGTTCACCCGAGCCACCTTTGCCGGCAGCTTCTTCGGCTTCCGCACCGGAACAAATCCCGCGTTCAACCGGTAAGCCAGCGCCGGCCCGAAGATAAACCCACGCGCCTCAATCCCCAGCACCAGGTCAATCTCTTTCCCGATGTAGTACTGCGCAAAGGCATCAATCAGCGTCGCAAATCCTGCCTTATCCTTCAACACCGTCGTAATGTCGTAGAACAAAATCCCCGGCTTCGGAAAATCCGGCACTGTCCGGATCAGCGTCTTTAGTGGTTCGCAATTAATCGGTAACGTCATCAGTCCTCACCAGGCTCCTTCAATCTCAAATGGTCCAAGCTTCGCGCCTTCGCTCTCAGCCAGTTCATGTTCCACAACAGCATCTACACGGCTGCCGCGCGAACCCTTATGCAGAGCAGTCTTCAACTCCGTCAGATCCTCCGCGCTTCCATCCGCAACAATCTCCACATGCCCATCCTCAGTATTCCGCACCCACCCGCGCAGGCCAATCTCTGCCGCCTCCCGCTGCACAAACCAGCGAAACCCGACGCCCTGAACGCGGCCCCTTCACAAGGTAATGGCACACCATCGAAGCTCCAGTGTCGCAGAGCGGTCAGGCCCGCGCAACCGCCTCAAACAAAAAGAAAAGGCAGAACCAATCGGCTCTGCCTTCGCAATTTTCATCCCTCGTTACGCACGGCTCATATAAGCGCCTTCAGCCGTATCCACGCGAATCTTCTCGCCCTCATTGATGAACGGAGGAACCTGCACCACAAGCCCTGTCTCGAGCTTCGCAGGCTTGGTCACCGAAGACGCCGTTGCCGACTTGATCCCCGGCTCCGTCTCCACCACCGTCATCTCCACGACGTTCGGCAACTCGATACCCACCGCCTTGCCGTCATGGAAGCTCACGCTGATCGACAAGTTCGGCATCAGATACTCCACCGCATCGCCCAGCGTATCGCGCTTCAACATCGTCTGCTCAAACTTCTCGTCCATGAAGTAGTACTCGTCCCCGTCGTTGTACAGGAACTCCATCTTCACTTCGTCGACGTAAACCCGTTCAATCGGATCGGGCGACCGGAAGCGCTCAATGAACATCGCGCCAGTGCGTACATTGCGAAGCTTCGCCTGAATGAACGCGCGAAGATTGCCCGGCGTGCGGTGTTCCACCGAAAACACCAGGTGAAGGTCGTCCTTGTACTTGATAATCATGCCCGGGCGCATCTGCGTGGCGGGAATCGACATAAAAACCCCTAATCTGTGCTGAATTCAGCTGTCTTTGAGAATGTGTCCGCGGGCACGCCGGCATCCCTGCCGAAAATCCCGCAACCCTATGATTGTATCGCAGCGAAGCGCTCTTCGCTCGCCCCGCAGTCGCCTTTCAACCGCCGCCAAATAGGCGCTTGAAAAACCGTCCCACAGCATGCACCAGATCCTTCGACTGCTTCGGCGCGAGCAGGAGTCAGGAGCAGCCTGCGCCGTATCCGCATTCTTCGCCGTCGCCGGCGGCTCCGCCGTGCTATCCGCATCGCCACCCGAACTCAATGCCGCCGAAACCTGCGTATGTACCTGCCCCGCAGGAGCCTGCGGTACCGCAGCCGGAGCCAGCCCCGCACTCACCGCAGCAGGGAAGGGATGCTCCTCCGCCGCACTCTTCGGCTGCCGTCCCGCCACCTCCGGCGCCACCGTTCACCAGCGCATCCGCCACCGTCATCGTGGGCTCCGGCGGACACCCACACGCCGAACTCTCATGATCCACAACCTCTTTCAGACTCCCATGTTCAAACAGCACATGCTGCCCCGCGTGCAACTGATACGTCGCCTCCCCAAACTGGTCCGCCACATTCAGCATCGGCGCCTTCGCCCCCCGATTCTCCACGCATGTATCGCCATTCCGTGTCACGCGAAGCTGCAGGTCCAGCGGCCCATCCCCGCCCGTCGTGAATCGCAGATCCGGAGTCGTCACCACATCCCGCGTCGTCACCGGCATCACAACCTCAATCGCCCCACGATCCAGCGCCAGCATCAGCGGAGCCGCCATCGCTTCATCCGCACTCTTGCCCGCCGTCACATGCAGCCCGCTCGTCGCGCAAACCTTCACCGTTCCGCCGCGCTTCAACTCAATCTCAGCCGTCCGGTCCTTCGCCGTCACGGTCGTATTCCCCACCAGCACCGCTCGGCCGTTACTTACCTCGAGAGCCCCCGCGACAGTCGCGTCCTGCACCCCAACCGTTCCAATCGGCGGCTGCTGTGCCGTCGCCCCAACGACCAGCATCACCGGGAGCAGGCCGGCCATCGCAATCTGAATCCTCATCGCTTCCTCTTCCCGGCCTCACAAGCATCATCGCAGCTATTCACTGAAAACCCGCGTGAAACCGCCATTTCACCCGTGCCGCGGCTCGTATCCCAAACCAGAATCGTCCCTTACGCTATGTATAATACGGCTATGGGTCACCAGTATGTGCAGTTTGGTTGTGGTATGTGTGCTCCTGAAACCTGGAAAAACTTCGACGCTGGCCCCGCCTTCTGGATCCAAAGCCGCCTCCCTGTCTTCCGGCCGCTCCTGGTAAAACAAGGCTTCCCGCCCTACCCCAAAAACATCATCTACGGAGACGTCATCAAGGGCCTTCCCGTCGCGCCCGGATCTGCCGAAGCCGTCTACTGCTCCCACGTCCTCGAGCACATGACCCTCGACGAGTTCCGCACCACCCTCCGCAACGTCTTCACCTATCTGCGTCCCGGCGGTACCTTCCGCTTCGTGCTCCCCGACCTCGAACAGCTCATCGGCATCTACACCGGAGACCCCACTCCCGCCGCCTGCTCCCGCTTCATGCAGGAGAGCTGGCTCGGCGAAAGCAACACTCCCCGCGGCCTGCGATCCATCCCCACCGCCGTCTTCGGCCGCGCCCGCCACCTCTGGATGTGGGACTACAAAGGCATGGCCGCCCAACTCGCCGAAGCCGGATTCACCGACATCCGCCGAGCCCAGATGGGCGACTCCCCCGACCCCCACTTCAAAGAAGTCGAATCCGACTACCGCTGGAAAGACTGCCTCGGCGTAGACTGCAAACGCCCCGCATAGTTCCCGCACACGTCGTCATCCTGAACGAAGTGAAGGATCCCTGTATTTGGCATTTAGGGGGCACACTGGCGCCCTTCCACCGGCCCGCTCTACATCTTCAAAAAATTCTCAATCAGCTTCTTCCCATCCGCCGTCAGCACGCTCTCCGGATGAAACTGCACACCCTCAATCGGCAGCTCACGATGCCGCAACGCCATGATCGTCTCCCCATCTGCCGTCCGAGCCGAAACCTCCAACTCCTCCGGCAACCCTTCCTCCGCCACAATCAGCGAGTGGTACCGCGTACAAGTCATCGCTGAAGGAATCCCCTCAAAAATAGTCTTCCCATCATGCGCCACCTCACTAGTCTTGCCATGCATCAGCTTAGGAGCCCGCACCACATTCCCACCAAACGCCGCCCCAATCGCCTGATGCCCCAGGCAAACCCCCAGAATCGGCACCCGCTGCTTCGCCTTAGCAAAATGCCTAATCAACTCAATCGAAATCCCCGCATCCTGCGGAGTACAAGGCCCCGGCGAGATCACAATCCGCTCCGGCCCCAGCGCTTCCACCTCGGCCGGAGTCAGCTCATCATTCCGCCGAATCACCATCTCCGCACCCAGCTCACCCATGTACTGCACGAGGTTGTAGGTAAACGAATCGTAATTGTCGAGAACAAAGACCATAACTGTCTTTGATTTTAGACCTATTCCGGTCTTTGAATCTCATCCGCTGAGATGGGGCGATAATCTTTGCGCCAGTAGTTCACGCCTCGCTTGACCGTCAACACAACGCTGCGAAAAGCCTCGACATTATCGAGGGGATTCTGCGAGACGAATACGAGATTGGCAAGTTTGCCAGGCTGTACCGTGCCCATCTCGTTCTGCAGGTGCATCGTACTGGCTCCCGCGATGGTCGCTGCTCGGATCACATCGACAGGCTTCATGCCGGCTCTGTTCTGCAACACTTCTAGTTCGGTCTGAAGCGATGACCACGGGTCAGTATAAGACGTTGGCCAAAAATCGGTTCCAGCATCGATCTCGACACCATCACGATAGGCCTCGTTGGTCAAGCTGGCGGCTAGCGCCAAACTGCATTGAACTGGGGATTTGCCCGATTTGGCGGCCTCGTCCTCCACTAGCTGATAGGCTTTGAGGGTCGCATCCAGGATGGTGCCGCGTTTTTTCATGTCCTGGAAGAGCGCTTCTATCTCGGGGTTATCACGGTTGATGTACTTTCTCGCATCCAAAGGCGGGCCCTTATGAGCTTCGGCGCGTGAGTTCATGGGGTCAGACGCCACCAGGCAAACATGAGAGATAACATCAACACCAGCATCGATCACTTGCGCCGGAGTCGCCGGGAATACAGCCGCATGGGCCCAAACCAGCATGCCCTGGCGGTGTGCCTCCTTCGTAATGGAGGAGACAAGATCCTCGGGCAGATCCGCATAGTTTTGATCGCGGTCGCACCCGTACCGTGAGCCTCCGCAACGGCGATCTTAAGATCAGTCTCAGGGGTGATGGCTCGCATCCACGGCGTACTGCCGGCCACCGCGCCGCCGCGCGTGGTCTCATGAGTTCGGGGATCCGTGAAGAAACTTGGCCCTGCCATCAAAGCAGCGTAGTAGATGTCGGGCCCCGGAATCTCCCCGACTCGAGCAGCACGAGTAAGATCCGCAATCTGGCGCAGATCGTCTGCCATATCTCGCTCCGCTGTGACTCCACTGTAGAGGTCGCGACGCATCATTGCGAGCGCCCATTCCCGGACCGGCGGTGTCGCCAAATGCACATGACTATTGATGAGACCGAGAAAAGGTACAGCCCGGTTACGTCATTCTTTAGAGCTAAATGGCACTTGAAAATCAGCATCCCGCTCGATCTTCTCGATACGCTCGCCTCGCACCATCACGGACATGGCCGGCTGTGGTGCGGCTCCTGTCCCAGCGATGAGCGTGGCTCCACGATAAATAACTATTTTTTCACACTGCGACTTTTCATGTTCGCGAAAGCCCGCGACATAGAAAACAGTTGTTGTGAAACGGCGGCAGCTAATGTGAGGACTATCCTGATTCTCAAGAGGCCCACAAAAATCGATGCAGTTGAGCATAGCGAGTCCAGGCAGCTTCTACGTATTCGCGTAATGGATGCATACTCCCTTAACATGCAGTGCATTGAAATATTCCCGTCGCCAGCCTTTCATCTGGCTTGGGGTTTGGGAGACTCGGGGGGGCCGCGAAACCACACCACTGGGCAAAGATTTTTATGGCTGAGGATCGACAAGCAAACACTGAACGCACTGACGCAGCATATTCCGCCCAACCGCCCGATCGCGGAGTTTAAGGAGTAGACGACTAAAGTCCCCGCGCCCTCTCAATCGCCCTTACCACCGCTCTCGCCTTATTCACCGACTCCTCAAACTCCTTCTCCGGCACCGAATCCGCAACAATCCCCGCCCCCGCCTGAAAGTGCCCCTGCTCCCCATTCATATATAGCGTCCGAATCGCAATACACGAATCCAGATTCCCGCTGAAGTCCGCATACAGCACACTCCCGCCATAAACCCCACGCCGAGCCGGCTCCAGCTCCTCAATAATCTCCATCGCCCGAATCTTAGGAGCCCCACTCAGCGTCCCAGCAGGAAAGCAAGCCCGAAACGCATCAATCGCATTCAACCCCGCCCTCAACTTCCCCTCAAGCGAACTCACCATGTGCATTACGTGGCTATACCGCTCCACAACCATTAGCTCTTTCACCTTGACCGACCCAAACTCACTCACCCGGCCCACATCATTCCGCCCAAGGTCCACCAACATGATGTGTTCGGCAACTTCTTTCTCGTCCCCACGCATATCGGCCTCGAGAGCCCTATCCTCCACCTCATCCGCACTCCGCGGCCGAGTCCCCGCAATCGGCCGATACTCCACATCCCGCCCATGCACCCGCACAAGCAACTCCGGCGAAGACCCCACAATATGCGCCCGACTCGTTTGTCTTCCTTCGGGAGCGGAGGAGCTTTCGTTTTCTTCCCCTCCATCCCAAACCGCAAAAAATACATATAAGGAGAAGGGTTCACAATCCGCAGCGCCCGATAAACCTCAAACGCGTCCACTCCGGGCACACAATCGAACCGCTGTGACAACACGCACTGAAACACGTCCCCCGCAGCGATGTATTCCTTTGTCTTCTCCACCGCCCGCAGAAACGCCGCTTTCGGAGTCCGCGCCGAAACCTTCAGCTTCCCCTCAGGCCTCTTCTTCCGTCGAAGCGGCAAAGCCGCCGCCAGCTTCTTCTCCAACCGATTCAGCCGCCGCACCGACCGCTCATAAGCTCCCTCGCGCCCCTCCCGCGCCAGGTCTGCTGTCACAATCAGATGAATCTCTTTCTTCACATGGTCGAACGCCAGCACCTGATCAAAGAACATCAGGCAAGCATCCGGCACACCCAACTCATCCTTCGCCGTCGAAGGCAGCCTCTCAATCTGCCGCACCACATCATAAGCAAAAAATCCTACGGCCCCCGCCGTGAACGGAGGCAGGCCCGCCAACCGCGCCGGAGTATGCCCACCCAGCGCCTTCTTCAACTCTTCAAAAATATCTCCTTCAAACGCCGACTCCCGCCGCCCCTCGCGAACCGTAATCTGCCGCCCCCGCACCACCATCTTCTTGTAAGGCTGCACGCCGATAAACGTATACCGCCCCACATGCTCGCCGCCCTCCACCGACTCCAGCAGAAAAGCCTCCGGCTCCTCCGCCGCAATCCGCAGAAACGCCGACACCGGAGTCTCGAGATCTGCCGTCACCGTCCGGTAAACGGGCACCAGAGAATGTTTCTTACTCAGCTTCAGAAATTCACGCGCCGAGGGCAGGGAATTGGACGCAATCGAGGTCATACCTCTTTCCATCATAACCCCATCCTCAGCAACGTTTTGCCCTCCCTTGACACCGCCCCGAAAACGGTGTTAACTCCCCCATCCGTTACATTGCTTATCCTCTCTTCCGCGGCCTATACTCCGTGGGGTTTGGCCACAGACCGGTCTGGCTCAAGCTGTATCCTTGCTTCCAGTAGTGGAGGCACACGATGGCCGGAGAATCGCTGATACCAG
This sequence comes from uncultured Acidobacteriaceae bacterium, assembly GCA_963774735.1. Classification (GTDB taxonomy): domain Bacteria; phylum Acidobacteriota; class Terriglobia; order Terriglobales; family Acidobacteriaceae; genus Edaphobacter. Next base: position 159,270 of record CAVZGJ010000026.1, on the reverse strand, counting down.
CACTAGAACAAAGGGAACACAAAATGCACACTCTCACCCTCGAGCAGGAGACAAACCCCTGGGAAGCCCAGGCTGCTCGGTTCGACTTCGCCGCCACAAAACTCAACCTCGATCAAGGAATCTGGAAGGTCCTCCGCTACCCCTCCCGCGAACTCATCGTGCATATTCCCGTCGGCATGGATGACGGCTCCATCGAAGTCTTCACCGGCTACCGCGTCCAGCACTCCATCGCCCGCGGCCCAGCCAAAGGCGGCATCCGCTACGGCCCCGATGTCTCCCTCGACGAAGTCCGCGCCCTCGCCTCCTGGATGACCTGGAAGTGCGCCGTCGTCAACATCCCCTTCGGCGGAGCCAAAGGCGGCATCATTTGCGATCCCAAGAAAATGTCTCAGGGCGAACTCGAACGCATGACCCGCCGTTACACCGCCGAACTCATCGAATTCATCGGCCCCGAAAAAGACGTCCCAGCCCCCGACATGGGCACCGACGAGCAGACCATGGCCTGGATTATGGACACCTACTCCATGCACATGCGCCAGACCGTCAACGCCGTCGTCACCGGCAAACCCGTCAATCTCGGCGGCTCGCGCGGACGCAAAGAAGCCACAGGCCGCGGCGTCTCCGTCGTCTGTGACGAGGCCATGAAGCACCTCGGCATGTCCATCGACGGCACCCGCGTCATCATCCAGGGCTTCGGCAACGTAGGCTCCAACTCCGCCAAGCTCCTCCACGAAAAGGGCTACACGATCATCGGCATCGCCGAGTACGACGGCGGCCTCTACAACACCAACGGCATCGACATCCCTGCCCTCATCAAACACCGCGCCGCGGCCGGCACCATCAACGGCTTCCGCGAGGCCGAAGCCGCCGACAAGCACGAGCTACTCACCTACAAGTGCGACATCCTCATCCCCGCCGCCACGGAGAACGTCATCACCAGCAAAAACGCCGAACGCATCCGCTGCAAGATTCTCTGCGAAGGCGCCAACGGCCCCACCACCACCATTGCCGACGAGATCCTCGCCGACAAGCGCGTCTTCATCATCCCCGACATCCTTGCCAACGCGGGCGGCGTTACTACCAGCTACTTCGAGTGGGTCCAGGACCGCATGGGCTACTTCTGGACCGAAGACGAAGTCAACCAGCGCCTCGACAACATCATGTCCGAGAGCTTCCACGACGTCGTCACCTACGCCGGAAACCACAACGTCAACAACCGCATCGCTGCCTACATGCTGGCCATCGACCGCGTAGCCTACACCACCAAACAACGCGGCATATACGCCTAACCAACCGTCATCACCAAACAGAGGAGGCAGCCCAAAGGCTGCCTCTTCGCTTCTCGGCGAATAACCGTCATCCAGACCCGCTCACAGTCCCATCGTGAGCGGCGAAGGACCCCCCTTTCGCTGCTCTATGCAGTCGGCGTGCCTCCTAAAGACCTGAATTCCCGTTCGCCAATGGGTGTCGGTTTAATTCTACTCCGAAACCACCACCACAACCTTCGTCGAAACCACGTTCCCCGCCGAACTCCCCACCACCCGAATCGTATAGCTCCCCGGCTTCGTCCCCAGATCCGTGCAAGCCCCGCCACACCCCGTCAAAGAAGCCATCCCACAAAGCGTAATCAGCGCCACCAGCAATCCCTTCAAAGCCCGACGCCGTTTCCCCGGAATCAGCAACACAACAAACGCCGCCACCGCACTCCCTCCAAGCGGCAGACTCGCTGTCTCCGCCGCAAAGCCACCTGAGCAAGCCTGCGGAGCCGCCGCACTAAACTGCAACGCAGTCGTCCCACCTCCAGCAGGAATCGTCTTCGCCGCAAACCTGCAAGACGCCTCCGAAGGCAAATCCGCGCAAGACAACTGCACCGGCTGCATATAACCCGTCTGCGGAGCCACAGCCACCGCAAGACTGGCCACCCCTCCCACCGGCACTGTCGCTGCCCCCGACACCGAAACACTAAACCCGCCAGTCACCGGAGCAGTCCCGTTCACCGTCTCCGTCAGCACCGCCGAAACACTCGCCGCCGAACCCGAATCTCCTGCATAGCCAGCCGTAATCGCATGGCTCCCCACACCAAGTGCCGCCGTACTGAAGCTGGCCACCCCGGAACCCACCAGCGTCTTCGTCCCCAGCACCGTGCTCCCATCCAGAAACGTAACCACGCCAGTCGGAACTACACTCGAACCCGCAGCCACAACATTCGCAGTAAACGTAACGCTCTGCCCAACCGTAGCCGGATCGAGGCTCGAAGTCAGCATCGTCACCGTCTGCGCCTTCGCCACCTCCGTCACCACGACTGTAACCGCCGCCGAAGTCGACCCCAGATGCGAATCATCCCCCGAATAGGCTGCCGTCAACACATGCGTCCCCACCGCAAATCCCGCGCCCGAACCAGCCGGGCAGCTCACGGCAGACACTGCAATCGTGCAAAGATTCGTCGTCCCATCAAAAAAGCTGATCGTCCCCGTCACCGCCGACCCATCGTTCGCCGTCACCTTCGCCGTACCATGCACCGGCTGCCCAAACGGAATCGTCAGTGGCGAACTAATCGTCAACACCGTAGTCGTAGCAACCTTCGTCGCCGTCTTCTGCCCCAGCAGCACCGTAATTCCACCCGTAATCACATCCGCAGTCGTCGTCGCCTTGCCGGCAGCCGCACCCGCCAGCACCGTCCCGCCATTCGCAATCACAAGATCCGTCAATCCATCCTTGTTCACATCACCAGCCGAGATCGAATTAATCCCCATCCCCGCCAGAAAGTGCATCTCCTGCCCAAACACCCTCCCACCCAGATTCGTCTGCACGCTTACGACATATCCATCGCTCATCACCAGCTCAGGACGTCCATCGCCATTCAAATCCATCGCAGCGATCTGGTAAAAGTTCCGCGAGGGTGTCATCACCACCGGCGCTTCATACGTCCCATCGCTCTTCCCATACCAGATGTAAATCGCATTCGCCGCACTCGCCGAAGGATGAGCATGGTCCGCACTCACGTTGTCATACGCAACGATCACATCCGCATTCCCGTCGCCATCCAGATCCACCGTCACCGGAGTCCCCGCCCCATCCCCGCAATCTGCGGCGTCCCCGGCAAACTCCCCGCCGATATTGCCGCCGGAGACACAATCACCTGCGCCGCAGTGGGAGTAGCCGCAGCCGCAAATGTCCCATCGCCATTCCCATGCAGCAACAGAGCCTGCGTCGGAGCCACACTCACCACCGCATCCAGATTCCCCGTCCCGCTGAACTCGCCCAGCGCCCCGCTCAAAGCTGGTTTCCCCGCCGCAAACGCACGCGATCCACCAAGTCCACCACCCGAACTGCCCAGCAGAACCGCAACGCCCTCAGGCGAATCCACTGCAACATCCATCACTCCATCGCCGTTGAAGTCCGCGACCGCAAAACTCGTCCGCCCCGGCCCGGCGTTATAAATCCCGCCAAGCACAAAGCTCAAATTCCCCTGTCCCTGCAGCACACTTACGCCCTGCCGGCGTCGCCGTAAAGAAATTCCGCAACCCACCGACATCCACAACCCCAACCAGATGCCCGCCCATTCCCGTCGTAGCATCCGCGCTCCCGCTTCCACCCTCCGAACTCGCAGCAAAACTCCCATCCGCATTCCCATGCAGAATCTCAATCTTCCCGTTCGTCCCCTCCACCACCAGATCCGGATGCCCATCGCCATCGACATCATGCAGAAGCATGCTCTCCACCGCACTCGACCCCGCATATGCTCCCGCAGCAGTCAACAATCCATCACTCGACCCCAGAAACACATCCACCACCCCACCCAGCACCGACTGAATCGCGAGATCCGTATGCCCATCGCCATTCAAATCCGCCGCTACCATCGGCCCCACGCCTGTCTCCAGCTTCGTCCCCACAATCCGCACCAGCGTCCCGCTGCTATCCGCCGTCAGCGTAATCAGCGAAGGATTCGCCACATCCTCCACCAGCAGATCCATGTAACCCGTATCGTGCAACTGCGCGCCCATCACATACCCGAACACCGGCGCATTCGTCCCAACAATCGCAAACGTCCCCCACTGCACCGCGGGAGCAAACGTCCCATCCCCGTTGCCCTTCGCAAAGAAAACCTTCCCCAGCCCAACCGTTCCCCAAACCCAAACCAAATCCGGATGCCCATCATGATCAAAATCCGCCACCGCAATCGCTGCACCCGCCGTAGCAATCGTCTGCCCCTGCGCAAACGTCCCATCTCCATTGCTCAACAAAACATGCGTTGTCGAACCCGTAGGCGTAGCGCCGTAATCCGTGTAAACCAGATCCGCCTTGCCATCCCCATTCAAATCCGCCGCGACAATCCCCGCAGGCCAACTTCCCGTCGGCACCACCACCGGCTGATTAAACTGCTGCGCCGCCGCACCCGCACCAACCAGGCTCAGCGACCACAACAAAACCGCATTGAGAAATCGTCGAATCAGCATCGAGAACGCTCAAGAAGGCGGTTCGCTCAGAACCGTCCTTCCCTCTATCGGCGTTCCTGGCAAAAGGGAGACTGCGCAACAAAACAAATGGGTTAATCGAGTGGCACAAGCCGGGAATGCACGTTGTCCCCCAAACTAACGTCTACCAACAGAAAGCGGCATTCCCCAAAGGGGTCAACCCGCCACCCAAAAGTCCCACCCACTCCTCTATTGATCATCCGACCTGAGACCTGATACCCAACACCTGATACCCAAAAGACACGAATCCGAATTACGCACTGCGACGCACTCTCCCCCACAATTCCTTTCACGACTGCCGCCGTCTCACTATGGCAGAATGCTAGTTGTCGGCAACGCGCGCAAATCACCACAAACTGCGCAACAGAAAACCGTCCATGAATCTGCCCAACTCCATCACGATGAGCCGCATTGCAGCCGTTCCTCTGCTCATCTGGATCCTCTCGCCCCTCTTTCCCTGGCAGGGTCCCGGCCACCACGGCGAGCAGGAGATCGTCGCCTCCATCGTCTTCATCCTCGCCAGCATCACCGACGGCCTCGACGGCTACCTCGCCCGCCGCCGCCACCAGATCACCACCATGGGCATGCTTCTCGACCCGCTCGCCGACAAGCTCATGGTCACCGCCGCCTACATTCTCCTCGTCGCCTACAACCCCAGCATCGTCAAGCCCTGGATCGCCGTCCTCGTCATCGGCCGCGAGTTCCTCGTCTCCGGCCTCCGCTCCATCGCCGCCGCCGAAGGCTTCACCATCGAAGCCAGCGAGATCGGCAAGCTCAAAACCGTCATCCAGATCGTCTCCGTCGTCGCCGCCATCCTCGCCCACGGCTGGAACTACTGGCTCTTCTTCCCCAGCTTCCACGGCGGCTTCATCGTCGGCGTCCACTTCATCGCCGTCACCGCCATCTACTGGATGACCATCGTCTCCATCATCTCCGCCGTCGACTACTTCATCGGCTTCTGGAAAAAAATCGACCACGCCTCCGACCGCCGCCGCAAGCGCCGCAGCTTCGTCCTAAGCCGCAAACCCAAGCCCGCCACCCCCGCCGAGCACCCCTCCCGCATCTCCTGAGTCGCCGCAGATCGTTTTTTCGTTGCCATCCTTCCGCAACGCGGGCGGATCTGCTTTTGCTATCTCAGATGTCTTCGCTCCGGGTCGGAGTGGGTCAGACCTTCTCCCGCGGCTCCGTCATCTTTTCCCGCGGTTGCGTCATATTTTTAGGGTCCAGAATCTCCGCAATCTGTTCCTCCGCTCAGCAGCTTCTTCTCCCGCGCCAGCTCCACAATCGACCGCCCCGTCGCCACCGACTCCTTCACCAGCTCCGCCGCCTTCGCGTACCCGATGTAAGGATTCAGCGCCGTAGCCAGCGCAATCGTGCTCCCCGCATAAAACTCCGCCCGCTCCCGATTCACCGTAATCCCACGCACGCAATGCACATCCAGCTCCCGCAGCGTATTCGTCAGAATCGTCATCGACTGCAGCACATTGTGCGCCATCGCCGGCATCATCACATTCAACTCCAGCTGCCCCGCCTGCACCGCCATCGCCACCGTCACATCGTTCCCCACCACCTGAAACCCCACCATCGCCGTCAGCTCCGCCAGCACCGGATTCACCTTCCCCGGCATAATGCTCGACCCCGGCTGCAGACTCGGCAGATGAATCTCATTGAACCCCGTATTCGGCCCCGAAGACAGCAGCCGCAGGTCATTCGAGATCCTCACCATCTCCAGCGCCAACCCCCGCAGCGCCCCCGAAACCTCCGCCATCGGCGCACAAGACTGCATCGCCCACCGCAGGTCATACGCCGAATGCACCTCCACCCCCGCAATCTTCGCCAGCCGCGCACCGCCTTCTCCCTGTACGCCGGATGCGTATTCAACCCCGTCCCCACCGCCGACCCACCCAGCCCCAGCGCCCGCAACCCCACCGACCCGCGCCGAATCGCCGCCTCCGCACTCCCTCACCGCCACCGCATACGCCGCAAACTCCTGCCCCAGCGTAATCGGCACCGCATCCTGCATATGCGTGCGCCCCGCCTTCAGCACATCGCGAAACTCCTCCGCCTTCGCCGCAAAGCTCCCCGCCAGCCCCTCCAGCACCGGATAAAGCTCTTCCAAAGCCAGCAGCGCACTCAGCCGCATCGCCGTCGGAAACACATCATTCGTCGACTGCCCATAGTTCACATGGTCATTCGGATGAACCTTCTTATAGCTCCCCAGCTCCTCCCCCAGAATCTGGTTCGCCCGGTTCGCCAGCACCTCATTCGCATTCATATGCAGGCTCACACCCGCGCCCGCCTGAAACACATCCACCACAAAATGCTCATGGTGCTTCCCGTCGAGCACCTCCTCAGCCGCCTTCACAATCGCCTCACCCTGCTCCTTCGAGTAATCAACCCCAGCTCCCGATTCGCCTCCGCCGCCGCCAGCTTCACCATAGCCAGCGCCCGAATCAAAAACGGACTAGCCCTCAACCCACTAATCGGAAAATTCCCCACAGCCCGCGAAGTCTGCGCGCCGTAGAGCGCCTCCGCCGGTACCTCAACCTCTCCAAGCGAATCTTTCTCCTTGCGAACTCGACTCATCGCATCCCTCCAATCCCAGACCGCCATTCTAATGCTTGACCAAAGGTGTCCAATGGAGTACAAGGGTTATAGATGCAAACGGTCGTCGAAACGCCCTCCTACCTTCGCGCCGCAAGCATCTTCAGCGAGGTCGAGCGAGCGGATATCGTCGCAATGGTTTGCAGCCGATCCAGAATGCGGAGAGCTTATGCCGGGAACCGGCGGCTTCCGTAAAGTGCGAGTCGGGCGCGACTGGCATCGGCAAACGTGGAGGAGCCAGGCGTCATTTACATGTCTCCGCAAACTCAGGCTTCCCCATCTTCCTCGATTACGGCGTACCCGAAGAACGCGAAAGACAATCTGACCAAAGCTGAGCGCAACGCCCTCGCAAAACGCGCAGACGAAATCTTCAGTGAGTATCGAGGTACAAAATGACCGCCAATCTTCAATGACCTGATGAACGGACTCGACGAGGTGGAAGCCTTCCTCGCCGGCCAGACCTCCGGCTACAAGGTGAGTGTTCCCGACCCACGTCGACGTAAAGAGCATCCGCAAACGCCTCATACATGACCCAGGCCCGCTTCTCCGACGCCTTCGGATTCAGCCTCGACGCAGTCAAGCACTGGGAAGGCGGCCGCCGCACGCCCGAGGCATCCGCCCGCGCCTTCCTCACTGTCATTGCGAAAAACCCGGCGGTAGTCATGAACGCTCTCCAGCCCGCATCTGCTACGTATAGAACAAGTCAGATCGCTGGCAAGAAACTTTACTCAAAGACCCATGGCGAAGAGAGCAGCAAAGAAAAGCCCGGCCAGTCTCGAACCCACGCCTCTCGGTAAAGTCCGCATTGCATCTCTGAGCAACTAGAAATCCGCAGCCTTCTACATGACCTCGTTCCGGCAGCTAAGAGTCAGAACTCCGCCCGCTAAGACCTTACACTTAGAAAGAGGCATTTCTAAGTTCCCCATGGCCACCATCAAGCAATCCGACTTCATCCACCTCCGTCGCCGACGCCCTCCAGTACATCTCCTACTACCACCCCGAGGACTTCATCACCAACCTCACCCGCGCCTACGAGCTCGAAGCAGTCCCCCGCGGCCAAAGACGCCATGGCCCAGATCCTCATCAACTCCCGCATGTGCGCCGAAGGCCACCGCCCCGTCTGCCAGGACACCGGCATCGTCACCGCCTTCATCAAGCTCGGCATGGAGACCCGCTGGGACAACGACGGCAAGCCCCTCATGACCGTCCAGCAGATGGTCGACGAGGGCGTCCGCCGCGCCTACAACCACCCCGACAACAAGCTCCGCGCCAGCATCCTCGCCGACCCCGCCTTCTCCCGCAAAAACACCGGCGACAACACCCCCTCCGTCGTCTCCGTCGAGATGGTCCCCGGCGGCGAAGTCGACATCACCGTCGCAGCCAAAGGCGGAGGCTCCGAGGCCAAATCCAAGTTCGCCATGCTCAACCCCTCCGACTCCATCGTCGACTGGGTCCTCAAGACCGTCCCCACGATGGGCGCCGGCTGGTGCCCCCCCGGCATGCTCGGCATCGGCATCGGAGGCACCGCCGAAAAGGCCATGGTCATGGCCAAAGAATCCCTCATGGACCCCATCGACATGCAGGAGCTCAAAGCCCGCGGCCCCCAAAACAAGCATCGAAGAACTCCGCATCGAGCTCTACGACAAGATCAACCAGCTAGGCATCGGAGCCCAGGGCCTCGGCGGCCTCACCACCGTCCTCGACATCAAGATCCTCGACTACCCCACCCACGCCGCCAACCTCCCCGTCGCCATGATCCCCAACTGCGCCGCCACCCGCCACGCTCACGTCCACCTCGACGGCAGCGGCCCCGTCGCGCTCGACCCACCCTCGCTCGAATCCTGGCCCAGCCTCACCTACGACGTCTCCAACGCAAAGCCGCGTCAACCTCGACACCGTCACCCACGACGAAGTCCGCACCTGGAAGCCCGGCGAAGTCCTCCTCCTCTCCGGCAAGCTCCTCACCGGCCGCGACGCCGCCCACAAGCGCATGACCGACATGCTCAACCGCGGCGAAAAACTCCCCGTCGACCTCAAGGGCCGCTTCATCTACTACGTCGGCCCCGTCGACGCCGTCCGCGACGAAGCCGTAGGCCCCGCCGGCCCCACCACCGCCACCCGCATGGACAAGTTCACCCGCCAGATGCTCTCCGAGACCGGCCTCTACGGCATGGTCGGCAAAGCCGAGCGCGGCCACGCCGCCATCGAAGCCATCCGCGACCACCAGGCCGTCTACCTCATGGCCGTAGGCGGAGCCGCCTACCTCGTCTCCAAAGCCATCAAGAGCAGCAAGGTCCTCGCCTTCGCCGACCTCGGCATGGAAGCCATCTACGAGTTCGAAGTAAAAGACATGCCCGTAACCGTAGCCGTCGACTGCAAAGGCATCAGCGTCCACAACACCGGCCCCGCCGAATGGAAGGCCCGCATCGCCGGCGACCTCGCCGGAGTCCCCATCCTCCAGTAGCTCGCTGCTCTTTGTTGTTGCCGTTGCCTCCAACAATCCAGCCAACCCAAAACTTGTCATCCTGAGCGCAGCAGTTCGTGCACTTTGCGAACTGCGGAGTCGAAGGACCTGCGGTTGCTTCTGCCTTTGCAGTTGTCTTTGCCTCTAGGTAAGCCAAGCCTTCAGGCTTGGCCCTCTCCCCGATCGAGAAAAAGGGGGGCTTTAGACCCTGGGGTATGACTTCCTCAGTTCCCGCGAAAAGTCCTCTCGCAAGCCAAACCCCACCAGCAACTTACAACTTTTTTCTTCAAGAACAGCCCATAAATCGCTTGTCAAGTCAAAAATCCCACAACTCCAACAAAACAAACGAAATAGAAATGAAATTTAGTTGCACTCAAACCCATATAATTAACTTATTAGAGTAAAGAAAAGGAAAGCCCCGGACACCTTCCGGGGCTAACTTATTGATATAGGCTAATTTGGACGCAACCCATTTATTATGAATATTTTACAGGTCACCCCGACGCGTAAGCCCGTGAATCCAGGAGATTTACGCGCAGGCAATAGGGAGGGGGTACCCCCTCAGAGGAAATTACAGACTCGGAGAACCAAGAATCGTCGCAACCGGACCCGGCAACTCCTTGTCCGCATTCTTCAGCAGCAAACTCACCTGCCACATCTCCGTATCCGTAAGCACCTTCGAGTAAGAAGGCATACCGGACAAGCGAATTCCATTCGCAACCTTCCAGTAAGTCTCGCCCGCCTCATCGTCGCTCACGCCAACCACCCCATGCGTCCCATGCGCCTTCCAAAGCTGCGGAGCCGAAGGAAACATATGCTTCGCAAACGCAACATCATGCCCCGGAGTGCCATGACAACTCGCACACTGCGCCCGGTAGACCCTCGCGCCCGACTCAAACACATCTTCGCTGATCCCGAAAGGTGCGTTCTTTACCTCTCGCTCAATGCGAGCATTCAGAGGCAGCCGCACGATCTGCTTCTCAAACGGAAGCGGAGCGTCGGCAACCGCAACAGGAAGCGGACCGAACTTGAGATAAGCAAAGAGCCCGACTGAGACGGCGACAATGCCGAGTAGGAAACCGAGAAACACCTTGCCGAAACCGCCACTGCTGCCTTTTTTCGCCATCTTGAGTCACTCCTTGGGTAGTTGAGCCACGATAAAGCCCGGCGGATGTTCTAATAAAGAGATGGCCCAGCCGTTTCCCGCTGGCGCCTCCGAGTTCCACCATAGCAAAGCGCAGCTTGTGCAGGAGTAATCGTTGATGTTCGGTTTCAGATTGAGTGTGAAGTGTGTCGCAGGAGCAGTACTGGCCGCATCGATGGCCATCGGAGCAGTAGTCGTACAGGCGCAGCCAACCCACCAGACGCGCCGCGAGTCCAGCGCCAACCGCAAAGCCCGCGCCGAGAGAATGATCGCCGAAACCTACGGCCATCGCTTCGAGGTCGCAGGCGGCGGCGGCTATCTCCGCTTCGACTCCGGCGCCCCACAGAAAAACAATGAAGTGACCTTCTTCATGACCGGAACCTACTTCCTCAATCCGAAGCTGGGTATCATCGGCGACATTCGCGGAGCCTACGGGAACGCCAAGGTCGGCAATACCCCCTGCACGATAAACGGTTGTAGCCCCATTTTTCTGGGATTCAATCCCCAGATTTCCGAGTACCCATTCCTCGGCGGCGTCGCTTACCGGCTCGTTGCCAAGGAGAAGTTCGCCGTAACCGCCACCGGCGAAGGTGGAGCTGCCCTCGGCAAGTTCGACGGCGGAGCCAAGGGCCTTACCTCGGCAGAGATCGGCGTCTGGGAGTCCCAGACCAAGCCAGCCTTCGCCATTGGCGCAAACTTTGACTACAACTTCTATCCCAACCTTGCCTTCCGGGTGAGCCCCACCTACGTCGGGACCTTCTTCCGCCGCGACCCGGCGGACGTAAACCATGGACCTTCCGGCACCATCCAGAACAACTTCGGCTTCAACATGGGTATCGTCTATCGCTTCGGCAAAATCAAATAGCCGAATCAAATAACAAAGAGCGGTCTCGATGACTCATCGAGACCGCTCTTCTCATTTCCACAGCTATTTCAACGTGTAAGTCACGCCTGTAACAAACTGCAGACTGTTGCTCTTGTATCCAATCGCCGGTTGGCTCAAGTAATTATCGATCAGGTTGAGACTCAGGCTGAACCGCTTGTAAGCCGGCATCTGCAACCCGGCGGCGAAGATAGCGTTGTAGTTGCTGAGATTGTTCCACGCGGGAATGAAGATTCCACTCTCTGTGAACAGAATCTTCTTCGGCAGATTCCGGTGATAAATCTCGGCGAAGCTCGAGCCAATAAGGTCCATGTTCGGTGTCGGCGGCTGGAAGTTCTGCCGCTCATAATGCACATCAGCCTTCAGATCGAACTCCTGAATCGGAGTCTTGATCACCGTCCAGCCAAGACCACCGCCATAGATCTGCTGGAAGTTCAGGCCTTGCGCATAGTTGTGATCGAATGACGCTCCAACCAGCGCATACACACGCGAGGTGAAGTACTTGTCATGCTCCGCATCCGCGTGGAAGATGCTGGTCTTCGCCACCGTATCGGGCGAAGGAGGATTCGTCTGCGGAATCACAGGCTGAGTGATCTTGCCATAAGTCTCGAGCAGGTTGACCGTCGAGCGCGTCCGAGGAGGAAGAAACGACACCGTAGGAACTAACCGAATCAGGTTCACCGCCGCGGTGTAGCTCTGGCCATTCGAGGTAGACTCAGCCAGCGAAATCCCTCCCGTCAGTGCTCCACTCCAGTTCGAGAACGGCCCGGGATTCTGGACCACCTCCTTGTCGAAGCGTCACGCTGTCGATCAAGTGAGCTAGATCCTTCACCGGAACCACCTCCGGCGCACCAGCCGTCTCATCCCACCGTCAAGGCATTATCCGCATAAGTGAGTGCGCCCGGATGCTTGGAGGTACGCGTGATCTTCTCGTTGTTCTTCAGAGCGACGAACTTGCCGGAGGTGTGCAACTCCTTGATCTTGCCGGCAGGCACCGTTACCTCTCCGACGATATCGCTCTTGAAGACGAACGAATCACCATCCGCACGCTCCAGGGTGCCAGTCAGTTGATCGCCATTGGTAAAGACAATGACGTCCGGTGCCGGTTTGGATGCGCCTTGAGCCCAGGCTGTCACTACTTGTTGGAAAAGTACGCCTGAAATCAGGCTCAAAACGAAATAGGCTGTTCCACTTACCCAGCCGGCGAATGAGGAGCGATTCGCGATTTATGCTCATCCATTAAAAATAGCCCAGCTGATCAAGTAGTTCAGGCCAAATGGCTAATTCCATTGTTCGTGTTACTTCAAAGTGTTGCGTATTGTTCACATTCCGGCGATTTGGATTGGATTTCATGATCGGTCCCTGGATAGGGGGATGTGACGCAATCGTGGGATCGGCACCGGTACCGCATGGAACATCAAGATGGTAGGCTTTGAAGGTGGCAATGCGTTCAGGAAAATCGCGACTTGGCCGGGTCCAGCTGGGGCTGGCAGTCGTTTTGGCCGTCAGTCCGTCCGCTCGCGGATTGGAACACGTAACGCTCAAGAACGGCTTCGAACTGGACTGCGTTCGGCGCGAGATTGTGGGCGACAAGATTCGTCTTTACCTCGCTGGGAGCGCCTCCAGCACGGGAATGAACTATCTGGAGATAGCAGCCGATTCGGTATTCGAGGTGGAGGAGATCGCGGACCTACCGATACCGGCCGTTTTCCAGCAGCGACCCGTTGCTGCCCCGATTTCAGCGGCGCCAACCAAAGAAGAGATGCACCAGATGCTTTCCAGCGCAGGCGCCGCGCACAATATCGACGAGGATCTGCTCGCCAGTGTAGTGCGAGCGGAGAGCGGCGGCCAGGTGCGAGCTGTTTCACGAACTGGCGCCAAGGGACTAATGCAGTTGATGCCAGGAACAGCCAACGCAATGGGTGTCGAACGATGCCTTCCAGCCGCAGCAGAACATCGCCGGTGGATCAGCATACCTCGACGCCCTGCTGACGAGATATCACGACAATGTGGCCCTTGCGCTCGCGGCTTACAACGCCGGGCCGGGAGCGGTGGACAAGTATCATGGCATCCCTCCCTATCGCGAGACGCAGGAGTATGTAGCCCGGGTGATTCGCGAGTTCAACCGGCGTAAGCAGATGGCGTTGATGGCGCAGACGAAATAAGACTAAGCCGGCGAGCGAAAAAAGAGAGACCGATGAAGAAGAGTAACGGAGTTCTATGGCTGGCAGCGATCCTGGCGCTGGCCTTGTTGGTTTTCTTGTTTCGAAACAAGATTCATTTCGACTGGGCGATGTTCTGGCAGCAGTTACGCTATGTGAGCGTCGGCCATATTTTCGCGGCTATCGCGCTTATCTATGCGACTTATTGGATACGTGCTGTGCGGTGGGCGGTGTTTTTATCGCCGACGAAGAAGGTGTCGTCGACTTCTCTCCTTGGATCCCAGTTCATTGGCTTTACGGCAGTAGCGCTCTTCGGGCGTCTGGCCGACCTGACTCGGCCGTACCTTGTGGCGCGTCGCGTGAATCTTTCCCTTAGCTCCCAGATAGCGGTTTACACCATCGAACGTATGTTCGATCTGGGTGCTGCCGCAGTGATCTTCTCTTCTGCTTTGGCTTTCACCCCAAAAACGCTGCCTCACCATGAGGTCTTCGTCCGTACCGGGCTTCTGAGCATGGGAGCCACGCTGGCGATCGCTGTCTTTGCAGGCGGGGTACGGATGGCAGGCGGTGCGGTCGCTGCGTTTGCACGCCGGACGGTCGGTCTGCTCTCGAAGTCTGCCGGAGAGAGTATCGCGACGAAGATCCTCGGGTTCCGAGACGGATTGAATGCGTTGTCGTCGGTACGTGATTTTGCTGTGGTCGTCCTGCTTTCTCTGGCGATGTGGGCGATTATCGGATTCGCTTATCTTCAGACGGCGCAGGCGTTTGTGAATACGCCGGAGTTGAGCGGTCTCACCTTTTCGCGAGCGATGCTTCTGATGGCGGCGAGTATTGGAGGTTCTCTTCTTCAACTCCCGATTATCGGATGGTTCACGCAGATTGCTGTCACAGCGACGGCGATGCACACGTTCTATGGAGCGCCAATCGAGGCCGCAACGGCTTGTGGAGCGGTGCTTCTGATCGTGACCTTCCTCTGTATTATTCCGACTGGATTTATCTACTCGCAGATTGAGCATGTCAGCCTCAAGAAGGTTGCGGAGGAGAGCGAGGCTGCGGGCGCGACAACGGAAGTGGCCGACGCCGGATAAGCGTTCAGGCCGATCATTCGAAATATTCGTCGAAGCGGACTGCGCTGAAGCGGCACGAGCTACGCTGCTAGAATCGATCTATTCCAATGAAGTGTCCCTACTGTGGTTTTAGCCAGGACCGGGTTGTTGATTCACGCGAAAGTAAAGACGCCGATTCGATTCGCAGGCGGCGCGAGTGCGAAGGCTGCAACAAACGTTTTACCACCTACGAGCGGATCGACGAGATTCCCTACATGGTGGTTAAGAAAGACGGCCGCAGGGAGAAGTTCGACCGCCAGAAAGTATTGAGTGGCCTGCTGCACGCATGCGAGAAAAGACCCGTTGCTGCAGTCAAGCTGGAACAGATCGTCGACGAGACCGAAGCTTATGTGGTCGATTCCCCAGAACGCGAGCGGTCGACCAGCGAGGTTGGCGAGTTGATCATGTCTCGACTGAAGGAGATCGACACCGTCGCTTACATCCGATTTGCCAGCGTTTATCGGGACTTCAAGGACGTCCGCGAATTCAAGGCAGAGTTGGAAGAGCTGCTCAACGGAAAAGACCTCAAGAAAGGTGGGAGGCGATGACGGCTAAGAGAACGCACAAGATCACACTTGTTCCCGGAGACGGAATTGGGCCTGAAGTGTCGAGCGCGGTCGTTAGCCTTTTACAGGCGGCAGGGGAAGCTACCGGGGTGGCATTCGAGTGGCACAAGTATCACGCCGGTGCGGATTCGTTTCAAAAGACCGGAGAGTACATTCCCAAGGCGCTGTACGCTTCGATTGAAGAGAACCGCGTTGCGCTTAAGGGCCCGGTGACGACGCCGGTTGGTGAAGGATTTACATCGATCAACGTTACCCTCCGGCAGCACTTCGAGCTCTTCGCGAATTTTCGGCCGGTAAAGAATCTTCCCGGCCTGAAGACCAGATATCCGGATCTCGATCTGATCATCGTTCGAGAGAACATGGAGGATCTGTATGCGGGTTTGGAGCATGTCGTTGTGCCGGGCGTCGTGCAGGCGCTGAAGATCATCACTGAAAAGGGATCAACGCGAATCGCTCAATTTGCCTTCGACTACGCCCGCAAACACAACCGCAAGAAGGTTCACGCGATCCACAAAGCTAACATCATGAAGTTGTCCGATGGATTGTTCCTGCGCTGTTGCCGCAACGTCGCCGAGAGGTTTCCCGAGGTGGAATACAAAGAGCACATCGTGGATAACGCCTGCATGCAACTGGTTATGAATCCTTATCAGTATGACGTTTTGCTGACGGAGAACCTCTACGGCGACATTCTGAGCGATCTCTGTAGCGCCTTTGTCGGCGGCCTCGGGCTGGTTCCCGGGGCGAACCTGGGGACCGAGTGCGCCATCTTCGAGGCGGTGCATGGCTCGGCCCCGGATATCGCCGGCAAGGATATGGCGAATCCGACGGCTTTGCTGCAAAGCGCGGTCCTGATGCTGCATCACATAAACGAACCTGAAACCGCCGAAAGGGTGCAGGCAGGTCTCGAGCAGGTCTACCGAGAGGGAAAAACGCTGACTCGGGACGTTGGCGGCGCGAGCGGGACAAAAGCCTTCGCCGAAGCTGTCTTGCAAGCGATGGAAGCGCCTGTTCCACAAGCTTGAGATAGTTCTGGTTTAGAAAGAGGAAGGGATGAGGGGGATTCAGGGTTGGACGGCCACGGCCGTTCTGATGGGCAGCGTTCTGGGGACGATAAACATTCTGACAGGTTGCAAATCAACTGATTCGGTAAAAAACAGCAGCGACGGGGCAGCGGTCGAGAAGTCAGCGGTGGTTGCTCCGCTGGATCCGGCTACGCTGGGCACGGTGAGCGGGACGATTCGCTTTGCTGGCAAACCTCCGGCTCCGGTGAAGATTGATATGAGCATGGATCCGGTGTGTTCTATGACCGGTGGGGATAACTTCGCTGAGCAATATATTGTCCATGAGGGCAAACTGGCGAACGTGTATGTGTACATCAAAAGCGGCCCTCCGGCTGCGATGTCTGCAACCGCGCCTACACCGTCGCCGGTGGTTCTGGACCAGGTTGGCTGCAAGTATGTGCCGCATGTGATCGCGTTGATGCGTGGCGGCTCGGTCGAGTTCCGCAATTCGGATAGTGCGATGCACAACATCCATACGCTTCCGACAGCGGCCGGCAGCGCCCCGATCGACATCTCCCAGGGACCCAAGGGTGCGCCCCAGGTCGAGCAGTTCAATCGGGCGGAGGTCATGATTCCGGTTCGCTGCAACAATCATCCGTGGATGAATGCCTTTATCAACGTCTCGGCCACTCCATTTTTCGCCGTCACTGACGCCGATGGCCACTTTAGTGTCGGCGGAATGCCTCCGGGGACTTATACTTTGGCGGCGGTCCACGAAAAGATGGGCGAGCAGACAATGACCGTTACGGTCGAACCGAAGGGAACCGCGAAGGCGGACTTCAGCTTCAGCGCAAAATAATCTCGGCAAGGCGGAGGCGCAATGAGTGCAGGATTGTCGGTTTTGACGGAAGTATTGCAGCGTTCGGGGCAGCTGAACTTCAACTTGGCCTTCGTGGTGAACCGGCTCCCCTTGTGGTTCCTGATCTTCGCGCTCTTTCTTCCCCGGTTGGCGATGGCGGTAGCCTGGTTTCAGGGCGTTTTGGTACCGTTCCATCTGCAGGGAATTATTCCGCCCCTGTTCTGGCTTCTTTTGCCGCGAATTCTGGTGCTTTACCTGATCTACGTCGATCAGGGGCTGACGTTGTGGTTTCTGGTCCACCTTGTTGCGGCGCTTCTGGTATGGGGCGGCGGCGGCCACCGAATGACGCGCAGGAGACGAGACTTCTAGCCAAGGCGAACTGGAAGGATGACGGTGTCCTGATGGCGCGTTATTCTTAGAAGATATGGAACGACGCAGGGTTGGTATTCTCGGCGCGACCGGAATGGTCGGGCAGCGATTTATTCAGTTGTTGAGCAATCATCCGTGGTTTGAGATTGCGTGGCTGGCGGCGAGCGATCGCAGTGCCGGCAAGACCTACGCCGACGCTTGCAAGTGGAAGCTCGAAACTCCGCTGCCGAAGCGTATCGCGGCTATGACGCTGCAGCCGAACGTTCCCGAGGGTTCGGCGATTGAGCTGCCGAAGATTATCTTCGCCGCGCTCGATGCTGACATCGCCCGCGAGTTGGAGCCGAAGTTTGCCGCAGCGGGTTGTGCGGTCATCTCGAACTCTTCGGCATTTCGCATGGTTGCCGATGTGCCTCTGGTGGTGCCGGAGGTGAACGCCGATCATCTTCCCTTGCTTGAGTCACAGAGCTGGCGCAAGCAGAGTGGCGGCTATATCGTGACCAACCCCAACTGCAGCGCGATAGGACTTGTTCTTGCGCTTAAGGCTCTTGAGGAGCGTTTCGGAATTGAAAGCCTCTTTGTCAGCACCATGCAGGCGGTCAGCGGTGCGGGGTACCCCGGAGTTGCCTCGCTGGACATTCTGGGCAACGTGGTGCCATTCATCAAAAATGAAGAAGAGAAGCTGCAGGAAGAGGTGGGCAAGCTGCTTGGCCGATGGAATGGCAAAGGAATCGACCTGCTCGACGCCAAGGTGAGTGCGCACTGCAACCGCGTGGCGGTGGAAGACGGTCATACCGAGTGCGTGAGTATCAAGTTCAAGAAGAAGGCGACACGGGAAGAGATCATCGCCGCGTGGAATGAGTTCCAGCCGCTGCAGGGGTTGCATCTGCCTACTGCGCCGGACCAGCCTGTGGAGTATGACCCGGGCGTCGATCGGCCGCAGCCGCGGCTTGACCGGATGCGTGGGAATGGAATGGCGGCCACGGTCGGACGGCTGCGCGAGTGCAATCTTCTGGACTGGAAGTTCGTCGTACTTTCTCACAACACGATTCGCGGTGCTGCAGGTGCGGCGTTGCTGAATGCTGAGGTGCTTGCGATGCTGGGTAAGCTCGACAAGCTCGGTATTCGGCCTGGCGTAGATTCGGCGAGGGCCGTGGCGGTGACGGCTTGAGCGTGGTGAGAGAGAAGCTGGTTGTCATGAAGTTCGGCGGCACCTCAGTGGAGGACGCCCGGGCGATACAGCGGACCGCAGACATCGTTCGCGGCCGGCGCGAACGCGGACTTGAGACTGTCGTCGTGGTGTCGGCCATGGCGAAGGTTACTGACCTTCTGCTGTCGGCAGCATCTGCCGCTGGACGCGGAGACAAAGCTGGTGCGCTTGCCATCGGAGCTCGTCTTCGCCACCGTCACATCGATACCGCGACGGCCTTGCTTGAAGCGGAGCGTTTCGTTCGCCTGCAGCAGGCGCTGCATCAGGAGTTCGATGCGCTTGACGACCTGTTGCGAGGAATCGCCGCCGTTGGCGAACTCACTCCGCGGACCAATGATCTCGTCGTTAGCTTCGGCGAGCGGCTTTCCAGCAGAATGATCGCCGAGGCCTTCGATCAGCATGGATTGCGAGGCGCCCACGTCGACGCGCGAAGCTGCATCGTCACCGACGCAACTTACGGCAGGGCGGTTCCTCAGGAGAACCTTATCGAGGAACGGCTTGCTGCGATCGTTCTCCCGCTCATCGAAGCCGGAAAGACTCCGGTCATCGGCGGATTTATCGGGTCGACGGTCGGTGGCATTACGACGACGCTCGGCCGCGGGGGCAGCGACTATACCGCCGCTCTTGTCGGAGGAGGTATGCATGCCGGCGCAATCGAAATATGGACTGATGTCGACGGCATCATGACGACTGATCCACGCATCTGCCCCGATGCGCTTCGCGTGAAAACGATCAGCTTCGAAGAGGCGGCAGAACTCGCCTATTTCGGAGCCAAAGTACTTCATCCGGCAACCATCCTCCCTGCTGTTCAGAAGAGCATTCCTGTCTGGGTCCTGAACTCCCGAAATCCCGATAACGAAGGCACCAGGATTACCGCGATGTCGGCCAGATGTTCGAGCCCGTTCAAGAGCATAGCGGCAAAGAAGAAGCTGACCATCATTGATGTCGTCGCCAGCCGCATGCTGATGACGCACGGGTACCTCAAAGCGGTCTTCGATGTGTTCGATAAGTACAAATGCGCTATCGATATGGTTTCGACCAGCGAGGTGAGCATCTCCGTAACCGTCGACAGCAACCAGCAACTGCCCGAGATCTGCGCAGAACTAGCGAAGATGGCGGACGTGAAGATGGAAGGCCACAAGGCTCTCGTCTGTCTCGTGGGCGAGGACATACGCGGCCACAACGGCATCGCTGGCCAGGTGTTCAGTACGATCAGCCATGTGAACGTAAGGATGATCTCGCAGGGAGCAAGCGAGATTAATATGAGCTTTATGATCGACGAAGAGGATGTCGAAGAGGCGGTGCGGAGCCTTCATGCCCACTTCTTCGCAGATCCAGATGAGACGATCTTCGATGTGGCGAACCGGGTTCAACTGAAGAATTAGGCGCAGGAAGGCACGCGATGCGGATATTGGTATTGGGGATGGGTAAGACTGGTAAGCTGGTCGCGGACGTTGCGGCGGAGCGTGGCCACAGCGTCAATGTGCTGGATGCAAAGGAAAATGCCGAAGCCTCCGCGCTGACGCCGCCATTCGTCGCGGGCTTCGATGTCGTCGTCGACTTCACGACTCCCGAGGCGGCTGTTCAGAACATGCGTGCCTGCCTGGCAACCGGCGCGAAGATGGTGGTCGGCACCACTGGTTGGTACGACAAGCTGCCAGATATGCGCGGACTAGCCGAACGCAAACAAGCGGGGCTACTATATGGAACGAATTTTTCTGTCAGCGTGCAGGTCATGCTGAAGGCCGCCGCCATGATGGGAAAGTGCATTGAAGAATGCCGGGTACACATTTTCGATTGAAGAGACCCATCACGTCAGCAAGCTGGACTCGCCTTCCGGCACAGCTCTCACTCTTGCCAAAGTAGTTGAGGCCGCTTCAGGACAACACAACATCCCAATCGATGCCAGACGCGAGGGAGATGTCATGGGCTTGCATACTCTCAAGGTTGAAAGTGCTTCCGAAAGGCTGCTGCTGACGCATGAGGCATTCTCGCGACGGGGGTTTGCCGAAGGAGCTGTGAGAGCGGCAGAATGGTTAGCTTCGCGAACAGGATGTTACGACTTTCAGGACGTTTACACAGAGATATAAGCTCGGGCAGAAAGGAATTACGATGAGCACATTAGAGATGGTAGCGAAGAAGAAGTTTGCTGATCTCTCCTTCGAAGAAAAGCTCGATAGGCTAGCCGAAGTCGCTGTCCAGATCGGACTTGGTCTCCGTGCCGGACAGGAACTCATCATGTCCGCTCCGCTGGAAGCGCTGCCGCTGGCCCGCCGGATCACCGAGCACGCCTACAAAGCTGGTGCACTTCTCGTCACAACGTTTTATTCCGACGACCCGAGTGTTCTGGCGCGTTTCCAATACGCACAGGACGCGAGCTTCGACTATGCGCCAACCTGGTTGCAGGATGGAATCGCCGCTGGTTTTCGCAGCGGAGCCGCCCGCCTGGCCATCGCCGGCGCAAACCCCGCGCTGTTGGCGAAGGAAGACCCGGCCAAGGTTGCGCGCGCCAATGTTGCGGCATCGAAGGCAGGCAAGCCGGCAATGGAACTAATTACGCGGCATGAGATTAACTGGACTATCGTGGCCTGCGCGACGCCGGAATGGGCAAAGCTCGTGTTTCCCGGTGAACCCGAGAATGTAGCAATCGCCAGGCTATGGGAGGCAATCTTCGTGTCTTCGCGCATCGCGGTCGACGATCCGGTTCAGGAATGGCGGGAACACGGCGCAAGGCTCAAGCAACGCGTGGAGATGTTGAACACGAAGCGATTCTCCGCGCTTCACTTCAAAGGCCCGGGGACAGATCTCACGGTGGGCCTGGCAGATGACCATCTATGGGCTGGCGGCGGAACGACCGCCGGCAACGGAGTCTACTGTCAGCCAAATATTCCCACAGAAGAGTGCTTTACCACTCCTCACAAAGACCGTGTCAGCGGCACCGTTCGCGCCTCCAAACCATTGTCCCATCAGGGAACGCTGATTGAAAATATCGCCGTGAGGTTTGAGGAGGGACGCATCGTAGAAGCCACTGCGACCGCTGGCGAGGATGTTCTCAACCGCCTCATCAGTACTGACGACGGCGCCCGCCGGCTGGGAGAAGTGGCGCTGGTGCCGCACTCCTCTCCAATCGCGCAAAGTGGTGTGCTTTTCTGGAATACCCTCTTTGACGAGAATGCTGCGAGCCACATCGCTCTGGGACAGGCTTACTCCACATGCCTGATCGACGGCGACAAGATGGATGCGGACCAGCTTGCAGCGCGAGGCGCAAACGCAAGTCTCATCCACGTGGACTGGATGATCGGCTCCGGGGAGATGGACGTCGACGGAATCACCATGGACGGCAACGCCGAGCCGCTGATGCGCAGAGGCGAGTGGGTCTAACGTTCCGCAAGTTTGTCGCAAGGCCTTCCAACAGGCCGTTTTAGCGGCTTTCCTGCAGTGTCGCCGATAATTTCTCTGGTATTTACAGGAAATTAGCGGTAAATTGAAGCTCAATCGGACCGCGAAATCCGCTTTATCTCAAGTTCTCAAAGAAGAATGACTGCAAAATGTGAGTTTTGCAGTCGGCAGGCAGTCGATCCTGATCTTCAGTTGGTATTCCATCTGTAGCGGCAGCAGTGCATCTCTACAACCCATCCTTCGAGGAGAACTTTTATGAATTCGACCCTAACGCAAGGTGTTTCACGCAGATCGTTTATGCGGATCCTCGGTGCAGCCTCGGCGGCAGCGACCACGTTTCCTGCCCTTGCCGCGACCCAGCAAGCGGCCTCAGAGCCGGCCCGCAGAGGTGGCATGCGCGGGATGCAGCCGCTCTCTTCCGACACCGTGATCATCAGTGCCAATGAGAACCCGCTCGGCCCGCGCAGTCCGCCCTGACAGCGATATGTGCCACTGCGAGTCTCGGAGGCCGATATCACTTCGACGAGTATCAGAAGACCATCGCCGTCTTCAACGAGCAGTTTGGGCTTGAAGAAGGATTACTCCGCGCTATACCCCGGTTCGAGCGGCCCGCTCGATCTGGCGCTGATGTCGAACATCGGCCCCGATAAGCCGCTGGTTTACGGAGACCCCAGCTACGAGCAGGGACCGCGCGCCGCAGACACGATGAAGGCTCAAAAGTTTCCGGTTCCCCTTGACCGCGACCTATGCCCACGACGTCAAGGCGATGCTGAAGGCCCATCCGTCTCCCGGGCGCCTACTACATCGTGAACCCAAACAATCCGACCGGGACGATGACACCAAAGGCCGACATCGTCTGGCTGGTGAACAACAAGCCCAAGGGTTCGGTCGTCATCATCGACGAGGCCTACCATCATTTCTCCAACGACGAATCCTGTATCGACCTGGTCACGCAGGACAAGGACGTAATCGTGATGCGGACGTTCTCGAAGATCTACGGCATGGCGGGCATCCGTGCCGGTCTCGCAATCGCAAGGCCTGACCTTATCGAGAACTTCAAGTACGTCGGAGGGCCCAGCCAAAGCCTGGCGAGCATTTCGATCACCAGCGCCGCCGGAGCACGCGCGAGCCTTGCAGGACAAAGACCTGGTTCCATTGCGCACGGAAGATCAACTCGGATATCCGGTCCGAGACGCTCGAGTTTCTCGACAAACATGGTTATAAGTTCGTTCCCGGCTCACAGGGCAATATGTTCATGGTCGACGTCAAGCGTCCGGGCAGGGAGTTTCAGGCGGCCATGCTGAAAGAGAACGTCGCCATTGGGCGTACCTGGTCCGCAATGCCGAACTATGTGCGGGTCACGGTTGGAACCAAAGTCGGAGATGGAGAAGTTCCAGACCGCCTTTCGTGAAATGCATGGATATGCCCCCCGGGGCCGCAAACGGAGCGGCAGAGCTTCACCTGCCTGACTTCCAAATACCGACGGAGATGTATCGCGGGTAATGCACTGTCGACCGATCAGGGCCCCGGGGAGGCTTGCTCGGGGCCTTTCCTATTGTTCTGGTTCAAGGCCCTGAAATCAACAATCCCGACGCGGTAAACTTAAATCCATTATGGAATTGATGGGTTGTGGAACGGCGCTGGTAACTCCCTTTCGACGGGATGGCGGCGTCGATGAACCTGCGCTGCATGCGCTGGTGAACTGGCAGATTGAGTGCGGAATCGATTTTCTCGTCCCTTGTGGAACTACTGGTGAGGCCTCAACGCTGACCGAAGCCGAGTGGCTGCGCGCTGTCGAAGTAGTCGTTGCTGCTTCGTCGGGGCGAGTCCCTGTATTTGCCGGCTGCACCCACAATGCAACGCATGAAGCTGTGGCGCGTGCGAAAAAACTTGGCCAGGTGCATGGATTGACCGGAATCCTTTCAGCGAATCCCTACTACAACCGGCCCGGACAAGAGGGTCAGTATCAGCACTTCCGAGCGGTAGCCGAAGCCACTGATCTCCCTCGTGCTGCTCTACAACATTCCTTCGCGAACAGGAGCAAACCTTGAGCCTGCAACTGTGCTTCGTCTCGCGGAGATCAGAAACGTCATCGGAATCAAAGAGTCCAGCGGAAATCTCGTTCAAATTACCGAGCTTCTGACCACCGCGCCACGAAGCTTCAAGGTCTTTGCCGGAGATGACGCTCTGGCGTTGCCGATAATTTCGCTCGGAGGAGCAGGTCTCGTCTCGGTTGCGTCCAACGTCATTCCCGGGCAGATGGCGCGGATGGTTCGAGCTGCGCTTGAGAACGACTGGGTGGACGCGCGCCGCATCAACCGTCAGTTCTTCCGCCTGATGCAGGCGCATTTCTGGGAAGCGAGCCCGGCTCCAGTCAAAGCCGTACTCCATATGCTCGGGACGCGCCGAAGAAGTGCTCCGGCTGCCGATGGTTCCCGTCTCGGACGCTACGCGACGAAAGCTGGAGCGCATGGTCGGCGAGCTGGGAATGTTGGTAGGGGTTCCCGCAACCGGCGAAGACCTGCGCATGTTCTAATCCGAACCGCAAAGCCTAATCACTTGGAAGTCAAAAGAACACGAGGATTGAATCTTGAGCCTGTCACTGCAAGAGAGAGTAGAGCACTGGTTCGCGCAGGGCGCAGCAGCAATCGGACAAGCTGAAGCCGAGGCAACCTTCTTCGAGTTACGAAGCGCGCTCGAAGCCGGCCAGCTTCGCTCCGCTGAACCCGACCCCTCGCAGCCCTTCGGCTGGAAGGTCAATGCATGGGTCAAGCGCGGAATTCTCCTGGGTTTTCGCATCGGCAACATGATGGAGATGGGCGGCGAGACGCTCCGCTTCATCGATAAGCACACCTACCCCGTTCGGCGCTTTGTCGTTGCCGACGGAGTTCGCGTCGTTCCCGGAGGAGTCAGTGTCCGAACCGGGGCCTACGTGGCCAAGGGAGTCGCAGTCATTCCTCCTGCCTACATCAACGTCGGCTCGTATGTTGATGAAGGCACGATGGTCGACTCGCACGCACTCGTCGGCAGTTGCGCACAGATCGGCAAGCGAGTGCACTTGAGCGCCGCGGCCCAAATCGGTGGCGTGCTCGAGCCGGTCAACGCAAGCCCTGTCATCATTGAAGACGACGCGCTTATTGGCGGAAACACCGGAGTCTACGAAGGCACAGTGGTGCGGAAACGCGCTGTACTTGCCGCTGGAACCGTGTTGACGCGTGGAACTCCCGTATACGACCTCATCCGCGGAGAGATCTACAAAGCCACAGCCGACACGCCGCTCATTATCCCGGAAGGAGCAGTCGTGGTCCCCGGCTCACGGTCCGTCTCCAAGGGCAAGGGTGCAGAGTGGGGTCTAAGCCTCGCCGCGCCAGTCATTGTGAAGTATCGCGATGAAAAAACTGAGCTTTCGCTGGTGCTGGAAGACATCCTGCGCTAAACAGGCTGCCCATCGAAGCGATGGTAAGCTTAAAGCTTAGATGGCACAAGACAAATTGAAGTTGATTCCGCTGGGTGGCCTCGGCGAGTTCGGTATGAACTGCATGGCCATCCGCTGGCAGGATGACATTATCGTCATCGACGCCGGCCTGATGTTTCCTGAAGAAGAGTTGCTCGGTGTCGACATCGTCGTACCCGATATCAGTTACCTGACAGAAAACCGGGACAAGGTTCGCGCCATCCTTCTGACTCACGGTCATGAAGATCATATTGGCGGACTGCCGTGGATTCTCTCCGAACTGAACGTGCCCGTCTACGGCACCGAATTTACGCTCGCTCTCGTCGAGGGAAAACTCGAAGAGCACGATCTGCTCGACGACGCCGACCTCATTGAGATCATGCCCGGCAAGCGTCTCACGCTCGGACCGTTTTCTATAATGCCAATCCGCGTCACGCACTCTCTTGTGGACTGCGTCGCGCTCGCGATCCATACGCCAGTCGGAGTCATCCTGCACACGGGCGACTTCAAGATCGACCTGTCACCTCCGGACAACAAGCCCTTCGACCTGCACGCCTTCGCGGAAATCGGCAAGCAAGGTGTGTTGGCCTTGCTCCAGGACTCAACGAACGTCGACCGCAGCGGCTATACCCCGAGCGAACGCGCGGTTCGGCCCCGTCTCGACGAGATCTTTTCGCAGACCAGGAAGAAGCTGTTCTTCAGTTGCTTCTCCTCCTCGATCCACCGTATCCGGCTTGCGATGGAGCTAGCCCATCAGCATGGACGCAAGGTAGCCATCGTCGGCCGATCGCTCGACAACTCTACCGAAATCGCGCAGGACCTTGGATATCTCGATCTTGCCGCAGGGACTGCTTATCAATCCCGGTCAGATTAAAGACACGCCCGCAAACAAGCTGCTGATCATGATCAGCGGAACCCAGGGCGAGCCGATGAGCGCCCTCAGCCGCGCAGCCGTGGACAATCACAAATTCGCCCACATCGATGCCGGGGACACCGTTCTATTGAGTTCACGCGTCATCCCAGGCAATGAAAAATCGATCTACCGGATGATCGATCACCTCGAACGGCGCAATGCTGAGGTTATCTACGATGATGGCCACTCCGGCTTGATTCACGTTAGCGGACATGGAAGCCAGGAGGAGCTGCGGTTGATGATCAACCTCGTTCGTCCGAAGTTCTTCGTCCCCATCCATGGCGATTATCGTCACCTTAAGCGTCATGCAGAGCTTGCCGGTGGAATGGGAGTGGTTGAAAAGGCGATCCTCCTTGAAGACGGCGAAATACTGGAGCTCGATCAAAGGTTCGGCGACGAAGACCGGCAAGGTTACGGTTGGTCGCGTCTGCATCGACTCCGGCGGAGCCTCCACGGACGTCGTTGAAGACATCGTCATCCGCGATCGCAAGCACCTCAGCGAAGACGGAATCGTCCTCCCGATTATTCAGATCAACAAGCGAACCGGAAGGCTCGAAAATCCGCCGGAGATCGTCATGCGCGGCACAGCCATCGCCGAAGAGGGGCTGATCGCAGAAGCGCGCCAGGTAGTGCAGCGCACACTCGATGGCTCGTCGACGGAAGAGAAGGCGGACTATGGCGTGATCAAAGAGAAGATCCGAACCGACCTCAAGCGCTTTATCCAGAAGAGCACGAGTCGTCGTCCCCTCATCATGCCCGTAATTCTCGAGATATGATCCTTCACTGAAGAAAACGATTGATGACGCCCCTTCGCGGGCGTTTTTTTTCGATTCACGAATATCGATGAATCGCGGGAGTTCTAAACCGCCATCGGAAGGTTGGAGATTCGCCCCGGATTACTCCGAATCTCTTGAACGATGTCGCGGGTCGCACTGATTCTAAAGGCTTTGACCGGGCCGATCTATGGCGGAATTAGCATTGCGGACAGCGGTCGCCGCAAGTGGTTCTTCGGCGTAGGACGTGTCTTCTAACCAAATTCCCTCCCGTTAGAATCGATTTTTGTGCTTCTCGTAGTAGCTTGTAGGAAATCCGCTACGGAGAAGACACCCGTGGAAACGATGGACGGTGCGGTGCCGCTGACGAGTACAGTTCGCGGTACGAATAAGCCACGCCTTGCAAAGATCTCGCGGCCGAAGCCCGCGACACTGTCGGTTTTTTCCTTGGTGGTAGTTCTCGCGGCTTTAGCATGGCCTTTTGCCCGGGCACACCTGCAGGCAGTGGCAGTACTGCGGCAGGTGAGCGGACAGCAGGTTCCGTGGATCGTCACCAAAATGGTGACCGTACCGGTTCGCGTGGAAGACATTCAGTTTCCGACCGCGACTGGCGTGGTGCGTGCGCGGCTTTATCTTCCCCAGACCCCCCATAATGCCCCCGGCTTGATCGTGTTGCATGGCGTCCACCATCAGGGTATCGACGAACCCAGGCTGAGGAGTTTTGCCGCAGCGATGGCGAGCTGTGGCCTGCAGGTCCTGACGCCTGAGTTGCCGGGAATCAAGGACTATCACATCGATCATGACTCAGTGAAGATGATTGGCGAGTCCACTCGATGGTTCGCGCAACGGGCAAATGCGCCAGTTGGCGTGATGGGGCTCAGCTTCAGCGGTGGACTCGCGCTCGTCGCTGCAACCGATCCGGACTACCGGTCCGACTTCAAGTTTGTTCTCGCTGTCGGTTCCCAGGATGCGATGGAACACGTCGCAAATTACTATCTCGACGGAAGGGAGGTTCGTCCTGACGGCACGTCAGAGCAACTGGCCCCCGCACGAGTATGGAGCGCTCGTTCTGGAATACGAGCATCTAGAGGATTTTGTGCCGGCGGAAGATAAAGATGCCATCCGGCTCGTATTGCGAGAACATCTCTACGAGGACAAAACCGCCGAGGCTGCGGCTGAGGCAAAACTGAATGCCCGACAAAAGGCCGAAGCTGCGCAGCTGACGAATTCAAGCTCGCCGCTCACCAAAACCCTACTGGCCGCATCAACGAAGAGACATCTTCTGCAGATGGAATCGTTGTCTCCCGATGGGAAGTTGAAAACAATGACCACGCCGGTTTACCTGTTGCATGGTCGAGCGGATAATATTATTCCATCGGCAGAAACGATGTGGATGGCAAGCGAGCTCCCGCCATCCACCCTTAAGGAAGTGCTGATCAGCCCGGTCTTGTCCCATATGAATATGGACGGTTCAAAACCGGGCGTCGAAGATCAGTGGAACATCGTCCATTTTTTTGCTGTCGTCGTGCACGACGCAGAGAGGAAATAGAAAAGACTGATGAGTGACTTTATAACGTTGGAAGAAATACGCGCGGCGAAGGATCGCATCGCGGGAGTTGCGGTCCGAACACCACTCTATCGGGTCGAGCGCGCGCGCTTGCGAATGGGCAACTTTCCCGAGCCGGACTTCGACCTCTACATCAAAGCGGAAAGCGAGCAGCCGATCGGCAGTTTCAAACTGCGCGGCGCCTACAACATGGTCTCCCAATTGTCGCCGGAGGCATTGCGTCGCGGAGTCATCACCTATTCCAGCGGAAACCACGCTCAGGGCGTAGCTTACGCAGCAAGAGCCCTTGGAGCCAAGGCCGTAATCGTCATGCCGAACAACGCCCCTGAGGTGAAGAAGGCCGCGACCCGTGCTCTAGGCGCTGAGATCGTCGAGGTTGGCCCGGCTTCATCGGCCCGGAGAATGAAGGCCGAAGAGCTAGTCGCCGAACACGGCTACGCGATGATTCCGCCGTACGACGCGCCACAGATCATCGCAGGACAAGCCACCTGCGGTCTGGAGATCATCGAGCAGCTCCCCGGAGTTGAACTGGTGCTTTCACCAGTCAGCGGAGGCGGTCTTTTGAGCGGTATCGCAACCGCTGTAAAACTCGCCGCACAGGCTGGCCTGACAGATCCCAACGTCCAGGTGTGGGGCGCGGAGCCCGAGCTTGCAGCGGACGCAAGAGAGAGCTTCTATTCAAAGACGTTAGTGGAGTGGCCTGCGGAAAAAACCACCCGGACCATCGGCGACGGACTACGCACGCAGAGCCTCGGCGTACTGAACTTCGCACACGTGCTCAAATTTGTCGACGGCATCGTGACCGTCACCGAGGAGGAGATTCTGGCCGCAATGCGCGTCATCCTGGGTGCAACCAAGCTGGTGCCGGAACCCAGCGGCGCAGTAACACTGGCTGCTGCGTTGTTTCACGCCCATGAATTGCCCAGCGCAAGCAAAGTTGTAGTTGTCCTAAGCGGCGGCAACCTAGAGCCCGCGTTGCGCGAACGCCTCGAGAGCGAATTGGCTGCAGCCAAAGCCTAATGGCCGTGGCTTTGTTCCTTCTGTTGGTATCGATTGAGCACGTCCTGCAAAGAGACTACGCCCTCGAGGGATCCACGAATCGCGCGATTGGTAATGGGAAGCAATGGCCACCGCTCAAAATGAGGCAACGCGCTGGACAGCGGCAGATCCGGGAACAGAACCGGAGTCCTCTCGTTGCCCAAACACTCCTCAAGCGTGACGGCCGACTTTTCTGTCCCACCATTCAATATCTCTTCGATATCTTCCGCTTGTTTCTGCAAAAGCAGCGCATCCAACTCTTCCTTCGTAGCCGAGTACCAAAGCCCGTCTCCACATTGCACGAGCACTACAGGCGCTGCCTTACTTTCTTTGTAGTTCGCCAGAGTCTCTGCCGCGTGAGAAATAGTCTCCGAGCCTTGTAGCACCGGAGCCGTCACCGGCTGCATTGCGTCTTCCAGGCGCAGATTGCTCTCTTCTCGCAACTCCTCCATCGACGGCAGGTAAAGCCCGTCCTGATGAGTGAATTCTTCAAGGATCGGCACCGGCTGAAGGCCGCGCGAGATCAGGTAAGCGATCGTATTGGCGAGAATGACCGGCAGCACAATGGAATAATTCCCGCTGACCTCGAGCACCATGAAGACCGACGTAAGAGGGGCGCGCAAAAATGCGGCAAACAAAACACCCATCCCGACCAGCGCATAAGACCCCAGCGACCCAGTCAGGTGAGGGAAGTAAATTTTCTCAAAGGAGCCCACTGCGGCACCCAGCATCGCTCCGATAAAAAGCGTAGGCGCAAACATCCCGCCCGGCGTTCCACTGGAAAATGACAAAGTCGTCGCGATAATCTTCAGCAACGCTAAGACAAGCAGCATCTTCCACGCGAACTGCGAATGCATCGCCTGATCGATCGCGTCATAGCCCGCTCCCATCACCTGGGTAAAGCCAAAATAGCCGATGCCGCCAACCAGAAGACCCGCGGCGGCCGGCTGAAGCATCCGAGCCCATTCGGGCTGCCTGCGCAGCGCAGGCCGCAGATAACTGAGCGCTCTAGCGAACAAAAGAGATGCGAAACCGCCGACGATTCCAAGCACCGCGTAGGCGAGCAACTCGCGAGAGTCCCGCAACGTAACCGGCGGAATACGAAACATCGGCTCCGGTCCCCAAAACGAGCGCGCAACAACGACGCTCGATACAGCGGAGAGCACGATCGATCCCAGCACCGCCGCGCTCCACTGCCCGATAACCTCCTCAATCACAAAGAGGATTGCCGAAATAGGCGCATTGAACGCCGCCGCCAGTCCAGCCGCGGCTCCGATCGGAGCAAAGATGCGCAGCTTCGCCTTCGACAGGCCAAATCGCCGACTGATTAGCGAAGCAACACCCGCGCCGATCTGCAAGGACGGATCTTCTGGCCCAAGCGAGTGTCCGCTTCCAATCGCCAGGGCCGACAACAGAAACTTGCCGATAACCGTCCGGAACGAGATATATCCATTGTGGATGTAGAGCGCCGCCTTGGTCTGGTTGATCCCGCTGCCTCGCACGTTCGGAAAGACGAACCGTGCCAGAACAGCGATCACCAATCCAGCTAGCGCCGGAACAAAGATCAGCCTCGGCTGATGTGCGTTCGGAGCAGATCCAAGCAACAGAACGCTCAGCCATTCAATCGCCATCCGGAATGAA
This sequence comes from uncultured Acidobacteriaceae bacterium, assembly GCA_963774735.1. GTDB lineage: Bacteria > Acidobacteriota > Terriglobia > Terriglobales > Acidobacteriaceae > Edaphobacter. Next base: position 127,645 of record CAVZGJ010000026.1, on the reverse strand, counting down.
ACGACCAGCAGCCCGGAGATGACGCCGATAAAGATGGACAGCAAAAGAAAGATTCGCTCCTCTCGATCCGGTGCAATACGCGAGATATTCTCCTCAGTCGTCACATCGACCTTGCTCGCTTGCGTGTCGGAGATGATGATTTCCTCTTCCATTTCGACTATTGCTCCATTGCCTTCGAAGACCTTGCAAGCAACAGGAGCATAGCGTCGTTCCCCGCTGGTGCTCCGCAAATCTGGCTGGTCTGCATCTCAGTATCAAAGACCAGCCTCATTACAGCCTCCTGCATAGCCGAGTCGCCCAGAAGTTTAGCCCGGTTGACAGTCGCCTCCTTACTCGCCCATCGTGCGACCAAAGTCTGGAATGGAGAAGGTGTCCCGCTGGCGGTTGCAACCTGCGTGTTGCAGGCTTCGAATCGTTTCTTCGCAATATCGCGAGCTTTAAGTACTCGCACAACCCGCTCTCTATCGGAAAGGTCCTTCCTTGGCGTCAAAGCGAGAATCCGCGCCGAGTTCTCCATCATCGTCGTCAATTGCGGTGACAGGTTGCTGGAACCAGACCCTTCCGCGACATGTTCGCGTTCTGCGCGCTCCAACAGACGATAGGCTTCTTCGAAGTTCGCCAATCCATACTCCAGGCGCCCTGCCCCTTCCAGCGCATCTCGATTCTCGGGCTCTCGCGCCAGAACCTTCCTGTAATAATTCAGCGCATCCGTCGGGGCGCCAGCCTGCTCCAGGAGTGGAGCAATCGTCAACGCAAGCCCTGCATCATCAGGCGCATTCCCCCCCGCGACCAGCAGCTCTGTTCGAGCGCTACTCAGGTCATGATGGCCAATAAGGTACCGCGAAAGCTCCAGACGAACCTCCCGCCTTCGAACAGCTCCGTCACCCTCCCATGTGCCGTAAATCGCTCCGCGATAGTAATTGACCGCAGATGGCATATCCTTCTTTGTCGCCGCCAGCCGCGCCAGGCGAAGATTGATGAATCCGTTCCCTGGCTGCGTCTCCCACAGTCCCAGGAAGTAGTTATAGGACTCCTCTAGGTACCCCGCATCTCCTAGCGCCTGCGCCAACAGAAGTTCGTAAGAGCGCTCGCCCGGAGCATAGGACAACGCCGTGCGAAGCGCCACGATGGCCTGATCGGGATGCCCCGAAGACAGCGCTGCTCTCCCTCGTTCCGACCACCTTTGAGCCAACTCCTCCCGATGGGAGGCAAACGAACGAAAGAGGAACAAAGTAATTGCAAAAAGCACCGCCGTAATGAGCGTCAGACTGAGAAAGGTGACGGTGTCGCGAAGTATCAGCCGTCTCTTGATGTCGCGGTCATTGTCTGTCGCTAAGGTCATAGCTCTGAAACCATTCTACGAATACGATGCCGGTTGAAGATAACAGCGCAGGTTCACTGCTGCTCCCCGAGTGCATCTGCCGCTGAAGCCCGAACAATCAACCGCCCCGCATACGGTTTAGACTGGTTTCGCTCGGCTCGCCTGTGGGTCGGCATCGCGTCTAAATGAGGGTCTATGCGAAGTTCTTATCTCAGGAAATCTTCGGTTGCGGCAGTTCTCGCGGTAGCGCTCTGTCATGTCCCGACCCGCGGCCGCGCAGTCAAAAGGTCAGCGTCAGTCCCAAAACTACGACAAGGCGGCGCGTGCCACCATTGTTCACTCCGCAAATGTCTACGTCGCCGCGGACGCCGACTCCCAAAAAATCTCTCTCGTCACCCCGGGCCACGAGGTCGTCATCGTCGAGCGAAATGGCCCCTGGGTCAAGGTCTTCGCCAACACCGACATCAACGACGATGCGAACGAGGACGACCGCAACAAGCCGGAGTTCAGCGACGATGCTAATGTAACTCCCGCTTCCGGCTGGATCCGCGACAAAGGCGTCATCGCCCCGAACACGCCCGAAGGAGACGTCATTCTCTACGGGTCTGCCGCCGACTTCGAAGATCAGGCATCCCAGCCTCACGCCCCTAAAGGCGCCGCAGGCTCGGCGCATCTGCTCTACAAGCGCGTAGCCGAGTATTTCCCGGACTCATCCCTCGCCCCCGAAGCCGCATGGCGCGCAGCGGACATACGCTGGCAGTTGGACAAACTCGACATCAGCACGCTCCCAAGCGCAAAAGAGCAGGAAGCTTTTCTGCGTCCGCAACTCTACGAAGGCGAGATGAAGAAGGTGATGAAAAACTATCCCGGCAGCAAATTCGCAGCGTTGGCGGCCTACGATCTCATCGCGAACAAACTCTGCGGAGACTGGCAGGGTCTGCCGAAGTGCCCCGAGATGGAGACGGGGCTCTATCAGAAGTACGCACAACAATTTCCCGACAGCCCCAAGGCACCCGAGGCGCTCTACAATGCGGTATACCGCCAGGGCGTCCTCGTCACCATGTATAACGTGCAGGAAGACCGCAAACGCGCGGACGCCGCAGCGCAGAGAACCCAGGCCCTCGCTCAGGACCTCAGGCAACGCTATCCGAAGACTGACTTCGCCGCACGCGGTCAGAGCATCGCCTTCCGCGTCGCCCAGGGAATCCCAATCTACGGCAGCGACAGGGATTGAAGTCGCGAGTGGTATCTTCTCGCGGCTCACGGCGATTTTTCCATTCACAGAATGCACATGCTGACGCATTAAGATGAAAGCATGTCGATTCTCAAAATCATCATCCTTGCCATCGTGCAGGGACTTGCTGAACTGCTTCCCGTCTCCAGCTCGGCTCACGTCGTCGTCGCGGAAAAGCTCATGGGACTGGACGCATCCTCTCCCCAGATGACTCTCCTTCTGGTCATGCTCCACACCGGTACGATGTTCGCCGTCATCGTCTACTTCTGGAACCAGTGGAAAAAGACCTACTTCTCGAGCGGCGACGCCTTTAAGAGATTTCTCATCCGTCTGATCTGGGCTTCCTTTCTCACAGCGGTCATCGGAGAAGTCATCATCAAGGCAGTCGAGAAGACCGCCCTCAAAGGCGCCTCCAAGGCCGAAATTGAGCTCCTGTTCGGCCGCCTCGACCTGATCGCCCCAGCGCTCGCTGCAGGCGGTCTGCTCATACTGTTCGCGGGTCTGATGGAAAAGCGTCGCATGGGCGCACACCCCAAGGTCTACGGCGACAGCGTAACCATGCGACAGGCCGGCTGGATTGGAGCCATCCAGGGCTTCTGCCTTCCATTTCGAGGATTCTCCCGTTCAGGAGCAACCATCTCCACAGGCATGTTGACCGGTGCCAGCAAAGAACGCGCAGAGCGCTTCAGTTTCGCCCTCGCAGTAGTTCTCACTCCAGCGGCGATAGGGCGCGAAGCCCTCCGCTTGGTCAGGGCATCCCACGAAGCCGCCGCCGCAGGAACACCCGTCGATCTTCACGCCAATATGGTCACAGGTCTGCTCGGCGCGTTCTTCGCATTTCTGGCAGGCCTGGTCGCTCTGAAGTGGCTCAGCAGTTGGCTGGAAGAAGGCCGCTGGTACCTCTTCGGAATCTACTGCCTCGTCGCCTCGGTGGTCGTCTTTGCACTGTACCGCGCAGGCTACTGATCGCTCTTGTCAACGTGCCGCAAGCGCATCCCGATGGCTCGCGCACAAAATCGTGCGATGTCAGAACATGAGCCTGCTGCTCTGCGATCAATTGCCGCACGGGCAGCGGCAAATCCTGATCGAGCACGTCGGCATAGGCCTTTTTTGCCTCGTCCTCGCCCTGTTCGGCGGACGCCAGCAGACTATGGTCTCCGCCGCCAAGCTTCGCCTTAAGGTCGCCCCAGGCCCTGTGTAGTGATCCAGCCGCAGTGCCCGACTCCTTGATGTCATGGACGCCGTTCTGGTGCAGTACCTCCTCCAAATCGCCGCGGAAGCTCGCCCGCTTCAGCGACTCCGCCAGAAAATACCGCTTCAGCGTCTCATCCTTCAGGTGTTCGCCAATATCGGCAAACCCCTTCTGGCTATCCAGAAGCGTGCTGATAAGAGAGTTCAGAGCTAGTTGCATCTCGTGCTGTCTGCCTGCGTCTGTCGACATGGAATAAGCCTCGTTCGCCTTCGTGATTGTAGATGTTGCGGTTGGAGCAGGGTCCGCCAACTGTGCGCGATTCTCCTCCGTCGGCGGCAAGCAGGAGAAATCGCGAAAACCCCGCGCCCCTGCCAACCGGTGCCAAGGTCCACCGGGCCAAATGACCCAGCGGCGGTGTTTATTCATAGATGCTGCAATCACCCCATAGGTTTGTACCCAGATACCCCAGCCGAGGTTTTCCCCACTTTCCCCCATCACGCGCCCACCCCTCTGGGATAATCGAAGATGCTCTGGAGGTTCGCGGACTCAGTCGGCATCACCCGGCGCGCAGGCCCTCTGCGCTCCGAGGAGATCGGGTCCGTGCGTCCCCCTCTATGAAGGCTCCCCAATGAGAACCATAAGGCTTGTCTCCACCCCGACGCGGAACCGTCGCCTCAATGAAATCATTGGCATGGTCGTCCTGGTCGCCGCCGCATTGCTCCTGCTCGCCCTGGCCAGCTACACCCCCACGGATCCCTCTTTCAACACAGTCGGGCACTACGTGACGGGACGGCCCGCGCACAATTGGACCGGCATGGTGGGAGCTTATCTCTCCGACGCAATGCTGCAGTTGATCGGCATCGCCGCCTTCTTCCTTCCGCTCGTGCTCGGACGTCTGGGTCTCTGCTGGATGCGCTCCCGCCCGGCCGGCTCCCCCTTGGCGAAGACTGTAGGCCTTGCCATGTGGATCGTCTTCGCGCCCGCCGCCATCGCCTTGCTGCCGGGTTCCATCCTTTGGCGGCATGCTCTCCCCATCGAAGGCACATCCGGCCGTCTTCTGGCCGACTTCCTGGTGAACTACCTCAACCTCCCCGGCGCCGCCATCGTCCTCACCCTCATGGTCGCCGTCTCGCTTTACCTCGCGACCACGTTTACCTTCAATACCGCCCGCGAATGGGCGACCATCCGCTTTGGATTCCTTCAGCGGATCTGGGAGTGGTGGGTCCAGCGCCGCAACCGCCGCGCAGACGACACCGACAACGAACTGGAATACGGCAGCAAGCGCGAGCAGGCCGAAGCGAAGGCACGCCGCGCCCGCGAACTCGCCGAAGAAGAAGAGCGAAAGCGCCTCACCCCTCAGCGCGCAACTCTCCTAGGCAGTCTCTTCGGCTGGCTTGGGAAAAAGAAGCCGGTTGAACCAATCTCCGTGGCACCCGAAGAGATCGTCGGCAACCAGCAACCATCCATGTGGCAGGGCATGCCGCGGACCCTCGTTGACGCCCCTCCCGTCACCGCTCTCAGCACCGCCGCCGCGGCCGCCGCACCCTTCGCCGAAGCGCTCGCCAAGGCCGCAGCCCCAGTCCGTGCCGTCGACGATGACTCAAACTTCAAAGAGACCGGATTTGATTTCGATGCTGAAACTCGCGCCGAAGAGCCTCCACTGGCAAAGGTTCCGCCTCCAGCAAGAGCAGCAAGACAACTCACGGAAGAGTCAAAACCTCTCACGCCTCCCGCAGCACCCTTCGCCGGCGCAATCTCATTCGGCAAACGCGCCGACGCCGACATCAAGCCCGTCACCATCGTGCCGAAGAGCGTGCGCGGCTACAAACTCCCGCCCTCCTCGCTTCTCTATCGCAATGAAGAGCACTCCGTCGTGCGCGAAGAGGCCCTCCGCGAAGAGGCCCGCGTGCTCGTCGAAAAGTCAGCCGAGTTCGGCGTCGACGGCCAGGTCACGCAGATCAACCCCGGCCCCGTCGTCACCACCTTCGAGTTCAAGCCCGAAGCCGGCGTCAAAGTCGCCCGCATCACCGGCCTGGCCGACGATCTCTGCCTCGCCATGGCCGCCGAATCCATCCTCATCGAGCGCATGCCCGGCAAAAGCACCGTCGGCATTCAGGTCCCGAACAACGAGCGCGAAACCATCTGGCTCCGCGACGTCGTCGAGTGCGAAAGCTTCGCGCAATCCAAGAGCCGCCTCGCCATCGCTCTCGGCAAGGACATCAACGGCCGCATCGTCACCGCCGACCTCGCCAGCATGCCCCACGTCCTCATCGCCGGCTCCACCGGCTCCGGAAAATCCGTCGCCATCAACGCCATGATCATGAGCGTCCTCTTCAAGAGCACGCCCGAACAGGTGCGCATGATCCTCGTCGACCCCAAGCGCGTCGAGCTCGGCATGTACGAGGGCATCCCTCACCTCTTTACCCCCATCATCACCGAAGCCAAACTTGCCGCAAACGCTCTGCGCAATGCCGTCCGCGAGATGGAGCGTCGCCTCAAGCTCCTCGCCGCCAACCACGTCCGCAACATCGACCAGTTCAACAAGCTCTTCGATCATGGCAGCGAGTACCTCTTCGAAGACGTCAACCAGGAGCCCCTCCCCTACATCATCATCATCATCGACGAGCTCGCCGACCTCATGATGCTCGACCGCGCCAACGTCGAAGAATCCATCACCCGCCTCGCCCAGATGGCCCGCGCCGTCGGCATCCATCTCGTCCTCGCAACGCAGCGCCCCTCCGTCGACGTCATCACCGGCCTCATCAAGGCGAACGTCCCCACTCGCATGAGCTTCCGCCTCGCCACCAAGGTCGACTCGCGCACCATCATCGACTCCAACGGCGCCGAAAGCCTGCTGGGCCGCGGCGACATGCTCTACCTGCCCCCCGGAACCAGCCGCGTGCAGCGCGTCCACGCTCCGTTCGTCACCGAAAAAGAGATCTGCCGCCGTCACCGCGTTCTGGCGAGCCCAGGGCGAAGCCGAATACGTCCACGGCTTCCTCGAAGGGCCCAAGGAAGACGTCGTCAAGGAAGAGGACGGCACCGCCGCAGAGGGCGACAACAACGATCCCATGTACGACGACGCCGTGCGCCTCGTCTTCGAGTTCGGCAAGGCCAGCACCTCGCTCCTGCAGCGCCGTCTGCGCATCGGCTACGGCCGCGCCGCTCATCTCATCGACATGATGTACAACGACGGCCTCGTTGGCCCCGCCGATGGCTCCAAGCCCCGCGAACTACTCAAGTCGCCAAATTGGATCAACGAGGTCGACTCAGCTCTTCGCTAAGTTGCCACTAGTGGTGAACTCTCTTCGAGGAGCGAATCGCAACCAGCCCCAGAACGCCCACCACGGCCAGCAGCACAATCCAAAGCAGATGAGGATGGCGATCCGTAAGTGGCCGCGCATCTGGCCGTTCGTGAAAGCCCGGGTTCGACTCCTCAGGCCCAATCTGTGCCTCCCGCATCGCCTCGGAAGGCGCAAAGAGCCTCGCATAGTCATACTGCGGAGCCGTCAGCGCCGAATCCCCATAAAACAATCTCAGCGACTGCCCCGCCGAATCGTCAAAACAGATCTTGCGCTCACGCATCTCCAGCCGCACGGCTTTTATCGGTAGCGGCGAATCATCCCCATTCTCCACCGCTACTTCAACCGTAGCCGCACTCTGCATATTCGAGCCAAGAATCGCAGGCACGCTAAGCTGCTCCTGCCGAATCTCACGGCCCGCTTGTGTCAGATGTACCCGTAGAATCGTCCCGGCGATGCTTTCGCTGGCAGCCTCTTTCGTCCCATCCGGACGATCACTAATCCGCACATCCCGGCTGAAGTTAGCTTTGTACCCCTGCGCAAGATCAAACGAAACGCGCTCCACGGGAATCCGCTGCGGCAAGGCAAACGTCGCTACGCTCTGCCGGCCACGCTGAAAAATATTCGTTGTTGTAGAAGTCGTCGTATAAAGCGATTGCGCCTCGCGGCTGGGAGGAACCGAAACACCCCGCACTATCTCCGGCTTCGCCGCGACGCTTCGAGCGCCCGCCGCCGCAGAAATAGCCAGTTCAATATGCAGGTAAGGCAGGCTCGTCTCCTGCAAGTGAATCGTCGTGTTGCGTGAGAGATGTTGCGAAGTCAGATCGAACAGCGTGAACTCCCCCAGCCGCGTCTGGTTCGAGTAGTTGGGATCCCGCGTACCCGATACCGTCGCCGTCGCCAGAAAATCCCGTCCCGCCAGATTCAACACAATCTCCGTATAAGGGCGGTTCGGCATCTCCAGATCGAACACAATGTTCCGGCCCCGCATTCCCAGATTGCGCACCTGCGCACTTTCGCTGTCCACTTGTTGCGGCTCGCTCAGCGTAATCGCATAAGGAACCTCGCCGCCATTCTTATAAAGTCGAAGGTCCTTCAACGAAGCAGCCGCATGTGGAAAGATCTGCGGATCGATCACCGCGCAACTCTGCGCCGCGCCATTCGCAACCGTAACGGCTCGCTGATACCGGAAGTATTGAGGATCAGCCGTCGCAGGTTCAGTCGGCGTGGCCTGCAAGAAAAGCAGTACAACCAGCAAGCCAGTCTTCACCGATCAACCCCTTCCTGAGCATCTCGGGACAGTCCGCGCAGGCTCTCGCAGCGCCAGCCAATCCTTTTGATAAGCGAAACTCACCGCCATCAGCAAAGCTCCCAGCCCAAGAAAACTCAGCACACGGTACCCTGGCTCAGATCACGAGTGTCGTACAGAAAAGTCTTGCCGATCGTAAAGACCAGCAGCACCAGCGCCTGCCAGCGAATAAACGCCGAGCGCTTCCAGAACCCAATCGCCAGCAATCCCCCTCCATAGACCATCAAAAATGCCGAGACCGCCAGCGACCTCTGCAACTCGGCCTCCGGATTGCCAGCGCTGTATCGCCATGCCGCATCCAACTCGCGCACACACGCAAGCACCGCAATCAGATTCAGCGCCACAATGGACGTCCCCGCAATCTGGAGCCAACTCGGCGTAGCCCCATCTTCATGCCGCCGCGCATGCAGCGCAATCCCTGCAGCAGCGCCCAGAGCGGCCACACCGAACAGGGAAGTGGCGAATCGGTTATTCAGAAATGCCGTATCGATCCGGTAAAACAGCCAGAACGGCTGCACCAGCAGCCCCACAAACCCAAGCCCCAAGCGCCGCCAACAGCAAGCCGCCGCAGAGTTCGATGAACACTCGCCGCAGTAGGCTCTGGCGAAGGCCCGGACAGCCGGGCCGAAACCCAAAGCAAAGCAACCCCCTCCGCCAGCCACCCGATCGTAATCCACCGCCCACTCGCCTTCAACGGAATCGCGATCGTCAGGAAGACTACAGCCAGCGACAGATGCACTGCAGAAGCTACGCGGCTTTGAGGCAATCGCATCAGCCCCAGGTAAAAGGCTCCAAGCAGAACTGCAATCCACGGCAGCAACTCATGCTGATGCGAATCCTGCAGCACCGAATACAGCGCGAGCGCAACAAACGTCGCATCAGCCAGAGGAAGAAAGACCTCCGTGATCGGAGTCCAACCCTGACCTCCAGCCTCACCGGGCCGAATCGTAGGAGACAGAAAAACAACGAAAAAGAGAACGATGAAGACGGTAGTAATCTCCAGCGGCTGCCCCACATTGAAGGCGCCATAGTACTCCGCATACCACCCAACAAAGTAAGCAACAGTAGCCGGAAAGGCTCCCAGCAATAGCCGCGGCCAATTCTTCAGGCGCACCAGAACGACGGCCGCAATATCGATTGCCAGCACATAGCTAAAGAGAAATACCTCATGGTTGCCGCCGGAAGCCAGTAGCAACGGTGTCGCAAACCCTCCAGCGAGCGCATACGCCGCAAGAATCTGGCTATTCTGCGCCCACGCCATGTAGGCGTTCCACGCCGTCACCAGAACCATGGCTCCAAGGGCCGCGCTCGCCGGAAGCAAATGATAAAGCTGAAACGCTGCCCACAACGACAGGTACAGCACCCCGCTGCCAACCGCCTTCAGCGAATAAGAAAACGCAGGAAACCCTTTGCGACGAAAGCGCTCCGACCACAACACAAGCGCAGCCCCCCCTACCATCCCTGCAGCAACGCGTCCAATCGGCCCAATCCAATGGTTATCGATCGCCCACTTCAGAAACAGCGTCGTCGCCACCAGCAACGCCACAATCCCGATCCGGCTGAAAACCTGCGACCCAATCCGGTTTTCCAGCGACGCCGTATCTTTGCGAAGTCGGTCTTCCAAGGCCGCCGTCTCGGGTGCCCCAGCGCTCGCAGCAGCCGGACCGGGCGAGGAGGCGGAGCCACAGCTCTGCCGAACCTCCGCCGGAGAAGTCCGCGCCGCAATTCAGCCAATTGCCGTTCCAGCGACTCCACGCGGGCCGACAGCGCAGCCAGCTCCGCAGCCACTCGATCTTTCTCGGTCAGGCTGCCTTTGCTGATCCTCCGGTGCCATGGAAGATACTTTACCGCTATCCCGCAAAGGTGTGGAATCAAACTCCATCAGTTGATACTCTTTGCCAAACGAAAAACTCCTTTATGCCGCTTCAAGTCCTGGTCATCGACGACGACGCTCTCAGCCGCGAGGTCCTCGTCCTCCTGCTCGAAGCCGCCGGGTACATCGCGGAGTCCGCCGACTCCGGAGAAGCCGCAATCTCCCTGCTGCAATCCGCGAGTTCCATGCCCCAGGTCATCCTCGCCGACCTCCAGATGCCCGGAATTACTGGCAACGAACTAGCGCTCCGTCTGCGTCTCCTCTGCGGGCCCGCAACAACCCTCCTCGTGATGAGCGCGACCGCACCGGAAAACCATTCTGCACGCGACTTCGACGGCTTCCTTCTCAAGCCCTTCACCATCGATGCCTTCACCGCCGCCCTCGCCGGAACCGCCCCAAAGACAAACAGCGGCTCCCCAGCCGAAGAGGCAGCCATTCTGGACGAGTCCACCTATCTCAAGCTCGCGGCTTCGATGCGCCCGCAGCAGCTGGAGCAGCTCTACGCGCTCTGCCTCGCCGACGTCGACTCCCGCCTCTCCAAAATGCAGTTGGCTGCAGCCAGTGGCAATGACGCTCACCTATCGAGCGGAAGCCCACGCCGTCAAGGGAAGCTGTGGAATGGTTGGGGCCATGGAGTTGCAAACCCTTGCAACATCAATGGAAAAGCGAGGTCTGGGTGATGACCATGTAGCTTCACTCAGGGAATTCCCCTTAGCAGCCCAACGCCTACGGCGTATGCTGGTCGCACGCGAGACCAGTCACAATCAAGTACCGGAGTCTCAGGAGAAGATGCGCGATGAAGGAAGCAATGAAAAAGTCTGACGAAATGGGTGTAGCCGTAGCGCCAATCCGCATCGTGGTTGCAGACGACCATCCCGTCGTTCGCTTCGGCGTAAAGAACATGCTCGAGAATGAGCCCGGCTTCGAAGTCGTCGGCGAGGCTGAAGACGGCGACGTCGCCATCACCCAGACCCTCGAACTCGAGCCCGACATTCTTCTGCTCGACCTCGCCATGCCGCGCCTGCCCGGCCTCGAAGCCCTGCGCGCCATCATGAACAAGTCGCCCGCGCGTCAAGATCATCATGCTCACCAGCACCATCTCCACCCAGCAGATCATCGAAGCCCTGCAGATCGGCGCCCGCGGCATCGTCCTCAAGGACGCAGTCGCCGGCGACCTCTCGCGCTCCCTGCGCGCCGTCCTCTCCGGCGACTACTGGATCGGCGGCGAGCGCGTCGTCAACCTCGTCGCCGCGCTCAACGCCCTCATGAAGGAGGCCGCCGCCGTCCCCGAGCGCAAGACCTACGGCCTCACCCCGCGCGAACTCGAAGTCGTCACCTGCATCGTCGAAGGCTGCAGCAACAAGGACATCGCCAAGCAGTTCACCATCAGCGAAGAGACCGTCAAGCGCCATCTCTCGAACATCTTCGACAAGACCGGCGTCTCCACCCGCCTCGAACTCGCGCTCTTCGCCATCGCCCACAAACTCGTCACGCTCGACAGCTAGTCGCAGCCGAACCGCAGCCGCACAGCCTTCAGTATGATGAAGTCATGGGCGACGACGCTGCAGCTTCTGACATCGTCGATCTGCTCGTCATCGGCGCAGGACCCACCGGCCTCGCCTGTGCCATCGAGGCGCAGCGCGCCGGCTTCTCAGCCGTCCTGGTGGACAAGGGCTGCCTCTGCAACTCGCTCTTCCACTACCCGGCCAACATGACCTTCTTCACCACGCCGGAGCTGCTCGAGATCGGCGACATGCCCTTCTCCAGCCCCAACCAGAAGCCCAACCGCAACGAGGCCCTCGAGTACTACCGCAAGGTCGCCGAGCACTACCAGCTCAACGTCCGCCAGTATGAGACCGTCGAACGCGTCAACGGCTCCGACGGCAACTTCACCGTCCACACCACCGACCGCTTCGGCCGCCCACTCGCAGCATCGCGCACGCAAGCTCGTCGTCGCCACCGGCTACTACGACCTGCCCAACTACCTCGGACATCCCCGGCGAAGACCTCAACAAGGTCAAGCACTACTACCACGAGCCCCACCCCTACTACGGCCTCGACGTCCTCGTCATCGGCGGCAAAAACTCCGCCGCCATCGCCGCGCTCGACCTCTGGCGCCACGGCGCGACGCGTCACCCTCGTCCATCGCGGCGCCGAGATGCATCGCCACGTCAAGTACTGGATCCTGCCCGACATCAACAACCGCATCAAGAACGGCGAAATCACGCGCCCACTTCAACACCAACGTCACCAGCATCGCCGAAGACACCGTGACCCTCGCCACCCCCGAAGGCGAGCTCACCCTGCCCAACCACTTCGTCTTCGCCCTGACCGGCTACCACCCCGACTTCAGCTTCATCGAGCGCCTCGGCGTCAGCCTCGACGAAGCCAACGCCCGCTGCCCCGTCTGCGACCCCGCCACGCTCGAGAGCAACGTCCCCGGCATCTACCTCGCGGGAGTCATCGTCGCCGGCGAACGCACCAACGAGATCTTCATCGAAAACGGCCGCTTCCACGGCCAGCTCATCGCGGAACATCTGCGAACCGCCCTCGCCGACCCAGCCAGTCGCGCGCTAGCCAATCACCCGCCGAAGAAATCCCCGCACTCCCAGCCAAGTAAGCAGGCACAAGCGAAGCCACCAGCATGCTCAGAATCAGAATCGGTTCATATGCGGCAGACTCGGCGTCAACGCCGCCCGCAGCCCCTCGCTCATATACACAATCGGATTGAGCAGCACCCCGATCTGCAGCCAACGAATCTGGGTCAGCGCCGCCCAGGGATAATAAACACAACCCAGAAAAGTAATCGGAATCACCACCACGCCGAAAATCAACCCGATCTGCTGCGGCTTCACACTCGTCCCGATCGTCAGCCCCAGCGCCCCAGCCGTCAGGCTGGCCAGCACCACCACGACAACAAGAAAAGGCCAGCTGCTGACATGCGCAACCGGATGAGTCGCCGGCACATAATAAGCCAGCGGAAAGACAAAGCAGCCGCAATCACGCTCTGCATGGCCGAAAAACAAATCTTCTCGATCGCCACCGCAGGCACCGGCAGCGGACACATCACACGGTCATCGATCTCGCGCGTTATCCCAAACTCCTGCGCCAACGGCAGCGCCACAGCCGCAATCCCGCTGAACATGATCGCCACCGCCATCAGCCCAGGCAGCAAAACCGTGCTGAACGCGCCACCCGCCATAGCGCCCGTCGGATTCATCGCCGCGCCGCGCGTCATATGCGGAATCACATACGTGAACACAAACAGAAACAGCAGCGGATTCATGCACACCCGGATCACAAACGGCAAAAACTCCCGCCGAAGCACATGCAGATCGCGCAAAAACAGCCCGCCAAACGCCCGCGCATACTGCATCATCTTCGAAGGCTCGTCCCGGCGGCCTGCCTGCACTCGCTCCGCATCAACCTCAGCCACTTCTGCCATAAATACTCCATCTCTCAAGAAGACTACTCGCGAAGATCCCGTCCCGTAAGCCGAATGAAGACTGTCTCCAGGCTGGTCTCCGTAATCGCAAGATCCCGCAGCCCATAGGGATCCGCCTCACGAACCAGATCCGACAGCAGCCCATCCGTGCCCTGCGCCAGCACGCAAACTCCGTTCGTCGTCTGCTCCACTCCGGTCACCCCAGGAAGCCGTCGCAACTGCTCCATCAGCGCTCCCACCTTCTCCTTACTGTGCAGATCCAGCTCATAAACCTTCTGCGCCCCAACCGAACCCTTCAGCGCAGCCGGAGTATCCTGCACCAGAATCTTCCCATGGTCGATGATGGCCACGCGATCGCACAGCTCATCAGCCTCTTCCATGTAGTGCGTCGTCAGGACGACAGTAATTCCTTCCGCGCGCAACCCGCGCACCGCCTCCCACATCGCAATGCGGCTCTGCGGATCGAGCCCCGCGCTCGGCTCATCCAGAAACAACACCTTCGGATGATGCGCAATCGCCCTCGCAATCTGCACCCGCTGCGCCAGCCCTCCCGACAGCTGGGCCGGATAAGCTCCAGCTCGCTCTGCCAGATGAAACTGCGCCAGCAACTGCTCCGTTCTCCCTCTCGCCTCCGTCCGCGAAGACCCGAAGTACAAACAGTGAAAATAGATATTCTCAAAGATTGTGCAAGCCCGGTCCAGCGTGTTGTACTGCGGCACCACGCCAATGCATCGCCGAGCCGCTGCGGGCGTCGTCACCACATCGATCCCCGCAATCCGCACTCTCCCCGCCGTAGGCAGAGCCCGCGTCGTACAGATACTGATAGTCGTCGTCTTACCCGCGCCATTCGGCCCCAGCAGGCCAAACAACTCCCCCTCGCGAACGCTCAGATCAATGCCATCGACAGCAACGACCCGCTGCTTGCCTTCGTAGATCTTCCGCAGACCTTCAATCTCAACAATCACAGCGGACATCCCCCCGCGCGCAGCTTCGATTATATGCAACCGCAAACCCGCTCATCCTCGGACGCAACGCGGATCACAATCTTCCCAAAGTGCGAGCCCGACTCCATATACGAAAACGCCTCCCACACCTCGTCGAATCCAAACACCCGATCCACCACCGGCCGCATCCTCGCCTCCGCGATCGCCGCATTCATCTCGTTCAAACATCGCCCGCGAGCCCACATAAATTCCCTGCACCCGAAGCTGTTTATGCAGAATCGGCGTCAGCGCCAGAGGCTCCGTGGTCGCCCCGCCCGACAGCACTCCAATCTGCGCCACCATCCCGCCCACGCGAGCCGCGCGCAGCGACTGCGCAAACGTTCCCGCCCCGCCCACCTCAATAATTCTGTCCGCTCCCACCCCATCCGTCTCCTCCGAAACCCACTTCCACCACTCGGGCCGCGCCCGATAGTTGCATCCTCCATCCAACCCAAGCCCCCGCGCTCTCTCCAGCTTCGCATCGCTCGAAGAAGTCCCAATCACCCGCGCCCCCATCAGCTTGGCAAACTGCAGCGCAAACACCGAAACCCCACCCGTCCCCTGAATCACAATCGTCTCGCCCTCCCGCGCCGGATCCCCGGGCTCTCCCGCATGATGCAGCGCATTCCACGCCGTCACTCCCGCACAGGGAAGCGTCGCCGCCTCATCGTAACTCAAGTGCTCGGGAAACCGCACCACCCCATCCTCAGCCAGCAAGGCATACTCCGCGAGCATCCCATCGACGTCCCCGCCCAGCGCTGCCTTCGATCGCTCCGCCGTCAGCGGCCCGTCAAGCCATCGCTGCATAAAGATCCCGCAAACCCGGTCCCCCACACGCACCCTGTCGACCCCTCCCCAATCGCAACCACCTCTCCCGCCCCATCTGAGCACGGAATTCGCGGCAGAGCCATCCTCGCGTTGTACTGTCCCTTCACTACCATCAGGTCGCGATAGTTCAACGACACCGCATGAACTCGAATCAGCACCATCCCCGACTCGATTTGTAACATCGGCAGTTCTATTTGCTCCAGACACTCCAGCCCAAACTGTCTCACCACATAAGCTCGCATCGTTCCCTCGTAAGCATAAGATGCTCATCGCCGCCATCGCGCATCCAGCCCTTCAACGTGAAAACGATTGTATTTATCGATTTCATCCGGCGTAGAATGAAACCATGTCGCGAGGATGGGAGAGCAAATCCGTGGAAGAACAGCAAAATCAGGCTGCGGCTCCAAAGGCCGTCACTCCGGAAAATCACGCCGAGGCGGCGGAGCAAAAACGCAAGCGGCAGGCGCTCGAGTTACAGCGCGAGCGCATTTTGTCCGAACGGACCTCGAGCCCTCACCGCCGCTCAGCGCTGACCATCGCGTTAGCCGACGTCGAAGAGAAGCTCACCGAGCTGGGCTGGACGATCCACCTCTAGCACGAAAGCCCGCTCGCTCAGCTGTGCCGGTGAAAGGTCACCGAGTTTGCCTGGTCGATTGTCGTCATTACCACCGTGTGGATGTTCACATGAGCAGGCCTGCTCGCAGCCCACACAATGGCATCCGCAACATCCTCAGGCTTCAGCGGCGTAATGTTCTGGTACACCTTCGCCGCTCGCTCTTCGTCCCCGCGAAAACGCACCTTGCTGAAGTTCGTCTCCACCATCCCCGGATCGACTGAGGTCACCCGCACTGCCGTTCCCATCAGATCAATCTTCAGCCCCTCGCTGATCAACTTCTCCGCCGCCTTCGTAGCGCAATAAACCGCACCATTCGCGTAAGCAATATAAGCAGCCGTCGAGCCCAGGTTGATCACATGCCCGCGCCCTCGCGCCACCATCCCCGGCACGACATTGCGCGTGATATACAACAACCCCTTGACGTTCGTGTCGATCATCTCTTCCCAGTTCTGCGGATCGTCTTCGTACATCTTCGTCAGGCCGCGGCTTAGTCCCGCATTGTTGACCAGCACATCGATCTCGCCCCACTCGACCGGAAGGCCGCCAATAGCCGCCTCGACCTCGGCGCGCTTCTGGACATCCAGCTCGAAGATATGAACCGCCGGCGACCCGGAAGAAATCAACGTCGACCGAAGCTCCTCAAGCGCACCCAGTCCCCGCGCACACAAAAGCAGTCGGCACCCCTCCCGCGCAAAAGCAATCGCAGTCGCCCTGCCAATCCCGGAACTCGCTCCGGTCACAAATACCGTCTTCCCTCGAAGAGATGCCATAACCTCTTATATCCCAAAAAAACAAAAGCTCGCATCCGCAAGACAAAAGGCTGCCCGGCGGGGCAGCCCTCATCACCATCCAACACTCACAATCTACTGCGGAGAAGCCGGAGAATCAGCAGCGCTCTGCTGTACTCCAATCGCGTCTCCCGAAACCACCAGCTGCACACGCCGGTTCTGCGCCCGCCCTTGGGCGGTATCATTGTCCGCTACAGGCTTCGCCTTGCCGTAGCCAGTTGAAGTGATATTGTCCGGCTGAACCCCTTGGCTCACCAGGAAATCCCGCACCGCATCGGCGCGGTTCTCCGAGAGCTTCTGGTTATAGTCATCGCCGCCCACGCTGTCCGTATAACCCTCAACCTGGAGCTTCAGCCCGGGGTAAGCCTGTAGAATCCCCGAAACCTTTGCCAGGCTGATTTGAGTACCCGGTTTCAAGGTGTACTTGCCCGTATCGAACAACACATCCGACATATTCACGATCAGCCCACGCGCGCTCTCGCTCGTCGCCAGCACGCTGTTCAGTTGAGCGCGCAGCTTCTCCCGCACAGCATTGGCGTCCTGAGCGTTCTTGTTCGCCGCCGCCGCTCTCGCAGAAGCCTCCGCTGCCGCCGCCTCAGCCCGTGCGCGCTCCGCATCGGCCTCAGCCTGCGCCGCTCTCGCACGTTCCGCCGCCAGTGCCGATGCCTGCGCATCTAACTGCGACTGTTGCGCCTGAGCCTGCGCATCCCGCTTCGCATTGTCAGCGTTCAGTTGCCGCTCCGCAGCCTGCCGCCGCAGTGTCACCAGCCGCGCATCTTCCGCCCGTTGCACCGCCTGCCGCGCAAACGTAATCTCCAGCGACCGATTGCCCTTCTTGTTCTGGTCGATCCCAGTCGCATTCTGCAGGTCCTGCATCGCCTCCTTCATAATCTCCGGAGCGTATTTGTCCGCACCTGCCGCCTGCGCAATTCGAAT
Source organism: uncultured Acidobacteriaceae bacterium (assembly GCA_963774735.1). Taxonomy (GTDB): domain Bacteria; phylum Acidobacteriota; class Terriglobia; order Terriglobales; family Acidobacteriaceae; genus Edaphobacter. Next base: position 109,818 of record CAVZGJ010000026.1, on the reverse strand, counting down.
CGCATTGTTCGCCTGGTACAACTCCAGCGGAGACTTCTCATCCCGCGTAATCGGGTTGGGGTTCGACTTCGACCCCTCCGTCTGCGCATAAGTCCCGCGTGGCAGCAGCAAATAATGCGCATTCACCTTTTCCAGCACGCCATTCGTCTTGTTCCCGATGATCTCGTTCTGCAGCACAACCACATCACTCGGCTGCGTCACCGAAAAATACGGCTCCGCAGTCACAATCATCCCGAACGACTGCAGCGCCGTCGTCACATCGATATTGTTCTTCGTCCCCGCCGGCAAAACCTCGCCCAGATTATTCGGCCGTCCATCCGGCGTAATCGCCCACAGAACATAAGTCAGGTACTCCTGCCCGAATCCATTCGCCGGAGTCAGCCCCTGAAATCTCGCCTCAATATGAATTCCGCCGCGTTCACTCGTTACCTTGGCCTCGCCCTTTGCCATGGGAAGCAGCGTCGTGCCCTTTGAAGGCAATGATGGTCGAACCGCTCCGGTGCAGATAATTCACCGCATCCAGGTCGCGCTGCACCACCTTCACGCGGTACAGATAAATCCCGTTGTCCTGCTTCTCAATCTGCTGATCCTGCGGCGAGGCCATCTGTGCCGTCGGATTCGGCTCCTGTCCATACAGCGCGTTTCCCGCGACCCCGTACATTCCCAAAACGCCTGCAACCACCGCAGCCGCAACAACCCCAATAGGACGACCCATTCCACGTTCTCCTTGCCAAACCTCAGATAGTCGGTGCCGAAACTAATGCCATGCGTCTCTGGCGCTAGTATCTGCGATGCCACTCAAAAAGCAAAGGCTGTACGAAACAGACGACCTTCCTCTGCCAAGGGGCAAGAAAAACTCCCCTCCCACCGTATTTAGGTAAGAGGGGAGCAGAAATTCTTTTCAATCTTTCAAGATTCCCTAGGCGCTGTGCTGATGCGCCGGCGTATTTCTGTGCACAAAGTGGTACGGCGGCCACGGTCCCGAGAGCTGCATCCTGCAATCCTTCAGCTCCATCGTCGCCGAAGTGTATTTATTCTGATACCGCTCCACCGTCTTGTTATCAATCAGGTGCGCGATGTCCAGCAGCATCTTGCCCGTATCCATCCGCTTGCAGGTGATCTCTTCGGCGAGCGGCAGAAACATCCTGTGCATCTGGATCGACAGAGCGCGCGCCTTCGACTGGCGCTCCCGCTGACGGCTCGCGCTCTCACGCAGGCTCGTCAGGTACTGCTGCCCGACCGTCATATCCCGCGTCGAATTTCCCGGGCAGATGTCGTCCACCAGCACCTTCAGGTGCATCTCCGCCTTGCCGCGCAGACGCTCCACGTTCGCCTGAAAATGGCGCTGGTTGGACCGCACCGAGCGCCGCAGCGCATCATCATCCTGAAATGTAGTTCCAAACCGGAAGGGAAGTACCGTTGATAATTTGAAGCATTCCGCAACCACTCGAGCATGATCCTTGGCTGCCTGCTGATCCATCCGCTCACTGTCCTCCGCGCTGTGCTCGGAGACGATGACCGCCAGATCGCTGGCAGGAAAGAGGAAGGTCTGATTACCGAACATACCCGTCACCCCAGTCAGAGGCATTGGGCGGCGGTGCCGGCAAAGTTCCGGAAAGGCCTGTCGTTCTGCGACGCAATAGGCATACCACATGGTTTATTTCCTTCCAAAACGCGCTGAGGGGTCTAACCGCCCCATCAGGAAGTTGGTTATGTAACTCATACCGAAACGACGATTGTCGGGAAGCTCTTCATGCAATAGAGTTTGGTTCTTCCGGTTGCGCTATTTTCGGTGCAATCCATCGAGCCGAGAGGGATAGTATGCCTATTGAAGTACGATTGGCAATACTTTCTTGCAGAACGTCTGTCGCCGATCGCCGCCAAGCCACCGCTCATCCCCTGAGCCAGTGCATCTGCCCACCAAAACCAGCCATCCTCGGTCGGCCATTACCCAGTGCCTCTGCGGTAACTCATTCAATATCAGGAGTAAATTCGGCTGTCAAGCATGCTATAGTCCGAATCCGGTAGCATCTAATATATGGCCCAGATCGCTTCGCTCGAATGTTCTCGCTGTCACCACCACGTCTCCGCCGAAACTCCCCAAACCGTCTGCCCCCTCTGCTCCGGCTCCCTCTACGTCCGGTACGACCTCGACAAACTAAAAAAAACCGCCCGGCGTGAAGACATCGCCGCCCGCGCAGCCGCTTCACCCGCCAGCCTCGGCATGTGGCGCTACTGCAGCGTTTTGCCCGACGTAACCCCCGTCACCCTCGGCGAAGGCTGGACCCCGATGCTCCACAGCCAGCGCTACCCCGGCCTCTACATCAAGGAAGAAGGAGCCAATCCCACCGGCACCTTCAAGGCTCGCGGCCTCGGCCTCGCCGTCACCATGGCCAAACACTACGGCCTCCGCCACCTCGCCGTCCCCAGCGCAGGCAACGCCGCCGGAGCCCTCGCCGCCTACTCCGCAGCCGCCGGCATCACCGCCCACATCTTCATGCCGCAGGACGTCCCCTTAGCCAACTACCTCGAAGGCATCATCTACGGAGCCGACGTCACCATGGTCGATGGCCTCATCTCCGACTGCGCCCGAATGGTCGGAGAAAAAATGAAGGCCCAGCGCGAAGCCGGCACTCCCATCGCCGACTCCTGGTTCGACATCTCCAGTCTCAAAGAGCCCTTCCGGGTCGAAGGCAAGAAAACCATGGGCTACGAGCTCGTCGAGCAGCTAGGCTGGACCTACCCCGACGCCGTCTTCTACCCCACCGGCGGAGGCGTAGGCCTCATCGGCATGTGGAAGGCCTTCGAAGAGATGGAAGCCCTCGGCTGGGTCTCCGGAAAGCGCCCCAAGATGTACGCGCTCCAATCCACCGGCTGCGCCCCCATCGCAAAGGCCTACGCAGAGCACAAGCCCGCCGCCGAGTTCTTCCAGAACGCCGACACCTTCGCCGCTGGCCTCCGCGTCCCCAAGCCCTACGCCGACACCATCATCCTCGACATCGTCCGCGAATCCGGTGGCGCAGCCCTCGCCTATCCCGACGCAGAAATCCTCTCCAGCATCCTCGACTGGGCCCGCAACGAAGGCATCTTCCTCTCACCCGAGGGAGCCACCGCCACCAGCGCCTACGACGCCCTCATCGCCTCAGGCGAGCTCAAACCAACCGACAAAGTAGTCCTCTTCAACACCGGCGCCGGCCTCAAATACACCGACATGACCGCCGAAGCCATGCACCTCAAACGCCCCGAAGTCGAGAAGGTCTCACTTCCCTCCAGCATGCCCGTAGGAGGCATCATTACCCCCCAATAAAGCCCGGCGGACCACCTTTCTATAGGCGCAGCTCCCTATCTCATTTTAAATCTGAGATTTATGGACGAGCCGGACGGCTCTGGGCTTCATTTCTGCATCCTACTGACTGGAACCCTGAACGGAGCAATAATGAAAGTCAAATGGTTAGTAAGTGCAGTTGCTGCTACAGCAATGATGGCAGCGCCGGCTTTTTCACAAGTAGGTATCTATATCGGTCAAGCTCCTCCACCCGTCCGGTACGAGGTTGTTACTCGCTCACCAGGCGAAGGATACTCCTGGATCGGGGGATATTGGGGTAATAACGGAGGACGATACACATGGGTACAAGGTCGCTGGGAAAAGCAACCTTACGCCGGCGCCTACTGGTCCCATCCGCACTACGACCACTACAAGCAGGGATGGCAGATACACGACGGCCACTGGGACCATCAGGATAATGGCGATCACCATGACGATCATCACGGAAGTGGCCACTAGAACCTAAGCTGCCTGTCTCAAAAGCGAGAAATCAATATGCCGCAGATTCGAACTCTACCGGATCTGCGGCTTTTGTCTGAGCTGTCATCGTTGAGCAGCGCTACAATTAAGCGCACTCAAGACTGAGGACTCAGCCCATGAAGCAGCCGCGCACCTCCCTTGGCCGTCGAAACTTTCTCAAGACTGGCGGCGTCGCAGCCGCAGGGCTTCTCACACAAGCGGCAATTCCCGCCAAGGCAAGTACCCAACTCCCCGCACTGCCCGCAAATCCCAAAACGATGGCCGCGATGCCAACCCGCAACCTCGGCAAGACCGGCTACAAAGTAGGCATCTTCTCCCTCGGCGGACAGGCCGCGCTCGAAAAGGCCAACAACTTCGACAACGCCGTCCCCATCATCGAGCGAGCCCTCGACCTCGGCGTCAACTACATCGACACCTCCTCCATCTACGGCGGCCCCGAGCGCTGGAGCGAGCAGTACGTCGGCCGGGTCATGAAGACTCGCCGCAACGACGCCTTCCTCGCCACCAAAACCAAGGAGCGCACCCGCGAAGGCTCCCTCCGCATGATCGAAAAGTCTCTCAAGCTCCTCAACACCGATCACGTCGATCTCTGGCAGCTCCACGACGTCGGCCTCCCCGAAGACGTCAACGCCATCTTCGCGAAAGGCGGCGCCATGGAAGCCCTCATCGAGATGCAGGACCAGAAGGTCGTCCGCTTCCTCGGTGTCACCGGCCACTACCGCCCCGAAGCCTTGATCGACGCAGTAAACCGCCACAACTTCGACACCATCCTCATGGCCCTCAACGCCGCCGACACCCACATCCACAGCTTCTCCGACCAACTCCTTCCCCTCGTCGTCGAAAAGCAGATGGGCATCATCGGCATGAAGGTCCCCTCGCGCGGCCGCCTCCTCGCCTCATGGACCCCACCCTCCCTCGAACAGCAGCAGCACTCCTGGGAAGGCTCCGCCATCGCCACGCGCCCCGGCGTCATGAACATGCGCGACGCCATGTACTTCACCCTCTCCCACCCGGTAAGCACCGTCATCATCGGCTGCGACAACATCGCGCAGCTCGAAGAAAACGTTCACCTCGCGCGCGAATTCACGCCACTATCCCACACCCAGATGGCATCTCTCAACGCTCTCGCCGAGCCCGTCGCAAAACAGTCCTTGTTCTTCCGTTTCACCGACCGCAGCAAAGGCTAAATTAGCAACCACTCCGCAGTCCTTACAGAGTCGGCGGTTCGCTTTCTCGAGAAGAATCCCATGTTTTCAGAGGTCGCTGAAAAAGCTATTGCGTTTTGCTTTTGGGATTAGCGTAGGGCTTCAGCCCTACGAAAAATCAATGCATCACAAAGGGGCTTTAGCCCCGGGTCTTCCCTTCGGGAGGCCGAAATCCGATTTGCAGCACCCTCTAAAGACTCGCCTCTGCCGCCTCGACGTTAGGAAAGCAGCTCAGCACCCCATCACCCTCGTCATCTCGCACAGCGACGTCAACCGCTCGTTCATCCCCGCCAGCAGCAACTTCCGTCCATGGTCCATCGCCGCCACATGCGAGTTCATGATAAGTCCCAGCCCCGCCGAATCCATATACGGCACTTCGCTCATGTCCATAATCATCACCTGCGGAGTCATAGCCCGCAGGTCATTCTGAAACCCAAACATCGTCGAGATGGTCAAAGGCCCAACCAGCTTCAGAACAGTCGTCCCCTCGCTTTTTCCCGGCGTAAAGCTATAGCTCATAGGTTCATCGCGCATATTTGTAAGTGTATGAAACCCCTCGTGACAAAAGATTACAGCAGCGTGAATGTCGCACGCAAAGACAGCCCAGCCCATTCACCGAATCCACATCGTCGGAAGCTATACTGAACCCAGCCCAAGACCCCGGCCGCAAACCGGGGTCTTCTCATTTCCACAAAAAATGTCCATCCGCAGCCAAATCCGGCCTGTCCTCACCCTTGCCATCCCGCTCATCCTCGCGGAACTCGGCTGGATGGCCATGGGCATCGTCGACACCATCATGGTCGGACACATGGCCAACCCCGCCCTCGCCATCTCCGCCGCCGCCCTCGGCCAGGTCCTCTACAACACCATCGCCTTCGGCATCGCCGGCGTCCTCCTCGGCCTCGACACCTACCTCGCCCAATCCCACGGCGCCGGCCGCTTCGACGAGGCCAACCGCTGGCTCCTCCACGGTCTCCTCCTCGCCGCCGGACTAGCTCTTACCCTCATCCTCATCGTCGTCCTGGCACCTGTCTTCATGGTCCGCCTCCCCATCGACCGCGACGTCATCACCGGCTCCATCTCCTTCCTCTCAGCACTCAACTACGGCACCCCGGCGCTCTTTCTCTACTTCACCCTCCGCCGCTATTTGCAGGCCTTCAACCACGTCCGCCCCATCGCCTGGGCCCTCATCACCGCCAACCTCATCAACATCGTCGGCAACTGGCTCCTCATCTACGGCCACACCTAGGGCCCAATTCACATCCCGGCCCTCGGAGTCACCGGAGCAGGTCTCGCAACCTCCGTCTCCCGCTGCTACCTGGCACTCTTCATGATCATCGCGCTCTTGCGAATCGAACGCCGCCACCAATACGGCCTCGCCAGCATGGCCCGCCACTTCGAACCGAACCGCATCCGCCGCCTCGCCCTCCTCGGAGCCCCCGCCGGCGGCCAGATCTTCGTCGAAATCGCCATCTTCGGCCTCGTCACCTTCCTCATCGGCACCATGGGCCGCCTTCCCCTCGCCGGACACGAGATCGCCCTCAACTGCGCCAGTTTCACCTTCATGGTTCCCTTCGCCATCTCCGCCGCCGCCGCCGTCCGCGTAGGCCAGGCCATCGGCCGCAACTCCCCGCCCGAAGCCGCCTCCGCCGGATGGGCTGCCATCGCCCTCGGTGCCGGAGCCATGGCCTGCTTCTCCGCCATCCTGCTTCTCATGCCCTACGCCATCGCCCGCGGCTTCACCACAGACCCCGAAGTCATCGCCGCCACCGTCCCGCTCCTCTTCGTCGCCGCCATCTTCCAGTTCTTCGACGGCCTCCAGATCACCGCCACCGGAGCCCTCCGCGGAGCCGGCAACACCCACGCCGGCCTCTACGTCCAGATCATCGGCTACTGGATCATCGGCCTCCCCATCGGCTACCTCTTCGCCTTCCACCTCCACCAGCGGAGCCGTAGGCCTCTGGCTGGGCCTCTGCGCCGGACTCATCGTAGCCGGCGTCACCCTCGCCACCGTCTGGCACCGCACCACCAAAAAACTAACCACCACCACCACCACCCAGGAAGCCACAACCTGATACCCGGTTCATAAAATCTGGCTCGTGTGAATAAGTGTCATCCTGAGCGAAGCCACTCGCAGCTTCATCGCGAGTGGCGCAGCCGAAGGAACCTGCATTTTGTTCGAGCCCGCAGGATCTGCCCGGCCCGTCACTGCCCCAGCCGATACATCAACACCGCCATCCTCTTCGCCTGAGCAGGAATCGAATCCAGAAAAACCGTCTCCCCCTCCGCATGCGCCCCCGCGCCCATCGCCCCCGTCCCCACCAACCCCGGAACATAACGGCGCCACAAAAGCAATATCGCCCGCTCCACCCAGCATCGGATCCATCACCTTCATCTCCTGCAGCCCAAGGTCCTTGTTCACCTTATTCAACTCCTCCACCAACTCATGGCTCCCCGCCGTCTCCGCCATCGCCGGATACCCCTCCGCAAACGAGATCGTCGCGCCAGTCCTCGGCAGATGCTTGTTCACAATATCCCGCATCTTCTGCTCCACCCGTTCCGTCTGCGCATTGCTCAGCGTCCGCAGATCCCCCGTCGCCAGCGCCACCGGCGGAATCACATTCGACTTACCCGTGACCGCCCCACCCGTCCCGTTTTGCGAATACGCAGCCGTCGCGCCACCCATCACCATCCCCACATTGAACGTCAAACCCTTCTCCGGCAACTCCCTCCGAAACTCATCCACAATCCGCGCCATCTCATAGATCGCTCCATACCCCAGCGATTCCCCAAACACCTGCGATGAGTGCCCGCTCTTCCCGCTCGTCTCCAGCCTCCACGTATTCGCGCTCCTCCGCGCAATCCGAATCATGTCCTTGCCATCAATACGCGAAGCATTCTCAAACTCCAGAGCGACATCGCTCAGCTTCGCTGCCTCAATCATGTCCGCCCGGCTCACGCTCACTGGATTCCCATGCGACTCCTCATCGCCGCTCAACACAATCCGAATCTCCGCCTGATCCAGCGCACCCGCCGCCTTCATCGCCTTCAGAGCCGTCAGCATCACCACCAGCCCGCCCTTCATATCGTTCACACCCGGCCCAGTCGCCACGTTTCCATCCGTCCCGTCCACAATCGAGTACCTCTGAAAGCTGCTCGTCGGCTCAAACACCGTATCCATATGCCCGATCAACAGAATCCGCTTCCCGCACTTGCCGGTCCCGGCAACACAAGGATGCTCTGCCACCAGATCCCCCGCGCGTCCATCGATAGCCTCCATCGGAACCCACCTCACCGTGAACCCCAGCGCCTCAATCTGCGGAGCGATCACATCCTTCACCGCAACCACACCCGCCAGATTCATCGTCCCGCTGTTGATGTTCACGATCTGCTCGAGCAGCGCAATCGCCGCCGGCGTCTCCGCGTCCACCGCCTTCACCATCGCGTCGTCAACCGCAGATCCCTGCTCCTGCGCCATCGCCACCGAACACGCCACCGCGAGAAAAGCCGCAACACCAAGCCCGATATTTTTCATAATGGCCGGAGAATATCACGCCATCACCGGCAACTAAGTAATCGGCATCGTCTCTCGCACCCGAGTCTTCGACCGTGTCGTCAGCGTCACCGCCGAAGCCACAATCAATCCTCCGCCCACCCACGCACTCGGCCCCAGCCGCTCCCCCAGCACCAGCACCCCCAGCAGGCTCCCAATCAGCGGCTCCATATTCAGCAACACGCCCGCCTGCGAAGCCGGAACCTGCGTCATCCCCCAGTTCCACAGCAGCGTCGTCGTCGCCGTGCACAGCACCCCACTCCCCGCCAGCGCCAGCCACGCCTTCCACGACACGCCGCTCACCGGAGGCATCCCATACCGCAACGGAACCCACACCATCAGCATCAGCGTCCCCAACCCCAACCCATACGCCGTCACCACCAGGTGCGAGTGCCGTCCCATCAACTGCTTGTTGATCAAAATCCAGAACAGCGCAATCAGCAGCGAGACCACTACCAGCAGATCCCCCGCAAGCGTAGCCCCGCTCGCTCGCATGCCTCCCGCTACTCAGCGCAATCAACCCCGCACCGCAAGTCGACCCTACCAGCGCCACCCAACCCACTCCATCCAGCCGCTCATGCGCAAACAGCGCCGCTCCCACCGCCAGAATCACCGGCATCGTCCCCACCATCAGAGCCGCATGGCTCACCGTCGTAATCGACAGCGCATAAAACTGAATCAGAAACTGCACGGGCACTCCCAGAAACGAAGCTAGCGTCAGCAATCCCCACTCTCGCCCATTCAACCCAGGCCGATGCATCACCAGCAGCGGCAGCAACGCCGGCATCGCAAACAAGAACCGGTACAACACCATATGCGCAAAGCTCATCTCCGCCAGCGCAATCTTCCCAAAGAAGAACCCGCACCCCCAAAAACAGCCCGCCACCGCACAAGCCGCAAACCCCAGCGCTCTGTTCTTCACCAAAACCGCCATACCTCCACTCTCGCACACTCAAAAAGAAAAAGCGGAAGAGCCCAAAGGCCCTCCCGCCTAACCTGATACCTGAAACCTGATACCTAAGCTTAACAACTGAGATCGACCTAAGAACCGCCAACCGCTTCACCAAACCCGGCAACTATTCACCGGCACCATCGGCGCGCCCTTCTTGCATCCAAACGCCGCCGCAAATCCCGGCTGGTTCACAATCGCCCCATTTGCCCTGATCTGGTCCGGTGAGTGCGGATCCGTCAGCACCTGATTCCGAATCAACTCAGGCCGCGAGTTCTCGCAGTAGTTCTGCGCGAACCCAATGTAGAACCGCTGCGGCGGCGTATATCCATCCTTCTTCGCGTTCAGGTCCACGCCGTTCTTCTTCGCGCGATCCAGATACGCCATGTAGGCCAGCAGCAAGCCGCCGTTGTCTGCCGTATTCTCGCCCAGCGTCAGCTTGCCGTTCACCTTCACATCATCAACCGCAACAAAGCTGCCGTACTCGTTCACCAGGCAATCTGTCCGTGCCCTCAAAGTTCTTCGTGTCATCCGCGGTCCACCAGTCACTCAGATTGCCCTTGCCGTCGAACTTCTTCCCCTGGTCATCGAAGCCATGCGTCAGCTCATGCCCAATCACCGAGCCGATGTGTCCATAGTTCACCGCGTCATCCTGCTTCGGGTCGTAGAACGCTGGCTGCAGAATCCCCGCAGGGAAATTGATATCGTTCATGCTCGGATCGTAGTAAGCATTCACCTCTGGCGGAGTCATTCCCCACTCGCCATGGTCTACCGGCTTGCCGATCTTGTTCAGCTGGCGGTCGTTCTCAAACGCATCCGCGCGGAACTGGTTCCCCAGCGCGTCATCCGGTTTCACCTCAAGCTTCGAGTAGTCCCGCCACTTATCCGGATACCCGATCTTGTTCGCCACCAGGTGCAGCTTCTCCTTCGCCCTTACCTTCGTCGCCGGAGACATCCATTGCAACTGGTCGATGTCGCGGTCCATCGCGGCCTCGATATCGCCCACCATCTGCACCATCTTCGCCTTGCTGTCTCCCGCGAAGTACTGCTCCACATAAACCTTGCCCACAGCCTCCCCAAGCGCGTTCTTCACCGAGTTCGAGCAGCGCTTCCACCGCGCCGCCTGTTCCGGCTGGCCATACAGCTTGCGCCCGTAGAAGTCGAAGTTCTCCGCATCGAACTGCTTCGGCAGTCGTCCCGCCGACGACGTCAGCAGGTGATACCGCATATAAGCCTTCAGCGTCTCCAGGTCCGCCGCATGCGCCGCCTTAATCAGGGCAGGGAAGTAGTCCGGAGTCGCGTTATTGATCTCCGTCACCTTTGGCGAGTGCATCGCCTCCTGGAACGCCGCAAAATCCACGCCCGGAAGCGTCGCCTCGAACGTCGAAATCGGCTGCAGATGGTACGTCTTCTCCGGGATGCGCAAATCCTCTACGCCCATCGAAGACTTCGCAAGGTCCGTCTCAAACGCCATAATCGCGTCTGCATCCTTCTTCGCCTGCTCCGGAGTGCTGCCCGCCAGTTCCAGCATCTTCGCCACGTGCGCTACATACTGCGTCCGCAGCGTCACATCCTTCTCCCCCGTGCGCAGGTAATAATCCTTCTCCGGCATTCCCAACCCGCCCTGCTGCACCGACGCAATCTGCTTGCTCGCGTCCTTGAAATCCTGCTGCTCGCCATACCCGAAGAACACATCCACGCCAATCCGCTGCAGCTTGCCAACCAGCGGCATCAACTGGTCGCCGTTCTGAATCTCATCTATCTCCTTCAACAGCGGCTCCAGCGGAGTCAGCCCCTTCGCATTGATTGCATCCGTATCCATGCAGGCCTTGTAGTAATCGCCAATCTTCTGTTCATCCGGCGACCGCCCCGCGCCACCCGCCTCAGCCTTGTCCAGGATCCCGTTCAGCGACTGCGTATTCACGTTGTACAGCGCATAAAACTGGTCCACCTCAGGCTGGTCCGCCGGAATCGGATGGTTCGCCACAAACTTCCCGCACGCAAACTTGTAAAAATCATTGCAGGGGTTCACGCTCGTATCGATCGACGTCGTATCGAACCCCGGAATCGGCACATAGACCTCCTTCTTCGGCTGCGGCTGCCTTCGTATCCTGCGCAATACCCGCACTCCACGCACCAGCCGCAACCACAGCCGCCAAAACTCCGCACCACACCCCAAACCGACGCCTCTTCAACATGCAATCTCCCGTATCCAAATAATTTGCTTAGACTTCGTTATCCAGCCTTTGTATCACCACTCGGGTCCCATCGCCGCGCGGCTCGTCACTTCCTCAGACCCCCTCGTCACATTGGCATACATTGCCCGCACTCCCGCGTCTGTGAAACAGTACATCTGAGGTGCGGTAATACCGTGACTCCGCCACGCGGAATATCCGCCCCGTGGAATACGCGCCGAAGGCCATGCTGGTTCCCAACCCCCCAAACCCGACATCGCATCGCCTCTTCCGCTGGACCCTCGCCTGTCTCCTCCTCCTCGCCGCTACTCCCGCCGCCCGCCCCAGCAGCCCAGAGCACAAAAACCCAGACCAGCCGCTCCGCCTGCCCCTCGAAGACCTCGGCTTCATGCCCCTCTCCAAGGAGTTCCTCCTCAACGGCAGCTCCATGTTCACCATCCACTACGTTGACGACAAGCATCTCCTCTTCACCTTCGTCGTCAAAAAACTTATCCCCCGCCTCCCTGACGAGCCGCCCGACGACATGGACCGCACCGTCGAAGCCGTCCTCCTCGAACTCCCCACTGCCAGGGTCCTCGCACGCACCAACTGGCACCTCCACGACCACGCCCAGTACCTCTGGAACCTCGGCCACGGCCACTTCCTCCTCCGCATCCGCGACAACCTCACCACCTTCGCCCCACTCGCCAACCTCTCCAAGGGCCAGCCCTTCGCCCAGCACCCCTTCCTTACCTCCCAGGAGCGCCGCATCGCCGCCATCATCGTCTCCCCGGACGGCGACTTCCTCACCATCGAGTCCATCAAGCGCAAACCCCCCGAAGAAAAGCCTGCAACCCCGCTCTTCGGCCCCACCCCAGCCCCCGAGCCGCTGTTCACCGAGTCGCGATTCCGTCCTCATCCACTTCTTCCGCCTCCATCCCCGCGACGACGGCAGCGCCGTCAAGCCCGTCTTCGCCGGAGTCGTCCAGTCCCACCGCGTCGGCGACATCCCCGCCTCCACGGCAGGCTACCTATCCATCGTCGACCAGGGCCGCCGCCAATGGGCCTTCGACTTCCACTCCTACGCCGGCAAAAAAGACGAGCTCTCCCCCTTCGACTCCTCCTGCCCGCCCGCCCCCATCTTCGTCAGCCACAGTGAATTCATCGCCTTCGGCTGCCGCAACAGCCAGACGATGCGAGCAGTTCGGCGGCTTCAACATGCGCGGCGAAGAGATGTGGGAGCAGGGCCTCTACGGCGATTACGTCGCCCCCCACCTCGGCTTCGCCCCCGCCGCCGGCCGCTTCGCCCTCAGCCGCATCCTGATCCGTGGCTCCGCCGTCCCCGACCAGCCCATCAGTGCCGACGAGGTCACCGCCCAGACCGTCATCGTCTACCAGACCAACACCGGCAAACAGCTCCTCCGCGCCGACTGCTCCCCCGTCGAACGCGCCGGCCAGAACTTCGCCTTCTCCCCCGACGGCCTCTCCCTCGCCGTCGTCCACGCCGACGCCATCGAGATCTATCCCCTCCCACCCCTCACCAGCAAAGACCAGGCCGACCTCAAACTAGCCCAATCCTCCGCCCCACCCGAAACCGACCTCCCCGTCCACTTCGGCAATCAACCAGAAATACCACCGCAGACTCCGCCATCGAACCCGACATCCAACCCGCCCCTGCGCCCGAATCCCAGCCCGCCACAGCCGCCGCCAACTCCCCAGCCCAACCTGACACGCAACCCACCAGCCACCCTGGCCCACGCCGAAGCCCCCGCCACCACCATGCAAGCCGAGCAACCCGACTTAAAAACGCCACACTCCGACCGCTCAGCCCACCCGCCCAGCCCCAGTCTCAATCCCCCGCCGACCCCGACCCCGGCCAGCACCGAGCCCCTCCCACCCTCTACACCTCCCACGACAAAGACAAACCCCCCGCCACCCAGAAAACCACTCCCCAATAGAAAAAAGGGCCAGCCAGCGGTCACCCGCAGCCAGCCCGTATCCAAATCCAAAACTCTTACCTGAAAGGTCGTCATTCTGAGCGGAGCGAAATCCCCGCATTTCACGAAGAGCCACAGACCCAAAGGGTCGCAGCCAAAAAACTTTAGGCAGCCTTCTTAGGCTTAGGCGCAACCGCCTTCACACGCGCATTCAACCGGCTCTTGTACCGGTTCGCGGTGTTCTTATGCAGAACACCCTTCTGCACGCTCTTATCCAGAATCGAAGCGGTCTCGCGGTACTGAGTCGTCGCAGCGGCATGGTCGCCCTGCGCGATCGCCTCCCGCAACTGCCGCAGCGTCCCACGCAGCTTGCTCTTGTTCGAGCGGTTCACCGCAGTCTTACCAACCGTCTGACGCGCGCGCTTCAACGACGAAACATGATTTGCCATAAACTCTCTTCTCTCAACCCTGTTGTAGGGGGAAATGGGATGCAGGCCAAGGCCAGCCAAGATCACAGCCCGCCGCAATCCCTGCAATATCTAAGTCTACGGACTTCCAGCCCCAAGGTCAACCCAAAACCGGCCCTTTCTGATCAGGTCTCTCATCGGACTCGCCCCGCATCCAAGAGCTGTTATCCTGACGGACTTCCGCATTCCGATACCCAGCGAAGAGCCTGCCTGACCTCAAGGAACCTCAGTTGCCTCCAGTACCGTCCCTAACCCCTGACCCTACTCAGCTTCCGCAACTCATCACATTCACACTTGACGCCACATCCACCACGGTCTAACTCTGTGCCCATATTCGCTACCACCATCCCGGCAGCAATACCTAGGCGCACCTCCCGCGCTGCAACTTATACCCCGTCCCAAATCATCCAATATTTGAAGTCGTCTGCCTTGGCAAGCAACCCTGTTTCCCCTGACGGAGGTCAGCACACTACTTGATCAAAAAATCCCTCGAAATCACTCCTGGCATCGAACCCCTCTACGGCACCCACGACGAAAACCTGCGACTCCTCGAAGACAAGCTCCGCGTCACCATCGATCTCCGCTCCGACGCCATCCACGTCACCGGCGACCACCCCGATGTAGCCCGCGTCGAGCAGGTCTTCCTCGACTTCGACCTCCTCCGCAAATCCGGCGTCAATCTCCACAACGGCGAACTCCACGGCATGCTCAAGCTCGTCGTCACCGACCCCGCCATCACCCTCAAATCTCTCGTCGACGCCGGCAAGCAGCGCTCCGCCGGAGTCAAGCGCATGGTCCAGCCCCGCTCCCCCAACCAGCGCAAGTACGTCGAAGCCATCGAGCAGTCCGACATGACCTTCGGCCTCGGCCCCGCCGGCACCGGCAAAACCTACCTCGCCGTAGCCATGGCCGTCTCCGCCCTCATGGCCAAAAAAGTCTCCCGCATCGTCCTCGTCCGCCCCGCCGTCGAAGCCGGCGAACGCCTCGGCTTCCTCCCCGGCTCGCTCCAGGAAAAAGTCGACCCCTATCTCCGCCCGCTCTACGACGCCCTCTACGACCTCCTCGACCCCATCAAGGTCGACAAGATGCTCGAGTCCAACGTCATCGAAGTCGCCCCGCTGGCCTTCATGCGCGGCCGCACCCTCAACGACGCCTTCATCATCATGGACGAGGCCCAGAACACCACCACCGAGCAGATGAAGATGTTCGTCACCCGCCTCGGCAACAACGCCAAGGCCGTCATCACCGGCGACCTCACCCAGACCGACCTGCCCAACCCCAAAAAGTCCGGCCTCCTCGAAGCCCTCCACGTCCTCGACGGCGTAGAAGGCATCCGCTTCTGCCACTTCGAAGACGTAGACGTAGTCCGCCACCAGCTGGTCCAGCGCATCGTCCGCGCCTACGACAGCTACGGCAAAGCCCAGCAGCAACTCCCACTCTCCCTCAACGAAACCGTCACCGACCCAGCTCTGCCAGCGCCACTGCAACCAATTCCAAAGACGCAATAGGAAGCTCTTTTTCTGTCATTCCGATTGCTGTCATTCCGCAGCGCAGCGGAGAAATCGCGTTGCTGTTTTGTCGTCATCCTGATACGAAGCGAAGGTCATCGCTTTTTACCTACAACTGTGTCATCTCGACCGAAGCAACAGACAGTCTCATCGTCTGTTGCGGAGTGGAGAGACCCCCGCATTTCGCTTTTGCCTTTCGGGATTAAGCGTAGGGCTTTAGCCCTGCGAACACAGACCTTCCAAACCTGGGGCTGTCAGCCCCGGGTTTTTCTTAGCCTCACCCTCAACTCGCGAAAAGGAAAATCCCTGTCTTGCTTAAGGGCACGGCTTCAGCCGTGCCGTAGCAACCGATCGGAACCGCGGCTTTAGCCGCTGAGGTCCGCCATTCGTTCTGCGAGCCACACAAGCCCACCACTTCTCCCTTCATAACCAAGCCCACCCAAGGTACATTAGAGAAAACCCAAACCCCCACCGCCCCACGGAGCCACCATGTCCCTCCGCACCGCCCTCGTCTTCCTCCTCGCCATCCCCGCAATAGCCCAGCCCACCCCCGCCGACCGCACTCAAATCATCAAACTAGTAGACGCCAACGCCCCCGAATACAAACAAGTCTCCAAAGAAATCTGGGGCTACGCCGAACTCGGCTACCACGAGAACAAAAGCTCCACGCTCCTCCAGGACCAGCTCAAAAAAGCCGGCTTCTCCATCCAGGCCGGAGTAGCCGATGAACCCACCGGCTTCGTCGCCTCCTACGGCTCCGGCAAGCCCGTCATCGCCATCCTCGGCGAATTCGACGCACTCCCCGGCCTCTCCCAGCAAGCCGTCGCCACCCGCGAACCCGTAGTCAACGGAGCCCCCGGCCACGGCTGCGGACACAATCTCCTCGGCTCCGGAGCCGCCCTCGCCGCCGTCGCCACAAAAGACTTCATGGCCGAGCACCACATCGCCGGCACCCTCCGCTACTACGGCACGCCCGCCGAAGAAGGCGGCTCCGGCAAGATCTACATGGTCCGCGCCGGCCTCTTCAAAGACGTAGACGTCGTCCTCCACTGGCACCCCGCCGACCGCAACGCCGTCAACAACGGTGGCGCGCTCGCCGTCACCTCCGCCCGCTTCACCTTCCACGGAGTAGCCGCCCACGCCGCCATGGCCCCCGACCGCGGCCGCTCCGCACTCGACGGCGTCATGCTCATGGGCAACGGCATCGAGTTCCTCCGCGAGCACGTCCCCGCCAGCACTCGCATCCACTACGTCATCACCAAAGGCGGCGTAGCCCCCAACGTAGTCCCCGACCTCGCCGAGTTGGAAATCATGGCCCGCAATCCCTACAACGAAACCCTCGACAACATCTGGGCACGCATCGTCAAGATCGCCAACGGCGCCGCCATGATGACCGAGACCACCGTCGAAATCCGCAACATCGGCAGCGACGCCAACATCATCCCCAACGACGCCCTCGCGCCAGTAGCGCAAAAAAATCTCGAGCTAGTCGGCGGCTACAAAATGGACGCCTCGCAAATCGAATTCGCCACCAACCTCCAGAAAACCCTACCTCCCGGGCGGCGCACTCAGCCTCGACCAGACCAACGTCATCCTGCCCCTTCGCCCATTCGATCCCAACGCCCCATCCGCCTCCACCGACGTAGGCGACGTAAGCTGGAACGTCCCCACCATCGGCTTCGGAGCCGCCACCTTCGTCCCCGGAGTAGCCGCGCACACCTGGCAGGCCGCAGCCTCCGCCGGCACAACCATCGGCCAGGACGGCATGGTCATCGCCTCCAAAGCCCTCGCCCTAACCGCCGTCGATCTCTTCATGACCCCCAGCCTCGTAGCCGCCGCCCACGCAGACTTCCAAAAACAACTCCAGGGCAAAACCTACGAGTCCGCCATCCCCCCAACCCAAAAACCCCTGATCGGCTACCGCGACAACAACTAGCCGAACGGCCAAGCTGGCGATCTTCTTTCGTATGACCAACCCAAAAACAGGCGTCATCTCGACCGAAGCAACAGACAGTCCTATCGTCTGTTGCGTAGTGGAGAGACCCCCGCATTTTGCTTTTCTGATCCTTTTGCTCTTTGATCCCTGATTCGCTTTTGTCTTATCTCCCAGGATTAGCGAGGGCTCTGCCCTGCGAAATGGCCATGAATAAAGGGGTTTGACCGGGCTTCACAACGGAGTGCGATCCTCAGAGCTTGATCCGTTGTCGCGGTTGCTAAGGAACGTTGTTAAGGCACGTTTCGCTAAGGGCACGGCTTCAGCCGTGCGTATGCCTCATCGGTATGCGGCTTTTGCCGCTGAGTTCCGTTGCGTTCCGCATGCCTTTGCTCTAGGTAACCCAAGGCTTTAGCCTTGGGCCTCTCAGCCGCCACAAAGAGAAGGGGCTTCAGCCCCTGGGGTATGCTCTCTTATCGGACGGAAATCAAGCCAAGGTATCCTAGAACCAGACTACCGCATCGCCCAACGATGACCATCGACCTCCCAAGTCCTCGCTCACGAACTACGCATCCTCTCTCTCGCCTGCCTCGCCCTCCTCGCTCACGACCGCCCACGCCCAAACCTGGCACCTGACCTGGAGCGACGAGTTCAACGCCCCCAACGGCACCCCACCCGACCCCGCCAAATGGAACATCGTCACCGGCGGCAACGGCTTCGGCAACAACGAACTAGAAACCTACACCGCCCGCCCCGCCAATATCCAGCAACGCGACGGCAACCTCGTCATCACCGCCCGCAAAGAAGACCTGATCGGCCCCGACGGAGTAGCCCGCAACTACACCTCCGCCCGCATCAACACGCAAAATCACTTCACGCAAAAATACGGACGCTTCGAAGCCCGCATCAAGCTCCCCACCGGCAAAGGCATCTGGCCCGCCTTCTGGCTTCTCGGCGACGACCACGAAACCGACCACTTGGCCCGACTGCGGCGAGATCGACATCCTCGAAGCCATCGGCGCCCGGGACACGATATACAGCACCATCCACGGCCCCGGCTACAGCGGCCGCCAAAGGCCCCTCGCACAAAATTCGTCCTTCCCCCCAGGCCAACAAGTCGACACCGCCTTCCACCTCTACGCCGTCGAGTGGTCCCCCAACGACATCAAGTTCTTCTTCGACGACCACCTCATCGTCGAGCGCACCCCAGCCGATCTCCCGCCCGACACCCACTGGGTCTACGACCACCCCTTCTACCTGCTCCTCAACCTCGCCGTAGGAGGCCACTGGCCCGGCAACCCCGACAAGACCACCACCTTCCCCCAGCAAATGCTCGTAGACTACGTCCGCGTCTATTCTCGCGAACCCGCCGCTGCACAGGCACAACCATGATCACCATCGAGACGCCCGACTCAGCCCCCCACGGCCTCTCCGCCCCGGCCCTCACGCGCTTCCTCCGCCGAGCCCGCCTCGCCACCGGCCTCCGCGGCCAGGTCGACGTCCTCCTCACCACCGACGCCACCCTCCGCCGCCTCAACCGAGACTTCCGCGGCAAGAACAAGCCCACCGACGTCCTCAGCTTCCCCGCGCCCCCGGCCTTCGCCGACCAGCACGCTGGCGACCTCGCCATCTCCCTCGAAACCGCCGCCCGCCAGGCCGCCACCTACAACCACCCCCTCGCCGCCGAGATCAAAATCCTGCTCCTCCACGGCCTCCTCCACCTCACAGGCTTCGACCACGAGACCGACCAGGGCGAAATGGCCACCCGCGAGTCCCTCCTCCGCGCCGAACTCCGCCTCCCCCTCACCCTCATCGAGCGCACCACAAAATCACCATCCAAATCACCACAAATCACCAGCAAAAAACCACAACTTCACCACAAAAAACCATCACGAAACCCGCGTAAATCGGCCTCTTCACTTCCAAAAGTCTCCTCGCAGAAAAAAAGCGCGTCATCTCGACCGAAGCGGAGCGTAGTGGAGAGACCCCCGCATTTTGTCGGTAGCGCCTCGCGGCAGCAAGCGAGGCGGCAAATGACCGCCACCTACGTCTACGCCATCTCCCTCGTTCTTCTCCTCGGAGTCCTCGCCCTCTCCGCCTACGTCGACCGTATCTACTTCGAAATGGGCAAGTTCCTCTCCCGCGAGTACCAGGACAACATCGATGCCTTCGAGCAGGTAGCCGAACCCCGCCTCCGCCTCGGCCGCGAATCCATAG
Organism: uncultured Acidobacteriaceae bacterium; assembly: GCA_963774735.1. Classification (GTDB taxonomy): domain Bacteria; phylum Acidobacteriota; class Terriglobia; order Terriglobales; family Acidobacteriaceae; genus Edaphobacter. The sequence goes on along the minus strand of CAVZGJ010000026.1, from coordinate 90,070 downwards.
CCCTCTCCGCCTCCGTCCTCCGCCAGCTGGCCCTGGCCACTCTCGCCCTCCTTGCCGGCCTCCGCCTCTACACCCGCGACAACCCTAATCCCTTCCTTATCAAGAACTCCCACCACCGGCGAAGTCGTCCGCGCCGCCTTCGAACTCATCCTCCTCATCCTCATCTTCGACCGCCTCATCCCCCAGCTCCTCTTCTCCCGAACCCGCGGCCTCTGGATCGCCCGTATCCTCCCCATTCTGCAGGGCTTGCTCTACCTCATCCTGCCCGTCACCATGCTCCTGCAACTCCTCCTCTCCATCGCCGCCCTCGCCGAACCCGAAGACAAAAGCGCCGACGATCACCCCTCCGAAGCCATGGACGCTCTCCTCGAAGCCGGAGAAGAAGAAGGCATTCTCGAAGAATCCGACCGCGAACTCGTCCGCTCCGCCGTTGAATTCGGCGACAAGATCGTCCTCGAAGTCATGACCCCCCGCCCCGAGATATTCGCCGTTCCCGGCACCCTCACCCTCCGCGAATTCACCGCCGAGATCAACGAACACGCCTTCTCCCGTGTCCCCGTCTACTCCGCCTCCCTCGACAACGTCACCGGCATCGCCTTCGCCCACGACCTCCTCCGCATCGACGACGCCGAAGCCAGAACCCGCACAGTAGCCCAGCTCCAGCGCCCCGCCGCCTTCGTCCCCGAAACCAAAAAAGTAGCCGAGCTCCTCCGCGAGATGCAGCGCGAAAAGCAACACATGCGCATCGTCATCGACGAATACGGCTCAGTCGCTGGCCTCGTCACCATCGAGGACCTCCTCGAAGCCATCGTAGGCAATATCGCCGACGAGCACGACGAGACCGAAGCCGACGACGCCCCCATCCCCGAGCCTAACGGCTCCTACGTCGTCTCCGGCTCCTTCGAACTCTCCCGCCTCCGCGACCTCTTTGCCGACCAGCTCGATCCCACCCCCCGCCGTCCCGACTCAGCCGACCCCGACTCCCACGAGCCCACCCAGCCCTATCCCGCAGACTCTCCCGAAACCTACGACCTCCGCGAGAGCAGGGAAGAGGCCGCCCTCCGCGAAGAAGCCAATCTCCAACTCCTCGCCAACGAATACGAATCCACCACCCTCGGCGGCCTTGTCTCCGAGATCGCCGGCCACATCCCCCTGCCCGGCGAAGTCGTCGAAGAAGACGGCATCCGCCTCGAAGTCCTCGCCAGCACCGACCGCCGCATCGACCGCATCCGCGTCAGCCTCATCCCATCCCACGACTCCATAACTTGGCCGATCTCACTCCCAATTCCGTATCATGGCTCGGCCCGCAAATCCGGCCCACACATTCATGCATCCAGGGAATAATTGAAGCGAAAGTGCGGAGAAGTGCAGATCCCTCAATCAAGATCGTCTCAATCAAGATAATCTCACCCAATTCTAGTCAATCCGTCAAAATCCTCTCGCTGGCCGCAGCGTGCACTCTCTCGCTGACCGCCCAGCCTCCGCTCCAGCGCTTCCACCAGACCCACCCCGCCATGGGCACCATCTTCACTATCGACCTCAACGTCCCCGACCAGGCCACCGCCGAACAGGACATGGACCTCGCCTTCGACGAGATCGATCGCCTCGAAGCTCTCCTCAGCAACTACCGCCCCTCCAGCGAGCTCTCGCGCATCAGCCGCGAAGCCGCCTCCGCGCCCGTCGTCACCGACCCCGAAACCTTCCGCTTCCTCGACCGCTCCTTCTACTGGAGCCGCGTCTCCGACGGAGCATTCGACATTACCGTCGGCCCCCTTCTCCGCGCCTGGGGATTCTTCTTTCATCAGGGCCGCATCCCCTCGCAGACCGAACTCAACGCCCTCCGCGACAAAATCGGCTGGCGGAATGTCGCTCTCGACCCCGAAACCCGCACCGTCTCCTTCACCAATCATCAGCCGATGGAACTCGACCCCGGCAGCATCGGCAAAGGCTTCGCGGTCGACGCCGTCGCCAACCTCCTCCGCCAACAGGGCGTCACCTCCGCCTTCATCTCCGCAGGCGGAAGCACCCTCTACGCCATCGGCGCCGTTCCCGGAACCGCAGGCTGGCCCGTAGACATTCCCGACCCGCATCGCACCCCGGCAAAATCGCCAGCCTCCATTCTGCTCAACGACACGTCGCTCTCCACCGGAGCCTGCACCGAAAAATTCTTCATCAAGGACGGCCACCGCTACTGCCACATCTTCGATCCCCGCACCATGCGGCCCGTCGAAGGCATGCTTCAAACCACCGTCATCGACCCCAGCGCCACCGACAGCGACGCCCTCTCCACCGTCGTCTTCGTGCTCGACCCCGACGCATCCCGCAAGCGTCTCTCGCCTCGCGGCCCGACCACGCAGGCACTCATCTTCAGCCAACGATCCTCCGGCCCCTGCATCGCAATAAACTGGACAGGCAATCCCTGCCATGAATCTCCCACTCGCAAAAGGAACCACATCCACTGATTGATCGCCGCCTCTTCGTCCGTGGCCTCTCCGCCGCCGTCGTCGCCGCATCCACTCTTGTCACGCGAATCCGCACTCGCCCAATCCCCGCAGCCCACTCTCCAAAGCCGACGCCGACGCCGCCCGTCAGATCGCCCGCGCCACCGACAGCTCACCCTTCCGCTCGGCATCATCGGCCCCGGCAGCCGCGGCCAGGAACTCGTCCGCAGCTTCCTTCGCGTCCCCGGAGTAAAAATCGTCGCCGCCGCCGACGTCTATCCGCCTCGTTTCGCCCAGCTCAACGAAGCCTGCGGATACCAGGTCGCCTCCACCACCGACTACCGCGCTCTTCTCGATCGCAAAGACCTCGACGCCGTCATCGTCGCCACACCGCTCGGCCTCCACGCCCAGCACGTGCTGCCCGCGCTCGAAGCCGGCCACCACGTCTACGGCGAAAAGACCATGGCCTACACCCTCGACGACGCCGCAAAGATCGTCAACGCCACCGCCGCCCACAAACGCATCTTCCAGGTCGGCCACCAATATCGCTACTCGCCGTGGATCCGCGCCGCGGTCGCCCGCGTCCAGCAAGGCGAGATCGGCGACGTCACCCACATCATGGCGTACTGGAACCGCAACAACAACTGGCGTCGCCCCGTCCCCGACCCTTCGCTCGAGCGCCTCATCAACTGGCGTCTCTACAACCAGTGGTCTCTCGGCCTGCTCGCCGAACTCGGCTCCCACCACATGGACATCGCCAACTGGGTCTTCGGCTCCACGCCCACCGCTGCCCTCGCCTCCGGCTCCATCTGCACGCTACCACGACGGCCGCGAAACCGACGACAACGTTCAGGCCATCCTCTCCTACTCCGGCGGACGCCGCTTCATCTTCACCTCAATGACCAACAACGCCAAGATGGGCGACCAGCTCTGGCTCTACGGAACCAAAGGCTCCCTCAATCTCACCCTCGAAGACGCAACCTTCTTCTATGAGCCCCACAGACATCGTCAAGACCTCCTGCCAAGGACGGCAAGGCCGTCACCACCAGCGCCTCCTACTGCCCCTCCGGAGAGATGCCCTACCGCGGCCCCGGCAAGCCCGTCCAGGTCACCACCGCCGAAGACCCCACCACTGCCTCAACCCGCGCCTTCGTCTACTGCGTCCGCACCGGCACAAGACCCATCGCCGACGAGCACGTAGGCTTCGGCTCCGCCCTCGCCGTCATCCAATCCAACCAGGCACGCCTCAAAAAACAGGAAGTACCCATGCCGGCCGCCATCTAGCTAGGAAGAGTCACAAACCGGATACAGTGTTTGCATGCACGCATCTCGTCGCCCCTTTGTTCTCTCCAGCCCTGTTCTGCCTCATCGTTCTGTGCCTGACATCGGCCGTTGCCCAAACCACCCGGTACATCGACCTGCAAGACTTTCCCCCGCCAATCGAAGTGCATTAGTTCCCGCTCTCCGGTTGCACCGGGTGCTTACCTTGTCGTTGTCTTAGGATCTATCGTCGTTGTCTTTGCATCCAGGTAATCCAAGCCTTCAGGCTTTGGCCTTCTATTGCGGCTGCTTTTGCCGTCGCCTTGTCGTCATCCTGAGCGAAGCGAAGGATCCCTGTATTTGCCTTTGCCGTTGCCTTTGCTGTTGCGTTGCCGTTGCCTTTGCTGTTGCGTTGCCTTTGCTGTTGCGTTGCTGTTGCTGTTGCTGTTGCTGTTGCTGTTGCTGTTGCGTTGCCGTTGCCATTGCCTTTGCTTTTGCCGCTGCCCCTAGGTAAGCCAAGCCTTCAAGCTTGGCCTCTCAACAAGCCCTCAGAAAAGGGGCTTTAGCCCCTGGGGTATGCTTTCTTTCTTCCCTTGCCCAATAAACCATGGGAAAAATCAAAATAAATCAATCACTTACAACTTTTTTCCTCGAAAACAGCCCAGAAATCGCTTGTCAAGTCCAAAATCCCACAACTCAAACAAAACAAACCAAATAGAAATGAAATTTAGTTATGCTCAAACCCATATAATTAACTTATAGATCAGAGAAAACGAAAGCCCCGGCCAACCGTCGGGCTAACTCATTGATATAGGAGAATTTGGACGCAACCCCTTTGTTATGAATATTTTGCAGGCTGCAAGGCATCCCGTAAAACCAATGAATCCAAGAGACTTACGCGCAGGCAACAGGGAGGGGGTGCCCCTTGGGGGAAAAAGCAAAAGGCCCCAAAAGGGGCCTTAGCTCAACTAAAAAGCGGCCAGACCTAGTCGATCGAGATCTTCCGCAGCAGCTTGAAGTCCGAGAGCATCTTGCCCGTACCCAGCACCACCGAAGCCAGCGGATCGTCCGCAATCGACACCGGCAGTCCGGTCTCCTCGCGAATCCGCTTGTCGAGATTCTTGATCAGCGCGCCGCCGCCCGTCAGCACAATGCCGCGGTCGGAGATATCGGCCGAAAGCTCCGGAGGAGTCCGCTCCAGCGCCACGCGAATCGCATTGATGATCGTCGCAATGCACTCGCTCAGCGCCTCGCGAATCTCGGAGTCTTCAATGGTGATGGTCTTCGGCACGCCCTCGATCAGGTTGCGGCCCTTGACCTCCATCGTGATCGGCTTGTCCAGCGGATAAGCCGAGCCCAGCGAGATCTTGATCTGTTCCGCGGTCCGCTCGCCGACCAGAAGGTTGTACTTCCGCTTCAGGTAGGTCATCACGGCCTCGTCCATCTGGTTTCCGGCCATGCGGACCGAGCGCGAATAGACAATGCCGGCGAGCGAGATCACCGCGATATCGGTCGTTCCGCCGCCGATGTCGACCACCATGTTTCCGCCCGGCTCCGTAATCGGCAGACCAGCGCCGATGGCGGCCACCATGGCCTGCTCGACAAGATGCACCTCAGAGGCCTTGGCCCGGTAAGCCGAGTCCATAACCGCACGTTTTTCAACCTGAGTAATCTCGGAGGGAACACCGATCACGATCCGCGGATGCACCATCATCTTCCGGTTATGCGCCTTCTGGATGAAGTAGTTGAGCATCTTCTCGGTGTGCCGGAAGTCGGCGATGACGCCGTCTTTCATAGGCTTGATGGCCACGATGTTGCCCGGCGTGCGGCCAAGCATGTCTTTGGCCTCTTTACCCACCGCCTCGACCTCGTTGGTGAGCTTGTTTACCGCGATAATCGACGGCTCGTTGACAATGATTCCTTTGCCATGGGCGAAGACGAGCGTATTGGCCGTGCCCAGGTCGATGGCAAGGTCGCTCGAAAAAAGACTGAAGAGTGACCGCATATTGTGAATGCGGGAATAACGCAGTTGAAAAGTGTTCGAAGACATAGGTATTTCGGTCGATTCCTGAAAAGAGACTCCCATTAGTGTATCTCTTTCGCAAGTGGCAATTCAGACTCTTATCGAATCAGTAAGTCACTCGTTCGTGTGATCTGCCCAATCTGACGCAGAGCCCTCGCAACTCCATTTCACCGCAAATGGATACAATCGAAAGCTGCACTAGTTCTACGGAGAGAAAGAATGATTATCGGCGTGCCGAAGGAAGTCAAAGACCACGAGAGCCGCGTAGGCGTCACTCCAGCAGGCGCAAAGGCCCTGGTGGAAGCAGGACACAAGGTTCTCGTCGAGCACAACGCAGGCGCGCTCTCCGCGATGCCCGACGACGAATACCAGTCTGCCGGCGCCGAGATCGTCGGCTCCGCCCATGACGTCTGGCGGCTCGCCGAGATGGTCGTCAAGGTCAAGGAGCCCGTCGAGAAGGAGTACAGGCACTTCCGCGAGGACCTCGTCCTGTTTACCTACCTGCACCTTGCGCCGCTCACCGCGCTGACCGACGCGCTGCTCGCCGCACAAGGTCACCGGCATCGCCTACGAGACTGTCCGCGACCGCGCCGGAGCGCTCCCGCTGCTCACCCCCATGAGCGAAGTCGCCGGCCGCATGAGCGTTCAGGTCGGCGCAGCCTACCTCGAGAAGGAGCATGGAGGCCGCGGCGTCCTCCTCGGCGGCGTCCCCGGCGTTCCCCCCGGCAACGTCTGCATCATCGGCGGAGGAGTCGTCGGCACCAACGCAGCCAAGATCGCGCTCGGCATGGGCGCCAATGTCACCCTCATCGACCTGAACCTCAACCGCCTGCGCGAGCTCGACGACATCTTCGGCGGGCGCATCCATACGGTGGCCTCGAACAGCTACAACATCGAGCGCGCCGTCCGCGAGGCCGATCTCGTCATCGGCGGAGTCCTGATCCCCGGAGCCGCCGCCCCCAAGATCGTCACCAAAGCCATGGTGAGCAAGATGAAGAAAGGCGCGGTCATCGTAGACGTCGCCATCGACCAGGGAGGATGCATCGAGACCGCTCACCCCACCACGCACTCCAATCCCTCCTACGAGGTCGACGGAGTGGTTCACTACTGCGTCACGAATATGCCCGCCGCAGTACCCAACACCTCCACGCTGGCGTTGACCAACGCAACCTTCCCCTACGTCCTGAAGATCGCACGGCTCGGAGCAAATGCCGCGATCAGCGAAGACAAGGGGATCGCCGAAGGGGTCAACACCTTCAACGGCGTCCTGACCTACGGCGCGGTCGCCGCAGCGCAAAGACGTGATTGGCAGGCGGTAGCGAAACTCGTCTAAACACGGCAGCGACATCAATCGAGAAAAGAGGAGCCCTCCAACGCCTATAATCAGGGGATTGAGGAGGGCTCCCGGCTATGGTCACACCCACGAACCGGCGAAAGTTCAAACTCGCCGCTATGGGAGCGAGTCTGCTCATCCTCTTCGTGGCCCTCGCCATGCTCAACGCCTTCAACACTCAGCTTCCGAAGCCGGCCACCACCCAGCAGATCGTCATCTTCACCGGTCTGTCGATCGTCGCGTTTCTTCTTTTCGTTGCGGTCCTGATTCTTCTGGTTCGCAACGTCCTCAAGCTCTATGCCGATCAGCGCAGCCGCGTCATGGGAACGCGTCTGCAGAACCCGGATGCTTTGGGGCGCTGTGCTCGTCAGCCTGATTCCCATCGGCGCGATGTTCGCCTTCAGCTACCTGTTGCTCAATCGCGCCGTCGACCGCTGGTTTTCCCAGCCCGTCACCGAGATGCGCGATGACAGCACGAACATGGCGATTGAATTGGCTCGATACACCAGCGCCAACGCGCGCGCCGAATCGGACTCCATCGCCTCGAGCCTGCCCGAAAGATCACCTGCGGTTCCTGCGCCAAAGCAGGAGATCGCTCCGCCTGCTCCAGCAGCGAATCATTCGCCTCACAGCTCCGTTCACGCCTGACTCGCGGCTCTTCTCATCCCGCCTCGCCGCCTGCCTTGCGTCAGTACCGCGAAGCGATCTACCAGGTTCTGCGGCAACACCAGATCACCTTGCAGAACGGCTTCGCCGTGGTCTACCGCGACGGTCGCGTCGTCGCATCCTTCCAGATGCCTCAGCGCGCTGGAGCGACCGCTGAGGTCAAACCATGGCTTCCTGACCAGAACTGCCGAGGACGACTCCGAACAACGCCGTTCATGCGCCATCCGATCCAACGGACACAGCGATTCTGGCCGCAGCTCAGCGCAGTGACCAGCCTGTCTTCTCTCTTGGCACGACGGATTACGCGCTTGGAGCAACAACACTCAAAGGAGGAGACATCGTCGTCGTCGGCCTCCCGATGCCCTTCGGATTGGCCGCAACGATGGCTAATCTACGCAAGAACGCCGAGGCCTATTGGGTTCTCTACAGCGAGCGTCGCCAGATCCGGGATCTCTATATGCTTCTGTTGCTGATGATGACGAGTCTGGCTCTGTTTGCCTCGTGCTGGCTCGCGTTACATCTCTCGAAGCAGGTGACGAAGCCCGTAGAAGCGCTGGCTGACGCAATGGAGGCGATCGCCTCCGGGGACTACGCGCATCGGGTGCGAGAGAGCGCAACGGAGGAACTTGGCGAGTTGGTGCGCAGCTTCAACCATATGGCCGCCGATCTCGAGAGCAGCCGTCGCGCCGTGGAGCACTCCACCGTCCAGTTGAGCGCTGCCAACGCCGCACTGGAGGCCCGCCGGGGTGAGCTTGAGACGATGCTGGAGACGATCCCGAACGGGGTCGCTACGCTCGATGCCGATCGTCGCATCGTGCTGGCCAATCGTGCCCTCAGCGAGATGATGGACCCTGGCGGGCAGCGCCCGTTTCTGGGGCTGGTCATGGACGATGTCTTTCCCCCTGAAGTCGCTGAGGTTCTCGACCGGCTGATCAAGCGAAGCCATCGCATGGGTTCCGCTTCAGGCGAAATCGAAATGACTACACCCATTCGCGCCTCGAATGGCGGCACGATGAATTTGCTTGCGACGGTCGCTCTGCTGGAGATACCAACAGCCACGGAGCGTCTGCGTCGTGAGCATCAGGGCTATGTGCTCGTGCTCGAAAACGCGACCGAATTGCTACGCGCGCAGAAACAATCCGCTTGGAAAGAGGTTGCACGTCGCGTTGCTCACGAGATTAAGAACCCGCTGACGCCGATCAGTCTTAGTGCGGAACAAATTCGGCGCCATATCGACCGGCTTGCTCATCGCTTTTTCTCCCGGCGCGCAGGTTGCTCCATCCGAACCTCCATCGATCGCGGTGATTCGGCGCTGCAGCGAGGTGATTACTTCTTCAGTGGAGAGTATGCGCTCGCTTGTCGATCAGTTTGCCGCTTTGGCCGAATTTCCGACCGCACAGCCCAAGCCGGCCGATCTCAATACGATCGTCGAAAATTCGCTAGCCCTCTTTGCGGGCCGTATGCAATCGATTCAGGATCGTGCGCAAGCTGGCGCCGACCTGCCTCTGGTCATGGCCGACCCCGAAGCTCTCAAGCGCGCGCTCGGCAATCTTATTGACAACGCTGCCGAAGCGATGCAACAGAGCCTCCTTCGCGAGTTGCTACTTTCGACGTGCCTTCTGGAAAACGGCATGGTCGAGCTTGTCATTGCCGATACGGGTTCCGGCCTTACGGACGAGATGCGTGAACGCCTCTTCCTTCCCTACTTCTCGACCAAGCAACGAGGGACGGGACTTGGGCTGGCGATTGCCGCGAAGATTATTCAGGAGCATCAAGGCACGATTCGCGCAGAGAAGAATGAGCCAGCTGGGGCCAGGTTTATTGTCGAACTCTATCCCGCTCCCTCGCCCGACGGCGATGCCGAGGCTCAACCGTCCAATCGTTCGTTCGCAGCCGCCCGAAATGGTAACTACCGCGAGGCGCAATCTGTCGCTGAGCAGGCTTCGGAGAACACTGCGCCCTCCTTTTCGGAGGCCGAAGGTCCTTAGCTTCCATCGTTGTCAGAGGAACAGAATGAATCACGTACTTATCGTCGATGATGAGGCTGAAATCCGCGACTCGCTGGAGAGCATTCTGCGGGAGGAGAACTATCTCGTCACCACGGCGGCTACTGCGGCGGAGGCGCTGGAACTGCTTCGCGATGCTGCTTACGATGTCGTGCTGCTCGATATCTGGCTGCCGGATCGCGATGGGCTTGGATGCGCTTAATGAGATTCGGCAGACTGGAGCCGTCGAACGTTCCAGAGGTGATCATTATCAGCGGTCATGGGACGATTGAAGCAGCGGTGCGAGCGACCAAGCTGGGAGCATATGACTTTCTGGAGAAGCCGCTCTCGCTCGACCGGACTCTGATCGTCCTGAAGAATGCGATGAAAGCGCGGCAGATGCGCGAGGACAACCAGGAGTTTGCGCGGCAACTGACGCGAGGGACTGTTACGGGCAACTCAGTGCCAATGAAGGCACTGCGGCAACAGATCAAACTGATGGCTCCGACGAATGGGCGGGTGTTGATCTTTGGGGAGTCGGGGACGGGCAAAGAACTTATTGGGCGAACGATGCATGCGGAAAGCCTTCGCAAGGACCGGCCTTTTGTTGAGCTTGAATTGCGCGGCGATTCCTGAGGACTATATCGAGAGTGAACTCTTTGGATATCGCCATGGGGCGATTCCGGGAGGACCCGCAGAAAAGCGCGGGACATTCGAGCGCGCAGATGGGGGAACGCTGTTTCTGGATGAAGTCGGCGATATGAGTCTGAAGACGCAGGCTAAAGTGCTGCGCGCGCTCGATGAACAGCGGTTTCTTGCCTGTGGGCGCTTCGCATCCGGTGCATGTTGATGTTCGGGTGATCGCGGCTACGAACAAAGATCTAGAAGAGGAGATTGCGCGCGGTAATTTTCGCGAGGATCTCTTTTACCGACTGAATGTCATTCCGTTTTTTGTGCCGCCGCTTCGGGACCGGAAGGAAGATATTCCTCTGCTGGTTAAGGAGTTTCTGCAGCAGTTTGGCGCCGAATACGGCAGGCCGCATGTCGAGATGACAGACGATGCTCTGGCCGCGCTGAAGCAGTATCACTGGCCGGGCAATGTGCGGGAGCTTCGCAATCTTGATTGAGCGAGTTTTGATTCTCAACCCGAAGACACTACGAATTGAACGCAGGCATCTGCCGATGCTGGTCTACAGAGACTCTGCGCGCGATGCTGGGAAAAGCAATGGACGAGGGGAAGAATTTACCTCACTCCTACAGGCGCGTGAGGCGTATGAGCGGGACTACATCCTCAAGAAGCTCGAAGAATTTCACGGGAATGTCAGCCGCGCAGCAGAAGGTCTTGGTCTTGAGCGCAGTCATCTCTACCGCAAGATGAAGGCTCTTGGCGTCAGCATCAAAGAATAATCATCGTGTCGGCGATGGGGCGGATCACTTCGAATTTTGCCGGCATTAGCTTGTTTATCGTTGATTTCCATAAGAGCCAAGCTGCCCACAAGATTGCATCCGACGAGAATCGCGAAGGTGTAAGAGATGTTGAAGCGGAAGAATGTCAGACTGAACTGGCTCCGTCCACGCAGAGACCAGATGCAGCCCGAGCAGCGCGGAGACAATCCAGAATTGCCAGCCACGCCAGACGCGCGGAATCAATGTCGGCAGATAGATAAGAAACAATGGCCAACCGTAGTCGAATAGCCTTGTCAGGTTTGCTCCGCACACCGGAGCAAGCAAGAAAACAAGGGCGCCATAAATCGCAGCGACGCAAAGATAAGGTTCCTCGCGCGGAAGCAATTTGTGGAGAGGAGTGCGCCAGACGAGAAAGAGTGCGACACAGGCTCCCAGGCCAAAGGAAGTTAGCAGCTGGACTGCGGTAGAAATCTGATAGATCCAATCATACGAGCCATATCCGATCTGGTGAATGCCTCCCAGAGGCAGCCAGTGAGGGACGTTCCAGATGCGGATCGGAACCGTTGGCTGTAAGGTGTTGGTCCACAACGTCAGGCCGAAGACATTTCTTGAAAGATTCCACGGGATTTTGCCAATCAGATAAAGCGTGTCGTTGATGTTGTGCTGATTTGCGAGAGCGTGTCGAGTCGCGAACTTCGAAGCGGCGATGCCGACAACAGTCCCTGCCAACTGAATCAGCGCAACTCGCCGTCCTGCAAGCCACCAAAGTACTGGCACGGCGACCCCGGCGATCAGGACCGTCGATTCCCGCGCCATGAACATTACTGCAAGCATCGCAGAGGCCCAACCCCACCGTCGTCTTCGAAGAAGCGTCAAATAGCTCATGCATAGCGCTGCGTGGAGCAAATCAGGCAAGAAGTAGTTTGTGAAGTTTCGCACCCAGAAGGGAAGCGGTATCAGCGCGAGAAGAAGCCATCTGTCCTGGCGTTCCAATCCCGAGGACGAGGACGCCATACAGGAGTGCCCATCCGCTGATCAGCCCTACAATATGAGAATCCTTTGTCGTTGAATTTGCCTGTCAGGTCTGCGAACAGTCTCGCGGCGGCAGGCTCCAGGACCCGAAAAGCGAACGGCTTCATCATCAGCCGTCCATCCGCCATTGCCTGATATTTTCCGCGAATCGGGGTCGATGTAGGGATAGGCCCTGGCTATCTGCCACACCACGAGCAGCGTTAGCGCGGCGAGCACAGCCGCTATCCACGTATCTTCGCACTTTTTGGCCCGAGGCCCGTATCCGCAACTGTGTCATTACAGCCCATCCTGCTCATCGATCGTTCCCCATCGATGTCTGCTTGTTCAAAATTTGTCCCCGACGCGTCGAAATGCACCGAAAAAGTTACGTCAAAGAGAGAGTTACCATCGACATCCAAATCTCTACTCCTCCGCTTGCTTTTCTGCGATCTGCTCCAGTTGCCTGCGCCAGTCCAACTCTTCGACAAAGCCGCGGCTCGAGCGCCATTCCTCCTGCACCTTTACAAACAGCTCCAGAAAACGCGTGTACCCAAACAGCGATTCGATGTCCTTGCGCGCAGCTGTGCCAATCCGTTTCAGCATCTCCCCTGCTTGCCGATCAGGATTGCCTTCTGCCCTGTTCGTTCGCAGTAGATTGCAGCCGCGGAGATCTTCGTCACAGGCAACTTGCCGTCCTTCATTTTCTTCATCGAAGCCGGTTCTTCGTATCTCTCGATCACTACCGCAGTTGCATAAGGAACCTCTTCACCAGTAAGCAGAAGAATCTTTTCGCGAATCAGTTCGGCGACAAGAAATCGTTCCGGCTGATCTGTAACTGGTGCTTTGGAAAATATCGTTGTCCCTCCTTCAACTGGCCGACGACCTTATCCAGAAGCAATTCCAGCCCTTCTTTCTTCCGCGCAGAGATCGGAATGACATCCGCAAAGGGTATAACTTCGGACCAGTGAGCGATGAGCGGCAGAAGATCTTTTTTGGGTATTGCGTCCATCTTGTTGATTACCAGGATTACCGGACACTCCAGCTTCCTGATTAGCGATAGCGCGAAATCGTCTTCGGCAACGGACATTGCCCGACGCGAAGCCGTGAATTTTTTCCCGTCCTCGCCCTCGTGCAGACGATGGGTTGCATCTACCAGAAAGAATACAGCGTCGCGAGACTCCAACGCATCATGGACCTCCTGCATCATACGGCGGTCTAATTGGGTATCAGGTTTGTGGATTCCTGGAGTATCGACCAGCACTACCTGTGCTGCAGGATGGCCGGGTTCGCTATCGGTCTTCTTCTTCAGCGGAACCTCGAGCACGCCTTGGATTCGAGTGCGCGTTGTTTGCGGCTTATGGGTGACGATGGCGAGCTTCTGTCCCAGCAGAGCATTTAGCAAAGTGGACTTTCCTGCATTGGGACGACCGATGATGGAGACAAAACCTGAGCGAAAGGCCATTCCCTTTATTATGCGCTCCCACTGTTCTTGCGGTGCGCTCTCCGATCTGAACGGCCACTCTATTTCGAAGTCGCCGCCTATTTCTTTTTGATATGCCGCGCTCAGGGTGCCTTTGACTTTGGCTAGTCCAAGAGCGTCGGATAGAACTGAACAAAGGTAGTATCCACGGCGGCATGGCTTTCGTGACATCCGTGGCAGTCCGCAGACCTCTTGAAATTGGGGTCGGAAATCTCACGAAGGTCCCCTTTTTCGCTCAAAATTCGTTCTCGCAAACGAAACTCGAGAAAAGTTGACGTCCGCATCCACCCCGCCACCTGCGTCGAAGGCTCAATTCGCGGATAATTAGTTCTAGCTGATGGAATCTTTTTTCACACGTTTCAAAAATGTTCTCGTTCTGGTCGCGATCCTGCTTGCCCAGACCATTGGCCTCGCCGTCCAGGTCAGGCGCCCAGCCGAGTCTGGCGCCCCAGATGGGTCGAGCGTCACCCTTATCCGCTATTGGGCTGTCCTGACCATTACGCCTCTGGAACGGTTCTTCCATGGTTTCGGTTATAACGTTCGTCAAGCCTGGTCCAACTACATTGACCTGCGCCATACTCGCCAGCAGAACCACGATCTACAGCAACAGATCGCTCGCCTTCGAATCGAACAGGCCGCGTTGTCTGAAGATGCCATCCAAGGCCACCGCCTCCAGGCCCTCCTTGACTTCCAGCAGCATTACGTCGCCTCCACAGTTGCCGCGCAGGTCATCGGAACCAGCGGCAGTGATCTCTCCCGCATCCTGTATATCGACAAGGGCGCAAAGGACGGTCTCAAACCGGACCAGGCGGTGATCACCCCCGACGGCATTGTCGGGAAAATCCGCGACGTCTTCCCCAACAACACGTCGCAGGTGCTACTGATCAATGACCAGACCTCCGGCGCGGGAGTCCTGCTGGCTTCCACACGCCTTCGTGCCATTCTCCGCGGTAGCCCAACCGGGCAAATAATGATCAACAATCTCACCCCGGACTCACGCATCAAGGCGGGAGAGCAGGTGCTAACGTCCGGCGGAGATCTTGTCTACCCCCGCGGACTACCCGTCGGTACGCATCGAGTCAATAATGCCAGACCCCGATCATCAACCCTACACCCTTATTCAGCTTCACCCTGCCGCCAACCTGAATCAGCTCGAGGAGGTCCTCGTCATCACAGGCACACAGGCCACGCTGCCCGCCGAAGCCCAACATGACCTGGCGTTGGGAGCAGCAACCGCAGAGGCGCAGGCTGCCGCCAAACAACTCGCGGATCAGCAAGCTGCGGAGGCCGCCGCCAAACCCGCATCCCAAATCGTCGCGGACCGTCTTCCAAGTCTGCATGACACTGAGACGACGGATACAGCCGCTACGCGCTCCGGCGTAACCGCCGCGAACCCCGGCGGAGTGGTTCCCAAACCACTGCCGACTGTCCATCCCGACCGGTACACCCAAGGCTCGACGCCCCCGGCATCCGACTTGAAACCCGGGGCAGCGGAGCGGCAATGCCGTATCTCCTACGTCGCCTTCGTTCCCAAAGGTTCAACCTCAAAACGATACGCCTGCTGTCCCAAGTAAACCGCCCAAATCCCGCACCCGATTCAACCCAGACCCCGAACCCTCAACTCTGACCATTACAAGAAACTCTTCACACACTGAACGAATTGGCAAGAAAATCGATCTTCATGGCCACGCGCAGCTACACATCCCGCAGAGAACTCGAGCAGCACAGCTTTCATCCAGCCGTGACGGTGCTGGTCCCGCTTACCGCGATTTTGCTGCAGGCTTTTCTTCCGAGGCCATTTCCTCGGCTCGCCATTCTGGATCTCCCACTTATCATTACGGTTTTCTTCGCAGTGTCGCGTCGAAACCCTGTTGCTGGAACCCTCACCGGCGCCTGCATCGGCTTGCTTCAGGACGCTCTCACCGTCCAGCCGATAGGAGTGAACGGCATGGCGAAATCGGTCATTGGCTATATTGCTGCGAGCATCGGGATTCAGATCGACGTTGAGAATCTAACCACCCGCGTTATCATCAACTTCGGTTTCTTCCTGCTCAACAGTTTTTTGCTATTTCTCATCAACCGACGTCTTCTTGGGCACTCCGACTTTCATCTTCTCTGGCTTCACGAATTGCTCCGCGCTGTCATCAACACAATCGTGGCCCTTCCGATCTTTTTCCTGCTCGATAACACGAAGCGTATCGAATAAGACCTGTCCGGACCTCAACCGTCTAACGAACAACCTTGGTACATAGCGTTCTTTAGATCAACCGCCGTGCCAGTCATAAACTAGAAACAAAGCATGGAACCAACCCACCATCCCGAAGCCGCAGAACATTGGTCCCACCGGCAAAGCCGAGAAACTGCCTACCGCCAAGCTTCACGCTGTGCAGTATCTCGTTGCGCTGATTCTCGCCGTTCTCATTACTGGTCTGTGGCGTCTTCAGGTTCTCAACTCAGACAGCTTCCGCTCACTAGCCGAGGCGAACCGCATTCGGAAGGTACCTATCCTTGCGCCTCGCGGAAAGATCTTCGATCGCGAAGGCCGACTTCTCGTCGACAACTATCCCTCGGTCACCTGTTATCTGTTGCGCGAGCAGGTGAAAGACCTGAACGCTGATATTCCTCTGATCGCTAAGGGGCTTCACATCCCTTCGGATCAGATTCAGTCCACCTTGCGCCGGTACCAGATAGCTCCAAAGTACCAGCCGATCCCGCTCAAACAGGACATCACACCTGATGAGCAGGCGTTTATTGCCGCGCATCGCGATGAGCTTCCCGAACTCGAAACGCTGGACGAACAGCGCCGCCTTTACCCGCCGGATGGCTTCGCCGCCCACCTGATCGGATATGTCGGCGAAGTCTCGGAACAAATGCTCGCCAATGATGACCGGTATTCCCTCTACTCTCCCGGTGACGTGGTCGGCCGCTCGGGAGTTGAGGCTACCTACGACGCTTTGCTCCGGGGCACGGACGGCAGCCGCGACGTCATCGTCAATAGCCATGGCAAAGAGCTCGGGCATCTCGGCCAAGAACTGGCCGTTCCGGGCAAAGATCTTCGCTTAACCATTGATCTCGATATTCAGATGGCTGCCGAAAAGGTCCTCGAAGGCAAAATTGGCGCCATCGTCGCTATGGATCCCGCACACCGGGGAAATTCTCGCCATGGCCTCGCGCCCGACGTTTGATCCCAACCAATTCGCTGTTCGCCTCACCAAGAGCTATTGGAACGAGATACTGAATAACCCTGATCATCCGCTGCTCAATAAGACAATTCAGGCCCAACTTGCCCCGGGGAGCACGTTCAAGATCGTCATGTCGGTTGCGGGTCTTCAAGAGGGCGTTGCACAAACCATGCATGTCGCGTGCAATGGGGGAGCTACTTTTTACGGGCACTTCTTCAGTTGTGACAGGCACCACGGTATGGTCGACATCAATAACGCTATTCCGTTCTCCTGCGACACGTTCTATTACACGCTCGCCAATCGCCTCGGCATCGACACCATCGCGAAGTACGCCACCTCACTTGGCCTCGGCCAGAAGACAGGCATCGACCTACCTGATGAGGTCTCCGGCAACATGCCGTCCACGCTATGGAAACTCAAGACCCAGCATGAGAAATGGTACGCCGGAGAGACTATCTCCGTCGGCATCGGTCAAGGCGCCGTTACTGCAACCCCCATCCAACTTGCCCGCGCCCTCAGCGGCATCGCCTCAGGCGGAGTTCTTCGCCGCCCGCACATAGTCTTCCCGGACGAAGTCCCACCCCAGATGCTTGAGGCTATCCACGAATCCTACCCCGGTTCTGGCGATGCCACTATTCCCCTCACTCCCGAGAACTGGCAGATCATTACCGATGCCATGGCGAATGTCACGAGTAGCCCTATCGGCACCGCTTACATCGCGCACCTCGACGGCGTGGATTTCGCGGGCAAAACGGGCACCGCCGACGTGGTAGGCGGACGCGCAAAAAACAGCACGAACAAAAGCACAATTCCTAACGCTTGGTTCGTGGGGATGACTCCCCGCCGCAATCCTGACATCGTGGTCGCCGTTCTCTGGGAGCACGGCTACTGGGGTAACAACTCCGCCAAATTGGCTGCACAGGTCATCAATGCTTTCGTTACGAAGCAACGTAAGCGCGATAACAATATCCGTATCGCTGATACTCCAGCCAAGCCCAATTCGACCTCCCCCGCATCTTCCGTAGCGAAGCCACCCGTTCCCAGCGCCGAATAGTTTACTCTCAACACATTATCGCGAGGACTCCTGTTTAGGCTTGCCTAATCGCATATTGAACCCAATCATCCCCCCGGTGACGTTGATCCCATTGTCATCGTACTTCGGCAGGGATAAGTACAGATTGGATACATGCATATAACTAGGGCCAAGAGAGATGCTGTAGCGAGGGTTGAAGTTGTAGCGGACTCCGGCGCCTAACCAAAGAGTGAAGGTGAAATCCTGTCCTTGCGCCCACCTCACCCCGTCAGGACCCTTCGCGTCAATGAAGCCCGCGCCGGCGCGAAACTCAAAATACGGCGCAGTTCTCCAATTTCGGTGGACAAAATTACGTCGAACCCCAAGGTTGAAGGCACCGTAGACTTTCTCAGGCCCTCGGGGAATCGCAGTAAGGGAAAGGGTGGCTGTTAGATCGGTGTTTCCGCGTAGAAAGCCCGGACCGCTGAGTTTGCCCATGTGCCATCGGAGCGAAGGAAAGATGGGGACGAGCGTGTAATGAAGGGGCTTATGCGAGTAATCATCTCCCACGAAGACATCGAAGACAAAAGGGATATTGATGGGTAACGCGCCCGTTTCAAGAGAGAATTCTAGTTTGTTTTTGTAGTAGATCTCTGTGTTGAAGTCGGACGCAACAGGTTTGGAAACTGATATTACCGCGTCGGAAGACTCCGCTCTCGAGTCCTGGCCTCTGGACGCCGCGGGTAGTGTGAGACACGCGAGAAGAAGGGTAATTGACCTCAGATTTCGTTTAGCCATTTGAAAAGAAAAATGCGTGCGAATCGGAGCCGACGAGGTGAAAAACCCCGAAGAATGCGAATATGATTCTTCTTCGCTTATTGATTTTGCCGAGGATGACGCAGAGCGAAGGTAGATCGTCATCGCTGATCGAGCGTTAAACTAGCATAATCTCCGCTTGAAACCTGGTTCTCGTCCGGCTGGCTTTTTGTATTCGTCGCTGAATCGTCTTCACGTGCCATCGTAAGAACTGGGTACACTATCACCAAGCATGACTCGACTTTCCTCCTATCGCGACTTCGACTGGGTTCTACTGGGCTTTGTACTTCTGCTTTCGCTCATTTCGGTTCTAGAGATCAAGTCGGCCACACTTCACACTAAGTTTCATGGCTTCGACCACAAGCAGATTGGATTTCTAGCCGTTGGTCTGCTTCTCATGTTCTTGATTTCATTGATCGACTACCATCGCCTCATTGACATTGCGCCCTGGGCCTATGGGATCAGCATCCTTTCGCTGGTCGCTGTTCTTGTTGTGGGCACTAAGGTTCTGGGTGGAAAACGGTGGATTAATCTCGGTCATGGCTTTCATTTCCAGCCTTCTGAGTGGGTGAAGCTCATTCTCATCATCTCGGTTGCGCGGTATTTTTGGGGTCTGGCGGGGCGAGAGCTTTCGTGGGCGGACATTGCTAAAGCCTTTGCTTTAGTGGGGATACCCATGGCTTTTGTGTTGAAGCAACCTGATCTTGGGACTGCGCTTACCTATCTGCCGATACTGATCGGCGGGCTGTTCTTAGGTGGGATTCGCTTTCGTCAAGCCGCGTTGCTTTTATTGGGCATTGCGCTCGTGGGGGGCATTGCGATCAAGAGCGGAAAACATCTCAAGCCTTATCAACAAGCTAGGATCGATGCCTTTATTAATCCGGATTCGGATCCTCGGGGTTCTGGGTATCAGATTCGGCAATCTCTCATTGCAGTTGGGGCAGGTGGAGTGTGGGGGAAAGGGGCGAATAAGGGGACGCAGACGCAGGGGGATTTTTTGCCGATTCCTTATACGGATTTTATCTTTGCGGCGTTTTGCGAGGAGCATGGATTTGTGGGGGCGGTTGGGGTTTTAGTGCTTTATTTTCTTATTCTTATGCGGTTGATTCAGAATGCGCAGACGGCATCGGATCTGCCTGGGAGTTTCATCATCATGGGGGTGGTGGCGGTCATTGTTTTCCAGGTGGCGGTGAATGTAGGGATGGTGGTGGGGCTGATGCCGGTGACGGGAATTCCTTTGCCTTTGCTGAGTTATGGGGGGTCGTCCGTGCTGTTTACGTTTATGGCTCTGGGCATTGTGATGAATATCCGGATGCGGCGGTTTGTGAATTAGGGGATTTTTTCTTTGCGTGGTGGAGGGCCGTTTTTAGAGGGGGTTTCCCGAAAAGCGACGTTTTGTGATGGTTTTTTGATGGTGAATGTGTGGTGATTGGTGGTGAAACGTGGTGGGATAGATGGTTCAATTTTGCCGCCTAATATTTTTCACTTTCTTCAAGTTTATTTTTCCAATTTTCCATTTTGGGAAGGGTGAAAAGCGAATACAGGGATCCTTCGCTTCGCTCAGGATGACGACCTCAAAAGAAGGCTCGGTGGGGTCCGGGCGGGTTGGCGGATGGGGTGCGGGGTTGACCTCGACTGGCATCTGTAACGGCTTTAGTGCAATACTGTGTTAACACCTGTTCGGCTGTAGATGCCGCTCAGCGTAAGGCTCCGCTATTTCAGGCGCAAGGTCGCCGGTGAGCGGGAATAGAGATTTTTTATAAGAAAAGGCCGGCCCAGACGAGAGACATCAATCCGTTGGCCGGACAGGTTTTGAGGGAAATGATTGCATCCGGATGGCAAACGGCCCCGCCTCAGATTATGGATTCTGAGGTTGCTCTGGTCACAAATCCGACATGCCCGCAGTTGCCTGAAGCATCCCCCCGTGTTCGCGATTTACCCGGTACTGCCACCTCTGCGTCCTTCCGGGGCGCTCATTCGGCTGAGCTGTTCGATCCGCTCGCACCGGTCATCGAGTTTTGTTCACGCGCTTCTGCATCCCGCAACCTGTCCGCTCCACGGTGAGCCAACCCTGGCTTCGAGGCCAGGCAAAAACTCGCGATTGACCTCTGTCTCGGTCTGCCGCTCGAACCCTTCAAGGAGGGCGGGCAGAAAGAGCACAGAATGTCGAAAGAAATTTACATCAGCAGTACCCCACACGAGACCCGTCTCGCCATCGTCGAAAACGACGCCCTGACAGAGATCTATTACGAACGCGAGAATGAGTACACGCTTGCGGGTTCGATTTATAACGGCAAGGTGACCCGGGTTCTTCCGGGAATGCAGTCGTCCTTTGTGGACATCGGGCTTGAGCGCGATGCCTTCCTTTACATCACAGACTTTATGGAAGAGGCGGGCGATACCGCCGACTTCGATACGAATGGCAATGGCGACTCCAGCCGCCGATCCGATGGGCGGCGCGGCGAGCGTAACGGCAATACCGTGACTCTCGAGGGCAGTCGTTGCAACTTCGCCGGATGAGGCGAATGGCTGCGCGCAGTGATCGCGGCGGGCGACGGGCGACCGTGGCCGTGGACGTGGACGTGGGCGCGACCGTGACCGCGGAGGCAATCGCGACCGTCAGGCTTCTCCTGAGCCGGTCCCGGGTTCGCTGGAGGCGCAGGAGGGGCAGGATTTTACCGACGAGTTCAACCAGCCCATCGAATTTTCGGCGGAGAGCGCACCGGTTCTAAGCGAGGATGCGGTTGTGGGCGAAGGCGCGCCGGGCGCCGATGGTGCGCGCCGCTGGCGCGGCCGTCGTGGACGCCGCCGTGGCCGTGGGCCGCGTGAGGAGTCTTCGCAGGTTGCCGGGGAGCAGACGGGCGATTTGGCGCCGGAGGCTTCGGGCTTCGAGGCTCCCGCTGAAGGAGAGTATGAGGAGTCGTTCGATATTGACGCTGCGGCCAGCGCACCGGTTTCGAGCGAGCCTGTAGATTCGACCGCCGAGGTCGTGGGTTATGGACAAGAGAACGCCGGACGGAGTGAGCGGGGCCGCAATGACGGTGGCCGCAACGACCGAGGCGACCGCAACAATCGCGGAGGCCGGGACCGCAATGACCGCGGTCGTGGTGGACGAAATGACCGTGGAGGCCGCGAGGCCCGGGTGCCGCGCGGGTTTGCTCCGCGGGTTGCTTTCTACGGAGTGGACGACGCGCCTGGATACAACGATGCACCGGAAGGCGGCGCAAGCGAACCGATTATTCTTCCCGGGGAATCGCTTTCGAAGTACCGCAAGGATGCCGAGACGGCATCGTCAGCACCGGTAGCTGCCAAGCCGGTTGAGAGCAATGTGATTGTTCCTTCGGCGCCGGGATATGTTGTTCCTGATGGCTGGGACGGCGGCGCGACGCTGCCGGGCGAGTCGCTTTCGCGGCATCGGCGCAGTGACGAAGCTACGTCAGCCACGTGCAGAGCAGCGCGACCGGCAAGAGGCGAGCTACCGCAACGTTGCATCAGTGCGTGAGGTGGCCGCCGAAAAGGCTACGACATCCGTTGAAGAAGTCCCGTGCCCCCTCAAGCCCCAAATTTTTGCAGAGGCCGCTTCTGAGACGTTTGTCGAAGAGGTTCACCACGAGGTTGTGGTGCCTGTCGATTACGAGCCGACGGATGCTTCCGCTTCGTATCGGGTTGACCCTGTGGCTCCGATCGAGTTTCGCCAGAGCGCGCCTGTTCTCGAGGAGCCCGAGGTGGTCGGAGGTTCCCGAAGAAGTGGTGGAGACGGACTATGAGGAGACCAGTTCGACGCATAGCGTTACTCCGGCGCCGGAGCAACAGGTTGCTCCGCTAGTTTCGGAGTTCGAGAAGTTTGATTGGCAGACCCTTCGGAGCCGAGCCATCACGAAGCTGTTGAGCCTGCACATGACATCACGACGCTGCATGCTACGGGCGACCTGACATCTGAGGCTCCTGTGTCCACGTTCATCCCCAGCGCCGGGGCGCTCGTGGAGGAGACGCTGGACGAGGAGGACTACAACACGACGCTGCATGCCAGCGCGATCGAAGAGATGGACGACTTCGACGAAGAGGAGACGCTCGAAGGCGCGGCCGACCTGGGCACTATGCTGCGGGAGATGTCGATCGACCAGATTACGCGCTCGGGCGTCGAGGACGAAGAGGAGGACGAAGACGATCTCGAAGAAGAGGACGCGCTTCAGGATCCGGTTTACGGAAATGTTGAAGATCGGCGACGAAGAGGATGAGGAAGAACTCGACGAAGCCGACACCGAAGAGGATGTGATTCACGAAGAGATTGGCGATGATGTTGAGGCGCCAGCGAACGGATTCGACGGCGCGCGAGTGGATGGTACGGTTCCTGCACCGAGCCGGCCTCGCGAGGGCGATCGTGGCCGCGGACGGCGTGATGGACGACGTGATGGACGACGGGATCGCTTTGGCCGGAGCGACCGGGGCGATCGTCCGCGGTACGCCGGGGGCGCGGGCGACCGCGAGCGGAGCGGTGGAGGGCGTGACCGCCGTGGCGGGCGCAGCTCGATGCAGTCGACGAATCTGCCGGCGATCAGTGAGCTTCTGAAGCCGGGGCAGGAGATTCTGGTTCAGATTGCGAAGGAGCCGATTGCGAAGAAGGGCGCGCGCATTACGTCGCACATTGCGCTGCCTGGACGCTTTCTTGTGTTTATGCCGACGGTGAACCACACGGGTGTTTCGCGCAAGATCGAGTCGGATAGCGAGCGGCGGCGGTTGAAGGAGATTCTGCTGAGCGAGAAGGGCGAGGCGTCGGGCGGATTTATCGTGCGCACGGCGGCTTCGGGAGCGAGCGAAGAGGAGCTGCGCAGCGATCTCCGGTTCCTGCTGAATCTTTGGGCGGACATCAAGCAGCGGTCGGAGTCTTCGAAGTCGCCGGCGCTGATCTATCACGATCTGAATCTTGTGGAGCGCATTCTGCGTGACCAGGTGACGGATAATTTCTCGGCGATCTGGGTCGATTCTGAAGAGAATTACGAGCGGATCCTGCGCTTCCTGCAGCGGTTCCAGCCTTCGTTGATTCGGCGGGTCAAGCTGTACACGAAGGAGACTCCGCTCTTCGAGCAGTTCGGGATCACGGAAGAGATCAACAAGGCGCTGCGCAGCAAGGTGTGGCTGAAGTCGGGCGGATCGATTGTGATCAACCAGACAGAGGCGCTGGTGGCGATCGATATTAACACGGGCAAGTTTGTTGGCAAGACGGCGCGGCTGGAAGACACGATTGTGAAGACGAACCTGGATGCGATTCCGGAGATTGTGCGGCAGATTCGGCTGCGCGATCTGGGCGGGATCATCATCATCGACTTCATCGATATGGATGAGCGCAAGAATCGCAATCGCGTGATGGCGGCGCTGGAGGAGGAGCTGAAGAACGACCGCGCTCCTTCGAAGGTTCTCCAGTTCAACGATTTTGGCCTGGTGGCGATTACCCGTAAGCGCGTGAAGCAGTCGCTGGAGCGGACGCTGTCGACGACTTGCAATATATGCACGGGCACGGGCATGGTGAAGTCTCCGGTGACGGTGTGCAACGATATTTATATCGAGATGCGCAAGATGCAGCGGCACCTGGAGCGCGGCGATGTGATGTTGCGCGTGAATCCTGAGGTGGTGAAGCAGCTGAAGGCGCCGGGCACGAAGTGGCTTCAGGAGATGGAAGAGATGGTGGGCAAGACTATTCTGGTGAAATCCGATCCGAGTTTGCACCCGGAACAGTTCGATATCCACTAGAATGGATTCGGCGACCAAGTTCGCTGTGAACCGACGGGCGTCCTTTGATGGGACGCCCGTAGCTTTTCATTTGTCAGGGAATTGTCATCGTTGAAGTGACAGAATCTACGGGAACTGGTGTCATCCAAATGCGGATTTCGCGCGTCTTACACAACAAGACGACGTGAGTTGTGTTCAAGCCACTAAAGGATTTCGCAGCGATTATAGGGAGCTACATCGAGATGCACATAGTGATCAGCAGGAATTGCCTCTGTTCTGTTCTTGGCCGCTTTGCGGCAGTCACTCTATTCAGCGTTGCGGGCACGGCAGGGCTTGTACGCGCAACAGTCTTCCGGCACGACTACTTCATTGCCGCCGGTGGATCTCAGGTCAGTTTTGGCTGCGCCGATTGATCTGACGGCGCCGAGCGATCTGAACTATTCGAGCAGCGTGGGGAGCGCGGAGATGGCGAGCGCGGAGGCGTTTACGTTGAGTAACGACTCGGGACAGCCACCGCCGCGGCGGAAGTACAGCAAGCCGAACTACGCGGATAGCCATACGAACAGCGATGGATCTGCGAAGTGGTCGTTCTTTGTGTGGCGGAGGTTTTACGTCTGCCGGTCGGCGGCACGCACAACTACGCGACGACGAGCTGGAAGGTTCAGGCGGGCGGCGGACGCAACTTCAATAAGACGTTTGGCGTGATGCTGCAGTTTGACTATGACAAGTTTGGGATGCAGACGAGCACTTTGAATAAGCAGCTGGCCCTGTATAACGCTTTGGGCGCTGGTTCTGCAGCGCCAGCTTGGCGGCAACGTTCATGATTGGTCGTTTACGCTGAATCCCGATTGCCAATTTTTATAGTTCGGATACTTTTGGCGCTTATGCGGTCGTCGGGAGTTGGGTTCTATCACAAGTACACAGAGTTCACGACGCCGTCGATTGGTCTGTACTGCGATCCCTTCTATGGCTGCTACCAATACTCAGGCGAATGCGCCGGTGGATTGGTACACGAGTAATGCGGTTGGGGTTCAATGGCGGAGTTGGGATTGACGTATAAGTTTTCGCGGTTTGCGCCGGAGAAGTTCTACGTCGAGGCCCGTTATGTCTACACGGCTAATTCGCAGCGGCCGTTTGATGTGAGCGGAACAGACGAGCTACTTCAATGCGTTTCCCGCGGCCAGCGCGAAGACGACATATATTCCGATTACGTTCGGAGTGCGCTTCTAGGATTGGTCTGTTCCAATCTGCCTGGTTTTAGGAAGGAAGGGAGGTTCGCCTCTCTTCCTTTTTTGTTTGGCGGTGGGTTAGCGGAGGTGCAGGAGGAATCCTGCGGTAACGCCGGCGATGGCGGCGAAGCTCATGACGATCTGATGGCCGAGGCCGCGCTGGCGCATCTCCCAGGCGTTGATCCAGAGGATGGCGATGAGAATTGCGGCGAGCGCGGGGGCAACGATCCAGGAGTAGGCTCGGCCGTTGACGAGGGCGGCGGAGTATCCGCCGGCGGCTGGCGCAGAGGAGCCAGATGAGGTCCTGGGCGTATTTGTAACGGGCCCTGGATGCGGTGGTCTTTGGCGGCGAAGGCGGGTAAGGCGGCGGTGATGCCGAAGGTGGCGGCCATGGTGAGGGCGACGGTAACGGCGTACCCGAGGGCGAGGGCGAGGATGACGTAGCTGAGGGCGACGATGAACATGATGGAAGGACTGGCGGGATTCTCGGCGACCCAGTTTAGCAAGCTGGGGTGAGATTTATCGAGTGGAGAGTTAGATGCCGACGGGGTAGGGCTTCTCGTGCATCTGCTGACCGGCGTCGCCTTTGCGCTCGAAGCGTCCCTGGAGGAGGCTGAGGAGGCCGGTGTACCAGTATCCGAAGACGAAGAGGACGAGGAAGGGGACAGTGAAGAAGTTCTCGGTGGTGATGGCGTAGTAGACGGTCCAGGCGAAGTAGCAGCCGACGGCGAGCTCGATCCAGGGGACGATGCCGAGGCGCTTGCGGTAGACGGTGGCCTGGGTCTTCTCGCCCTTTTTCTTGACGCTGTACTTGGGGGTTCGGGCGAAGGCGCTTTTTATGCCGAAGAGGGCTTCGAGGACGGCTTTGGTGTTGGTGATGGTGAGGCCTACTCCGCCGAGGGCCATGACGAAGGGGATGTAGATGATCGACGTGTACCAGCTCCTGGGTAGAGCTCCTTCTGGCTGACGAGGTAGAAGGTGGAGACGGACATCGTGCTGGCGATGAAGAGGGGGAAGTCGATGAGGAGCATCTGCAGGAGGCCCTGCCAGCTGCGGATGATCATGGCGGGCATGAGCAGGACGCTGAGGATGATCATCAGGGGGTAGCTGATGTTGGCGGTGAGGTGATACCAGGCTTCGAGCTTGGTGTGCCAGGGGGCGTCGCTTTTGAGGACGCGGGGGAGGATTTTCTTGCCGGTCTGGATGAGGCCTTTGGCCCAGCGGGCTTGCTGGGTTTTGAAGGCGGTCATCTCGATGGGGAGCTCGGCGGGGCACTCGACGTCCTGGAGGTATTTGAACTGCCAGCCTACGAGCTGGGCGCGGTAGCTGAGGTCGGTGTCTTCGGTGAGGGTGTCGTGCTGCCAGCCGCCGGCGGTGGAGATGGTTTCGCGGCGCCACATTCCGGCGGTGCCGTTGAAGTTGAAGAAGACGCCGGCGCGGCTGCGGCCACCGTGCTCGAGGACGAAGTGGCCGTCGAGGAGGATGGCTTCGACCTGGGTGAGGAAGCTGTAGTTGCGATTCAGGTGGGTCCAGCGAGTTTGAACCATGCCGATTTCGGGCTCTGCGAAGTGATTAATGACCTGCATGACCCACTGGCGCGGGGGGACGAAGTCAGCGTCGAAGATGGCGACGAATTCACCTTTGGCGACTTCGAGGCCCTTGTCGAGGGCTCCGGCTTTGTAGCCGTGGCGGTTGGTGCGATGAAGGTAGACGATGGGCTGGGGTGGCATGCCGGCGAAGCCGCGGGCGTAGCGCTCGACGATCTCACGGGCGACTTCGCGGGTTTCGTCGGTGGAGTCGTCAAGGACCTGGATCTCGAAGCGGTCGCGCGGGTAGTCGAGGCGGCAGACGGCTTCGATGAGGCGCTCGATGACGAACTGCTCGTTGAAGATGGGGAGTTGGATGGTGACGAAGGGGAGCTGGCCTTCGGGAAACCGCGCGGGCGGCTCGCTCCACTTGGCGGCCTTCTTCTTGTTCCTCATGTAGAGCCAGACGAGCTGGTAGCGATGGACGCCGTAGAAGGCGAGGATGATCATGACGATGAAGTAGGGGATCAACATCGCCGTGTCGAAGGCGTTCCAGTGGTAGAGGCCTTTGAAGGTCTGGTCGAGGTAGTGGGACTTGAGATAGTGACGGAGGCCCTTGGGAGCGAGGAGCAGGCCGAGCAGGGCTATCGTTGTATGGGCGAAGAGGGACAGGTTTTTGCTCCGGCGAGGTTAGCTATTCAGTCGATTCTACGCGATAGGATGCTGAAGGTTTGGGTGTGGTATTGGCGAGGCTTCGTAGTGATTTGTCCGAGCGTATCGATGCAGCTCCAGAAACGAAATGCAGTCCCTCAGCGGCTAAAGCCGCTTCCATCGGTTGAGCTTTCGCGGCACGGCTCAGGATGACACTTCTCTTAAGCAGGACGTAGAAACCTAAAAGCCGATCCCCTCATGTGAATGTTCGATATCTGCGGGGAGGGTTAGTTGAGGAACATGGTGCGGTAGAGGGCGTCGCGCTGGACGGGCCTGAAGCCTGCGTCGCGGATGACCTGCCGGACTTGTTCTTCGGTTGCTGCGTTTGGGCCGCGGGCCTGGAGGACGCTGCCGGCGTCGTTGCCTCCGAAGCGCAGGCCTACCTGGAGGACCTTGAGGCCCTGGGTTTCGAGGTTGGACTGGATGTTTTCGATGTTGTCGAGGTAGAGCCGCGAGATGGCGAGGGTCTTGAGGTATTCGACTGCCGTGGGTTCTTCGAAGCCGGGTACTGAGGCGATGGGCGGGGTGAAGCTCCAGGGGGCGAAGGAGCAGAATCCAGCCGGTCTCTTCCTGCAGGTTGCGGAGGGCTTCGAGATGGTTGAGGCGGTGCTCTATGGTTTCGCCGCTGCCGAAGACCATGGCGGCGGTGGTTTGGATTCCGAGGGCGTGGGCGGCTCGGTGGACGGCCAGCCAGTCGTCTGCGGTGATGGGGATTTCGCTGTTTTGCTGAACGCTGTCGTCGAGAATTCCGGCGTCGTTGCCGGGGATGGAGTCTAGTCCGGCTTCGCTGGAGTTGAGTGAGGGTCCTGGGGATGGTGGATCCGGATTGATGGGCGAGGGCGAGGATCTCGGCTGCGGAGAGGGAGTGGAGCCAGAGGGCGGGGAAGCGTTGCTTGATGGCACGGAAGAGGGTTTCAAACCATGCGACGGTAGTGGTTCGGGGTAATTTTGCCCTGAAGGGTGGCGGACGTGCCCCCTTTGGCGACGATGGCTTCGATCTCTGTGAAGAGCGGCTCGTGGCCGGAGCCGTTGGCGGCTTTGGCGTAGTCGATGCGGCCGTCGATGGAGTAGCTGACGACGCCTTCGGGGTGAAGATGGCGGCGGATGGCGTCGGCCTCCATGCCGAGACCGATTAAATCGTCACTATGAAAGCAGTCCAGAGCTTCTTGGCGGGTGATTCCCATGATTCGATTTTACGGGGTTCGGGTAGTTTCGGGCGATGACGGGTGGGAATATCGGGCTGCGAGCGAACGCAGGTGCTTCACTAGCATCTCGATAAGATGGAGAGGCTCAGCTCAGGATGCACTTCCTTTTTAATCGAAACCCCTCATTTAATCTAAACCCCTCATCTATATGTGACCCCTTAGTTCGATTCCTCAAATTGAACTATGTTCCAACTGACTAGTGGGCGTGGAGGAGCTGGATGAGGAGCACGAGGATTGCGATGCCGAGGATGGCGAGGACGGAGATGCCGGCCTTGATCCAGAGGCCTAGCGAGGCGAGGTGGGACTGGCTCGCTTCGAGGCGGTGATCGTGCTGTTCGATGGAGAGGCGTGCGCGGCTGACCTCTTCGGAGAGTTGGGCGATCTGGGCACTCTGCTCCTGGAGTTGGCGGTAGAGGCCGGCGTGGGCTTTGGTGACCTGGCCGAGATCGCCGCGGACGCCTTCGGCCATGGCTACCATGGCGGCTTCGGTGGCCTTCTCGGAGGCGGTGCGGGTGGAGAAGTACCGGTCGGCCATGGGGACGAGGCGGGTGATGTGGGGGAGGAGTTCGAAGAGCTGGGCGATGAGCTTAGGCCACATATCAGACCATCCTAGACTATGGGTCGTTTCGGAGTGATCGATTGGTGGGATTCCACGGCAAAGATGAAACAGGCAACGGCAAAAGCAGAGGCAACAATCTAGTCGCTTCGCCCTTCGGGCTTCACTCCGCCTTCGGCAGAGCGGTAGCGCGCTTAGCGCCCAGTTTGCGGCACGGCTGAAGCCGTGCCCTTAAGCAAGGCGGACAAGCTAGAGGCAAAGGCAAACCGCCCTTCACTATGAGACTGAGGAGGATGGGGTCCCCGGCAACTGTTCGGCTCAGGATGACAGAGGTGGGGTTGGGTGGCGGCGGAGGATCAGGGTGGTGATGGAGAGGATGAGAATGGCGGTGATGATGCCCTGGGACCAGAGGCAGTAGATGCACCACTTCTGGAGGACGTAGGCTTCGATGTAGCTGAGGAAGGCGGCGAAGAGGAAGCCTATCTGGGTGAATTCGAAGACTAGCCACCAGCGGCCCATCAGGGCGAGGACGCCTATGGCAGCGTAGCCGGGATGCCGAACATGGCGATGGGAATGTGGGAGCCGGCTTTGGGGTCTTCGTCGAAGGTGCGGGGCGGGAAGACGGCGAAGCGGCTGTGGTTGACTGCTCCGCAGTCGAATTTTTCAGTGACGGCGCAGGGTGGGGCCTGGGTAGGGTCCATGTAGTGGACGCGGAGGGCCATGGTGGAGACGATGATTCCGGCAACTGCAAGGAGGGCAACCAGATACTTCATGGATTTATTTTAGCTGGCGTCGTGATTGCCGGCCCGGACGGAGTGTGGTGAAAGAGAAATGCAGGTTTCTCCACTCCCTTCGACTCGCTCTGCTCGCTCAGGGTCCGGTCGAAATGACAGCTCTTGGGTGGTGGAGGAAGACGGATCGCGCTTTGCACGATAGCGTGCTCATGCGATGAGACGCGTGAATGGGGCACCCAGCTCTGTGGTGTTCGGGTTATTGGTGGTCGGAGGCGAGGTAGGCTACGACGGCGGCGAGTATAAGGAGGGTGCCTGCGGCGGCGGCGAGGAGGGCGGAGTTCAGATCGGCTGTCAGGCTTGCTCTGGTTGAAGTGAAGAGGGAGACTGCGTCGATGTGCAAGGCGGTGTAAGGAGCGGAGAGCCACGCGAGCCAGTCGGAGCCGGTTGACTGACGGATGAGGAGGGTTGCAGTGGCGGCGACGCTGATGACGAGGGCGAAGACCTGGGCTGTGGTGACGGGGCGCCCGACGTGGCGGAGGGCCTGGTTGCGGCGGAGGAGTTGGGCCTTCCACCAGAGAACACCGGGTTGCGGGATGGTGGCGGCACCGATGGCCTGATTGCGCGCGGTTTGGAAGGTTTGCGCGAGGAGGACCTGTTGGCGGCAGTGGGCGCAGGTATGGATGTGGTTGCGGAGTTCGGATTCGCAGGCGTGGGGCCAGTGTCCCCGGAGGAGCATGGTGGTGACTTCGGGTTGGCGGAGGCAGGCGCTCATGCGGGTCTCCGCTTTGCTGATGGATTGGGGGAGGGCTGCTCTTCGAGCATGCGGGCCATCTTCTTTCTGGCGCGAAAGAGAAGGAGACGGATGCTGGTGACTCCGAGACCTGTGATTTCGGCGATCTCTTTGTGCGTGTAGTTTTCGGCGTGGGCCAGCCAGAGGAGCTGGCGGTCGCGAGGACGAATGCGGGCCAGGGCTGGTGCGAGGACAGTCGAGCAATCGATCTGGGAATCAATTTGGCCAGTGGACCCGGTGGAGGCAAAGGTTTGTTCGGGGATTTCGTCGAGGGCGGTCATGCGGGGTCGGCGCCAGTGGTCGCGGAGGAGGTTGCTGGCGATGCGGAAGAGATAGCGGCGGCAGTCGAGTTCGCCGTCGAGTGGCGTGGAGGCGCAGAGGAATCTG
Organism: uncultured Acidobacteriaceae bacterium; assembly: GCA_963774735.1. Classification (GTDB taxonomy): domain Bacteria; phylum Acidobacteriota; class Terriglobia; order Terriglobales; family Acidobacteriaceae; genus Edaphobacter. The sequence continues at coordinate 58,589 of CAVZGJ010000026.1, read as the reverse complement.
ACGAAGCTCTCCTGCATGAGGTCGTCGGCGAGGGCGGGGTCGCCGGAGACGCGGGCGAGGTAGGCCCAGAGGGGGCGGGCAGAGCGCTCGTAGAAGGCCGCGAAGTCTTCGCTGGTCATTGCGCTGGCCGCCGGCGCGGCAGTGTGAGTTGGATCGCTGGTAGCTGTGCCGGAGAGCGAGAGGATGTGGTTCCAGGTCATCGTGCCGGGCTCCGGGCGGGCTGAAGGAAGGCTGTGGTCACAGGCGCGCTCCTGAACTGGCTCGCGAGTCCGGACCGTGCTGGTCTGGGTGCAGGAGGCCGAAGCGTGCGGCGAGGAGCCAGGTGAGTCCTGCAGAGAGGATAAACCCGATGCCGGGCATGAGGATGACGGTGCCGAAGACGAGGAGGCCGGTGTCGAGGTCGGGGAGACTGTGACGGAGGGCGAGAAGGCCGATGCCGAGAAGGGTGAGGACTACGCCGGCCTGCAGCGGAACGAGGACGCGGGAAAGGGCTGCGGGGACACGTTGGTCACGCTCGAATTCGATTGGGATGGGCGCGGCCTCGAGGAAGCGCTTGCCGGCTTCGGTGTTCATGTAGGTGAGGAGCTCTTCGTTGCTGCCGAAGCGCTCGATGAGGCGGCCGTGGACTTCGCTCTGGAGTTTGAAGACGCGGGCCCAGCGGCGATTTTCAAGGAAGGCGCGGGTGAGCCAGAGGAGGGTTCCGGCGAAGCAGAAAAAGGCGAGGAAGCCGGAGCCCATGCCGAGGAGCTCTCGGGTGAGCCCGGACATCTCGGAACGTGGATTCTGCTGCCAGACTCTGCGCTCGAATCGGTCGCTGCGGCGTCCGGGACCGTTGGGGAGGTCGGCGAAGAGGTAGAAGTCGGGATTGCGGGCGACTTCAGGGTGGGCTTCGAGGAACCTTTCGAGTTCGGGATTGGTGCGGCCAACGTATTCCTGATTGGCGAGGAGGGTGGGGTCGTTGGCGACGACCTCGGAGAGGATGGGAGTGATGCGGAGGAGACGCATGAGCTGAGCGCGTGTGTCGGCGATGTCGGTGTCGTTTGCGATTGGGCTGGGCGCGGCGAGGGGGGCCGGCGGCTTGGTGGGTTGGAGTGAGTGGCCCTGAGCGGCGACTGCGAGAAGAAGCAGCAGAGAAACAGAGCGGATTGTATGGAAGATGGTCGAGCGGTTTGTGTGCATCCTGATATCCCTTTGTGCGAGTTGATCGCTAGTTGACGGGATAACGGATGGGAGAGGCATCTGGTTAACGGTACGTGACAGAAAATGTTTGGTTCTCGATGTTTGGCTCCTGAGGGTCGAGTGGTTCGCTTCGTTCCTGAACGGTTGGAAGGAGGCGTATCATGGGCTTGATGCCCATTGCGGCACGGAGAGAATTTATGGACGACAACCGGTTGAGTTGGAATAACGCTTATCCCACGACGATTGAGGGTGCGCGGGAGGGGACGGCTTCGCTGCTGTCGAAGGTTCTGGGGATTACGGCGCTTGGGTTTTTGATTACGTCGCTGGGAGTGTACACGGCTCCGGATTGGAGCACGCTGCCGGGCATCATTGCGGTGTTTGGTTTGGTGCTGGCGATCAACTTTACGCGGAAGGCGAATCCTGCGCTGGCGCTCGGGATGTTTCTGGCGCTGGCTTACTTTATGGGGTGGGAGATTGGGCCACTGATCCATCGGTATGTGCGGACTATTGGGCCGACGGTGGTGTTTCAGGCGGCGGCGACGACGGGGCTGGGGATGGCGGCTATGGGTTGCGTCGCTTATCTGTTCCAGATCAATTACCGGAAGATTGCGGGGTTTGCGCTGGCCGCGTTGCTGGTGCTGATTCTGCTGGGAGTGGTGAGTATCTTCTTCCACTTCATGTCACCGGATACGTATTCGTGGCTGACGCTGGGGATCTTTACGCTGCTGACGGTGGCGGATTTTGCTCGGATTCGGGCTGGTGGGGATGGGAATTCGGCGGTGATTCTGGCGCTGTCGATCTATCTGGATGCGATTAATATTTTTCTGGCGGTGCTGCAGTTGTTTGGTGGGCGGAGACGGAATTAACTTGGCTCTGAGCGGAGCCTTGCAGGCCGGATTTATGATGGTGTGGTGAACTCGACCACTCGCAGACAATTTCTCACTTTGCTTGGCGCGACCGGTGTGTCGGCTGCGATTCCGTCTTCGGTGTTTGCGGCGGCTACTCCGGTGCAGGAGCCTTTTACGTTTTTGTTTTTCACGGATGCGCATCTGCAGCCGGAGTTGAATGGCGTAGTGGGGACGGAGATGGCGTTCAAGAAGGGGCGGACCATCAAGGCGGACTTTGCCATTAATGGCGGGGATCATGTTTTCGATGCGCTTGGGGTGCCGAAGCAGCGGGCGGTGTCGCTGTTCGATATGTATGACAAGGCCGAGCAGGATCTGGGGCTGAAGCTGTATCACACGATCGGGAACCATGATGTCTGCGGGATCTATCCGGCGAGTGGTGTGGCTGAGGATGATCCGCTGTATGGGAAGAAGCTGTTTGAGCAGCGGTTTGGGAAGCTGTACTACTCGTTCGACCATAAGGGGCACCATTTTGTGGTGCTGGATTCGATTGGGATTACGGCGGATCGGGCTTATGAGGGGCGGGTGGATGCGGAGCAGCTCAAGTGGCTGGCTGCTGATCTGGCGGCGCTGCGGGTGGGGACTCCGGTGATTGTGTCAGTGCATATTCCGCTGGTGACGAGTTTGCTTTCGTACATGCCGGAGATGCCGGTGCCTCCGCCGCATCATGGGTTGAGTGTGGCGAATGCGAACGAGGTGCTGGATCTGTTCGCCGGGCACAATGTGATTGGTGTGCTGCAGGGGCATACGCACGTCAATGAGATGGTGTTGTGGAAGGGTGTTCCGTACATTACCGGCGGGGCGGTGTGCGGCAACTGGTGGCATGGCACGCGGATGGGGACGCCGGAGGGCTTTACCGTGGTGACGGTCGCGAATGGCAAGATGACGACCCGGTATGAGACCTATGGGTTTAAGTCGGTGGCTCCTCAGAACACCTGAGTGGTCGCTGCCGGGATGGTGTGCAGCGTCGGGAGATCGTCAATCGGTGAAAAAAGTGGCTTGACCTGTGGCCACTGTGGGGTATGCTTGGAACCAATTTGAGCGACGTGCAGCCACTGAGCTGTAACTTGCTGCATTCCGGCCCCTTATTTCAATCTCTTCAGGAGTGAAGCCAATGCAGTGTCCTGCCTGCCACAACGAAGTCTCATCTGAGAATTCCTTCTGCAACCACTGCGGAGCGCCGATACAGACGGCTGCAGGAGCCCCCACCGGAGCCGGCGCTACGGCCGCTGCTCCTGCGGCTTATGCGGTGCAGCCCGCTGTTGCTGCGAGCCCCGGGTTGTCCGAGAACGCCGCCGCGGCGTTGGCGTATGTCACGATCATTCCGGCGATCATTTTTCTTGTCATTGAGCCGTTTAACAAGATGCCGCTGGTCCGGTTCCACTCGTGGCAGTCGATTGGGTTGTGCATCGTCGCCACGATTCTGCAGGTGCTGGTCGCAATCTGCGAGGGGATGTTGCGCTTCATTCCCGGCGTGTTCTTTTTGTTTGAGCTGGTTCATCTGGTTGTCTGGCTTGGATTGCTAGCGGTGTGGATCTTTGTGATTTTGAAGGCAGCGAAGGGCGAGTGGTACAAGCTGCCGATCATCGGCGACTTTGCAGAGAAGCAGGCGAAGAGCTAGGCAACCGCAAAGTATTCACGGTGCAAAATTGCGTGCAATTGCAAGAGCAATCGCAGGTACTTCGAATGGCGGCTAAAAGGCGTGGCCTTCGCTCAGGATGACAAGGTAGGGTGGTCTCACAGTTCCTGGACTGGAGCAGTGCCTTCTCTTCTGGGGTTGTAGGGCTTTAGGCGTTTCTCCATGATGCGTAGGGCGGACTCGCTCTCGTCGATCATGATGAAGCTGCGTCCGTGTTTTGCCGCGGCCTCGCCTGTGGTGCCGCTTCCGGCAAAGAAATCCATTACGGTTTCGCCGGGGTTGGAGTGGACGCGGACGATGCGCTCGAGGATTCCGAGCGGCTTTTGCGTGGCGTAGCCGGTTTTTTCTTTGCCTGTGGGCGAGACGATGGTGTGCCACCAGACATCGGTTGGGGTTTTGCCGCGTGCGGCTTTTTCGGGGCCGACGAGGCCGGGAGCCATGTAGGGGATGCGGTCGCTGGCGTTCGAGGTTGAAGGTGTAGCGGGTGGGATTTTTTGTGTACCAGAGGATGTTGTCGTGCTTTGCGGGCCAGCGCTTGGTGGCGCGAGCTCCGTAGTCGTATGCCCAGATGATCTCGTTCTGGAAGCAGTCGCGCCCGAAGATTTCGTCGAGCATGACTTTGCAGTAGTGGACCTCGCGATAGTCGATGTGGAAGAAGAGCGATCCGGTGGGGGAGAGGATGCGGTGGGCTTCGATCATGCGTGGGCGGAGGAAGCCGAGGAAGTCTTCGAAGGTGTCTCCGTAACCGGATGCGGCGGGGTGGTCGGCGATGACGTGGGTGCGGTAGCGCCTGCCGCCGAAGCCGATGCGGTCGCCGGCCTCGTCGCGGACGGTCTTGATCTGCTTTCGGCTCTGTCGTTTGCCTGTGTTGAAGGGAGGATCGACGTAGATGAGTTCGACGGAGCCTGTTTTCATCGACTGCAATATACTTAGGTTGTTTCCCAACACGATCCGGTTCATTCCGACCATCTCCCGACCCTAACACTAACGTACCCTTGGGTTCTGAGGCGCGACCGTGTATTGTTTTCTTCGGACTTTTGAACGTCTAGTTGATGTCAGCGAACCACTTCATCTACGCCATGCTTACCCACCGCGGCCGTGTCCGCAAGGGGAATGAAGACACGTGCGCAGCCGCGCCTGAGGCGGGTGCTTACGTTGTCTGCGACGGCATGGGAGGGGCTGCGGCGGGCGAGATTGCGAGCAATCTTGCGGCGGATACGTTTCTGGCGCAGTCTGGTACCTGCGCCACGCGACGCCGGGGCAGGAAAGCCTCAGGCTCGGTTGAATGCCGCGATCCAGGCGGCGAACCAGGCGGTGTACCAGCAGTCACGGCAGTCGGCGCGGTATTCGGGGATGGGGACGACGCTCGTGGCGCTGCTGCATGCGCCGATCCTGAATGGGACAAATGGTACATGGAAGACGGCGTAGCGCGACGGACCACACCAACTCGCGGGTGACCGATCCTCCCACGCTTTGGCTGGGTCACGTTGGGGACAGCCGCTGCTACCGACGGCGGCGGGGCGTGCTGGAGCAGTTGACGCACGACCACTCGCTGGTGGAGGAGCAGCTTCGCGCGGGGCAGATTACGGCAGCGCAGGCGGCACGGTCGCCGATGCGCAATTTGATTACCCGGGCGATCGGCTCGCAGGCTACGGTGGAGGCAGAGATTCAGAGTCACCGGCCACAGCCGAACGATGTTTACCTGCTGGCGTCGGATGGGCTGACACATGAGGTGAGCGATGAGGAGATCTCGGAGATTCTGGGGGAGATCCCGAAGCCCCCGACGAAGCGCTCGCTGACAGCTGCGTGTGAGGCTCTGATCACGGCGGCGAATCGAAATGGCGGCAATGACAACATCACGGTTCTGCTGGTTGCGGTGACACCTGAGCTGGTGGCTGCGTCGATCCACTAGTCGAGGCTCGCGGGCGAACTGCTACACTCGGAAGTCGTCCGAAACAATCCTTATGAATGAAGCGAAGATGATTGCAGTTTTGGGTTCCGGAACCATGGGCAACGGCATCGCGCATGTGTGCGCGCGAGCCGGATTTCCTGTGACGCTGTATGACGTGGACCAGAAAGCGCTCTATCGCGGGCTGGATACGATCCGGACGAATTTTGCTCGTGAAGTGGCGAAAGAGAAGCTGACGCAGGAGCAGGCCGATGAGGCGCGGTCGCGCATTACGCTGACGACGAAGATCGATGACCTGGCGCCGGCGACGATTGCGATTGAGGCTGCGACGGAAAGATTTGAGATCAAGGCGGGAGTGTTTCGTGAGCTTGATCGCCTGCTGGGGCCGGAGGCGATTCTCGCGACGAATACGAGCTCGATCTCGATCACGAAGATTGCGGCAGTAACGAAGCGGCCAGAGCAGGTGATCGGGATGCACTTCTTTAATCCGGTGCCGGTGATGAAGCTGGTGGAGGTGATTCGGGGGCTGCAGACTTCGCAGGCTACGTTTGATGCGGTGCGATCGCTTGCGCAGAAGCTGGGGAAGACTCCGGTTGAGGTGAACGATGCGGCGGGATTCATCTCGAACAGTGTGCTGATGCCGCTGATCAATGAGGCGATCTACTCGGTGATGGAAGGTGTGGCTACGCCGGAGGCTGTGGACCAGGTGTTTGTGCTGGGGATGGCGCACCCGATGGGGCCGCTGACGCTGGCGGATTTTATTGGGCTGGATGTGTGTGCGGACATTATGCGCGTGCTTGCTGAGGGGCTGGGCAATCCGAAGTACAACCCCTGTCCGCTGCTGGTGCGCATGGTGGATGCGGGATGGCTGGGCCGGAAGTCCGGCAAAGGGTTTTACACTTATCCGGCGAAGTGAATGCAGTGGACGCTGGTTGAGTAGCATGGAATGGAATAGGAGAGACGATGCCACAGGAGCTTTACTACGAAGATTTTTATGTTGGCCAGAAGTTTCATTCCGTCGGGCAGGCCAAGGTGACTGCTGAGGAGATCAAAGAGTTTGGCCAGAAGTACGATCCGCAGCCGTTTCATCTGGACGAGGCTGCCGGGGAGAACTCGTTCTTCAAGGGGCTGGCGGCGTCGGGTTGGTTGACGGCGGCGATTGTGATGCGGCTTCGCGTGCAGTCGATTACGGTGGCGGGCGGGATGATTGGCGCGGGTGTGGAGGAGATGCGCTGGACGCTGCCGGTGCGGCCGGGCGACTCGATCCGGACGGAGATTGAGGTGGTCGGAGTGCGGCAGTCGAACTCGCGGAAGGAGTTTGGCGTGGTTCGAACGCGGACGCTGGCTTTCAACCAGAACAACGAGGTTGTGATGCGGTCGACGGTGAACTTTCTGGCGCCGCTGCGAAATCCTCCGAAATGACTGGTCGGCAGGACTCTCGCCCGAGGTTTCTTCCTAAGTTGGTTCTCGCTCGATATCCGATCGGGAGACTTGTCGACGATGAGACCTTTTGCTATGGGGATTTCCATCCTGTGCGTGGTGTCGGTGTTTGCGCAGGCGCTGAGTGGCCAGAAAGCGGTGCCTAAGCCGGATCTTCATGCGGGAGGCGCGAAGCCGTCGCTGATTCCGAATCATGAGGTCAACGACGGTCAGCTTGCCTGGCCTTCACCTTAGTGGGACAACAGTGACGGTTGACGGCGTTTGTACGTTGAAGTCTTACAAGGTCACGTCGGATACCCAGATCCAGATGATGCTTGAAGGTCATCGCGCGATCGACGACAAGGAAGATGGCTGCTTTCTGCATGTTCATCAGGGTGGTTTTCAGACCGGCACCTACGTCATCGTCGATCTGACCGAGGCGGAGTGGGAGGAGAAACATGCGAAGGAACGAGCCGCAAACAAAGCAAAAGGGGAGGCTTATATGGCGAGCCTGGGTAAGCAATGGGTGGTCCACTATGCCAATGGATCTTCTGAGACGTTTACGGCGCAGCCGGCTGACGAGGGGGAGCTCCCGGACTATACGTCGGCTTCCGGGACTACGGCGAAGTTCGCCATTACCGGGGGCAAAGTGGTGATGATGTCCGGCAGTTGCATGCGCTCCGGTATTCTGAACGGGAACCAGGTGAAGGACGGGACTTCGATGGGGGACTGCAAACCTGCCGGCGCCTGGTCGGCTGAGAAGAGATAGTCGTGACTGACGGAGTCTGCATGACTGAAGCAGAATTGACGTTGCTCAAATCGAGCGTTGACCAGATCGTTGAAGTCGAGACGAACGACGGCGACCGTCATCTGGCGCAGATTCTCTTCGTCTTCGACGATGGGGAGACGCCGGATGTGTTTTACCTGAAGGTTGCGCCGGGGCCGGAGGGCGAGCTGGTAGCGCAGGGGAGCGCCGGATGTTCGGTGCTGCTGTCGGATATTGCTGCGGTGCGGCCGTACCGGCCGTAGGTGGAACCAAAGTCGTTACCCTGCCCACAAACCCACAACTAATCGGCGTATTCTTAGCGAATGATGCGCATGACAGTGCTCGCCTCCGGGTCCAAAGGCAATAGCACGGTCATCTCTTCTTCGCGGACGCGGGTTCTGGTGGATGCGGGGTTTCTTGCCGCGAGCTGTTGAAGCGCATGGCGGTGGCGGGGGAAGATCCGGCTGAACTGGACGCGATTCTGATTACGCATGAGCATCAGGATCATGTGGCTGGGCTCTCGGTGCTGGCTCGGCGATTGAATATTCCGGTGTTTTTCACCGAGCCGACGCATCGCGCGTGGGTGCGGATGCTGACGCCTCGCACGACGATGACGTATGCAAAGTGGCTGGATCAGGTGCAGCGCGAAAAAGAGGCTCGCGCTTCTGCTATCGCGGGGGCTGCCTGCTGAAGCGGCAGTGGTTCGCGGACCGACTCGGAGCGATTGACGAGTATGGCGGAGTTGGCGGTGGATCCTGATGAAGAGGAGCTGTGTGGCTCTGAACCAGCGGTGGACAGCAGCGGCGAAGAAGCCTGATCCTACGCGGCTTCCGGCGGTAGAGTACTTTCATTCGGGCACGCAGTTTTCGATTGGCGATATCGACATCACTCCGTTCACGATTCCGCATGACGCGGCAGACCCCTGCGGGTTTGTCTTCGAGTCGGAGGGAGTGCGGATGGCATTGGCTACTGATCTTGGCTATATGCCTCCCAACGTGAAGGCGGCGCTGAAGCGGGTGGATGTACTGCTGCTGGAATCGAACCACGATCTGGAGATGCTGCGGGATGGACCTTATCCCTGGAGCGTCAAGCAGCGAGTGCTTTCGCGAGTGGGCCATCTCTCGAACCACGCAACGGCGGAGTTTCTGCAGAAGGACTATGACGGCGGGGCGACGTGGATCGTGCTGGGGCATCTTTCGGAGTCGAACAACGCGCCTGAGCTTGCCCGGCTGCGTGCGGAGCAGGCGCTGGAGAACCGCCCGACGCTGCTTGGAAACCGGTTGTGCTTGCGCACCAGGCGATGCCACTTGGATCCAATTGTTTTGTAAGTTGTGTGGCTGCCACATTTCCGCGGAGCGGGAAAAATTTCCAGGTCCTGAGTCGGGCTGGTTACTGTTCTGTGAATCCTTTTGTTTTCCTTGCGGAGTCAAACAAGGTAGAATGGGTTATAAGGTGATGAAAAAAACCACGTTAGTGTATTTCGGCGCGCCGAAGATCCCATACCACCTGTATCGGATCAGGTGGTGGGGAATATTCTCTCCGGCTGGCGATACGATATCTCTGGGCTCTCGCCGGCGATGCGGACCGACTATGAGCAGCACTTGACCGAGTGCAGCCATTGCCGGCGGCGTCAACACGTCGCCCGCACGATCGACGTGTTGCTGATCAGCGTGAGCACGCTGTCGATTGCGGCGTTTCTGTTGGCGGCGGTTGTCATTCACCGGGTCGAGCTGATCACGCACATCTTCACGATGCATCTGCGGTTTCAGCCAAACGCATGGAATCGCCATTTCGCTGGAAGCTGTGGCGGTGGCTGGCCTGATCTTCTCGATGCTTCTGTGGGTGCTGGTGGCGATTGCTACGCCTTTGCCGGGGTTCCTTGGCGGCATTGTGCAGGAGCGCATCCCTGCTGACCTGCGGGAGCGATTTACCAGAAACGCCGCTTAAAGATCTGGAAATACGGAGTTGGGAATGCAGTGCAGAAGACTTCATTCTGTTCTGTTATTTGTCCCGTATCGGTCCTGCTTTGCCGCTCGCGATTTGTCATCCTTGCCGCGCCACGATAGCGTAGAAGAAGCCTCTCATGACCTCCTCCCCGCAAACTGATGGTGAACTCGCCCTCCTCGACCTGCGTGCCGCGCCCATGCCGGACTATGAGCGCGAAGTCTCGCGGCCCAACTCGCGTGAGCGCGGCTGGAATATTCTCGCTACGCCGGGGACTTATGCTTTGCTGGCGGTGAATATCGCTGTCTTCGGCTGGATGGTGTTTCATGGCGTCTCGCCTAAAGATCCCACGACCGATCAATTGATTCATTATGGAGCGACGAATACCGCAACTTATTCTTTTGGCGGCCATCAATGGTGGCGTCTGCTTACTGCGACCTTCGTCCATGTGGGTTTGCTCCATATTGCGACTAACATGTGGTGCCTTTGGAATCTTGGACTGCTCGGCGAGCCGCTGCTGGGACCGGTTGGACTGATCGCTGTGTACCTCATCACCGGAATTGCGGGCAATCTGCTGGGCTTTGTGCGAACGTGATTCCACCACACGACTACAGCTCGGTCGGGGCGGGCGCGTCCGGCGCGGTGTTCGGCATTGCGGGCATTTTGATTGTGCTGCTTTCGAATAAGAGGCTGCCGATTCCGGCGTTCGAGCTGAACCGTCTGCGCCGGTCTGTGATCCAGTTTGCTGTTCTGAATCTGATCATTGGAATAGGCGCCAACTTTACGAGCATCGTGCGCATCGACAATCATGCTCACATTGGGGGGTTCCTGAGCGGGCTGGCGTTGGGCGTGCCGCTGGTTCCGCGGATGACCTCCGGGCGGACGCGATATCTGCAGCGCCAGAAGGTGACTTTCGCGGCTGCAGCTTTCCTGCTTTTTCTTTTTGCCTACTTCATCACCAAGCTCAGGTAGACGAGCTGCTACTCGTAGCGAAGGGCAATCATCGGGTCTACTCGTGAAGCTCGCCGCGCCGGGAGATATCCGGCTAGCATTCCTACGATCAGCAATACGACGATTGCGATTACGAGGCTCGCGACGTCAGCGCCTTTGAGGCCGAAGAGCATGTGCGAGATCATGCGGCCGCTGGCGATGGTTATAGGGATGCCGATTGCTACGCCGATGGCGACGAGCAGGGCGATCTCTCGCATGACCATCCTGCGGACGCTGGAGCGCGGGGCTCCCGAGGGCCATGCGGATGCCGATCTCATTGCGTTCGCTGGCTGACGACGTAGGACATGAGGCCGTAGATGCCGATGCAGGAGAGGAAGACGGCGAGCAGGCCGAAGAAGGTGGAGAGTTCGGCGACGAGTTTCTGGTTGGTGAAAGAGCGGCCCACCTGCTCGTCGAGGGTGGTGACGCGAGTGATGGGAAGGTTCCGGTCGACGCTATGGATGGCCTGTTTGACTGACGCCGCGATGGTGTTGAAGTCTCCGGTGTAACGGACCTCGAAGTCGTCGAGATATTGGTGTCGCTGCGTGTAGGGAATGTAGTCCAGCGTGGTCGGGTCTTCCTGCAGGTCGTAGAATTTCACGTCCTTGACGATGCCGATGACTTCGATCTCGTAGGGGTTATCCGCGGCTGCCGATGTGGTAGTGGCTTCCGATGGGATTGCCGGGAGGAAACATGGTGCGTGCCATGCGCTCGCTGATGACGCCGACCCGCTGCGAGGTTGCGGTGTCCTGGGGGCCGAAGGTGCGGCCTGCAATGAGGGGAATCTGCATGGTGTCGAAGTAGCCGTTGCCGACGACGTTGTGCTCGACGTCGACGTCCTTGTCGGTGATTCTTCCGGGCACGGAGACGTAGGTGTTCCAACTTCCTTCGTGAAAGGTGAAGGAGGAGTAACTTGCGGCGCGGACTCCGGGGAGGGCGCTGACTCGTTCTTCGATCTGCTGGTAGAGCGCGGTGAGGCGCGGATCGTCTTCTTTGTAGCCGACAGAGCTGGCGCTGGTCTGGAGGCGAAGCACGTTCTCCTTGTTGAAGCCGGTGTCTACATTTGAGAGGTTGACGAGGCTGCGCAGAAAGAGGCCGGCGCCAACCAGCAGGATGAGCGAGAGAGTGACCTGCGAGATGACGAGCGCCTTTGCGAGCGGGCTTTTTGTCGCAGTGCCTTTTGATCCGCGGCCATCCTTGAGCGCGTCGGTGAGTTGCAGCTGGGTTGCTCGAATGGCGGGGATGGTGCCGAAGAGCAACGCAGTGGCTATGGTGACGGCCAGCGTGAAGAGCAGAAGACGAGTGTCGATCGCTACATCGAGCGGGAGGGGCTGCGGGCCGGTCGAGACCATGCGGAGAAGAATGCGGCTGGCGAGGGAGGCGAACCAGATTCCGAGAGCGCCTCCTGCGAGCGCGATCAACAGGCTTTCGGTCAATAACTGGCGGATGATTCGGGATCTGCGCGCGCCGAGGGCCTGGCGTACGGCGAGCTCCCGCGCCCTGGCGGTGGATCGTGCGAGCAGGAGGTTGGCGATGTTGGCGCACGCGATGAGCAGCACCAGCGCGACGACTGCCATCAGTATCTTGAGCGGTTCGGAGAACTCGCGGCGCAGCGAGGAGAGGCCGGTGGCCATGGGAGTCAGAGGGACGCGGATCTTGTTTAGATCTGTGAGACTCTTCTGGTCGAAGCGAACATCGGGAAATCCGCGCAGAATCTGCTGGTAGACGAGGTTTACGTTGGCGTCTGCCTGCTCCATGGTGACGCCGGGCTTCAATCGTCCCATGACATATAACGATTCCGCGAGGTTATCGTTGTAGCCCTTCCAGCCTGGGGGGACCTGCTGCATCATTGCCAGTGGAATCCACATGTCTGGCGCTTCTCCGACATTGGTGCCGAAGAACTCGGGCGGCGCGACTCCTACGATGCTGAACATGGTTGAGCCGAGTTTGACCTTCCGATCGAGGACAGAAGGATCGCTGGCGAGTGCGCGCTTCCACCACGTGTAGCTGACGACGGCGACGGGCGCTGCGCCCTCGACGCGGTCGTCTTCGTCGGTCAGGGCGCGACCCATGAACGCCTGGACGCCGAGCGTGGGAAATAGGTTCCGGAGACGAGCTGTACGTTCATGGGCTCGGTTTCGTCACGGCCCTCGACGAGTCCGTGGACGGAGTTGGTCATGCTCAGGGTGGCGGCGACGTCAGAGAAGACGACGTTTTTGCGTTGCATCTCGCGGTAGAAGGGGTAGGAGTAGAGCTCGGTGATGGGAAAGGCATCGCTGATCCCATTCCATCGGCCTTTCCCGAGCAGGACGAGTTGTGACGGCTCCTTACGGGGAGGGAGCGCAGCATCACGGCGTCGAGCAGGCTGAAGATTGCCGTGTTGGCTCCTATCCCGAGGGCGAGCGAGATGAGGGCCACTGTTGTCAGGACTGGGCTGCGCAACATGGCTCGGACGCCGTAGTTGAGGTCCTGCATCAGGCTCTCCAACCATCCCCATCCCCATGTCATGTGGCTCTTCTCCCTGAGCAGTGTTGGGTTGCCGAACTTTCTTCGGGCAGTGATGCGGCGCGGCGTCTGCGGTCATGCCTGACTTCGATCAGCTGCTCCTGCCGCAGTTCCAGGTGCAGGCGCATCTCTTCTTCGAGAGTGGCGTCAAACTGCCGGCGGTGGAGCAGCATTTTGAGTCGTCGTAAGAGTTCCCCTGGCCAGGTCATTGCGTTGGCCTCCTGTTACCGGATTATGCTGTCTGGATCACGCGAGCTACCGCACCCATCACGCGTTCAAACTGCGATATTTCGATGCCAAGCTGCTTGTGCCCGGCGGCGGTGAGCGTGTAGTAGCGGGCGCGCCGGTTGCCAGCGGTGGTGGCCCACTCGGCCTTGACCCAGCCTTTGATGAGCATGCGCTGCAGCGCGGGATAGAGCGAGCCTTCTTCTACGCGAAGCATATCGTCGGATGCGCGCTGGATATGAAGCACGATTCCATAGCCGTGAAGGGGGCCGGCTTGCGACAGCGTCTTGAGGACAAGGAGATCCAGCGCTCCCTGAAGGTCGTTTTTTGCCAAGTCGGTTCTCCCTAGTATACCTAGACATCTTGGTGTAATTAGCGTACCCCTAGTTGTCTTGGGGTGTCAAAGCGAAGGAAGCTCGGTCGAATAATAGAAAGACCCCGGCCAAGTGACCGGGGCTTTCAGGAGACGCGAATGAGGGGGATGGCTAACGGTGAGGTGGTGGACAGATTTACCAGGCGTCAGCTGAGAGTCGTCTGGGCAAACTTTCTCACCATGGCCAGCAGGAGTCTTCGGTCGCTTTCGGAGAGATGTGCCGAGTAGCGCTGAACCTGGGTTAGGAAGCGAATCTCCTCCTCGCCGAGGTTGAGCCCGGACATTTCTTTGCCAATGGTCTCTTCGGCGAAAAACTCAGAGAGTTGAAGATCGAGGGCACGCGCGATCTTTTGCAGGGTTTCAAGGGAGGGGACAGTGTGGCCGTTTTCCACGCGCGAAAGGTAACATCGCAGCAGGCCTGTTCTCTTCTCGATATCACCCTGCGACATGCCTTTCTGCAGTCTGTAGCCGCGAATGGTCATGCCAATGTTCATGGAGATGGAAGGGTCGAGGGGAGAATCGTTCGTTACGTCAACGGGGATAGTTTGCATGTCAGCCATTAGCCACAAAGTAAACACCGAGAACGAGTTGGTCAACGCCAATCTTAGGGGGTAGTACGAAAGTTGTACCAGCGCAGGTTCATTACCGAGCAGTTACTCCCTGAAACCTGAACCCTTACTTGAACCTTTGATCCGATGCGCACCTGTTCCGACATTGTGAGGACAATTACTAACTCCAAAGTAACCTCTGGGGGTCACGTCTGTCCAACCCATCGGTAGATGCTGCAGAGGTCAGCGGGGGAGGCGACCCAGTCGGCTGCGGCATCCTCGTCGGAGAGATCTACCGTTCCGGTCCACAGGCGCTGAAAGCCTCCAGTTGCCTCGAACAACTCGCCTGCCTCGGGGTTGAAGTAGATGACATCGAGCAGGGCTGACCTACCAGCGAACTCGGATTTGATGCGTTCGATGACCTGGGTCAGAACCGGAGCGGTGAAGGGGTGGAAGAGGTAGAGGAGGCAAGCTCCTCCTGGAAACTCAAAGTCTGCGGCATCCAAGCAAATAATTCTCAGTGGACCAGTGATATGTCCAGCCGCAATCCATAGCGCGAGGTTGGCCTCTGCGGTCTTCGCCAAGTTTGAGTGCAGTTCAACTCCGATCGTCTGGCGAAAACCAAACTCCGAGGCCATCAGGATAGCGCGTCCCTTGCCGCATCCGAGGTCGATGAAACTGTAGTTTTGAATTGCCGGATGGCTCTCATCGGCGATCCATCGCTCCAACACCTGTCGAAAGCGCGACGGAGCCATGCCGTAGTAGGCAGTATTGAACGCATCGTGCGGATGCCCGGAACGCAACTCGCTGCTGCCGATCAGGCCGCTGGTGTCGCCGCCGAATCGCCGGTCAAAGGGATGCTGCTGCGGGTGGCTTTCCGTCTGCGGATGCCTTCGCTTTAAGGCTGCCCTCAGGGTTCCACCGAGGCCATGCTGCGAAAGCGACCATTGCAGCCTCGACCATGCGGTGTCTCGCTTCGGCATTGCCACTCCGCTTTCACTCATGCCATGAACATTCCGCCGTTCACGTCAAGTGTGTGGCCGGTGATGTAAGCGGCTTCCTCGGAGGCGAGGAAGGTAACGGCGTGCGCGACTTCGCCGTCGGTTCCAACGCGGCCCAGAGGAATGTGCAGCGCGTATGGCGTTTTTCTGGTCGTCGGTAAGGACGGCGGTCATCGGGGTTTCGATGTATCCGGGAGCGACGGCGTTTACGGTGATCGACCGGCTGGCCAACTCGCGGGCAAGGGACTTGGTGAGGCCGATGAGACCGGCTTTTGAGGCGGCGTAGTTGGCTTGTCCGGCCTGACCGGTTTCGCCGACGACCGAGGTGATGTTGATGATCCGTCCCCATCGGCTCTTCACCATCTGGGACATGAGGGCCTGGGTCATCAGAAATGCCCCTGTGAGGTTTGTGGTGAGGACGTCGTCCCAGTCCTTGCGCTTCATGCGTAATGCGAGGATGTCGCGGGTGATTCCGGCGTTGTTGACGAGGATGTTGACTCCGCCGAAGTGAGCGAGGACTGCTTTCGCGCAGTCTTTGATGGAGTCTTCACTTGATACGTCGAGCGCGAAGGGGTGGGCGGTTCCACCGGCGGCGGTAATCTCAGCGGCTACTCCGGCGAGCTTGTCGAGATTGCGTGCGGCGAGGGCTACGGAGGCCCCGGATCGGGCGAGTTCGAGGGCACAAGCGCGCCCAATTCCCTGGGATGCTCCCGTAATCAATGCGATACGACCTGCTGCGATGCTCATGAACCTCCAATAATAACGACTCACCGAAATTATACGGACTTCCGGGCCGAAACATCCTCAACCGCATAACGTATCCTGAAGTTCCATGTCCGAGCACGAAAAGAAACCGACAGAGACCGACGTTTATGCGATTCACGGAGCAGACCCTGAGGTGCTGGCTTATGCGATGGCGAAGTATTCGCGCTCGTCGCTGACGATGAAGGAGTCGCTTGCGGAGATCAGCGCGCAGCGGGCCGAGCAGTTCCTGAATACGTTTTATTTCCAATATGGGCATCGCTCGATTGCGGATCTTGCGCATATCCCTTTCGCGATCGAGCGTCTGAGCTTGCTGGCTGCGATTGAACTGGTCGATGAGCAGAGGTGGGATGGGCAGGAACGGTCGACGAGGTACCAGAACTTCCGGACTTCGGGTTGGTATACGCCTGATCTTGGTGGGGAGACGCCGAAATTTACCGCTGCGGTGAAAGATCTTTTTACTGCGTACGATCAGTGGGCGCGGGGATGCTGGAGGCGTTGAAGGCGGCTATTCCGCGGCCGGACGAGATGAAGGCTGACGCGTATGAGCGGACCTTGAAGGCTCGCGCCTTTGATGTGGCGCGGTATTGTTGCCATTGGCGACGAATACCTCGCTAGGTCAAATTGTGAATGCGCGGACGCTGGAAACTGCAGGTGTCGCGGCTGCTGACCAGTCCGTTTGCCGAGGTTCGGCAGCTTGGGGAGAAGTTGCGAGTTGCGGCGACGGAGCCGGCGTGGAATGTGCAGCACAGCGCAGCGAAGGTTCTGTGTGAAGAGATTGGGTCGGTAGATGAGGTTTGTGGCAGCCGGCTGGTGGAGAGCCTCCTGCGTCCGGTGAAGACGGCTCCAACGCTGGTGAAATATGCGGTGCCGAATGATTATTTGCGGCAGAGTCGCTGCGAACTTAGCGCGGCTGCTGCTGAACTGATGAGCGGGCGGGCAATCGAGGATTCGCCGGTTGTTGATCTTCTGGACGATGCCGAGTCGCTTGAGGTGGAGCTTGCTACTTCGTTGCTTTATCCGAACTGCCACTACTCGTACCGGCAGTTGCGCAATCAGATAGCGGCACTGAGCGATGCACGGCGGTCGGAGTTGATTGGGTTGGGAGCGGAGCATCGGGGCCGGCACGATGAGCTTTTGCGGGCTTTCAGCGCGGGGCATAGCCTTCGGTTTGACATCCTGATGGATATTGGTGGATTTCGCGATATGCACCGGCATCGGCGGTGTGTACAGCTTCTGCAGCCTTATACGGATGTCCACGGGTATGAGGAGCCGGTTTGTCCGGGGCAGCCATCGCTTGCTGAGGCGAAGCTTGAAGGCGCTTATTCGTCGGCTATTCGGGCCGCTTATGCCACATATCATGAGCTTCGCGACTGCGGGGCGCCTGAAGCGGCCCAATCGGCGCAGGTATTCCCTGCCACTGGCCACGCGCTGCCGGGGGATGTTCAAGATGGATTTTGCTGAGGCGCTTTATATCGCCGAGCTGCGGTCCGGGGTGGCCGGCCACTTCAGCTACCGGCGGGTTGCGTGGGAGATGTACCGGGCGGTGGCGCAGCGGCACCCTTCTCTGGCGGCGTATTTCAGGATTGAGGATGTGAACGAGCCTGTCGATCTGTTGCGCAGGTAGTTAGTTGTATTCGCTTTTTCTTTGCTTTTCCCGTTTTGAATGCTAGAATCCGCATTGAAGCTTAACCCACCGTTTTACCCGCATTAGGAGAAGATATAACGTGGCAGATGACCGTAGTAAAGCGATAGAGCTGGCTCTTTCCGGGCTGGAGAAGCAGTTTGGCAAGGGTTCGATTATGCGGCTCGGCTCGAAGGATGTTGTGCCGATTTCGGTCATTTCCACGGGTTCGATCTCGTTCGATGCGGCGCTGGGCGTGGGTGGGGTTCCGCGTGGGCGGGTCATCGAGATCTTTGGGCCGGAGTCGTCGGGCAAGACGACGATTACTCTGCAAATTATTGCAGAGGCACAGAAGGCCGGCGGGCTGGCGGCGTTTGTGGACGCAGAGCATGCTCTTGATCCGGCGTATGCGGCCAAGCTTGGGGTGGATATCGACAACCTGCTGGTGAGCCAGCCTGACTATGGCGAGCAGGCGCTGGAGATCGTCGAGGCGCTGGTGCGCTCGAACGCGATCGATGTGCTGGTGGTGGACTCGGTGGCGGCGCTGGTGCCGAAGGCGGAACTCGATGGCGAGATGGGCGATTCGCATATGGGGCTGCAGGCGCGGCTGATGAGCCAGGCGCTGCGGAAGCTGACGGGAACGGTTTCGAAGTCGCGGACGTGCCTGATCTTCATCAACCAGATTCGCGAGAAGATTGGCGTTATGTTCGGCAATCCCGAGACGACGACGGGCGGCAAGGCGCTGAAGTTTTACTCCTCGGTTCGCATCGACATTCGACGGATTGGTGCGGTGAAGGATGGGGACTCGGTGGTGGGTTCGCGGACGAAGGTTAAGATCGTGAAGAACAAGGTGGCGGCTCCGTTCCGCGATGCTGAGTTCGACATTCTTTATGGCGAGGGCATCTCGCGCGAGGGCGACATTCTGGATCTTGCGGTGCTGCACAACATCATCGACAAGAGCGGCGCGTGGTACAGCTACCAGGGCGAGCGTATCGGCCAGGGCCGGGAGAATGTTCGGGCCTTCCTGAAGGAGAACAAGGATGTATTTGCGCGGGTGGATGCGGAATTGCGGAAGAAGCTTGGGATTAGTGGTGTGGCTCCTGCCGACGTTCCGCCGGTTCCTGCCGACGGTCCTTCCCAGGCACGGGAAGTGGTGAAGGGAAAGAAGTAGATTCAGAAGAACCGAGAGTGTTTTGGATGAGCGCCGGCTGCGATGCAGCCGGCGCTTGTTTTTTAGCTGCGAAGGAAGGGTTGACCGAGCGGAATTGCTTCGCGGCCAGCAGTGGCATTGAAGATTTCGATGAAGGCGACCAGAAGGGCATCGATTCCGGTAAGCAGACCGAAGTATCCGCCGATTTTGGCGCAGCTCAGATTGCCGATGGTGTAGCCGAAGTCACCTGCCGCGAGGAGGAAGAAGGTGATCCAGAGCAAGAGGAAGATGCTCCAGACAGCTTTGTTGAGGCGAAAGGTCACGATCCACAGCAGGAAAGTGAAGATGCCCCACATCAGCAAGGTGACTGCAACGGCTGAGGCAGGCGGAGCCTTGAGCCATCCGGCCCCGATGGTCCACTTGAGGAAGGCAAACCACCACCAGAAGAGACCGTAGGAGGTAAAGGCAACCATGCCGAAGGTGTTGCCGGTTTTGAACTCCAGAATGCCAGCGATGATTTGAGCGACTCCTCCGTAGGCGAAGGCCAGAGGAACGACGACTGCGGCGGCTTCGGGCGGCAGATATTCCTGCGTTCACGCAACTGAGAACTACGGTGGTGAGGCCAAAGCCAGCCAGACCCAAGGGGGCTGGGTTAGCGGCTTTTAGTGCGGGCGGGCGCGGAGTGATCTCGCTTTCCATTGGATATGTCTTCTCCTGTATATTGTTGCTCTAAGGTTGAGGAACGTGCGCGCCAATCTTACTGATTCGCAGCCGTAATCGATAGGAAAAAGACAAAATTCATGCGAATAATTTTTCGGCGAGGGCTGCAAGGACCGATGGATGCCGCGAGCCCCGAGTCTGCTCCGGATTCTAGCGGGCCGGAGGATCTGGCGTTCAATATAGGCCGTAGATCGCAAGAGTAACTATTCCGCCGTCGACTTCGCGCTGATTGGGCAGGTCTGGTGTCGACAACATCGCCCCTGGTCCCCCGGGAGGTGGGGTTCCCGCCGCGCATTCCGCCGTGCATCATGCGCGACCGGCGGTTGTCGCGTTCCTCCGCCTGAAGCTTGGTCCACTGATCGGGCGTGAGCACATTGCGGATGCTGAGAAGCATTTTGGCTCTTGCCTTTTCGAGCTCCGCACGGGCCTGCGCTGTGCGGTCGATCTGCGCCAGGACCTTGTTTGTGTCCGGCGGGTTTGCGGCCAGCATGGGCTCCATCAGGAGTTCCTGCTTCTCGACATTGGCCTTGAGGTCGACGAGCTGGAGGCGGCTCTGCTGCAGGATGTCATCCATGCGCTTCTGCTGGTCGGGGGTAAGAGTGAGCTTCTGGACGAGGTCGGGATTGTGCCACCAGATGCCGGGAGGGCCCATCTGGAGGCTGGAACGCATTCCATCGGCCCAACGCGCCCCTTGCCTGGTCGGGGCGCTGACCAGGGCCCGGCGGGCCGCCATCCGGCTGCTGGGCGAGAAGGAAGGCTCCGGAGAGAGTTGCGAACAAGACGAGCAAGTGTAGTTTATGTTGGCGCATTTTAGTTTGTCCTCTGGTCTGCAGCGGATGTTGACGCGGCCGACCCGGCAGTGGGATCAGCGAGGGGTTCCATCGGAGAGGGAACATCCGCGGAGACCTTCTGGTCGATATCGGCGAGCAGAGCTTCATCGGATTCCAATGTCTGCGAGGATGCAGATTGGACGCGAACCGCAGCCGGCGGTAGTCTCTCGTGGCTGCCGATGCATGCTGAGCGGGAAAAGAGCCGCAACAAACACGACGGCGGCTGCAGTCCAATAAAGAGGTTGGGTAAGAAAGCTATGAGGCGGCGCAATGGACGAGCGGTGGGCGTAGCTTTGAGCGAACTCCTGCCGGGCATAAGAGGCTGAGGCATCGCGAAAGTGAGTGAGCGAGTCGCGCAGGCTCTTCAGTTCTGCTGAGCAGACGGGGCAGGCCTGGAGATGCGACTGTACGACGTCGGAGGCGTTCCGGGAGCCGCTTTCCGACTCGAGCGATGAGTCGGCGAGGATGAGGTCGCAGAGTTGGTCGTGCGTGAGATGGAGGGTCATAGGGAGTCCTTGTGCGTGGCGTTATGGCGGGCTCGAATGGCAGCGAGGGCGCGGTAGAGATGAGTTTTGACGGTGCTGATGGGAAGGCCGGTGATGTTGGCTATCTCCGACAACTCCAACTCCTCGAGGAAGCGGAGGAGGAAGACATTTCGCTGACGCTCGGAGAGCTGCGCGACGCTCTCCCAGACCAGGGTCATCTGTTCGCTGGCGATAAGGCGCGACTCAAGGGAGCTGTCGCGGTGGGGAATGTGGGCGGAGATGTCGGAGACGTCGACTGCTGTCTCGGAGACTCGCTTCCAGAAACGGAAGCGGTCGGTCCGGGTGTGGTCACGAATGAGGTTCAGCGCGATCCGCATGAGCCAGGTCGAGATGGAGCAATCTCCGCGAAAGGTATGGCGGGCAGACCAGGCGCGGACGAAGGTGTCCTGGGTGAGGGATTGTGCGACGTCTCGATCCCGAATCGAGATCAGGTGGAAGCGGAAGATCTTCTGCTCGTAGGTCGCGACGATCGACTCCATGTCGTCCAGCGGCGTCGCGGAGATTTGCGGCGTCGCGGAGGGGCTGTCGGAGGTGATGGCGCGTGAGGACATGGATGGAATGTAAGTCAAGCTCCTGATGATCCTGCTTCTACTAAGAGATTGAGACGGAGGCAGTTGCCCGCAAGACTACAGGAAATGATGGATTTATTTCTTCCTGAGGGAAAGGAGGGTATGCTTTTGGATGGCATGCATACGGTTAAAGCCATCTATCCCGGAACCTTCGATCCGCTCACCAATGGACACCTCGACCTGATTGCCAGGGGGTCGAAGATTGTGGATGAGCTGGTGGTTGCGATCCTGCGCAACTCCGAAAAGGGAACGCCACTGTTTACCGTTCCGGAACGCGAAGAGATGATCTTTGAGGCTACGCGAGGGTTCGGGAACGTTTCAGTTACCACGTTTGATGGGCTGCTGGTGGATTTTGCCAGGCAACAGGGAGCCAAGGCGGTGCTGCGAGGCATTCGGGCCATCAGCGACTACGAGTACGAGTTTCAGATGGCGATGATGAACAGGAAGCTTGATCCGGAGCTCGAGACCCTGTTCATGATGCCTGCTGAGAAATACACCTATGTCAGTTCACGGCTGATTAAGGGGTCTTTCAGCTTGGCGGCGACGTGACGGCGCTGGTGCCGCCGCTGGTCGTGGAGAGACTCAAGGCCAAGGTGCCGAACCGACTTTAGCGTTGCGAGATACACCGAATGGCGACTGGGGTTTCCGGGTCCCCGGCGTTGCTGGTTGGCTCTATCTAAAGATTTTCACCTTCCGAATGACTCTCTTAAGAACCCTCTTTGAGAGATCATAGTGTGCCACTGCGCCCGAATCGAAAAAGCCGAGACGGTAGGGTTTTTTATGCGGGTGAAGATAGGACCGACTGAGATAGACTGGCCAGCAGGTGCGAGGGGCGCCGATTGCCGGGGTGAAATTCATTGTTTGCGCCCGTAGACTGTCGTTCGCCAGTGAAAGTGATTTAGAGAGGGCATTGCATGCAGATTTCAACCCCGGTTGGCGCGCGAGCGAAGGTCGAAGGGACTGCGACGCGGTCTGTGTTTCCTGTCGGACACATGGTGCTGTTTTCGTTGGTGACGGTGCTGTTTTTTCTGTGGGGAATGTCCAACAACCTGACCGACATCCTTGTGCAGCAGTTCAAGAAGTCGTTTGAACTGTCTCCGGTGAGTGCGCAGCTGGTGCAGACCGCGAATTTTCTGGGCTACTTCTTTATGGCGCTTCCAGCTGCGCTGCTAATGCGTAAATGGGGCTACAAGGCGGGGATGGTTACGGGACTTTGCCTGTTCGGTGGCGGGATGGTGCTGTTTTGGCCGGCAGCGGTAAGCGGGCAATATCTGCCGTTTCTAGTGGCGCTGTTTACGGTGGGGAGCGGAGCTTCCTTCCTGGAGACAGCGTCGAATCCCTTCATCGCGCAGTTTGGGCCGGCGGAGACGTCGGAGCAAAGGCTGAATTTTGCGCAGTCGTTCAATCCCCCGGGAACAATCGTGGGGGTGCTCATCGGAGCACGGTTTATCTTTTCCGGCGTGGAAAAGACGGCACCCGAGATCGTACAGATGAAGGCGGCGGGAACATACGCAGCGTATCTGCATACGGAGATCATGCGGGTAGTGCCCACTTATCTCGGGTTCGGCGGGGTGGTGCTGCTCTGCGCCTTTATCTTGTCGCGGATGAAGTTTCCTCCGATGCACAGCGAGCATGAGGGAGAGGCCGGGGACCATGGGAGCTTCGCACAATTATTTCAGTATCCGCATCTTTGGTTCGCGGTACTGGCAAACTTTTGCAATGTGGGGGCGCAGATTTCGAGCTGGAGCAGTCTGATTCCGTACATGAAGCAGTTCACATCGGTGAGTGAGCGGCACGCGGCCTATTACCTTACTGGAGTGCTGGTTGCGCTGACGCTCGGGAGGTTTGTGTCCACGCCGCTGATGAAGTACGTATCGCCTAGCCGTATGCTGGGAGTTTATGGTGTGGTGAATGTACTGCTGATGGCGGTAACGATCACACAGCCGGGGATCGTGGGAGCCTGGGCTGTTGTGGCGAGCGGGTTCTTCTTATCCATCATGTTTCCGACAATCTTTGCGTTGGGATTGAAAGGGCTGGGGCCGAACACCAAGTTGGCAGGTTCTTTGCTGGTGATGGCGATTGTAGGCGGAGCGATCTTCCCGCCAGTGCTCGGGCTTATCGCAAGGACAACCGGGAGTATGGCAAAGGGATATATCGTGCCACTCGCGGGATTTGTTGTGGTCGCGTTATACGGGTTTCTGGTGCCGCGGATTCGGTCCCACGAGGTTGGGGCGACACCCGAAGTGATTTGATCTGATCGCTAGGGTGGCCAGCTAAAAGTGACGCAGGTTCTCTGGCGGCGGGTGTGGCCGGAAGTCGGGATCGCCGGGGACGGGCTCGAATGAGGCACTGCGTTCGAGCGAGCGGCTGACGATGTTCCGTGAGCCGAGGCCGACTGCGATGGCGAGGGTCAGAACGATGCCGCCAAAGAGAATTCCAAAGGCAAGTTCAACGACTCCGCCTCCGATCTGAAGGTGATCGAGCACCATTGCCGCTGTAAGTACGAGGACGAGCCACTTAATCCCCAGGGAGAGCATGCGGGCATACTGCAGCTTCGCGTTGACGGCTCCGATGAGGACTGAGCGCTCCAGGAATCGCGCAATAACGGTGCCGGCGATGAGTAAAAGCACGGCTCCGATGGCGTGCGTGACGTAAGGGAAGACGAATACAGAGATCTGAGAATCGCCTGGATACGCGGCGTCGAATGCAGAGATGCCGATGAAGCAGCCGATTAGGAGACATCCCCAGAAGACAACCCGAGACAGGAGAACGGTGGGGCTGTTAGCTGGCGACCAGTCCGAGATCGGCGCTATGGCATTGCGGGCGAGGCGCTCATCGAATTTTGCGGCGATAAGGGTTCGCCGCAGTAATGCGGCGAGACCGGCCCCGATAAGAGCGAGCACAATAACCGCGAGAAGAAGAGCGACAAGCGCGGGCAGAAAACTGGCGAGCTTGACGAGAACCCGGTGGGTGGATTGGCGAAGTGCGAGTTCGACTTGTTGCCACATAATTTTTGACTCCTTGTGGAGGTGGCGTTGCTTCCGTTACGGGTTGAAACGATCTGGCCAGCGCCAGCGCGCGACGAAATAAGGTTTGTCTGTTTCGAATGCGACCGCCAGATCCTGAATGTGTTTTTCGGACGACGTCCCGTTGCTGATTAAGGTGAGGTGCGAGGCTGTCCAGGCAAGGTACAGCGGAGTGAGAGCTCCGAGCAGGTGGCCGCGATTGATGGTGCGGAGGCGGAAGGCGAGGATGAAATCGTAAACGATGCGAGCCCAAAGGTTGTCGGGCATACGAAAAGATTCAGGGTTTGCAAGCGAGAGTTTCTTGAGCCCGAGAAGTGAATTAGGTGGCAGAACAAGCGACCAAATCTCGTAAAGGTTGGTGTAGGCGAGCCGAAAGGCGTCGATCATGGCGGCGATGTCGGTGGGAGACTCCTCATTAGGAGGAGATGGTGTGACGGGGGCTAGGGGCTGAGTGCCGCGGGCGCGTTGCCAGAAGCTGGCTTTGGCTTCGACATCGGCGAACAAGGAACCGGCGACCTGAGCTAAAACTGCATTGAGATCGGCAGGGATAGGATGAGGAAAGGTGCGAGTGCCGACGCTGATCTCGGCGATGGTGCAGTTGGCGGCCGCCGCTTCGCTGAGAGGCCATAGGATTGCGTCGTTCTGGCCAGCGGAGGTGGATCGTTGGGCAACTGCTGCAAGTCGTCCGGCCATCTTCAGGGACAGGCCGACGTCGATTGCGAGAGGAAAGCGCGGGCGCGAGCCAAAGAGCGCGCGCGTAACGGGATAGAGAATCGCGGCATTGACGAGTCCTTCGTGCGGACCGAGATCATAGCGGGCCAATGTAAGGTCGAACTGCTGGGCGGATCTGGCGAGGGCACCTATGGCTTCAGGAGAGAGAGATTGAGATTCGCCACCAAGAAGGACGCACGCACTCATCTGATGTTCCTGTGCCAGCTTGTAGGCGAGCAGATAGTCAGCTGCCGTGAGTATCCAAGGGCTCCCGGAGACGGTGGTAGGGTTGTAAGCGAGAAGGCGGAGCGGGCTTCCAGAAGATTGAGTGACCACGTCGGGTGAGGCGACCACGACATCCTCTCCGCGAAAGGCGAGGGCA
Organism: uncultured Acidobacteriaceae bacterium; assembly: GCA_963774735.1. Taxonomy (GTDB): domain Bacteria; phylum Acidobacteriota; class Terriglobia; order Terriglobales; family Acidobacteriaceae; genus Edaphobacter. Next base: position 32,867 of record CAVZGJ010000026.1, on the reverse strand, counting down.
AGTTTGCCGAGGATTAACTCGAACGCCTCCTGAGGTAAGGGAGACAGACTGACCAAAAGCCGGCTCGTGACTCCCTGCGGGGATGCGGCTACGGGATTGACTTTCGTTTCCGTGGAGGCCATCGTGCGCAGTTGCCTTTCCGGCTTTGTGTTTGGTGAGACCCCTAGATCTGCCCAAGACGTCTACGATGTGCATCTTAGGAGTTGAACGTTTGCTTCTTAAGAGATGCACGCTTGGGTCTATGCGGTTGCTGGCAGCAGGAATGCAGCAAAAAAGAAGGAGCACCAATGGCTGAGCCGAAGAAAAGGAGCCGGAGTCCCTCCCACGGCTCGCTCATTGAGGATTATTGCATGATTGGGGATTGCGAGACGGCCGCACTGGTTTCTCGCGAGGGCTCGATCGATTGGCTATGCTGGCCGACATTTTCTTCTGGAGCGTGTTTCGCCGCACTGCTCGGCACGAAGGAACACGGATACTGGAAGATATCGCCGTCTGGGACGATTAAGGCCATCCGTCGCCAGTACAAGAAGCACACCTTGATCGTAGAGACCAGCTTCGGAACCAAGGACGGGGAGGTGTGTCTGGTGGACTTTATGTTGCCCCGAACAGAACACTCTCACATAGTCCGAATCGTGCGTGGGATACGCGGTAAGGTAAAGATGCAGATGGATCTTGCGATTCGTTTCGACTATGGCAGGACAGTTCCCTGGGTAACGAATACGGATGGTGAGTTGCGCGCGGTAGCGGGGCCCGACATGGTAGTACTGCGAACCGATGTGCCATTGCGTGGTGAAGGGTTGACAACGCGTGGCGAGTTTACGGTTCAAGAGGGACATGCAGTTAGTTTCACGCTAACAAGTCTGCCGTCCCTCGAAAAAATTGTGCCAGCACCATCCGCTGAGTTGGCACTCGAAAGCACATATTCCTTCTGGACCGGGTGGACTGGAAAGAACAGATATCGGGGGCCTTACGCAGAAGAGGTCGAGCGATCGCTAATTACGTTGAAGGCCATGACTTACAGGCCCTCGGGAGGGATGGTCGCTGCAATAACAACCTCGTTACCCGAGAAGGTTGGGGGTACACGCAACTGGGACTATCGATACTGTTGGTTGCGAGACACGGCATTTACGCTGCTGATCCTGATGCAGGCAGGTTACGTCGATGAGGCGGTCGAGTGGCGTAAGTGGCTGTTGCGTTCGATTGCTGGTGCCCCAGACCAGATTCAAACGATCTACGGGATATATGGCGAGCGGCAGATCATAGAGTGGGAGGCTAGCTGGTTGCCGGGTTACGAAGAGTCGCGGCCAGTCCGCATTGGGAATGCGGCGGTGGAGCAATTCCAATTGGATGTGTTTGGAGAAGTTGCAGCGGCGTTGAACCGAATACCGCCTGCAGATGAGGAGACTCGGGTGTCCGTAAGCGGGGTGCACGCAGCTTTGATCAATCACCTGTGCGAAGTTTGGCAGAGACCGGACCAGGGAATATGGGAGATGCGCGGCGAACCGCAACACTTTACGCACTCGAAGGTGATGGCGTGGGTAGCACTGGATCGCGCCATTAAGAATCACAAACAGTTCGACGGAACGGGTGATGTGCGGCGCTGGAAGAAGAACCGTGACATGATCCATCGGGAAGTCTGCGCGAGGGGGTTCAACAAAAAGCTGAACAGTTTTACGCAGTCTTATGATTCAGAGCAACTCGATGCCTCGTGCCTTCGTATCGGACTCGTGGGATTTCTTCCAATGGATGATTCACGGATTGTGGGGACAGTAGAGGCCATCAGGAAGCGATTGTTGAGGGATGGATTTGTCGCGCGTTACGACACAAGAAGTGCTGACGATGGCTTACCCGCCGGAGAAGGTGTATTTCTGGCATGTAGCTTTTGGCTGGTGACGAGCCTATGGCTGATTGGCAGGACGGAGGAAGCGATCAGAATGTTTGATCGACTCCTTGCTCTTAGAAACGATGTTGGCTTGCTGTCGGAGGAGTATGACCCCGCCGCGAAGCGAATGGTGGGTAACTTTCCTCAGGCATTCTCGCATATCGCGCTGCTTCATTCGGCGTTTGCAATATCAGGATTATGGCATCCGCAGCGGACGACCGAAACGCAAGCTCCAAGATTTCAGGAGAGATGCAACTCGAGCAGCATTAAGTGCCTCTTAACTGATAATCTGCAGCAAATCTTCTACTGCCTTGTTTCTTCTGAACGTGCTTCCCCTGATCGGTTGATGACGATGCTACGGATTCCAGGTTCTACTTACAGGCTGCAACTACACAAAGACTTTACCTTCGATGATGCGGCCGGGATTGCAGACTATCTGCATGAGCTTGGAATTTCGCACGTCTACTGTTCGCCATACCTGCAGGCCGCACCAGGCAGTGTGCATGGTTACGACGTAGTTTCACACCAGAGAGTGAATGAAGAACTCGGTGGCGCGGAGGCGCATGAGCGTTTCTGCAAAAAACTGGGTGAGGCCAAGCTAGGACAGGTTTTGGACATTGTGCCGAACCATATGTCGCTCGGCAAGGAGAACCGCTACTGGTGGGATGTTCTTGAGAATGGAACCTCGAGCCGATATGCGTCCTTTTTCGATATCGACTGGCAGCCGGAGGAGGAGCGACTGCGGGACAAGGTGCTGGTGCCTATCCTCGGTGACCAGTACGGCCGGGTGTTGCAGGCCGGTGGCATCAAAGTGGTACGGCATGCAACGATGTTTCAAGTAGAGTGCTCGCAGCAGACTCTGCCGGCCGCGCCCACATCGCTGCCAGCGATTCTTGCGCGTGCGGCGGAGTATGCGAAGTCGGACACGCTGAGTTTTCTGGCTGCGTCGTTTGGGCGGTTGCCTCAGCCGGAGTATGTCGATCGCCGGACGATTCTTGCCCGGCATCGAGATAAAGTCGTTTTGTTCGATCTGCTGGAGCGGCTGTGCACGGAAGAGCCCGGAGTGTGGGAGGCGATGGATGAGTCCATTGCCGAACTGAACGGAAATCTGGATGCACTGGATGATTTTCTGAATCAACAAAATTATCGACTGGCCTATTGGAAGACTGCGGATCAGCAGTTGAGCTACCGCCGGTTTTTCGATGTGAATTCGCTGATCGGTTTGCGCGTGGAGCGTGAATATGTGTTCGAGGAGACGCACGCTCTCATAGTGGACTGGTTGAAGCGAGGCGTGATCGATGGAGTTCGGGTGGATCATCCGGATGGGCTGCGAGATCCGCTGGAGTATATGAGGCGACTCAGGCAGCACGCGCCGGACGCGTGGGTAGTCGGAGAAAAGATTCTGGAGCCGGGTGAGTTTCTGCCGGAGAGCTGGCCCATTCAGGGGACCACTGGATATGACTTTCTGAATGTCGCCGCGGGTGTGCTGGTAGCACCTGAGGGAATGGCTGAACTAACGTCCATTTATAGCGAATTTACCGGCCAGCCGACAGATTTTCGCGCGGTGGCTCACGAAAAGAAGGTCAGTGTCTCTCAGGAGGCACTCGGGAGTGACGTGAACCGGCTGACCTCATTGTTTGTCGAGATATGCGAGGCGAACCGCGACCGCAGAGACTATACCACGGCCGAGGTGCGGCGGGCGATCAGGGAGGTTGCGGCGTGTTTCTCGGTCTATCGCAGCTATGTGGTGCCCGATCGCGAGGAGATCACAGAAGAAGATCGTGAGCATATCGCTTACGCGACCGACTGCGCGAAACAGCAACGGCAGGACATCGATGGTGGACTGTTCGACTTTATGCGTGATGTCCTGACGATGGTGGTGACTGGGAGAAAGGAGAGCGAATTCGTGCTGCGCTTTCAGCAGTTCACCGGGCCAGTGATGGCGAAAGGAGTGGAAGACACGGCGTTTTACTGCTTTAACCGATTGAGCGGAATGAACGAGGTGGGCAGTGATCCGGGGCGCAATGGCGTCAGCGTTGGCGAGTTCCATGCGTACTGCGAAAAGATGCAGGCGACTCACCCTCTGACAATGACGACGCTTTCGACGCACGACACGAAACGAAGCGATGATGTAAGGGCGCGGTTGGCCGTGTTGTCGGAGATTCCCGGTAAGTTTGGTACGGCGGTGCAACGCTGGTCCCGGATGAACAGCGCCTTTCGAACGGGAAAACGCGGCGAGCACGCGATGCCGGACAGGAATACTGAATATTTGTATTACCAAACGCTCATTGGCGCGTGGCCGGTGCCTATAGAGCGCATTCAGGCTTACATGCTGAAGGCGGTTCGCGAGGCGAAGCAGCACACGACGTGGGTAGCGAACAACAAGGAGTTCGAAGAATCGCTGCGTATGTTCATCGAACTGACGATGAACTATGCGCCGTTTCTCCGGGAACTTCAACAGTTTGTATCGAGGGTACAGGAGGCCGGCCGGACGAACTCGTTAGTGCAGACGCTTATTGAAGTGTACGGCTCCGGGGGTGCCGGATCTCTATCAAGGCGGCGAGCTTTGGGACTTGAGTCTTGTCGATCCAGACAATCGCCGGCCCGTGGACTATATGCGTCGAAGGCGGCTGCTTCAAGAAGTAAGGCAGATGAATGGGGAGCGACATTGCAACGCAGATCATGATGCGGGCCGATGAGGGATTGCCGAAGATGTGGATAATTCACCGAGCGCTTCAGCTGCGGCGTGGTCGGCCAGACTGGTTCGGCACAGACGCAGACTACACGCCATTGGAAGTGGATGGCGACAAGCATGACCACGTGATTGCCTATTTGAGAGGTGAAAATGTTGTGACGGTGGTGCCAAGGCTGACCTTCCAATTGGCAGGAGCGTGGAAGGACACCATCGTTGTGCTTCCGAAAGGCAGATGGCGAAACCATCTTACGGGCGAGACTGTTGAAGGTGGCGTCGTCCCAATGAAGATTTTGGTAAAGGATTTCCCGGTAGCGCTTTTGGTGCGCGAAGAGGATGGAGCTGACTAACTGATGCATGAATTTAGGATTTGGGCTCCCTACGCTCGTCACATTGCTGTGGTGGTTGGGAATGCGCCGTATCCAATGCTTGGCCCAGACGAGCGCGGATGGTGGCGAGTTGTGGTGCAGCAGGCAGGCCCAGGAAGCGACTACGGATTTATCGTCGATGATGATGCAACGGTCTATCCCGACCCGCGCTCTCAGTGGCAGCCCAACGGAGTACACGGCTTATCGCGAATCTACGACCAGGGAGCATTTACATGGGGGGATGCGGGATGGCGCGCGATCTCGCTTGAGCAAGCCATCATCTATGAGCTGCACATCGGAACGTTTACTGCTAGCTGGCACCTTTGATTCCGCCATTCAGCGGCTCGAGTACCTGGTTGAACTCGGCATTACCCATATCGAACTTATGCCGGTCGCGGCTTTTCCCGGCAGGCGCGGTTGGGGTTATGACGGAGCGGCGCTTTTCGCAGTATATGAGGAGTATGGCGGACCAGATGGGCTCAAGAGACTTGTAGATGCCTGTCACGCTCGCGGGATCGCAGTGTTGCTGGATGTGGTGTACAACCACTTCGGCCCAGTAGGGAACTATAGCGGTAAGTTCGGACCTTACCTAACGAACAGGCATCGTACGCCGTGGGGGGACTGCTGTCAACTTTGAAGATCGCGGGAGTGATGAAGTTCGGACGATTCTTTTGCGACAACGCTTTGATGTGGATGAGGGATTACCACATCGATGGTCTAAGACTGGACGCGGTGCACGAGTTCGTCGACAGATCAGCCGCGCATTTCATGGAGCAGCTATCGGATGAAGTAGAGGGAATGTCCGCGAAGTTGGGCAGACGGTTGGTCTTGATTGCTGAGAGCGATTTGAATGACCCGCGAGTAGTTGAGTCCCCCAAGGCCGGGGGCTACGGGATGCACGCGCAGTGGAGCGATGACTTTCATCATGCTCTCTTTACGGTTCTCCATCGTGGTCGCAGAGAAAAGGGATATTACGTTGATTTTGGTTCGGTGGCGAAGCTGGCGAAGGCACTGACGAAGACGTTTGTGCAGGATGGAACCTATTCGAAGTATCGTGGACGAAGCCATGGGAGGCCCGTGGGAGATATTTCGCCGCATCGCTTTCTGGGATATCATCCAGAACCATGACCAGGTGGGGAATCGGGCGATTGGAGACAGGATCGAGCAGATTTCAGGCATGGATTTGGCGAAAGTCGCGGCGGCCCTGGTAATGACGGCGCCGTTTATCCCGATGATCTTTCAGGGCGAGGAGTATGCAGCGTCTACTCCTTTCCAGTATTTCGCCGACCATGAAGATCCGGAGATGGCGAGGTCGGTGAAGGAAGGTAGACAAAGCGAGTTTGCGGCGTTTGGCTGGGCGCCGGAGGATGTTCCCGATCCAGAGAAGGTGGAGACTTTTCTGCGGTCGAAACTGAATTGGGGCGAGGTACATGAGGGGCCGCACGCGGAGATGCTCGAGTGGTATCGCAGGCTGATTGCACTTCGGCGCGGGTCTTCTTCCTTGAACGACGGGACGCCCGGACAGACCGAGGTCTCGTTCGATGAAGAGATACGCTGGTTGACGATGAAGCGGGGGTCGGTGATCGTGATGTGCAATCTGGGGTCAGCCACGCTGGAGTTGAATCGTCCGCAATCCTTTCCACTCCTGCTCGGCTCTCGCCCTGACGTGGGGATGATTGGGGAACTGGGTGGTATTGCCGCCGAACACGCTTGCGGTTCTTTCAGGTGAAGAGAGACAGCGACCTGTGTAGAATTTCTAAATCTACTCTTTTCAATTGAAGGAAGTGTCCATGATGTCACTTGCTCTTCGTCGGCCTCGTCTGTGCGCTCTCGTACTTTTTATGTTGCTTGCCGGAGGAAGTGTGGTCGGCCAGACCCCACTTCCATCGATGAGCGACCCGGCAATCTCGCCTGACGGGAAGGAGATTGCGTTTGCTTCGGGGGGCGACATTTGGACGGTTGCGGCGGCTGGAGGGGAAGCGCATCTGCTCGTGACGAATCCGGCGACCGAGTCGCGTCCACTCTATTCGCCCGATGGCACGAGGCTAGCTTTCGTTTCGACACGCACCGGCGCAGGAAACATTTATGTGCTTACCCTTGCGACGGGAGAGCTCATGCGGCTTACTTACTCCGATCGGCCGGATGCACTTGACGGATGGTCGCATGATGGCAAATGGATTTACTTTACCTCGGCGGTGAATGATGTGGCGGGGCAGGGCGATATCTTCCGCGTGAGCTCGAGTGGCGGCACGCCGCTGGAGGTGAGTCATGAGCGGTATCTGGGAGAGTTTGAGAGCGCGCCTTCTCCTGATGGGCAGACGATCGCTTTGATGGCGAAGGGGCTGAGCTTTTCGCAGTGGTGGCGCAATGGGCATGCGCATATTGATGAGACCGAGGTGTGGTTGAAGCCGGTGGCTGAGAGCGGCAAGTACCAGATGCTGTTGAAGGCGGATGCAAAACGTGCGTGGCCGATGTGGTCGCCGGATGGGAAGACGCTGTTTTACATGAGCGATGCAACGGGAGCGGAGAACATCTGGGCGGTTTCGATAGCAACGCCCGAGTCTGCCAAGGCGATGACTCACTTCAAGGAAGGCCGGGTTTTGTGGCCCAGCATTGGGGATGGCGGGAAGACGATCGTCTTCGAGAGAAACTTCACTATTTGGAAGATGGATACTGCTTCGGGCAAGGCGGAGCGGGTACCGATTACGCTGCGCGGGGTGCCTGCTACACCGGGCGTGACTCATGTGAACGAGACGAACTTCAACAAACTTGCATTGTCCCCCGACGGGAAGAAGATCGCGGTCGTTGCCCATGGCGAGATCTTTGCCGCGTCGGCGAAGGACGGTGGCGAGGCGCAGCGGTTGACCCACACTGTCACAGCGGAGAGCGATCCGGTGTGGTCTGCGGACTCGAAGAGGCTCGTTTACCGCTCGGAAGCGGGGTCGGGCGAGAGCAGCGGACACAATCTTGTGATGTATGACTTCGAGACGGAGAAGGCCACCGTTCTCACGCAGCCGGGGAATGAGGATAGTGAACCGAAATGGGCCCCCAATGGGAAGAGCGTGGCATACCTGAGGAACGAGAAGGAGCTCCATTTGCTCACGGTGCCGACGCAGGCCGGGGCTGCGGTTGCGGATCGAGTGCTGGCCACGGGAGATCTGCCAGGGTCGTCGCTGGCCTGGTCGCCTGACAGCCAATGGGTGGCGTATACGGCGGACGATAGCCGTTCCTTCCGGAATGTGCGGGTTGTCGCGGCGGCCGGGGGCGAGTCTCACCCAGTGAGTTTTCTTGCGAACGGCGAGATTGGCGGCGTTGTCTGGTCGACCGATGGGAAGTACATCCTGTTCAACACGGCCCAGCGGAGCGAACAGGCTCAGATTGCTCGAATCGATCTGCTTCCGCATGTGCCGAAGTACCGGGAGGATGAGTTTCGCGAACTGTTCCGGCCATCGAAGGCGCCGGGCACTCCTACGTCACCCAGCGCTACTCCTCAGGCTGAGGAAAAGCCGGCGACACCGGCTGTGGGAGCCGAGGCGAAGAAGCCGGAACCTACGCCGGTCAAGATTGTCTTCGAGGGGATTCACAACCGGTTGACGCTGTTGCCGCTTGGGTTGAATGCGGAAGAGCCAGTGATCAGCCCCGATGGGAAGACGCTGCTTTTTGCGGCCCGTACGGCGAACCAGCAGAGCCTTTACACCTACAACCTGGACGAACTCGCGAAGGAGCCGGTGGTGGTGCGACAGTTGACGTCGACTCCGGGCCGCAAGAGTGACTATGCGTTTACGGCTGACAGTAAAGATGTCTTCTATCTCGAGAACGGTATGGTGAAGTCGATCACAATTGAGTCGCGCACTCCTAAATCAATTGCTGTCAATGCGCCGCTGCAGATTGATTTCGATAAAGAGAAGCAGGTGGTTTTTGAAGAAGCGTGGTCGACCCTGAACCGGCGGTTCTACGACGCCAACTTCAATGGCAAGAACTGGCTGAAGTTGCATGATGAGTGGGCACCCTACATTGCCGGTGTCAGGACTTCGGATGAGCTGCGTCGAGACATCAATCTGATGATTGGTGAGCTGAACTCCTCGCACTCAGGTATCAACCGAGGGATGGGCCCGGGAAATGGGCCGCAGCCAGCGCAGGTCGGCAATCTTGGGTTGCGATTTGATCGCGAGGTCTATGAAGCGAGTAAGGGGCTTGTGGTGCGCGAGGTGATTGCGCTGGGACCAGCGTCGATCGAGGGATCGATTAAGCCGGGAGACAGGCTGGTCAGCGTCAATGGGGAGGTGATCGGCGCCAGGAACCTGGACAGCATGCTGGAGGATACGGTTGGCAAGCGCGTTGTGCTTGGCATAGAGACAGCAGGCAAGACCCGCGATGCAGTGGTACAGCCCGTTTCCTCGACAGCCGCTGTGGGTCTGTTGTATCGCCAGTGGGTGGAAGAGCGGCGGGCGATGGTGGACCGGCTGAGCGGCGGAAAGCTCGGCTATGTGCATATCGCCGACATGAGCGATGCCTCGCTGCAACAGCTCTATATCGATCTGGATGCCCAGAATGAGGCCAAGCAGGGCGTGGTGGTGGATGTTCGGAATAATAATGGCGGGTATGTGAATGGATACGCGCTGGATGTCTTCACTCGTAAGAATTATCTGCTGATGACTCCGCGGGGATTCTCACCGGTGCCTTCGCGGCAGAACCTTGGGCAGCGAGCTTTGGGCTTGCCGACCGTGCTGGTAACGAATGAATCGTCGTTATCGGATGCCGAGGATTTTACCGAGGGATATCGTTCGCTAAAGCTGGGCAAAGTCGTCGGAAAACCGACGGCAGGCTGGATTATTTTTACTGGCGCGCAGCCGCTGATCGATGGTTCGACGGTTCGTGTGCCCGGATGGAGGATCCAGGATCTGCGGGGCGAGACGATGGAGATGCATCCGCGACCCGTTGATATCGAAGTGGAACGTCCGCTGGGCGAGACCGAGACGGGGTCGGATGCTCAGTTGGAACGCGCGGTGAAGGAGTTGCTGGGGGCTCAATAAAAAGAGCAGAAGACGCGATAATTTATCATTATAAATAAGTCTTAATCTTCGCTTCAGTTTCGTTTGATTTCGATACGAAAGTATTGTTTCCAGCGGAAACTTTTAGTTCGCTTAATCGTCTTCCTAAGCATGGAGACTTCAGCGGGCGAATCTGAAGTGGACCTCTAATAACCGTACCAAAAGTTGAGGAACAGAATGTTACAGAAATTCGGTGTACTCCGAATAAGTGCGCTGGACGTGGCAATGGCGGTGTGCGCGGTGGTGTTGCCTTATGGCGTGGCGCCGATGATGGCGCAGGCTCCTGCCGCTGCACGTCAGCTCGGTACGGTAACGGCTATCTCTGGCAGCGGACTCACCCTGAAGACTGATGCGGGGCAGGAGGTTGCCATCAAGGTGGCAGATGGCGCCCATATCCTGCAGCTTGCTCCGGGCAGTACCGATTTGAAGACCGCCCAGGCGATTGAGTTGAAGGACATCGCAATTGGGGATCGCGTGCTTGCGAGCGGCAAGGCGGGCGACAGCGCGGCAACGTTGGAAGCCTCGCGAGTGATTCTGATGAAGTCGAGCGACATCGCCCAGAAGCACCAGATGGAGCAGGCGGATTGGCAAAAGCGGGGAACGGGCGGCATCGTAAGCGTGAGTGGATGCCGGAACCGGGACACTGACGGTCTCCGTGGGCACGAAGAAGATCGCTGTCAACACGTCGAGCAAGACGCAGTTCCGTCGCTACGCCGGCGATTCGGTCAAGTTTGAAGATGCGAAGCCGGGCACGCTGGCACAGATTCAGCCGGGCGATCAGCTACGCGTGCTGGGGGCGAAATCCGACGATGGGTCATCGATTCAGGCGGAGGAGATTGTCAGCGGATCGTTCAAGAATCTCGCCGGTTTGATTGCGACCATTGACGCCTCGAAAGGAACCGTAACGCTGAAGGACCTGACGACGAAGAAGACGGTCACGGTGGTGATTACTGCGAACTCGAATGTGCGCGCACTGCCCGCGGAGGCGGCGGCCAGGTTTGCAGCGAGGGCGAAGGGCGAGGCTGCGAATGCAGGTGGAGCGGGCGCCCCAGCGTCGCAGGGCGGTGAAGCGCCGGGTGGCGCGGGAAGGCCGGGCGGTGCGGGACGATCCGCCGGCGGAGATCTTTCGCAACTTGTAAGCCGGTTGCCTAACAAGACAATCGCTGATCTGAAGGTGGGCGATGCAGTGATGATCGTGGCTTCGCAACCCGACGCGGGAAGCGCCACGATGACAGCCGTGACCCTGTTGTCCGGGGTCGAACCGATCCTGCAGGCACCAGGCGGTTCTGCGATGACCTTGTCTCCATGGTCGTTGGGCCAAGGGGCACCTGAAGGCGGCGGGGGCCAGTAACTCTTTGCAGGCATATAAACGGCAACGATAGACCTTATCGAGGAGCAGTAATGTCATTTCGCGTAACGTTGAAGATTGTTTTACTTTTTTTTGTCGCCTTGACGCCTATCGTCGTAAGGTCCCAGCAGACTGGGGCCGCAGTACGGGGTACGGTCGCAGATCCTGAGAATGCAGTGATACCGGGTGCGACGGTGACTTTTACGCCCGCATCGGGCAAGCCACTGATCACGCAATCGCAGAGCGATGGGACGTATGTGCTGCGCGGCGTTCCTGCGGGGACCTATACGGTGACCGTTACGATGCAGGGCTTTGCGTCGTTCGTGAAGTCGGGGGTAAAGATTGCCGCAGGGCAGAGCCTGACGCTGGATACGCAGATGGCAATACAGGAACAGAAGCAAGAAGTGAATGTCACGACATCGGCTGCGCAGGTGAGCGTTGATGCGGACAGCAACGCCAGCGCGACGGTGCTGAAGGGCAAGGATCTCGATGCGTTGTCGGACGATCCGGATGAGCTTTCGTCGGAGTTGTCCGCGCTGGCTGGTCCGGCGGCTGGGCCGAACGGCGGGCAGATCTACGTGGATGGATTCACAGGCGGCCAGCTTCCTCCGAAGTCGTCGATTCGCGAGATTCGAATCAACCAGAATCCATTTTCCGCACAGTACGACCGATTGGGTTATGGGCGTGTCGAGGTCTTCACGAAGCCGGGCACGGACAAGTTTCATGGGCAGTTCAATATGCAAGGACTGACCTCTGCGCTTAATTCGGGCAATCCCTTGTTGAATGCGTTCAACACGCCCGGGCAGCCGGAGCAGACGCAGCCGCCGTATCATACGATCTTCGTGCTGGGAAATCTTTCGGGGCCGCTGGCAAAGTTTGCATCTTTTACTCTGTCTGGATCTCACCGCGCCATCCAGGACAATACGCTGGTGAACGCTACTATTCCGAATTCGCCGGAGTTTGACCCTAGTTTGACCTGCCCTGCTGGTCAGACCACCTGCGCCTATGCCATTGCGAATCCGCAGCCGCAGTCGCGAAGCGACATCAGTCCGCGATTGGATTGGGCGTTGAGCGACAAGAACACCCTGGTGACCCGTTTCATGTATGAGGCGAATGACCAGAACAACGGTGGTGTGGGTGGGTTGGTCCTGCCTTCAGCGGGCTATAACTCGAGCTCGTCGGAGACGACGGTACAGGTGAGCGATACGCAGATTGTGAGTCAGCGAGTTATTAACGAGACGCGATTTGAATATCAGCGAGAGAGTGCAAGCCAGAGCGCTCTCAGCACTGCGCCGTACATCGTCGTGCAGGGAAACTTCCAGGCCGGTGGTTCCCCTAGCGGCAACTCGTCAGATATCCAGAATCATTTTGAGGTCCAGAACTATACCTCGATTCAGTTGACCAAGAACTTCGTCCGATTTGGCGGAAGGGTGCGGTCCACGAGCGATGGGAACACGACGACCGCGGGAACGAACGGCACCTTTACCTATAACTGTTTGGTGACTTCGCTGTGCCCCGCCAGCCAGACAGGTTTGCCTGCGGTCTATCCGACACAGGCCAGCCAATTTTCGCAAAGTGTGATTCACACTCCTCAGGTAAACGCGACGATGGTCGACGTCGGCCTGTATGCGGAAGACGATTGGAAGGCACGTCAGAACCTGTCGGTCAGCTATGGCATCCGGTATGAGACGCAGAACCACTTGACCGACCATCACGACTTTGCACCGCGCATATCCGTACGGTATGGCCTTACTCCGAAGACTGTGCTGAATGCAGGTTTCGGAATGTTCTATGACCGGTACCAGTTGTCTAACATTTTGACGACGTTCCAATCCAACGGTACGAATCAGAGTCAGACGCAGATTACGAATCCGCCGGCTGCCTGCTCTCCGACGAACGTCTCTGCCTGTGCGGGCACTTCGTCCACTGGTAATAAAACGGTGCAGGCGTCGTCGAACCTTCGCGCTCCTTACACGTTGCATTACGCATTCGGTGTGGATCAGCAGCTCTTTCGCGGAGCAACGTTGTCGGTCAACTATGTTCGAGCGAATGGCGTCCATCAGTTTTACAGCTTCAATGCGAATTCTCCCACCGGCGTAGACTCGTCCGGCGCTCCCATCTATCCGATTCCGCCGACGAATGGCCATCCCATCGTGCAGGATACGTACGAATCCGGAGGAGTGTTTCGGCAGAATCAGCTAATCGCCAATGTGAATATCCGTCCGAAGCCCCTGTTTTCCATCTCGGGGTACGGGGTGCTTAACTTTGCGAATGGCGATACGGGAGGCATCAATTCGTTCCCATCGGCCAATTTCTATGACATTGGAGAGGACTATGGCAGGGCGCAGTTTGATACGCGCTATCGACTCTTCCTGTTCGGATCGCTGAACCTGAAGCACGCGGTCACGGTCAGTCCAATCCTGATTCTCTCGGCGGGGACACCGTATAACATCACGACCGGTACTGTGAACCTCTCCGGGCAAAGCAATTCCCGACCGGCGTTTGGTCCTTCGAACGGTATTGCGCCTGGAACTCCCGGGTCGAACACGATTCCGGGTTGCGGCAGCTTTGTTACGCCGGCGCCCGGTACCTCCTATACCCCGGTTCCCATCAACGCTTGCACTGGACCTGCACTCTTCACGGCGAACATCCGTGTCACCAAGACCTTTGGCTTTGGTCCTGAGACCGGAGCTGGGGCCGGGCGGCAGGGGGGCAATCAGGGAGGGCCAGGTGGTCCGGGTGGCCCGGGTGGGCCAGGCGGCGGGCGTGGCGGTCCGGGTGGTGGCGGCGGACGTGGCGGTCCGGGTGGTCCGGGCGGTGGTTTCGGCGGCAGCGGAAGCACGGGCAGGCGCTACAACTGGGGTATTGGCGTTCAGGTGCTGAACCTGTTCAACAACGAGGATCTCTCGACTCCGATTGGAACGCTGACTTCGCAGAACTTCGGCAGATCCACGCAGCTAGCTGGGCGGCCGTTCACGACAAACTCCGCTCTGCGACAGGTATTTCTGCAGACATCGTTCACGTTCTAGCGATTGGTTCACCTCAATGGACAGAGGCGCAACCGATTTGCCGGTTGCGCCTCTTGCTTTTGGGCTCTCGGATGTTAAGTCAGGCTGGTTTGAAGTTTTTCTTTAGGGTTTGCCAGCAGGTGTAGTACTCGTGCTGGCGGGCTGCGGTGTCCATAGCGAATTTTGTGGGGCGGCAGACGAAGCGGGTTTCGAACATGAAGGCGAGGGTGCCTTCGAGTTTGACGGGTTTGAGCTCGGCGGTGCTTGCCTTTTCGAAGGTTTCGGCGTCGGGGCCATGGCCTGACATGCAGTTGTGGAGGCTGGCTCCGCCGGGGACGAAGCCTTCGGCTTTGGCGTCGTACTCGCCTTTGACGAGGCCCATGAATTCGTTCATGAAGTTGCGGTGGAACCATGGTGGGCGGAAGGTGTGCTCGGCGACGATCCAGCGCGGGGGGAAGATGGCGAAGTCGACGTTGGCGGTGCCGGGGAGCTCGCTGGGCGAGGTGAGGACGGTGTAGATGGAGGGGTCGGGGTGGTCGAAGCTGACGGAGTTGATGCAGTTGAAGCGGGCGAGGTCGTATTTGCAGGGGGCGTAGTTGCCATGCCAGGCGACGACGTCGAGGGGGGAGTGGTCGAAGTCGGTGGCCCAGAGGTTTCCCTGGAATTTTGCGACGACCTGGAAGGTGCCGTTGTCGCGATCGTCGTAGGCGGCGTGCGGGGTGTGGAAGTCGCGTGAGTTGGCGAGGCCGTTGGCGCCGATGGGGCCGAGTTCGGGGAGGCGGAAGGTCTGGCCGTAGTTTTCGAGGAGATAGCCGCGGGCCTGAGGGTCGAGGAGCTCGACGCGGAACTTGATGCCTCGGGGTATGAGGGCGATTTCGCCGGGGGGGACGGCGAGGATGCCGAGTTCGGTGTGGAGCTTGAGGCGGCCTAGCTGGGGGACGAAGAGGAGTTCGCCGTCGGCGGTGTAGAAGAAGCGGTCGGTCATGCTTTTGGTGGCGGTGTAGAGGTGGATGGCGAGGCCGGAGTGCATGGAGAGATCGCCGTTGCCGGCGAGGGTCGTCAGTCCGTCGATGAAATCGGTTGGTTTGCTGGGTATGGGGAGGGGATCCCAGCGGAGCTGGCTGGGGGTGGTTTCGACTTCGTTGAAGGGGGTGGAGCGGACCATGCCGTTGGCGATGCGCTCGTAGGGTTTGTGCATGACGGAGGGGCGGATGCGATAGGTCCAGGTGCGGCGGTTGAGGTGACGCGGGGCGGTGAAGGGGCTGCCGCTGAGCTGCTCGGTGTAGAGGCCAAGGGGGGCCTTCTGGGGGGCGTTCTGGCCGACGGGGAGGGCGCCTGGAGCGGCTTCGGTGGCGAACTCGTTGCCAAAGCCGGAGAAGTAGCGAAGATCGGACATGGATTCCTCTTGGGTGATGTGCGTTCGCGGCGAGGGTTGTGGTGCTCGCACGGCGAGAAAAGATTATCTGAAATGTGTGGGCTCTGCTGGCGGGTTGTTTTTTAGCTTTTCCAGGATGAGGGTGTTTGGCGGGTGGCAAAGTCAAGAGGTATGGTTAGACCAATTGTCTGTGGAAGAAATGGGTCTTTGGGTTTTGTGGTGAGTTGTGGTGGATTTTCTGGGTTTCGTGGGTTTTCTTTAGGGAATTTGGGGAGTTGCTTTGGGTATTCAGTCGAAGGACGTGGCGAAATTTGATGGTAAGAATGTGGTGGATTGCTGGTGGGATGTGGTGACTTTGTGGTTTTTTGATGGGTGAGGCTCTGGTTCGATGGCGGGGCGATCTTTGGGGATGGCGAGCAAGGAACAGGCAAGAGCGAAACAAGAGCAAAGCGACGACAGACAAGGCAAAAAGAAATGCGGGGGTCCCTCGACTTCGCCACTCACGATGGGACTGTGAGCGGCTCCGCTCAGGATGACGCAGCTTTTGGTAGACGACGCAGTTTTTGGTAATGACGCAGTTTTAGAGTAGATGACGCAAATTTTGGTAGATGACTCCGCCTTCGGCGAAGGATTTTTGATAGATGTAAAGCGGCTAATTGATCGGCAACGGCGCCAGGGAATGGCAGCCGGTTTGATGTTTTGCGAGTAGTGGAAAGCGAGTGCGACGACTGAGGGAACGAAACTGTTGTGTTTGAGACTAAGAAGAGAGAGAATCAGCGGTAAGTTGTCCCAACTACATCCTCCAGCTAAAGGCTCTAATCCCGTGGATTAGCCAAGCCTGCGGCATTGTGTTTGCGAAAGGGTCCCATGCGAAAAGGTCTCGGCGGTTTGGTGCTGGTTGTCTTGTTTTCTGGCGTATTGGCAAACTCCGGTTTTGCGCAACCCGCGCCTGCCGCTCCTCAGTTGGGTCCCCAGACCTGGCGGAACATCGGGCCCGATCGGGGCGGGCGGTCGCTGACGGTTGCGGGCAGTTCGTCGCGCCCGAACGAGTACTATTTTGGCGCGGTCGGCGGCGGGGTGTGGAAGACAGTCGACGGCGGGACGACGTGGAAGCCGGTTACCGATGGCAAGATTCATAGCTCCTCTGTGGGCGCGATTGCGGTGGCGCCGTCGAATCCCGATATCGTCTATGTCGGGATGGGCGAGAGCGAGTTGCGCGGCAATGTGATGCAGGGCGATGGCGTTTATAAGACGACCGATGGCGGCAAGACGTGGAAGAACATCGGATTGGAGTCGACGCAGGCGATTGCGCGCATTCGTGTGGATGCGAACGATCCTAACCTTATGTACGTGGCTGCGTTGGGGCATCCGTATGGACCGAGCGCTGACCGCGGTGTGTACCGCTCGACTGATGGCGGGACGACGTGGAAGAAGATTCTTTATGAGAATGACCACTCGGGCGCGGAGGACATCTCCATCGATCCGCGGAACAACAAGATCATCTTTGCGACGACGTGGGATGTGCAGCGGACGCCGTGGTCGTTGTCGAGCGGCGGCCCGGGAAGCCACCTGTACAAGTCGATTGATGGCGGCGACACGTGGAAGGACATCACCCGGAACCCCGGATTACCGGATGGGATTGTCGGCAAGATAGGGGTTGCGGTCTCTGCCGACTCGAACCGCATCTATGCGATGGTGGAGAACGAGAATGGCGGCATCTTCCGGTCTGAGGATGGTGGCGCGACGTGGGCGAAGGTCAATGACGATCGCAACGTGCGGCAGCGGTCGTTCTACTACACGCGGTTGACGGCCGATCCCAAGGACAAGGACGTCATCTACATCACGAATGTGCGGTTCTACCGTTCGAGCGACGGAGGCAAGACGTTCAAGTCGATCAAGCAGCCGCATGGGGACAATCACGATCTGTGGATCGATCCCAATAACAATAAGCGTATGGTCGAGGCGAACGATGGCGGCGGTACGGTGTCGGTCGATTACGCCGAGACCTGGACTGCGGAGAACTATCCGACGGCGCAGCTCTATCACGTTGCGACGACAGCAGATGTGCCTTACGAGGTGTGCGGCGCGCAGCAGGACAATACGACGGTCTGCGTGGCGAGCAAAGGCGGCCGGAACTTTCATAATCCAATGCAGCCGCAGGGCGAATGGATGTACGCGGTAGGGGGCGGCGAGAGCGGTTACATTGCACCCGATCCAAAAAACCCGGACATCTTTTATGCGGGCAGCCAGGGCGCGATGCTGACGCGGTATGACCGCAGGGATGGCCAGGAACAGGACGTGCAGCCGTATCCGTTCTTCTTCTCCGGCCAGTCGGCGTCGACGTTGAAGGAGCGGTGGCAGTGGACGTTCCCGATCGTGTACGACCCGCTTTCGCCGGACACCATCTACACTTCGTCGCAGCATCTGTTCAAGACGACGAATGGAGGCAAGAGCTGGGAGATCATCAGCCCGGATCTGACGCTGGCCGATCCGAAGACGCTGGGAGATTCGGGTGGGCCGATCACGAAAGACCAGAATGGTCCAGAGATCTATGGGACGATCTTTACGATTGCGCCCTCGCGGCTGGAGAAGGGAACGATCTGGACTGGGTCTGACGACGGGCTCGCCTACATCACACGCGACGCTGGGAAAAATTGGACGAAGATTACGCCGGAGGGTCTGCCGCAGTACAGCCGCATCGGCATGATCGACGCGTCGTGGCAGAAGCCGGGGACGGCGTATCTTGCGGCGAATCGCTATCAGATGGATGATCGTGCGCCGTATATCTACAAGACTGACGACTACGGACAACATTGGACGAAGATCATTACGGGCATTCCAGCGGACGATTTCGTGCGTGTTGTGCGCGAGGATCGCGTGCGGCCGGGGCTGCTCTACGCGGGGACGGAGCATTCCATTTATGTGTCCGACGATGACGGGATGCACTGGACCTCGCTCGCGTTCAACCTGCCGGATACGCAGGTGGCGGATATCGAGGTGCAGAAGAACGATCTGGTGATCGCGACGCATGGGCGGTCGTTCTACATTCTCGATAATATCGACTGGCTGCGGCAGACGACGCCGGAGACAAAGAATGCGCCCGTACATTTGTTTGCGCCGAGTGTGGCAAGACGCAATGTGGACGATGGCGTCGTCGACTATTACCTTGCCAAGCCTGCGGATAAGGTGACGATCGAGGTGCTGGACTCGAATCAGAAGGTGATTGGAACGTTTGTGAGTGTCCCTGCGGGGAAGAAGCCGGCAGAGGGTGAAGACGACCAGGATGAGCGCCGCGCGGGGCCAAAGCCTCCCACGACCACCGCGGGCATTAATCGGTTTGTGTGGAATCTGCGCTACCCGGGAGCGTATGCCTTTCCGGGGATGATTCTGTGGGGCGGCAATGCAAAGATGGGTCCGATGGCTGTTCCGGGCAGCTATCATGTCCGATTGACTGCGAACGGTGTGACCCAGGAGCGCGACCTGACGGTCGAGAAGGATCCGCGGCTCAGCGTTTCGCAGGAGGATCTGCAGAAGCAGTTTGATCTGGCGTTGAAGCTTCGCGATCAGCTCTCGCAGGCGGACACGATCGTGAGCGAGATTCGGCAGATCAGGAATCAGGTGAACGAAAGGGTCAAAGCGGATGCGGAGTTGAAACCGCAGGCGGATGCGATGCTTGCCAAGTTGACTGTGATTGAAGAGACGGTCTACCAGGTGAAGAACCGGAGCGATCAGGACCCGCTGAACTTTCCGATCCGGCTGAACAACTACATCGCGGCGCTGGGCCGGAGTGTGATGTCGGGAGACGCGGCGCCCACTGCTCAGGCGTATGTTATCGAAACTGAACTCGCCGGGCGGCTCGACACGCAGCAGACGGCGTTCGATGCCGTGGTGAAGGATGATCTGGTGAAGATGAACGCGACGCTTGCGAAGAAGAAGGCGGCGCCGATTACGGTGGCGATCCTGCCGGAGAAATCCTGACCTTTGCGTTGGGCCTTTCGGATTGATTAGAGCGTGCGGGCGGAGGCGATGACTACGGTTTTGGCGTTGAGGAATTCGCGCATGCCGGCGGCGGAGAGCTCGCGGCCGTAGCCGGAGCGCTTGATGCCGCCGAAGGGGAGGCGGGGGTCGCTCGCTACCATCGTGTTGAGGAAGACTCCGCCGCATTGGAGTTCGGAGACGAAGCGCTGTTGTTCGGCGGGGTCGCGGGTCCAGGCGGAGGCGGCTAGGCCGAAGGGAGTGTCGTTGGCGATCTCGATGGCTTCGTTGATGTCGGTGGCGCGGAAGAGCATGGCTACGGGGCCGAAGATCTCTTCGCGGTAGACGGCGGAGGTGCGGGGGACGTCTGGTGAGGACGGTGGGTTCGAAGTAGTTGCCTTCGCCGAGCATGCGCTCGCCGCCGGTGAGGATGCGGGCTCCGACGCGGGTGGCGGCTTTGACCTGGGCTTCGAGGATTTCGACGGCGCGGGCGGTGGCGAGGGGGCCGATCTCGGTGCCTTCCTTCATGGGGTCGCCTACGCGGACGGATTCCATCTCGGCGACGAAGCGGGATTCGAAGGTGTCGTAGATCTCGTCGGCGATGATGAAGCGCTTGGCGGCGATGCAGGACTGGCCGGCGTTGACGAGGCGGGCGCGGACGGCGGTTTCGACGGCGAGATCGAGGTCGGCGGAGGGCATGACGATGAAGGGGTCGCTGCCGCCTAGTTCGAGGACGGATTTTTTGAGGAGCCATCCGGCCTGGGCTCCGATGGCGCGGCCGGCGACTTCGCTGCCGGTGACGGTGACGGCGGCGATGCGCGGGTCGGCGAGGATGGTTTCGACCTGGTGGACTTCGAGGAGGAGGGATTGGAAGGTGCCGCGAGGGAAGCCGGCGCGGCGGACGAGGGACTCGATGGCGAGGGCGCACTGGGGGACGTTGGCGGCGTGCTTGAGGAGAGCGACGTTGCCGGCCATGAGGGCGGGAGCGAGGAAGCGGAAGACCTGCCAGAAGGGGAAGTTCCAGGGCATGACGGCGAGGATGATGCCTAGGGGGTCCCAGCGGACGTAGGAGTGGTTTTCGGTGGGGATGGATTCGGGGGCGAGGATGCGGGCGGCGTTGTCGGCGAAGTAGCGGCAGGCGTCGGCGCACTTGAGGATCTCCAGGCGGGAGGCTTCGAGGGGCTTGCCCATCTCGAGGGTGATGAGGGTGGCGAGGTCTTCGGTCTCGTGTTCGAGGATGGAGGCTAGCTTGCGCATCCAGAGGGCTCGGTGGTCGAGGGGGATGGCTGTGTAGGCGCGGAAGGCGTCTTCGGCGAGGGCGATTTTCTGGCGAGCGGCTTCGTCGGTGAGGGGTTCGAAGGTGCGGAGGAGTTTGTTGTTGGCGGGATTGATGGATTCGATGGGCATTACGGGCCGTGGAACCTCTACTCTGATGCTAGTTTAGCAAGGGCCTGGGCGAGGACGCGTGTGCCCTGGAGAATGTCGGTAGGGGCGGCGTACTCGTCGGGGCGGTGGGAGACGCCGTTGCGGCAGGGGATGAAGATCATGGCGATGGGGGCGATGGGGGCCATGAAGAGGGAGTCGTGATAGGCGCGGCTGACCATCTTTTTTGAGGCGATGTTTTGTTCGGCGCAGATTTGTTCGAGGAGTTGGACGATGTGGGGGGAGCATTGGGCGGGAGCGTCGGCGTTGACGAGCTCTTCGATGATGGCGACTTCGCGGCGCTGAGCCATGTCGACGTAGTCGCGGCGGATGTTGCGCATGACGGATTCGCGGCGGGTGGGGTCGGTGTCGCGGATGTCGAGCTGGAGGATGACGCGGGAGGGGACGGAGTTGACGGCTCCGGGATAGATGGCGACGGTGCCGACGGTGGCTACGGTGTCGGTGGCTCCGCTGGCGAGGGCGTTTTTTTCGACGGAGAGGATGACTTCGGCCGCGGCGCAGAGGGCGTCTTTGCGGTCGGGCATGAGGAGCGCGCCGGCGTGGCCGCCGAGGCCGGTGATGGTGAAGCGGTAGCTGGCGGGCGCGGCGATGCTGGTGACGATGCCGATGGGGATGCCTTCGCGCTCGAGGAGTGGACCTTGTTCGATGTGGAGCTCGAGCCAGGCGTGGTAGTGATTGGGCGCGAGGCGCACGGAGGCGAGTGGGCCAGTGAAGCCCGCGGCCGTGCGGACTTCGGCGAGGGTGCGGGCGGCTTCGGCAGGTTCGTTGGCTTCGTGGAGGGCGTCGGCGCGGGTCGCGTCGAGCGTGCCGGAGAGGAGGCGGGAGCCGAGACAGCCGATGCCGAAGCGGGTGGGCTCTTCCGAGGTGAAGCATGACGAGCTCGATGGAGCGGCGAGGGCGGAAGCCGCTGTATTTGAGGGCGCGGATGGCTTCGAGGCCGCCGAGGACGCCGACGGTGCCGTCGTACATGCCGGCGTGAGGGATGGCGTCGATGTGGGAGCCGGTGGCGACGGCGGGGAGGTCGGGTTCGGTGCCGAGCCAGCGGATGAAGATGTTGCCGACGGCGTCGTCGCGTATGTCGAAGTCTTCGGCGGCGGCGAGTTCCTTGAGCCAGGCGCGAGCGCGGAGGTCGTCGGGCGAGAAGACGATGCGGGTGACGGCGGTGCCGTCGCCTACGGGCTCTTCACCGGTGAAGGTGGCGAGGATCTGGAGCTCGTTGAGGAGGCGGGTGGAGTCGATCTGGAGCTGCGGGGTCTGAATTTGGCTAGACAAGGTCTTCACCTGCGGTCGGTTTTGGCCCAGATGGTGATTTTAGACCAGCGGATGGCGGTTCCAGTCTTTATAAATGAGGTATTTTGCGGGGCGCTTGCCGATGGCTCCGAACCACTGGGGGCAGTAGGGGCCCATCCAGATGAAATCGCCTGCGGTGACTGGGTACCAGTGGTCGCCGAGGCGGTAGATGCCGCCGCCTTCGAGCATGAGGAGGCCGTGCTCCATGACGTGGACTTCGACCTGGCTTAGGGCGGCGCCGGGTGCGTAGGTCATGGTGTTGACGGCGAAGTCGAAGGACGGGGATGCCGGGTAGCAGGCTGCGAACCTGTAGGTCGGGGTCGTCATTGAGTGGGACAGTGAGGACTTTTTCCTCGTGGCCTATGAGGATTTCGGGCGCGGGGGACGAGGCGAGAGGTTCGTACGGTTTTTCGATGACGGCCAGGCGTGTGGGTTGTTGCGCAGTGAGGGTGTGGGCGGCGTCTTCGGGGATGTAGGCGAAGCTGCCGGGGATGAGGGAGTGGAAGGAGGATTCGGTGGCGAGGTCGGCGGCGCCTTCGAGCGTGTAGAGGAAGCGTTGATTGGTGGTGTGGCCCAGAGTGCCGCCGGGTTCGAGTTCGGCGGTGTATTGGGTGAAGGCTGCTCCGCCGGCGGGGGAGATGTGGACGATGGCGGCGGCTCGCTGCATGCCGGGGAGGGGGGTGCGGACGAAGGTGTCGGGTGTGTGGAGGAGATGGTCGCGCTGGTTGGTGCTGCGGGTTTGTCCGAGCTTATGCATGAGTGTCCTTGATGTTTTATCATTGCGCAGGCGAGTGAGGAACTCCATTGCGGTGGCGATGGCGGCTTCTACGTCCTGGGGGAGGACGTTTTCGTCGGGGTGGTGGCTGAGGCCGGCGGGGCTGCGGAGGAAGAGCATCGCCGAGGGAATGACGGGTGCGAGGATCATGGCGTCGTGGCCGGCTCCGCTGGTCATTCTGCGGGGCGGGTGACCTGAGTGCGTTGCGGCTTCTGCGAGGAGCGTGGTGAGGTGCGGGTCGAGCGGGACGGCGGGTTGTTCAAGCTGGAGTTGGGATTCGACGTGGACTCCGCGCTTTTCGGCCGCGGTTTTTGCGAATTGGAGAATGGCTGCGAAGGCGGTTTTGCGGGTGGCGTCGTCGGCGTGGCGGACGTCGAGGGATGCGGTGACTTTGCCGGGGACGACGTTGGTTGCGCCGGGTAAGGTTTCGACTTTGCCAACGGTGGCGACGAGGGGTTGGCGCGAGGAGGCATAGTCTTCGACGGCGGTGATCCATTCGGCGGCGGCGGCCATGGCGTCGTGGCGGAGATGCATGGGGGTGGTTCCGGCGTGGTTGGCGTGGCCGGTGAAGATGAGTTGCAGCGCGGGTTTGGCCGGCGATGGAGTCGACGATGCCGAGGGCAAGGTCTTCGCTTTCGAGGACGGGGCCTTGCTCGATGTGGAATTCGAGGTAGGCGAAGGTTTTGGCGGGGAGGATGGCGGCGGGGAGTTGTGCGGGGTCGAGTTCGAAGTGCTGCGGATTGTTCGATGAGCTGATGCCTTCGCGTCGGTGAGGGCGAGGATATCGCGAGTGATCTCGCCGATGACGGCGAGGCTGCCGAGAAAGGGTTTGCGAAGCGGACGCCCTCTTCTTCGGAGAAGCCGATGACTTCGATGGCGGAAGGGAGAGGTCTGTTGCGCGTGAAGCTCTTCGACGAGGGCGAGGCCGAGGACGACGCCGAGGATGCCGTCGAAGGGGCCGGCGTTGGGGACTGTGTCGAGATGCGAGGCGATGACGAGGCGTGGGGCTTCGGGTGTTGCGGCGGCGTAGAGGCCGCGGATGTTGCCGATGGCGTCGATCGTGGACGGACATTCCGGCGGACTGCATCCAATTGCGCACCAGAGTGTGAACCTCGTGCATTGAGGGGGAGAGAAAGGTGCGTGTGGTTTCGCCGGGGATTTCGGTGCAGGCGGCGAGTTGGCGGCAGCGGGAGATGACTCGGGTGGCGAGGGCAGAGTAGGTTTCTGTATTTGTGACTGACATGGTTGCTTATTTTCGTATGACGCGGGCTTCGATGTAGCCGCTGGGTTCGTCGGTGGGGACGAAGATCTGGTTGGGGTTGTCCTGGCCGAAGCGGGAGAGGTCGACGAGGAGGCAGTGTTTGTTGGGCATTGTGATTTCGATGTCGGAGATTTCGGGGACTGCTTCGAGAGCGCTTTCGCCATGGCGTAGAGGGTTTGCTGGACGGATTTGCTTTCGTGGTTGGCGAAGGTGCGGAGCATGGTCTCGCGGATGGTGGAGCGGCGGCGTCGAAGTTGATGTTGGCTGAGGTGTAACGCCATTCGGCTCGCATGGCGGTGGCGAGGATGCGGTCTTTGGTTTCGGGGAGTGTGGTGAGGGAGTCCTTGATGTAGCCTTCGAAGCCGGAGTTTGTGGTTTTGAGGATGGTGAGGTTGTTGAGGCCGGAGAGGATTTGGAAGGGGCCTTCTTGTGCGCGTTCGACGGTGGTGGTCTGGACTTCGGCGCTGCCTCGCATGAAGGAGGTGGGGTGGGGTTTGTGGTCGACGGTGAGGCGCTTCCACAGGGAGCTTTCGATGGTGATGGCGGCGGAGGAGACCTGCGGGTTGCGGCTGAGGAGAAAGTCGGCGAGTTCTTTGGCGTAGTCTTCCATCGTAGTGGCGGTGGAGTTGCGCGCGATGGAGTAGACGGTGTTCTTCATGGTGTCGGTGGGGAGGATTTTGCTGTTGTCGCCGTCGAGGTGGGCGGAGTTGAAATCTCCTTTGAGGAGGACTTGCACGGTCCATTCGCTGAGGTCGTGAACGCCGTCGCGGCGGGTGACCTTCATGAGGCGGACGCGGGATTTTCCGTAGCGATTTTCGGCGAGCTCGATCATGGAGTCAGCTTCCTCGGTAGGTGGTGTAGCCGTTGGCGGTGAGGAGAAGAGGGATGTGGTAGTGGTGTCTGTCCTGCGATGACGGTGAAGACGATTTCGACCCAGGGGTAGAGGCCGGTGAGATGGCTCTGCTCGTAGTAGAGCGCGGTGTCGAAACGGATGCGGTAGATGCCGGGATGGAGGGGTTGGGATTCGGGGAGGAGATGTTTGCAGCGGCCGTCAGCGTCGGTGGTGGCTTCGTTGAGGAGAATCCATTCGGCGTCTTTTGAGAGCCAGAGAGTGACGGGGACGTTGGCGGCGGGGCGGCCGAGGGAGGTGTCGAGGATGTGGGTCGAGATGCTCATGTTATTCGGACTCCAGCCAGCGGTGTAGGCGAAGCTCGGTGATCTGGCGTTGTTGTTCGGCAGCTTCGCGGAGTTCGGTTGTGGGATCGTTGTTCATTCGGGATTCGAGGATGGTGAGGATTTCGGCGGAGGACTTCCGTTGGCGCACACGATGAAGATGCGGTGGAACTTCTCTTCGTAACGGCGGTTGGCTTCGGCGAGGGCTTGTTTGCTTGAGTCTCCGGTGGAAATTGCGGCGCTTTGTTCTTGTGCGGACCAGCGGAGGGACTGCTCGGTGGCGCGCTGGGCGTGTTGCTGGCCGATGCGGGGATGGCTGTCGAAGGCTTGTTGCCAGGCGGCTTCGGGGAGGGATTGCCAGATGGCGGCGGAGGTTTGCATGAGAGCGGGTTCGTCGGCGATGGGGCGTTTTGCGGCGAGGGCTGCGGCCCAGGCCTGTGAGCCGCAGCAGGGAAGGATTTCGCGAGCGGCGGTGACGGGGTCGAGCGCGTTCCATCGAGTGAGAAGTTCATGGTGTTGGAGGGCATCGCTCAGGTTGAACATCATACAATAGCTTGAGCTCGCGCCGCGAGGGGTGTCGGTGCGAAGGGCTGGGTTCGAGCTGGTAGACGGGTTCGCCGCGGAGCCATGTGGCGTGGACTGGCCGCGCAGGGTCTCGTTTAGGTAAGGCGAGATGGCGTGGCGGTAGTGGAGTTTGTCGGGTGTGACGATGAACGTGGTTTCGGTATCGAAGATGACGAAGTTGGCTTCACGGTTGGGGGCGAGGGCTCCGGTTTTGTGAGAGAGGCCGGCGAGGGATGCGGGCGCCTGGCTCATCCATCGGACGATGTGATCGAGTGTGAAGCCGCGTGTTTGCGCTTCGGTGTGGATGATGGAGAGCGCGAGGGAGAGGCTCGCGATGCCACCCCACGCTTGATCGAAGCGGCCGGTGTCGAGGCGCTTCATCTCGGGCGGGCAAGGGGAGTGGTCGGTGACGATCATGTCGATGATGTTGTCGCTGAGGGCTTGCCAGAGTTGTTGCTGTTGGCGCGCTGCGGATGGGTGGAGCGCATTTGTGGAGGGTTGAGCCGTTGGGGATTTGTTCGGCGGCGAAGTGGAGGTAGTGGGGGCAGGTTTCTACGGTGATTGGTAGACCTTCGGCGCGGGCTTTTTGCAGGTCGTTCAGGGCGAGCGCGGTGGAGAGATGGACGATGTGGAGGTGGAATTTGTATTGGCGGCAGAGGCGGATCATCAGGCGGATGGCCTGGAGTTCGGCTTCGTCGGGGCGTGAGGCCAGGTAGGTTGCGTATCTGGCGCCAGTCTGCGTTGGTGAGCGACGGGTGCGACGGCTTCGATGGGGCCGGCTAGTTCGGCGTGGACGAGGAGCGGGAGACCGGATTCGGCGATGTGGGGGAGGGCGGCTTCGAGTTGTTGCTGGTCGATCATGGTGAAGCCGTCGCAGCCGGGGTAGATGAGGAAGCATTTGTAGCCGAGGACTCCGGCGCGGGCGAGGGGGAGGATGTGGGATTGGTTGTCGGCTACGGCTCCGCCCCACGGGGCCCAGTCGACGAAGCATTGTCTTTGTTGCGGCGGCGCGCTTGGCTTCGAGTGCGGCGACGGTCGTAGTTTCTGGGAGGCAGTTGAGCGGCATGTCGATGAGGGTGGTGTAGCCTCCGGCCGCTGCGGCGCGCGTGGCGGTGCGGAAGCCTTCCCATTCGGTGCGGCCGGGTTCGTTGATGTGGACGTGCGTGTCGACGAGGCCGGGGAGGATGGCGTGATGAGTGTGATCGTGGCGGTTGCGTCGAGTGGGACTTCGGAGAGGTTGCAGATGGCGCGGATTTTTTCGCCTTCGATGAGGAGCGCGCCGGCTCGTGTGCCTTCGGGTGTGACGATGCGGTTTGAGAGGAAGGCGTGTGACATAATCTGATTAGGAGAGGCCGTCTTTTGTTTTCTGTAAGTTGCAGATTCTAAATGACCGCAGAAAGCGTGGAAAGCGCGAAAAGTGCCTCTTGGTGTACACCCAGGGTACACGAACGGTTATGGCACGCCTCCAAACCATCGTGCACACCGGACCGTTTTGCACTCCTCTTCGGCTCCATCCAGAACGCAGATAAGGCCACCGGGATCATATCCCAGTGGCCTTCCTTCTTGTCTGATGACCTCAACTCTCCTCAGCTCGTGCAGCACGCTTAGCATGTCGTTTTTGCCGGGAATGTTTAATCTGGCATTTGACAGAGCAGTAAACCGTAGAGGCGCCACTCGCCTCAGCAGCGGCGAAGGCCGGTTCGGGTGCCGGGGCGTGGACCGGAGAGCGCGGCTGATCGACAACTTTACGGTGGCGGAATCCACACGGAAGCGATGGAGGACGCTGCCGGGAGCGTTGAGGGTCAGTTCGTCGTTACCTCTACGTCTACCTCTACTTCTACGAGCGACCATCGCGCAAGAGGGAGGTATTCTCCGGCGGCTTCGGGGGCGTGGAGTTAGTCGCGCGGTTCTCCGACATCGACCTAAACAGCGGCACGCTACAGGGAAGCAAGTTTTGGCGATTTACTCCGATGGTCAATTTGGTACCTGACGGACTACCTGCGCCTCGTTGGCACCTATGGCATAAACGGCATCACGTTCCGAAACGAAGTCCGTTTCGACGGTGTCAAAACTTTACCGCTATCCCCAAATGAAATATGCAAATAAATATGTGTATTTACAATAGTTTAACTAGATTCTACCCATAACTAACGTTAGCGGTACACTTTTCTGTTGACACCCATATTATCTTCCGAGTAATGTTCGCCCGTCCCGGAAGTATTTGGTCTAGTTTCAGCCAGATCATCCTCGCGCCTCCTCGAATTTGACGAGGTAGCCGAACGCTAAAGGTTGGAGACGTTGACATGAATAAAAAAAACAAAAGCTCATTTACCTGGATTCTCGGAGCACTGGTGTTGGTCGCGGGTTTGCTGCTCGGCGCGAGCGACGCATACGGTCAGTTTGGCTCGGCTTCAGTGCTGGGCTACGTTCGAGATAACTCTGACGCAGTCGTCCCAAACGCCATCGTCAAGTTGAATAACATTGCTACCAACGTGTCTCAGACTGCGAAAACAGACAACGAAGGTAAATACGAGTTCAACTCGGTTCCCATCGGGGATTATCAGATTTCGACCGAAGCCGCAGGCTTTCAGGGAGCAAAGACCGAGACCTTCAATCTTTCCACCGACTCGCGCCAACGTGTTGACATTCATGTGAAGCCGGGCGAGGTCAATCAGGTAGTTGACGTTGCCGCAACTGCCCAACTTTTGGAGACTGAGACCAGTTCGCGCAGCCAGATCATCGGTCAGAAGGAAGTCGAGAATCTGCCGCTCAACGGACGATCCTATGCGGATCTGGTGCTGCTCACTCCAGGCGTTCGTAAATCGATGCTCGAGAACCAGACTGCGTCCAGCCGCGAAGCCGCCTTCAACATCAACGGTCAACGTTCGGCGTTCAACGAGTTCCTCATCGATGGTTTGGAAAACAGCAACTACGGCACCTCGAACCAGGGCTTTGGAAATGAGAACATCCCTCCGTCGCCAGACGCCGTCAGCGAGTTCCGCGTGGAGTCGAATAACTACTCGGCAGAGTACGGCCGCATGCCGGGAGCGGTGATCAATGTCTCCACCCGCAGTGGAACCAACGAGTTTCACGGTGCTGCATGGGACTACATCCGCAACACCGATCTGAACGCCTTCGGTCCTCTCCAAACGGCCACCGGCCGCAAACCTGGCCTGATCCGCAATCAGTTCGGAGGCACAACGGGCGGACCTATCTTCCGCAACAAAACATTCTTCTTTGTCGATTACGAAGGCGTGCGACAGATCTTCACTTATCAACAGGCCGCGGTAACGCTGCCCGATTCTGAACAGCGCGCCGGGGTTTTTCTTCTGCACAGGGTGGACGGAACAACCGCGCCGATCCCGCTCTATAACCCCATCACGGGTACGACCTACACCTCCGGAAATATTGCGCCCGCATCTACTCCGTTCGCTCTCGGTGTTCTTGCGGCACTTCCGGCGAATAACGTCACTGGCGCAAGCGGCAGCACAGCGCCCGCCTACAACAACATCACGAACAACTACAGTAACGCGCCTCGCGGAACAATCAACGACGATAAGGGTGATGTCCGGATCGACCAGACCTTCACGAAATGGAAGCTCTTCGGCCGTTACAGTGAACATCAGGCGGAGATCTTCGATCCTCCGACGGTCGGCGGCCCGGCTGGCGGCAACGCCAACTCGAACGTCAATATTCAGAATCGTCAGATCGCCGGCGGCGTCACCTGGGTCATCAGCCAGAACAAGCTGTTGGACATACGCTTTGCCTGGACGCGCAACATTGGTGCCAAGTCGCCGTATACTCAGGGCCAGCCATCGCTCCTCGCCAAGTACGGCATCACGGATGGATTGCCCACCGATCCCAGCCTTGTCCGTACTTTGAACGCCCAGTCGATCACCGGTTTCACACAACTTGGAAACCAGCCCTCCAGTCCGCAGTTCCAGAATCCCACCATTTTCAACCCGAAGATCAACTTCACCTGGGTACGTGGCCGCCACTCGATGAAGTTCGGTTATGAACAGCAGTTGATCCACACAGTCGTGAACGACTTCAATCCCAGCTATGGTCAGGACAACTATTCAAGCCGTTATGCAGCAGGCCCTACTGTTGGCGGCGTGCCATTTTTCCCGAACTGCTCCGCCACAGTAACGACCGCATGCAATCCGACGGATACCGCTTCGGGCAACACTACTACCACGCAGATTCAGCAGGCGCAGGCTGTGGCCGACTTCCTGTTCGGCAACCGCTCTTCCTACTCGCTCACTAACTACACCGTCGTCAACCTGCGGCAACGCTACTTCGCGGGATATTTCCAGGATGACATGAAGGCTACTCCCTCTCTCACACTGAACATGGGGCTGCGTTACGAGGTCATGACGCCTCAGTTTGAGCGTGATAACCGCTTGGCGAATTTCAGTCCCTCAACGAGTACACTCATCCCCGCCACCAACGGCAGCCTTTACAACCGAACGCTGGTGCATACGCCGACCAACAACCTCGCGCCGCGTTTTGGATTCTCTGACAGCATCAATCCAAATACCGTTCTCCGCGGAGGCTATGGCGTTGTCTACGTGCAATTCAACCGCGCGGGCGGAGAGAACAACCTCACGTACAACGGTCCTGACGTCGTCAACGCCACTGTAAACAACAATAACTCGATCTATCCGACACCTCCGAGCCTCTGCATCAACGACACACAAGTCCAGACGCTCTGCTTCCGTCAGACGCAGCAAGGCTACTCGAACATCCTCACCAGCCCAGCATATTTCAATCCTCTCAATGTCACCTCGCGCTACATCGATCCCAACTTTAAAACCGGCTATGTGCAGAGCTTCTTCGTCGGCATCCAAAGACAATTCCCCGGCGGTGTTCTGTTTGACATCGCTTATGTCGGCAACAAGAGCACGCACTTGCAGACACTGGCCGACTACAACCAGGCGGCGCCCTGCCTCACTGCGACACCGGCTGGCTGCGCGACCTATCAGAGCCGGCGTCCCGTGCCGACCTTCGGTGACATTGAAATCGCCTACGGCGCTGCACCGGCGAATTTCAACTCGCTGCAGATCAAAGGGGAGAAGCGAAGGGCGCCCTCTATGTGCTCAACTCCTTTACATATAGCCGCGCGTTCGATGAAGCCTCCGGACATCTGGAACAGAACAACGGAGACACTTCGCGCGTAAACTTCGTCAACCCTCGTGGTGACTACGGTCCCTCGAGCTACGACCAGCCGATCGACAACACCACTTCGATCGTCTATGACCTGCCCTACGGTCATGGCCGCCGATACGGGGCTCAGTCGAACGGCTTTATGAACGCCGTTCTTGGCGGATGGCAGGTGACTATCATCAACACGATCACAAGCGGTTTGCCTTTCAACATCATCTACTCCAGCTCTTCCAGCAGCACTACCACGGCGCTCCTCAACGGCAGTGGTGGTTCCACCATCGGCCAGTTGTTCGGTACCGATCTGGTCAATCTGCGGCCTCAGCACATCGCCGGCTCTCCTCTGAAGGGAACCAACATCACAGTGCTGCCTACGAGCAATATCAACGGAGTCACGAAGAGCCGCGGGCTCAACGGCTATCTGCCCGGCGGTGGCACCTACACGAGCTACGACTACCCGTCCTTTACGCGCTACGGAAACACCTCGGCATTTGGCAACGTATCGCGCAACAGCCTGCGTTCCTATGCCTACTACAACACCGATCTGGGCCTGCATAAACAGTTTCCACTCGTTACGGAGCGAGTCAAGCTGGACCTGCGTGCGGAAGCCTTCAACATACCGAACCACACCAACTGGCAGACTCCGGACAGCAACATCTCTGACGGCGCATCGTTTGGAACCATCACCACAGCCTTCCCGTCACGGCAGTTTCAGTTCGCCGTGAAGATCCTGTTTTGAAATTGTGTGGAGCTAGGCGAAGGGACAACATGCACCCTCGCCTATCATCCGCCGAGCGATCCGGATTGCATGCAAAGAGGAGCTTCGATTGCAAAAGAGCGTGAGCATCGCCGTGCTGTTCGTCTTCAGCGGTGCGAGAATACTAGCGGCCCAGACGATGTCCGATCACGATGCCAAGGTTCACCTGAATCAGATTCAGGTAATCGGCTCGCATAACAGCTATAACCTCGGCTTTGCTCCGAGCGAGGGAAAATTCACCCGCAGTCACAATGCTCGCGAATACGAAGCCCTCGAGTATCGCCATGCAACGCTGACCGCGCAATTGGACGGCGGTGTACGGCAACTGGAGATCGATATCGTCCAGGATCCACACGGTGGCCGATTCGCTGATCCTGAAGATTGTCGCACTGACTCAAGAAGCGGGGCTTCCGCCCGACCCTGATTTTGATCCAAATCACGAGATGGACAAGCCCGGCTTCAAAGTCATCCATATCCCCGACCTCAATCAGCGCAGCTCATGTCTCTTGTTCTAACAGATCGCCTCAAAGAGATTCGCGCCTGGTCAAAATCTCATCGCGAACATGCCCCGCTGTTCCTGTTGATCGAAACCAAACACGGTCGCACGGCTTCAATACCCGATAGCATCGAGGCGGAGACCTTTACCAGCGAAACATTCGATGCGCTCGACAAGGAAATTCGCTCCGTCTTTGCCGAGAACGAAATGAATCTCGCCGGACAAGGTTCGTGGCAGCTACCCAAC
>CAVZGJ010000025.1:0-110998 GCA_963774735.1 uncultured Acidobacteriaceae bacterium | reverse complement strand
ATGTAGTCGACGCCGTATTGGACGGGGATTTGGGTGA
The DNA here is from genome assembly GCA_963774735.1 of uncultured Acidobacteriaceae bacterium. Classification (GTDB taxonomy): domain Bacteria; phylum Acidobacteriota; class Terriglobia; order Terriglobales; family Acidobacteriaceae; genus Edaphobacter. The sequence goes on along the minus strand of CAVZGJ010000025.1, from coordinate 110,961 downwards.
AGGCGATGCGGGTGGGGGCGGATTCGCGGGCGGGGAGCATGCCGGCGAAGTGCAGGGTGGTGTGGCCGTATTTCAGGTTGAGCTTGTCCATGGTGGTGGAGAGCTGGGCGCGGTTGCTGGGGTCGGCGAAGAGCTCGGCCTGATGCTCGTCTTCGGGGATGAGGTTGCGGAGGGTGATGCCGACGAAGAAGGGGCGGTTGAACTCGGGGCCCTGCGGGCGCTGGGCCCAGAGGCGTGCGGAGGACTTCGAGGAGGGTGAGGGTGTCCTGGCAGTCGCGGAAGCGGGCCTCCATGCCCCAGCCGGAGTTTTTGATGCCGGAGTAGTGGCGCTTGACTTTGCCATTGGCGGACGTGGGCTTCGGCCTGTTCGCGCGTGAGCTGGTAGCGGATGGTGACGGCGAGGGAGCCGGTGTAGAACTTCTCCATGCGGAGGCGCATGGCGGCCTTGTGGAGGAGCTTGTGGGCGACGGCCCAGGAGCCTTCGGGCGAGCGGTGCTCGGGGGCGAGGACGTGGGAGTGGCCGAGGGATTTCTGGACTTCGGCCTGGGAGACGTTGTTGCCGGCGGCGTCTTCGGTCTGGGCTCCGCGCAGCCAGTGGTACATGCGGTCGCCCCAGACGGAGTCGAAGAGCTTGCGCATGCTCGCTGCGGTCGAGGGCGAGGAGCTGCTCCATGGTGGTGATGCCCTTGGCGTTGAGGCGGACCTCGGTGCGGGCGCCGACGCCGGGGAGGTCGCGGAGTTCGAGATGCGCGATTGCTCGTGGCAATTGCGATGGCAGGAGGCCGATCAGCCCGTCGGGTTTCTGCATGTCGCTGGCGATCTTGGCGAGGTAGCGGTTGGGCGCCATGCCGATGGAGCAGCGCAGGGCTTCGCCGACGTTTTTGTAGATGGACTGCTTGATGGCGAGGGCGATCTGGCGGGCGCGGGGCGGTTCCTGCTCGCGGCCGATGAGCTGGCAGACCATCTCGTCGATGGAGGGGTTGTGGGAGACGGGGCAGACGAGCTCGACGGCTTCGGAGATGTCGTGGGAGTACTTGGCGTAGTCGGCGTGGTTGCCTGCGATGAGGATGATGCCGGGGCAGAGCTTCTTGGCTTCGCCGACCTGGGTGCCGGTCTTGATGCCGAGGGCCTTGGCCTCGTAGCTGGCGGCGATGCAGCAGGTGGTGTCGGCCATGGTGGGGACTACGGCGAGGGGCTTGCCGCGGTACTCGGGGTGGAGCTGCTGCTCGACGGACGCGAAGAAGCTGTTGAGGTCGATGTGGAGGAAGGCGAAGCGGTCGGGATGGGCTGAGGCTGACATGAGACGCGGTCGACCGTGGATTAGTATGGATTGTAACGACGGAGTTTGTGGGTCTTTAGATTGCGAATGCTTAGGTTATTATATTCGCTTTTTGTTTGCTCAGGGTTTGGGGAGCACATGGGTTTTGCTGAGCGGAAACGACGAGACGGTGGTCACTGCTAGAATCACGTTCTATGGCTACAGCCGAGCGTTTTATTCCGCAGAAAGTCGAGTCTGAGACGAAGATTGATCCCCATCAACGCAACCTCGCGGAGCTTGCTGCCCGGCATGCGATTGCCGAGGAGGGTGGCGGGGCGGAGCGGCGGGAGCGGGAGCAAAGGCGGGGAAGCTTTCGGCGCGGGAGCGGATTGATTTTCTGCTGGATGAGGGGACGTTTGAGGAGACGGATAAGTTTGTAACTCATCGTGCTACAGATTTTGGCATGGCGGAGCAGCGGGTTCCGGGGGATGGGTTCATTACCGGATATGGGCGGGTGCATGGGCGGGTGGTGTTCTGTTTCGCGCAGGACTTTACCGTGTTTGGCGGGTCGCTGTCGGAGGCGAATGCGGCGAAGATTGTGAAGATTATGGACATGGCGATGCGGGTGGGCGCGCCGGTTGTGGGGCTGAATGATTCGGGCGGGGCGCGGATTCAGGAGGGCGTGGTTTCGCTGGCGGGGTATACGGATATTTTTCTGCGCAACACGCTGGCGAGCGGGGTGGTGCCGCAGATCTCGGCGATCCTGGGGCCGTGCGCGGGTGGGGCGGTGTATTCGCCGGCGATTACGGACTTTACGTTGATGACGGAGAAGACGAGCTACATGTTCGTCACCGGGCCGGACGTGATCAAGACGGTGACGCATGAGGATGTGACGAAGGATGCGCTGGGCGGGGCGGTGACGCACAACGAGATCTCCGGCGTGGCGCACTTTATGGCGCATGACGACCAGGAGTGTCTGGCGATGGTGCGGGAGCTGCTGAGTTTTCTGCCTTCGAACAATCTGGATGATGCTCCGCGGAAGGCTACGCAGGATGATCCGGCGCGGGCGGATGTTGCGCTGGATACGATTGTGCCGACGGAGAGCAATCAGCCTTACGACATGGTCGATGTGATTTCGCGCGTGTGGTGGATGATGGGTATTTCTTTCCAGGTGCAGGAGCACTTTGCGCGGAATATTGTGGTGGGGTTTGCGCGGATGGATGGGCGGCCAGTGGGGATTGTGGCGAATCAGCCGGCGTTTCTGGCGGGCGTGCTGGATATCAATGCGAGCGTGAAGGGTGCGCGGTTTGTGCGGTTCTGCGATGCGTTCAATATTCCGCTGATTACGTTTGAGGATGTGCCGGGATTTATGCCGGGGATTCAGCAGGAGCATGGCGGCATCATTCGGCATGGGGCGAAGCTGCTGTACGCGTTTGCGGAGGCTACGGTGCCGAAGCTTACGGTGATTACGCGCAAGGCTTATGGCGGGGCGTATTGCGTGATGAGTTCGAAGCATCTGCGGACGGATGTGAATCTGGCGTGGCCGACGGCGGAGATTGCGGTGATGGGGCCGGAGGGGGCGGTGAATATCGTCTATAAGCGCGAGCTGGACGAGGTGCTGCGGCGCGCGGAGGCGATGATGCCGCAGGGTGTTGCGCTGACCGAGGAGCAGAAGCTGGAGATTCTGGCGGAGGCGCGGAGCGAGAAGGTGGAGGAGTTTCGCGAGCGGTTTGCGAATCCTTATGTTGCGGCGGAGCGCGGGTATATCGATGCGGTGATTCGGCCGAGCGAGACGCGGCGGCGGTTGAATGCGGCGCTGGATATGCTGGCGACGAAGCGGGAGAAGAATCCGGCGAAGAAGCATGGGAATATTCCGCTGTAGGAGCGGGTCGCTGACTGGTTGAGACTATCTCCGGGCATGGCGCGTCCTTACGGGCATACGCAAAAATGTTGAGGCGGTTTGGCTGCGTGCTACTATCGTCCCATTCCTTTTAGCCAGCTTCTTCAGGAGAGAACCTCTGATGAGTCCTACTACTGCCCGGCTTGCGTCTGCGATCGCGGGTCTCTTGTGGCTTTCTACGGGTAGCGCGATGGTCGCTGCCCAGAGTCCGACGGCACCGGCTGACCTGGTCATCAAGAATGCGACGGTGATGACGGCGTCGCATGGAACGATCCAGCATGGCAGCGTTTGGCTGCATAACGGGAAGATTGCCGGAGTGGGGGCGACGGTGAGTGCGCCTGCGGGGGCGACCGTGGTTGATGCCACGGGCAAGTATGTGACGCCGGGGATTATCGATCCGCACTCGCATTCGGCGCTGGGGGACGACGTGAACGAGGCGACAAGCCCGGTTACGCCGAGCATGATGATGATTGATGCCTTCGATAACCGCGATAAGGCGCTGTACCTGGCGCTGGCGGGCGGGGTGACTTCGGAGCTGCTGCTGCATGGGTCGGCCAATATGATTGGCGGGCAGGCGGTGGTGATCAAGAACAAGTTCGGGCTGTCGAAGGAGGAGATGCTGTTTCCGAATGCTCCGCAGTCGATCAAGTTTGCCAGCGGCGAGAATCCGAAGCGGGTTTATGGCACGCGGAACCAGCTGCCTTCGACGCGCATGGGAAATTTTGAGGTGATGCGGCAGTCGTTCGAGGATGCGAAGGTTTATCGCAGGGATTGGGATGCTTATAACGACAAGGTGGCGAAGGGCGATAAGGATGCTCGGCCACCGCACAGGGATCTGAAGCTGGAGGCGCTGGCGGATATTCTGCGGGGCAAGCTGCTGGTGCAGATTCACTGCTACCGGGCAGATGAGTTTTTGACGGAAGAGGCGATTGCGCAGGAGTACGGGTTCAAGATTCGGGCGTTCCATCATGCGCTGGAGATGTACAAGGTTGGCGGGAAGATTGCGGCGGATGGGACTGGCATTGCGACGTTTACGGACTGGTATGGCGGGAAGTATGAGATGTGGGATGGGATTCCGTGGAATGCGGTGATGTCGATGCGCGAAGGAGTGAAGGTCGCGCTGAAGAGCGACTCGAATGACCATATTCGCCGGCTGAACCAAGAGGCGGGCAAGATGGTTCACTACGGCGGGGCGACGGAGGATGAGGCGATCACGATGGTGACGCTGAATCCGGCGTGGATTATGGGGATCGACGATAAGACAGGGTCGCTCGATGTGGGGAAAGACGGCGATGTGGTGATCTGGAATATGGATCCGCTTTCGACCTATGCGCGAGCGGAGAAGGTTTATATCGACGGGGATCTGTTCTTTGACAGCAGTCTGCCGGGATTCGGGACGACTCACTTTTCGGGCGTGATGCACGGGAGCGGGTTTGGCGCGGGCGAAGATGATGACGATGAAGGGGGCAACTGATGCCGGGGACTTTTTCTGAGGGATTTGCTGCTATGCGAGTGTTTGGGATTTCGGCTTCGTTGGTTCTTGGTGCGTCCGCTTCCCTGCTGGCGCAGGCGCCGATGGTGGATATTACGCCGAAGGCTGGGACGATTGCGATTACCGGTGGCAAGGTACTGACGATTACGCATGGCATGATCGAGAACGGCGTGGTACTTGATCGAGGGCGGGAAGATTTCGGCCGTAGGAACGGCTGCTTCGGTGAAGGTGCCGAAAGGCGCGACGGTCGTGGATGCGAAGGGCATGACGGTTTATCCGGGGATCATCGACTCGGAGACACGACTTGGGTTGTCGGAGATTGCTTCGGACCGGATGACGAACGATACGGTCGAGCCGAGCGATGAGATTCTTCCGCAGATGCATGTGTATGACGCGTTCCATGCGGAGAGCGAGCATATTCCGATTACGCGATTCAACGGGATTACCAATGCGATCGTTGCGCCGGCCAGTTCCGATACGATTCCGGGGCAGGACAGTTTTATTCAGCTTGCGGGGCGTGATCGCGACTCGATGCTGATGGTGAAGGACGTGGCACTGGCGATGAACTTTGGCGAGGAGCCGAAGCGGAGTGGCCGGGGCGAGGGTGGAGCTGCGGGGGGAGCGTCACGGTATCCGTCGACGCGCATGGGCGAGATCTCGCAGATGAAGCAGGCGCTGATTGATGCGCAGGAGTACATGGCTCGACGCGGCGGGACGGCGGGCGCGAGTGAAGGTGGCGCCGCTGCAGCAGGCGGACGTGCGGGTGGCGGCGCGGGAGCTTCGACCCTGCTGCGGAATGAGGCCCTGGTTCCGTATCTGAAAGGCGAGAAGCCGGTCGTCCTTGGTGTGTATGACGGGCACGATGTGGAGACGGCGATGGCGTTTGCGCAGGAGTTTCACCTGAAGGTGATTCTGAGCCATGTGACGCGGGCGCAGGATGTGCTCGACAAGATTGCTTCGTATCATGTGCCGGTGATTGTGGGGCCGATTTTTGACCTCCCGACGGCGAATGAGCGATATGACGCGGTGTACAGCATTCCGGGCGAGTTGGCTAAGCGCGGAGTGAAGGTGATTCTTGCTTCGTATAACGTGAGCAACTCGCGAAATCTGCCGTATGAGGCGGGTTTTGCGGTGGCTTATGGGCTGCCGTACGACGAGGCGATGAAGGCGATTACGCTGAATCCGGCGGAGGCCTTTGGAATGGGCGATAAGCTAGGCTCACTCGATGTCGGGAAGATTGCGAACGTCGTGATTGCGGATGGCGATCCGCTGGATGTACGGACCAGCGTGAAGCAGGTGTACATCAACGGCGTTGCGATTCCGATGGAGACGCGGCAGACAAAGCTGCGGGATGAGTACTGGCCGAAGAAGTAAACCGGACTAGTAGGCGCGCTGATACATGCGGGAGATGCGGTCGTGCCAGCCGAGGCCGTCGTCGTCAAACCATGCCCAGAGGAAGCCGATTCCGAGCGGACAGGCGGCAAGGGCTGTGGCGAGGATGCGGCGGCGCATCGCGGAGCGGGTGGGGTTGTCATCACTGAGGGTGCAGAGGCCGATTCGCGCATAGCGCATGCCTGGGGTGGCTTCAGAGAAGGTGAAGAAGAGGAACTGGTAGAAAAATGTCAGCGCAAGGAGCGTGACCGCTGCGGTGATGGCGGCGATCTGCGGGGTGATGCGGGGCGCGCTGGCCGTGCGCCGGCGAGTTTGCCGACGGTGATGGCAAAGACAGCGGTGAATGCGAGGAAGGCGGAGCCAATGATGCAGCCGTCTACGATGCTGGCCATGAGGCGCAGGCTGAAGGACGCGGTTTGAGGAGCCGGGATGGGCTGGAAGGGGGCTTCGGGAGTGGCCTGGATGGCAGTGGAGACGGGTTGTGCGGCGAGCACGATGGACGACCACTCCGGGGAGATGGACTCGATGACCGGAGCGGTAGAGATCTGGTCGGGTTCGACCTCGAAGATACGTAGTTGAGCGGTATTGGGGATCCTGGTGAGTGGCATGATCGGCCTCTTCGCGGAGGGGGCCTTCGGCGAGGCGCGGGCGGGCTTTGCGGGGCGCGACTAACTGACGGGGGAACTCGATGAGGTTGGCGGGGATGTCGATGGGCGGGCCCATGTCTTCAAAGACGGGGGCCTGGCGGAAGGCAATCTCCTCCTCGAGAGCGAGGGCTTCGGATTCGTCGGGCTTGGCTTCGGGGGAGAAGCGTTTGGAGATTACAGGCAGCTCGGATTGCGGGAGGACGACCTGCTCCTCGGCATAGAGTTTGACGGTGAGGGGGGCGGTCGGAGCGATGGGCAATCTAGCGGCCGGTGCAAAAGTGTCGGCCTCGGTGATACGGGGCGGCGCCGAGGATACGGACTGCGAAGTAGGGATGAGAGCCCATTGGTCTAACTCATCGAGGAGCTGATTTTGGGCGTCGGCTACGGCCTGGGCGTTGAGAGCGGCGATCTGGGCGGCGGCTTCCGCCTGTCGGATGGCGGCTTCGGCCTGCTCGGCAAGAAAGGCCCGGTAGCTCTGGGAGTTGGCGTAGCGCTCGGCGACGGCGGCAGCGATGCGGGAGGCACGGGCCCGGGTTGGAGTTGGCGCGACGTTGGAGGGTGCGCGACCTGGTGCGCTTTGGGTGCGCCGGGCGCGATGTTGGGCGAGACGCTGCGCCACCTGTTCTTTCAACGCGAAAGGGAGCGGCTTCCGTTTGGGGCTGGGCTTCGTCCAGTGGTAACAGGTCACGCTGTGCGCTCATTGTGCTCAAACCTAAACTCGCTTCCGTAAAATCGTTTAGCCTCAAAGGTGTGGTGCGTCTGACAAGGTTGCAGCTGAATGAACTGGGTGTGAAGAAACGCTTCATCCGAAGCGTGCTGAAATCTGTTTCTTTTCGGTCTGTTTACCTTCTGATAACTATCATGGTACCCGGGGCAAGTCATCCACATTTGGCGGCCCAAGAGGTAACGACGAAGGCAACCGCTCAGGAGAGTCTGCCGGATGAGCCGGGAGCGCAGCGGTATCCGACGGCAGAGGTAGTACCGCAGACGGACGATACGACAACGGTGGAGATCGAATCGGACACGCAGTCGAAGACTGGAAGCCTGTATGTGCTGGATGGCGATGTCGTGATTAAGTATCGCGATCGGATCGTCGAGGCTGACCACATCGAATATGACACGGAGACGGGCGAAGTAACGGCGACTGGGCATCTACACGCGAGCGGCGGCAGAAACCACGAGGACATCCACGCAAGCCATGGGACGATGAACCTGGCGAAACAGACGGCTCGGTTCTACGACGTGACCGGCTCCGTGGGGATGAATAACGCGGGTCGCAGCACGACGATTTATGCCAACAGCAACCCGTTTCTGTTTACAGGACGGATGGTGGTGAGGACAGGACCGCAGGAGTATGAGATCTATGAGGGCACTCTGACCTCCTGCCAGCTTCCGAACCCGGACTGGATGTTGTACGCCGGCAAGTTCAATGTGGACAGCAAGAAGGCGAAGGCGCAGAACAGCGTCTTCCGGCTGATGAATGTTCCGGTGCTGTTTATGCCGTATGTTACCCATCCGGTGGGCGAAGGGACGAGACAGAGCGGATTTCTGATTCCGGAGATCACGAACTCATCGACCAAAGGACTTGTTCTCGGAGAGCAGATCTACTGGGCGATCAATCGGAGTACGGATTTGACGGTAGGGGCGCAGTACTACTCGCTGAGGGGCTGGGAGCAGTCAGGGTCATTCCGTTATCGGGGCCTGGGGAAGGACTTCGCGAAGGCGCGGTTTAGTGCGCTGCAGGACCGGGGTATCACGACGAATGGGGTGTATCAGAATCAAGGCGGAGAGGACGTAACTGCTTCCGGACGGTACGATTTCAGTTCGCAGACGCGCGTGGCTGCGGACGCGGAGTATCTGAGCTCCTACACCTATCGCCAGGCGTTTGCGGAGAGCTTCAGCCTGGCGGTCTCGAGTGACATTCTGTCGATTGTTTATGGCGTCCATGAGCAGGACGGATACGCGGAGTCGCTCCGCGCTGACCGCTATCAAGGGCTAAAGCTGGTTGCAATGCCTGCGACACCGACGACCCCGGCAACGCCAGAGGAAGAGGTAAGGATCTTTCACGCTCCGGCGTTTGATTTCAGCAGCACCGAACATCCGCTGGGCAGAAGTGGGTTGTTCTGGACTATGGAGGCATCTGAGGCCGGATTGTCGCGAATACAGCCGAATTTTTCGACCGGCGGACTTACCCAGCGGTTGGATCTGCATCCTCAGATCGTCTATCCGCTGACGTTCGGCGGATGGCACCTGCAGATGTCGGCTGGCCTGCGTGAGACGATGTACAGCCGGAGCAGACAGACCCCTTACGTGCCGGGACCTCCGGTGGAGCTGCCGGTGTCGCTCAATCGTTTAGACGGCGAAGCGGTGGTAGAGCTGCGACCGCCAGTAATAGAGCGGACGTTCGATTCTGCAAAGGTGGAGAGGCTCTTTGGGCACGATGTGAGACACACGATCGAGCCAGAGGTCACTTACCGGTTCGTCGGCGGCGTGAATAACTTCTTGAATGTTCTTCGCTTTGACGGAGTTGACATCGTTAGCGACACGGACGAAGTGGAATATGGCGCGACGCAGAGGCTGTTTCTTCGACCGGTGAAGGCAGTCCCGTGCAGAGAAAAGTCCACGACGAGGGGCGAGCAGTCGAATCCTTATCTGGATGACGACCAACACCAGGTGCAACGGCGGGAGGATGACGCAGAGGACGAGGAGAATGGTCCGCTGTGCGGCAGCCACGAATTCATCAGCTGGCGGCTTACGCAGAAGGCGTTCATCAACCAGACCTTTGGCGGAGCTGTGATCGATGGGCGGCGCAACATCTTCGACACGACGCTGAGCTATTCGGGGATTGCATTTTTGACGGAGCCGCGGGCGATTGCGCCGTTGCTGTCTCGGTTGAGGGTGCGGACATCGGAGCATCTGGATGTGGAGTGGGACTTCGATTGGGATACCGGAGCAAAGAAGTTGACGTCTAACAATGTGATGCTTGATGCGCACGAGGGCAACTGGTTTGGCGGATTGGTCTATGCGAGATTGAATGCCCCGGGACGCTTCTACAGCCAGGGGGTTAGTTCTTCGGTCTCGGACTTTAATCAGTTGCGGCTCCTGTTGGGCTATGGATCGCCCACTAAGCCGGGACTGGGACTGGCCGCGAACGTCGGGCTGGATTTGATACCGGGAGATTCGGGACTGGTGCAGTATGGCGGATTGCAGGGCTCGTACAACTGGGATTGCTGCGGGTTCAGCGTGGAGGTGCGGAAGTACGAGTTGGGTTCGGTTCGCAATGAGACTGCGGAACGATTTAATTTTACTTTGCTGAACATTGGGACAGCCGGCAACCTGCGGCGGGCGGCGAGTCTGTTTTGAGCTTTCCCGGAGCGGGTTTTGCGAGCGTCCGGGACTTTCACCAGTGTGGTTGCGTGAGATAATCGAGGTATTGTGCCTATCGTTTTGAAGCCATTTCAAGCCCTTACTTTTTTCCTCGCGCTGGCTGCTCTTGGTTGCCAGGCTCAGACCCCGGCAGAGACTTCGGGAAAGCTTTCCCCGGAGCTCACGCGACGTGTTGAGGTGCTCATCCGTTCGAAGTCCTCGGTTCCACCGGACTTCGACATGCAGATTGGTCCGCGGACGAAGAGTGAGGTGCCGGGGTACGATCAGATCAGCGTTACCTTTACGGCTAATGGGAAAACGAGCAAGCCGCTGGCGTTTTTGATTTCGACCGATGGCAAGACTCTAGCCCAGTTGAATAAATACGACATCAGCAAGGACCCCAAGCTCCTGGTGAGCGGGGACGGAAGGCCTGGGCGAGGCGGTCCGGCGAATGCGCCCGTACTCATCGTCGGATTTGACGATCTGGAGTGCCCATACTGCGCGAAGATGCATGAGCAGCTCTTCCCTGCCCTGACACAGCGGTATAAAGACCAGGTTCATATTGTCTATCGCGATTTTCCTTTGGACCAACATCCGTGGGCGGTGCGCGCTGCGATTAACACAAACTGCGTTGGTGCGCAGAGTGCGACGGGGTACTGGAACCTGGTGGACTATATCCACGCCCACGCGGCAGAGATGGGCGGCGACGAAAAGAATCTGGCGAAGGCAAACGATACCCTGGATTCGCTGGCGCGTGACGAGGGAAAGCGCCAGAAGTTGAATTTGGATGCGCTGAATGCCTGTATTGCCAAGCAGGATGATACGGCGGTAAAAGCTTCGACGAAGTTGGGAGAGTCGCTTGGCGTGGACTCGACCCCAGCGCTCTTCATCAATGGAGAAAAGATAGAGGGGGCGCTGCCGCTGGAATACGTATACCGTATGATCGATAACGCGCTGATTGCTTCGGGCCAGACACCGCCGCCGCCACCGCCGACTCCCCCGGCTCCGGCAAAACCAGAGACCCCGGCGGCCACCAAGCCCGGTAACTAACAGACGAGCGCAGGAGATGGGAATGCGGGAGATGCAGGGCTTACCGGAATCGTTGATGAATACTAATCGTTGGTTCACTGTGCGGACTTTTCTCCAGATTCCTTCCCGTCGCGCTGGTTCTGGCGGCTGGAGTGTTCCCGATTGCGGGCTGCAATCGCGGCCATAACGCGGACGTGGTGGCTACGGTCAACGGCCACGCAATCATGCGGTCGGAGTTGGATAAGGGCTATCAGGCACAGCTTGGCGAGAATCCTCAGCAGCGACAGCTTCCGCAAGAGCAGGCCGATTCCCTTCGTTTGAACGTGTTGCGTGAACTGATTGACGAGGAGATCATCGAGCAGCGGGCCACGAAGATGAATCTGACCGCGACGAACGAAGAAGTCGACGCGAAGTTCGCCGAGATGAAGGCGCGATATCCCGAGGATCAGTTCCAGGAACGTCTGAAGGCGAGCAACCAGACAGTTGATGATGTGAAGCGTCTGCTGCGAAGGAATCTCACGATCAATAAGCTTTTAAATAAAGAGATCAATTCGAAGATTACGGTAACCGACGGCGATGTTGCGAACTACTACAACCAGCACAAGGCTGAGTTCAATCTGATCGAAACGCAATACCATCTGGCTCAGATCCAGGTGACGGATATGCCGTCAGCGCAACCCGGCAACCTGCAGAACAGCAAGGCGACAAACGACGCGGATGCGAAGAGAAAGATTCAGGCGCTGAAGAACCGGCTGGACAGCGGCGAGGACTTCGGAACGATTGCGATGAATTTTTCCGAGCAGCCCGAGACGGCTCCCAATGGGGGCGATATGGGTTTTATCGGAGAATCGCAGCTTCACACCGACCCCGCGATCTACAACGTGATTACGAAGTTGAAACCGGGCGAGGTCACTGACATTCTTCCGATTGTCGATCCGCAGACGAAGAAGCCGGTGGGGTATGCGATTTATAAGCTGATTTCGCGCGATCCTCCGGGACAGCGCGATCTGAATGATCCGCGAGTCCAGCAGGCGATCCGCCAGCAGTTGCACGAGGGCAGGTCTCAGCTATTGAAGGCGGCCTACCTTGAGATGGTGCACGATCAGGCGAAGGTGGAGAACTTCTTTGCCGAACAGATCTTCAAGAACGACGCTCACTAAAACCTGATTATTCTGGAGTGGTCATGACGGAATCACGGATTCGCTTTGCGATTCTGGGCTTTGGGCATCATGCCGTGCGCCGTTTATTGCCTGCTTTTGCGCAACTGTCACGAGGCCTCGCTGCAAGGGATGTGGCGCAGAGATCAGGATGCCGCTCGCAAGAATTGTTCTGAATACAACATTGCGGAGTGCTTTCCTACCCGAGAGGCGTTGTGCTCCTCGGAGAACGTGGATGTAGTGTTCATTACGTCGCCGGATGCTATGCATTTGGACGACACGCTGCTCGCTCTTAAGCATGGGAAGGCTGTGCTCTGCGAGAAGCCAGTGGCAATGAATGCCGGTGAAGCCGAAGAGATGAACAGGGCCGCCAAGACAGCCGGAATTTTGTTTGGTGTGGCACAGAATTTTCGCTTCAACCGAAGTTTGGAGTGGATGCGGGAACAGATCGCGGCGGGGCGCATCGGGAAGCCACAGCTTGCGCATGCGCAGTACAGCTATCCAGCTGCTCAGGCCCCGAGAAAGTGGATCACCGATCCAACCCTCGCCTGTGGTGGGCCAATCGCAGATGTTGGAGTGCACTGCATCGATGCGCTGCGGTTTGTGTTGGGAGAGGATGTCATCAGTGTTAGCACTCTCGCCCGAAAAGATGGAGCGTCAGGGAATGTAGAGGCTGTTGCTTCGCTGCAACTGGAGATGACGGGCGAAGTTTATGCCAATGTAACGGCGAGTGCGCGCGCCCCATACCGGACGCTGGTTGAGGTGACTGGGAAGCGATGGGGTCCTGATCGCAGAAAATGGTTTGACGGTGGACCGGCCTGTTCAGTTGATAGTACGAAAAGCGGGCGAGTTGGTGGAGACGCTAACGGTTGAGAACGGAGACGGGTATACGCGCATGCTGGACAGCTTTGCGCGGGCGGTCCGCGGTCACGAAGGTTTTGCTGCGTCCGGGGAAGATGGGGTACGCAATATGCGTGCGTTGGATGCGGCGTACAAGAGCTGGCAGACCGGACAGTGTGAGGCCGTTTGAAATGACGATCTCTGGTCGCGATTAGCGTATTGCTGTCGCCAAGGCGGTGGTCGGGGTGTGGCGCGATGTTTCGAGATTGCGGCCCGGATCGGCGGCCGAAGGAAGATATCTCTTATAGACGCTGATGTGGAAGCAGGCCTGCTGAAACTCTTCTTCAACGTCCACTTTGCCTTCCTGAACGAGCGGCAGGAGGTAACCGCGCAGCCAGGCAACCTCGGTGAGCGAGAGACCATGCTTGGCGATGTCGATTGCTTGACCGGTGAGGTGCGGAGAAGCAGTGTCACCCTCGGCTGGTGCTGCATTGCCATTGATGTGAATCAGATGTTGCTGGAACTCGACGGTGCGAACTGCGGAGTTGATTTGTAGCGGGGCGTGGAAATGCGCGTAGTGAGCGTGCGCCAGAGCCGTGAGAAACTGCGCAGTCCACGGACGACAGAAGCGGCGATTGACGGGCAGACGCTCGTCGATCTCCAGCGCATTGCTATTGGGAATAGAGACCAGCAAACGCTGGCCGCGCATATCGAGTAAGTCTTCGTCGCTCTGGATGCGGTCGAGACCATCGCGGTCCGCGACCTTGTTTTGATGGACGAGGATCTCGTGGGAACCCCTGAGAGGCGGCGGAACGATGAGGCGGCCGCGTTTGTTGTAAAGCTCCGGCAGGATGACCGGATGATCGGCCCTTCAACGCTTGTGACGTTGGTCTGGGGGCCTTCCGGGCAATATTGACTATCGGAGTATGTCGGGTAGGAGTGGGTGAGGCCGCAGTGCGGCCTCGTTTCGTGGCTGAGTGCTTCTTGTGAGAGGAGTGGACTTAGGATCGAATGATGCGGCGATATCGCCAGGCTGTCGACCGGAAAGAGATACAGGAGTGCAAGAGCCAGAAGGACCGGGATGGTGGCGTTCACACGCATCATGATTTGAGAGGCGCGGAACGCCAGAGCATTTTTTATGCTAAGGCTGCGGCGGGGACGCGGGTAAGTAATCAGGTCGATTCTGTGTACTCGTCGATTAACAAGGCCCTTCGGGTCATCGGGGCTAAGGGCTACTTTTGCAAGGCCGCCCATGTTGCGAGATCGGTTGGCGTCTGAATGCGATTTTGGATAAGGGAGTCGATGAGGGCACGGGTATTGACGGCAGAGAAGGGCTGGTCAATGCGTATAGCAGTCTGCTGGTTAGTAAGTTTGACGATATAGGCCGGCCGGGGATCGAACTCACCGCCGTTGCTGGCGGTCTGGTCGTCGTCAGTCCAGGTCATGGAGTCCTTCCATATTTGCGTCGTGCGCCAGGAGTGATCGCCCATCACGATGATGGTGGAAGAATCCCACTGATCGTTATGTTCGAGCAAATTGCGAACGTGGGCGAGATAGCGATCTGCAAGAGCGAGGTTGTCGACGTAAGAGGTGTGTTTGTTGCTAAAGGCCTTTTTTCTGCGGTCGTAGAAGCCGTAGGGATGTGGGATGGGCAGATGCAGGAAGAGAAAGTCGATGGATGAGTTGCTGAGGAACGCGTCTCCGGCCGCAACCAGTTTCTGATAGTCGCTGGAATGCTGGCGAATGTCGCGATGTTCCTCGGTGGGCGAACCGGGACCGTGGCCAAAAAGATGTTTGGTATCGAGCCAGAGGTAGTGGAAAGGACGAAGGAGATCCACCGCAAGTGAGCGGTTGGGAGACAGATTGGCGGGAGTGGACTCGCGGTACGTCCAAAAGCAATTGTCCAGAACCTCAGGCATAATGCGGCAGTACGGGTTGTACCAGCCTGCGATTCCGGTGTTGTATCCGGCGACGATCGCGTCCTGAAAGACAGTTTCGTGCTGGCGGAATGGCGTCCACTTGCCGGTCAATGGGTCTTTGAGCGCGAGAAGCATGCCACGGGCAGAGATGTCCACGGCATTCGACGGGACACCCGTGAAGAGCGTCGGCACGATGTAACGTGTGTAGACACCTGCAGGCATCACGTGAGTGAAAAGGGTCGATTGAGCTGCGAGCCTATCGAATGCAGGGAGTTGGAGGCCGGGGAAACGGCGCTCATAGAGTTGCTGGTAGGAAAGTTCGTCGAGCAAAATCCATACGATCCGATGACGGGGTTTCAGAGTCGTAGTGACTTGCTGCTTGTGAAGAGTGGGTGCGGGGTTCAGGTCACGAGCTTGCCAGCCGCTCCAGACAAGCTGGGCGAAGATGATGAGGCCGGTAAATGCGAAAAATCCGAGAATGACCGCAGCGGCGCGCTGGATTGCTTCGAAGCGAGGAAGAAATTTTCTCCAAAAGATCACGATTGCCACGAGCGCCAGCAGACAGAGGGCGGCCACGAGATATGTCAGCCAGTCGGGGATTTCAATGCCAGAGAAGTTAGCGACGGTGTGAAGGAGGTTCGATGGGAGTGCGAGGAGAAAGGCTGACCAGATGATGACGCGGAGGGGGCCTGGGCGTTCGGCGAGGTAAAGGAGTGCAGTGAGAAGGAGGGAAAGGGTGATGAGATAGACGATAATCGGGATGATGACGGAGGAGGCAGAACCAACGAGATGATAGACGAGGTCGTGTTCGGTGGAGATGAGAGGGCCTGTGAGATCAAGCAGATAGAGGTTGGCCAGACCGAAGGCTACAGTGATGGGATGGGTGAGCGGCCTCACCGCCTGCTTTTTTTCAGGACGGGATAGCAGAGTTGGCATGCGTGCCGCCGTTTCGAAATCGGAATAGACATGCGGATGCACGCGGGCTTAGCGGCCAACGCATTCCGAGAAAGGCTATAGGGCGCTTCTTCTTGATGTCAACGAATGGTTAGGACGGACGGCTGGATTGCGGGATGGTTTTGGAGGTTCTGACAAAAAGATTCTTCAGACGCCGGCGGAAATAGAACAGCGCTCCTGAGAAGATGGCGCTAATTCCTTGAAAAATAAGGAGTCCTGAACCGGGATCGACATATGCGTGGGCCTGGCCTTCAAAAGCGAAGCTGAGCGCGACAAAAAGCATTATGGTGAGCGCGAAATATTTCAAACGTTGTGCCATGTATCTTCCTCGTGGACGGGTGTTTAGGTGGACACCCTTACTTGTGTATAGAGACGTGATCCTACTGGGAAAGTTGCGTCGGGGCTTTACCACTTTAGGGTGAGGGATTTATCTAATTACTGATTGGGCAGGAATTAAATGCGGGGGATTCACTGCTATGGGATTTTCGCGTCTTATGTTGGGATAAAGGATAGTGGAGGGTTGAAGAATGATGGTTTCTTGCTGGACACGGTGTGGTTTTTTGATGGTGAGTTGTGGTGTTTTGTTTGGTGTTTTTGCGCTGGGAGTAGAGGCGCAGACGACGAGTAAGCCGAAGTCGACGACGAGCAGTACGTCGAAGGCGGGGATGGCGGTGTGGTCTCCGGAGGTGCAGCAGACGTTGGGGGTGTCGCAGGAGAACTTCAATGCGGAGGGGCTGAACAAGCTGACGAAGATGCAGCTGGTGGCTCTGGTGAGTTCGGCGCGGATCGATCCTAAGAAAGGCCTGCTGACTTGTCCTGCGAGCGGGACGGTGCCCGGGGGACGGATTCATGTGTTCGTGACGGTGGATGGAGATGATGCTTCGATGGCGGCGCTGGCCGGGCAGGTTCAGCAGGCGGTGGCGGCGCTGAATGGAGTTGACGTGGTGCAGGCGGCGGCGCAGGCGGATCGGGCTTTGCATGTGGTGATTCAGACGCAGACGACGGGGAGGGGGCTGATTGGGTATACGGCTTCGTATGTGACGGCTACTCCGTGTGTGTTGGAGAAGGGTGGGAAGAAGACGGATGTGGAGTTGAAGGGGACGCTGGCGGAGTCGTCGGCTAACTCGAAGGGGGATGGGCTGGCGCAGAATATTGCTACGATGTTCGACCATGAACTGCAGGATTTGCGCACTGGCGTGGCGGCTAAGTAAGTTGCGAGTTGCAGGTTGTCAGTTCTTTTTGGTTGCGGGAGACGCCTACCCGTCAGAGTTGTGCAAAGTATTCCATTCCTTGCGGTTAGGTTCGGACTTCGATGCGGGTGCGTGGGTAAAGTCCTGATTTTAGCGGGTTTTCGCACTAGGTGTCATGGCAAAGTGTTCATTTTGAATAGTTTGGGCTTCGGGTGATGTGAGGCTGGTGCCTGGGGAGGGAGAACGGTGGGCAGCTGAGGGGCTTGGGTTGTCAAGTCTTGCGCGTCAGGTTCAGGGGGCGGGGGTGAGGCCGTGGCGGCGCATGATTTCGCCGATGGCGGCGGGGTTGGGTGGGGTGCCGGGTGGGGTGGATTGGAGGACGGCGGCGATCTCGCGGAAGAAGTCGGGGGCGAGGAGGCCGGGGGTGATGATGGCGAGAGCTTTTGCCGGGGTGGAGTGGAGGTTCTCGAAGCGGTGGATGACTCCTCGAGGGATGAAGACGGAGTTGCCGGGGCGGCCCTCCATTGTTTGGCCGTTGACGGTATAGGTGAGGGTGCCCTCGAGGCCGTAGCAGGTCTCATCGTAGGCGTCGTGGCTGTGGGCGACGGGGACTTTGGCTCCGGGGGCGACTTCGAACTCGAACATGGAGAGGGAGCCTCCGGAGGCTTGAGGGGTGACGAGGTAGCGGATGGTGAGGCCTCCGAAGCGGATCTCTTCCTGGGTGGTTGTTGGCATGGGTTTTCTGGTTTTCCTCTTTTTTCCTGTTTTGGTGTTCGGGTGATTTTATCTTGTGGGGATTTCCCGAAATTTTGACGGTAATGATGTATAGCTGTTTTTGTATATACTTTTTGGTATCGGCGGATTGAGTGCTTGCGATTTGAGTGGATGAAGAGAAGGACCGCGGCAACTTTCGGAAACATGGGATCAGTTTTGCGACGGCGACCAGGGTTTTCGAAGATCCGGATTTCGTGATGGAACAGGACCGTGAGGTCGACGGCGAGGAACGGTGGCAGACGATTGGCCGGATAGGCGGCCTGGTAGTGCTTCTGGTGGCACATACGATTGCGGATGAGGAAGACGATTTGATCTACCGGATTATTTCGGCACGACGAGCGACTGCGCGCGAAAGGAGACGCTATGAAACCAACACCGATTAAAGGAAGGCCGGGGATGGTCTCGTTCCGGCGAGAGCCGGGAACACCTCTGACCAAGCGGGAGCGGGCGGAGTTGAAGGCGCTGGAAGGGCGGCCTATTGATACTTCGGATATTCCGGAATGGACGGAGGAGATGTGGAAACGGGCGGTGCGGGGGAAGTTCTATCGTCCGGTGAAGAAGGCGGTGAGTCTGCGTCTGGACGCGGATGTTATCGCGTGGCTGAAGAAGGATGGGAAGGGGTATCAGACGCGGGCGAACCGGGTGCTTCGGGAGAAGATGCTGAAGGAGATGGCTGGGTAGGGTTTTGGATTCCCGCTGCCGGGAAATGGCCCACCTTTAGCGCCGATGGCCCACGCAGGAGTGAGATTTTCAGGATAATCCGCACGGTAAAAGACTGTATTCGACGGCAAATCGGGAGTTGGCCGAAATTCTGCGCCTTACCGCTTGAAGTCCCTGCCCGGGGGTCCTATGGTGTCGACTGAATCCACCGGCTTGTTTCGTTTAGGGTAATCGGCCAGACCTTACACATTCCTCCTCCAAAGGAGCGCATTTATGAAGATCAGGAATTCTTTGGTTCTGACGACGTCGGTCGCGCTGCTTGCGACTTTCTCTGCTCTACCAGCGCACGGCTTTAAGCTGCCAAAATCAGCAGATAATCCGCCCGAAAAAATTATGAAAGGTTGTGGCAGTAAAGGCGATACGTACTTCCCAAAAACTGACGCCGGTGTGTATGGCTGCATGAAGGCCAATGGAAGCGGCGTCGTGTGCGGTGGCGGATCCGAGCCAGGTCCCGACGGTCAACCGTACTCTGATACCTGCAGTGTGTTTAGCAAGGTCCCGCCACGGCTGCCTAGCCAAGCGGAGATCACGAACCACGAGACTAAGATGAAGTCCAAGTAGCCTGCGGTGTTGGGATTTTCGCTGCCGCGAAGATGGGGCACCCGGCGCCAGGCCGTTCTGACGGATATGCGGCTGTTTGGGTTGAGGGTTGGTGGGTGGGAACGAGTAGTCGGAGCACGTGGCCGTGGAGGGTGATTGTTTCGGCCTGCTTGTAGTGGATATGACTCAAAGAGCCGCAGGGGATCTCCTGTGTGGTCGATAGGGTAAAGAGTGGGTCGAGGGGTTTGTCGAAGCAGAGCAGCAGGTCTGCGTTGCTCAATATGGTGTCGTCGACGATTCCTGTGTTCAGGTTGACGAATAGATCTGGATGGGCAAACCAGAGTGAGTAGTTGCCTATGAGGTGCAGCTGCTGGGGCGGCTTGCCGATCAGGGCAGCCTCGCGGGTGATGGCTGCGTTTATCTGATTCTCGTCGTGTTGGGAGAAGCCTGCGTCTCTAGATGACCAGAAGTAATAACGATAGACATATTGGGGCAGGGTGAAGAGCAGAATTGCCCCGAGAATCCAATTGCGATAACGGTCTTCATAGAGAGTCTGCATGACGAAAAAACTGGAGAATGGGGCCATGAAGGCAAAATAGGCTGGGTTCGACCAGCGGAGAAGACTAGATAGGAGCAAGATGACAACAAAGCAGAGGGCCGGCCATTGCAGTAGGAGGTGCGTCTTGCGGCCGAAGATGCAGACAGCGACGGAAGCAAGGAGGAGAGCGAACTCGGGGATATGACGTTTGTGGACCAGATAGTTCAATGCCGGGGAGAGCGATGCATGCTCGACAGTTCCGCCAGCATAGTATGCGGCAACAAAACCGCCCCAAAGATTCATTTCTCCATTCTTTAGGGCGCGCCAATCCGCTGATCGGAAGAGCGAGAAGACATGTGGATGGAGTAAGAAATAGACGGTTGCCGCTGCGGTCGCTCCCAGCAGGATGCGGAGGATGAGCTGAGGAGTGGGAAGGCTTTTGGAGTGGACGTTCCGCGAGCTAACGAAGGTGCCTATGGCGAAAGGGATGACGATCGCTGCCGGCTCGACTTCGGCGGCCAGCGCGGCCACAAATATGGACAGACCAATATGCTCTCGGACGGCGAGCCAGAGTGCTAGAGAGAGCAAGAAGATGGGGAGAAATTCGTAACGCGCCTTCTGGGTGACGGCGACGAAAGGCTCGGTAAAGCCGAGGAGCGCGATGAAGCAGAGAGTGAAGTTCGCGCTGTAACCGAGGTGCCGGCATGTGTTGGCGAGTAGCGCAAGCGATAGGAGAATGAATGTGACGCTGATAAGGGTGGCGGCACTGAGAGACCAGCCGAAGCAGCTGAGAATGGCTCCTTGGACGACGGCGGCGAGCTTGCCGAAGGCGATGACTCCGCCCATGCCGTTGGGAAAGACGTTCTGCATGAAGGTGTCTGTCTCGATGCGCCGAGTCCAGAAGGAGTGCGAAAAGCTTAGGAACCAACTGTTGTCGAGTTCAAAGGGCCGATACCTGCCAATCAACGCGATGTAAAGAAGGCCGAGGAGCGCGATGAGAGGGTACTCGGTCTTGAACCAGACGACAGGATCTTTCTCATCGTCATTGTTTCCGTAAATCGTGTGAGCCTCCGGCGATAAAGGTGCTGAATTCGATCGGAAGATTTGAACTACTGCAGGAGCGATCCCTCTTCGGGTTGGGTTTTGGCTTCTTCTGGGGGGATGACTACGGCGGCGGCTACTTTGTCCTGGGGTTCGAGGTCGAGGAGCTTGACGCCCTGGGTGCTGCGGCCGGCGGCGCGGATGGATTTGGTGTCGATGCGGATGATCTTGCCGAACTGGCTGATGACCATGAGCTCGGTGGTGTCGTCGACGAGGTTGATGCCGGTGACCTTGCCGATCTTGGGGGTGGTCTTCATGTTGATGACGCCCTTGCCGCCGCGGGACTGGAGGCGGTACTGGTCGACGTCGGTGCGCTTGCCGTAGCCATTCTCGGAGACGGAGAGGATGAGGCAGGGGGTGAGGCCGAGCTTCTCGTCGAGTTTGGCGAGCTTGGCGGCTGCGGCTGCGTCGATCTCGATCTCTTCGTCGCTGCCTAAGACTCCTGGCCGTCCTTAGCGGGGCGAGAAGCAGGTCCTCCCGCTTCGCGGAAGGATGACAGGATTGAAGTGGACCGGATGAAAGGTGGAGGAGTGGCCTCGTCGATGGCGGCTTCGACCTGCGAGGTGAGGCCCTTGGCGGCGGCGCGCTCGAGGCGGGCCTTGTTGCGGGCTTCGTTGGAGGGGGTGACGGCGGCGCCGATGACGTAGTCTCCCTTGCGGAGGGAGATGCCGCGGTTGCCGGTGGCGGGGCGGCCCATGGGGCGGAGATCCTGCTCGTCGAAGCGGATGGCCTGGCCGTCGTGGGAGCTAGGAAGATGACCTGCTGACCGTCGGTGATGCGGGCGGTGATGAGCTCGTCGTCTTTCTCGATGTTGATGGAGATGATGCCTCGGGCCATGACGTTGGAGAAGTCCTTGAGGGCGGTCTTCTTGACGGTGCCGTTGCGGGTGGCGAAGAGGACGTACTTGGAGTCTTCTTCGAGGTCCTTGACGGGGAGAATGGTGACGACTTTTTCTCCGGGCTGGAGGGCGACGAGCGAGGCCATGGCCTTGCCCTTGCCGGCGGCGCCGATGTCGGGGATTTCGTAGACCTTGAGCCAGTAGACGCGGCCGGTGTTGGTGAAGCAGAGGAGATACGCGTGAGTGGAGTCGATGATGAGCTGGGCGACGAAGTCCTCTTCGCGGGTCTTCATGCCGAGGCGGCCGGTGCCACCTCTGCGCTGTTGTCTATAGGTGGAGATGGGCGTGCGCTTGAGGTAGCCGGTGTTGGAGACGGTGACGGCGACCTGCTCGTCGGCGATGAGGTCTTCGAGCTGGAGTTCGGTGGTCTCGTCGACGATCTGGGTGCGGCGGGCGTCGCCGTACTTGGCGCTAATTTCGGTGAGTTCTTTGACGATGAGTTTGCGGAGCTTTGCGGGGGAGGCGAGGATGGACTCGAACTCGGTGATGTTTTCGCGGACCTCGGCGAGTTCTTTGAGGAGCTCATCGATAGAGAGCTGGGTGAGGCGGTAGAGCTGCAGTTCGAGGATGGCGTCGATCTGCTTGTAGCTGAGGATGAGCGTGCCGGTGGCGAGAAGGTCATGTCGACGCCGTACTTCTCGGGGTCGAGGGTGACGCCTTTGAGTTCGGTGCCGCGGAGATTGATCTTCTTCCCGGAGAAGTACTGGAAGAGATTTTCGCGGGCTTCGGCGCGGCTGCCGGACTGGCGGATGGTCTTAATGACGTTGTCGAGGTGATCGAGCGCGATCTGGTAGCCGAGGAGGACGTGCTCGCGGTCGCGGGCCTTGCCGAGGAGGAAGGCGGTGCGGCGGCGGACGACTTCGATGCGGTGATCGAGGAAGGCACGGATGGCGGCGTCGAGCGGGAGTTCCTTGGGCTGACCGTTGTGGACGGCCAGGAAGATCATGGAGAAGGAGTCCTGCATCTGGGTGTGCTTGTGGAGTTGGTTGAGACGATCTGGTGCTCGGCGCGCGCTTGAGGCCGATGTGGATGCGCATGCCGTCGCGGTCGGACTCGTCGCGGAACTCGTCGCGGGCGATGTCGGTGATGACGCCCTCGTTGACGAGGTCGGCGATGCGCTCGATGAGGCGGGCTTTGTTGACCTGGTAGGGGATCTCGGTGACGATGATGGCCTGGCGGCCGCCGGAGATGTTTTCGATGGAGCACTTGGCGCGCATGATGAAGCGGCCGCGGCCGGTGTGGTAGGCGTTGGGGATACCGGTCTTGCCGAAGATGAAGCCGCCGGTGGGGGAAGTCAGGGCCTTTGACATGCTCGAGGCAGATGTCGAGGTCGGAGCGGGTATCGGACTTTTCTTTGGAGATGAGCGCGATGCAGGCGTTGACGACTTCGGTGAGATTGTGCGGCGGGATGTTGGTCGCCATGCCGACGGCGATGCCGCCAGACCCGTTGACGATGAGGTTGGGGATGCGAGCGGGGAGGACGGTGGGCTCGAGCGGTGGATCGTCGTAGTTGGGGGGAAGTCTACGGTGTCGGAGTCGATGTCGGCGAGCATTTCGCCGGCGATGCGGGTGAGGCGGGCCTCGGTGTATCGCATGGCGGCGGGTGGGTCCCGTCGACGGAGCCGAAGTTGCCCTGGCCGTCTACGAGGGGGTAGCGCAGGCTGAAGGGCTGGGCCAGGCGGACCATGGTGTCGTAGATGGCAGGTCGCCGTGGGGGTGGAAGTTGCCCATGACGTGGCCGACGACCTTGGAGGACTTGGTGTAGCTTCTTGCTGAACTGGAGACCCATCTCCTGCATGCCGTAGAGGATGCGGCGGTGGACGGGCTTGAGGCCGTCGCGGACATCGGGCAGAGCTCGGCCGATGATGACCGACATGGAGTAGTCGAGGTAGGACCGGCGCATCTCCTCTTCAATATTGATGGGATAGAGGAAGGCGGCGCCACGGCCCTGGATTGGCTCCGGGGGGCCTCGGGGGGACTGCCGGCCGGCGGAGGGTTGTTGGAGTTGGCGTCCTGAGGGGAGGGGATTTCGGGGTTTTTAGGGTCCTGGGGAAGAGATCGTCAGCCATGATTTATATCCCTATTATAAGGGTTTTGGCTGTGCAGATGGGGGTGCGCTGGAGGGTTGGAAGACAGGGCCGAAGGGCAGGGCGGAAGTGCACAAAAAGGGTGCTCCGAAGAGCACCCTTTCTTGTTTGGTTGATGTTGGGTTAGAAGGTGAACTTTGCGGTCAGCTGCATCGTACGAGCGTTGTTGGTGAACTCCTTGTCCGGCCGGTTGAAGAAGGCGTTGCCGACGGTCTGGAAGTTGTAGCTCGCGGTGTAGCTGGTCGAGTTGACGTTGTCAACGGTTCCGGGGATGTACTGAGCATGGTTGAAGAGGTTGAAGGCTCCCGCACCGAACTCGAAGGAGTAGTGCTCGTGGACCGTAAGCCGCTTCTGAAGCGAGAGGTCAACGTTATTGATCGGACGGATGGGAAGCGTATTACGTGCTGCGTTGGGGTAGGTACCAGAGCCGCCCTGGATGTAGTAGGCATTGGGGTTGATGGCCGAATAGCCGACCAGGTTGCCGTTGCACGTCGTTGCAGGCGGCGTGCAGTTTCCTACGAGCGCGGGGTTGTAGACTCGGTGTGACGTTGGAGCCGGTTCCCTTCACTCCGTTCGGGTTGATAATGGCACGGTCGATTGCAGCACCGGTATCGCCGTTGAGGTTGGAGTTGATGCCGGAGAGTACCGTTGCGTACTCAGGCGACTCATAGGTGTAAATCGGCGAGACGACCCAGTTGCCGACGAGGTTGCGCATCACGAAGCTGTCGGAGTGCTTGTAGTACGGCACATCCTAGAGGATTCGAGAGCTGAGGCGATTCGTGCGATCGAGCGCCGAACGGCTGTAGTCGCACGAGATGCACTGGGAGTCCTGCTGACGGCGGGGGTGAGGACGGTGGCGAAGACTTCGGCGGTCGCATCGTCCATCGTCTTCGACCAGGTGTAGGAGAGGTTCATCTGGAGGCCCTGCTGGAAGCGGCGAGTCAGATTGGCGACGAAGCCGTTGTAGTTGGAGCCGCGAGTAGGGCTGGTAAGAGGTGATTTTGCCAGTAAAGCCAGCAGACTTCCAGGCGGGCACGATGTTCGAGAGCGCCTGAATCGCAGCAAGGTTGGTGGTGCTGTTTGCGGCTGCGACGAGCGCGGTCGAACCGACAAGACGTTCCGAGCTGATTGGCGGCTTGACCCTGGGCTGAACGTTGATCTGGTCCTGGGTCGGGAGATGAATGCCGCGCGTGCCGACGTAGCCGATCTCAGCTGTGTAGGCAGAGCCGAAAGTGCGCTGCAC
Organism: uncultured Acidobacteriaceae bacterium; assembly: GCA_963774735.1. Taxonomy (GTDB): domain Bacteria; phylum Acidobacteriota; class Terriglobia; order Terriglobales; family Acidobacteriaceae; genus Edaphobacter. The sequence goes on along the minus strand of CAVZGJ010000025.1, from coordinate 85,916 downwards.
CGTGAGCGTATAGGTTTCGGCGTAGGGCAGAACCTGGTCCGGGAGAAGAGCCGAGTGGCCGCACGCTGCGCTGCCAGACCTGCGCGGCGTGTTGGGGTAGTTCGTGATGCCCGAACCCGTTCCGGGAGGCAGACCACCGTTCTTCAGGAAGTTGGCGAGTCGCCGGCGAGGTTGCCGGGATTGCCGACATCCTTGGTGGAGGAGTACTGCGGCGGGAAGGAGAGGGTTCCGAGGTTGTCGAAGAGAACGTCGTACGCCATGCCGAAGCCGGCGCGGACGGAGTCTTTCATCGGGAGACCAGTTGATGCCGAAGCGCGGCAGGAAGCCGGTGTAGGTGGGCTGGGGTGCATGGAAGCTAACGAGACCCGGGACCGAGGCGGCGATGTTCAGCTGTTGAGCGCGCTTGCCGATGGGAACCGAGGTGAACTCATAGCGAAGACCAGCGTTGATGGTGACTTCGGGGTTATGCGCCAGGTGTCGTTGACGTAGAAGTAGAGGGCGGTCTGGTCGCCGTAGTAGGTGTGGTTGCCGGTCGAGCGCTCAGCGAAACCGTTCGAGTCGGGAGCGAGGTCGTGGAGGAACTGGTCCAGTTCGGCCTATTCATAGTCGCCGCGAGCGCGCTGCGTGAAGCCCTGCGGGGAGATGTATTTGCGACGGTCAAAGCCGAATTTCAGGCTGTGCTTGCCCTTGACCTAGCTGATGTTGTCGGTCACCTGATAGAGGTTCTGGATGGTGAATTGGGGTGCATTGGTGTCGGGTCCGACGTTGATGGAGCCCATGATCGTAGTAGTGGAGATTGGGGAACTGATCGAGGCCGGGATAGCTGAAGTTTCCTGACGGTAGGTGTTTTCGTAACGGTTGTAACCGAGACGGAACTCGTTGGTGAGGTTTGGCGTAAAGGTGTGGTACTCCGAGAGAGCGAAGAGGTCGAACTTGAATGGCTGTCGTCGTGAAGAAGATCGGCAGGTGAGCAGCGGTGTCCTCTGAACCCTGGGTGTTGTAGATGTAGCGAACACGGATGCTGTCTTTGGAGCTGATATTGTAGTCGACGCTGGTGGTGAGGGCGTCGAAGTTGGAGAAGTTGCGGCGCGCTGACCAGATAGTTGCCGAGTGGGATGTTGGTGGATGCGGCCGTCGCTGAAGGGATTGGCGTAACGGTGAGGAACTGCGGACCGGAAGTCTGGTTGCCGCAGGCGTTGTCGTTGCGGCAGTGACCTGAGCGCCGCCGAAAGCATTGGCAGCGGGGATGTACTTGGTGAACTGCTGCAAGTTGTTGGCGCTGAAGCCATAGGTGCCGCCAGACTGTTGAGCTGCGACATACCGGCAGCGGTGGGAGTGCAAAGGTAGTAGCTTCCGGTCTGGCCGAGGGTGTTGCGCTCGTAGTTCGCAAAGAAGAAGAGCTTGTCCTGGAGGATTGGGCCGCCGATCTGTCCGCCATAGCGGTTGTTGTCGTAGCGCGGGTTGGGGACCTTGCCGCCGGCGATTCCGCTGGCTGCGTTCAGGTTGCGGTTCTGGAAGTACTCGTAGAGAGCGACCGTGGAACTTGTTGGTGCCGGAGATGACGGTGGTGTTGAACTGGCCGCCGGAGGAGTGACCGAACTCGGGCGAGAACTGGTTGGTGATGAGGGTGAAGTTGCCGACGGCATCGTTGGGCACGTAGACGAGTGGGCCGGTGACGGCCTTGTTGTTGTTGTCGATGCCTTCAACTGTGAAGTTATTGTTACGCGGGCGCTGACCGCCGATCGATGGGCCAACACCGATACCGATACCGCCAGTGGAGGCGACGCCGGGGCTCAGAAGCGAGGTGTTGAGAACGCCGAGACCAACGGTTGGCGGTGGGAGGTTCGCGAGTTCCTCGGTGGAGAAGGTCGTGGTGAGGTTGGTGGTCGTTGTGTCGAGAACCACGCCGGCGTCGGCGGTGACTTCAACCGATTGGGTGGTCCCTACCGACAGAACGATGTCCTTGGTTGCGGTCCTGTTGATTTCGACCTCGAGGCCCGTCAGCTTATAGGACTGAAATCCGGCGTTGGTGACCGCTACGTCATATGTGCCAGCCGGCAGGTTGGGAGCATGGAATTCGCCGTTGGAGTTGGCGGTAAGAGTCGTGCTCAACGCCGGTTGCCTCATTGGTTATAATGACGGACGCGTTCGGGATTGCAGCACCGGTTGCGTCCTTGACGGTTCCTACGATGTCTCCGCTTGTGACCTGGGCGAGTGCCATACCTGCGGAGAGAATAGAGACTGCAAAATTGCTGAAAACTTACAAACACCTTATTCAAGGGGCATCCTCCAAAATTCACTAAACGATGCTTGCCTCAGAGCAATTAGGTGGCCAAAGTCTTCGGTTCCAAAGTGGGCGTAACCCCTATACCTCAATGAAAAGTCAAGGTGAGGTCTCTTTTCGGACATATGGAAAAATGAATTTGCGGAAAAGTCATCTTCTTCTTACAGAATCTTACATTTGAGCTAACCGGTTTTTTCGCGACAGTTTGAGGGGCGCTTTTGCTACGAGGAGTCTTGATCCCGACTACAAGACTTACAATTGATATGGACTCATGTTTGCCCTATAAATGATAGAAGTATCGGACTGAATCGGACTTATATTGAGTCGGTAGATCCTTTGATCTCGTTCCAAACTTGTTGTAGCAGGTTTATATCGGACCGGATTTGTACCCGGTAGCCTTGTGAGCCGGGACGGGTTATTCGGGGACGAGAGGCTTGCCGATTTTCGATGACGAACCTACCTGAATTGGCAAAGCCGGGTGCGAGATTTTTTGAAAGTGAGGAAGCGAGGTGAAGCGACCGACGAAAACAGCGAAAAAGAGGCGAAGAGGGTGTTTGGAGGCTCTTGTGGGTGGATTGCGGCGGGAACACTGGCGGCTTATGCGGTGATGGGCGGGACGAGTCCGCGCTGGCCAGGGTGAAGGAGAGAGGTCGGCGGGGACGACTGGGTCTGAGGCGACTCTGCCGCTGAAGCGGTTCGATATTGCCGCGGGACCGCTGGATGTGGCGATTGCGGCCTATGAGAAGGCGACCGGGCTGAAGGTGAAGATTGTGCTGCCGGCGGGGACGCTGGCGGGGTTCAATTCGCCGGGCGTGATCGGGACTTTATCGCGAAGATGAGGCGCTGCGGCTGCTGCTGGATGGGACGGGACTGAACTATCGCGTGGAAGATGCCGCGACGATGGTGGTGGGCGTGCAGGCGAAGGATACGGTGTCGGTGACTACTTCGGTTACAGATTCGGTTGCGATGACGAAGTTTACGGAGCCGCTGCTGGATACTCCGCAGAGCATTACGGTTGTGCCGCAGTTTGTGATGCAGGACGAAGCGGTGACGACGCTGCGCGATACGCTGCGGAATGTTCCGGGGATCAGCCTGGCGGCGGGCGAGGCGGGAGCGCAGGGAGACAACCTGACGATCCGCGGATTTACGGCGCGGAACGATATTTTTCTCGATGGGATTCGCGACTTCGGCAGCTACTATCGCGACTCGTTCAACTATGAGCAGGTGGATGTGCTGGAGGGTCCGGCGGGAGTTCAGTTTGGGCGCGGATCGACGGGCGGCGTGGTGAACCAGGAGAGCAAGGTTCCGAGGTGCAGCAGTTCGCGCATGTGCAGGCGCAGTTTGGCACGGATCTGACGAGGAGGCTGACGGCGGATCTGAATAGCCGTGAGTTGGATGCGCTGGGCGGGACGGCGTTGCGGCTGAACGTGATGGGGCAGGAAGCGGTGTTGCGGGGCGCGACGTCGCGGAGATTCGGCGGTTTGGCGTTGCGCCGTCGGTGTCGATCGGGCTGAACACGAAGACGCGGGCGACGCTGAGCTACGTGCATCTGCAGGACTGCGACACGCCGGACTATGGGTTGCCGTGGCTCAACAAGCGGTGGCTCCGGGGCCGATTCGGCACAGCTACTTTGGGTTTCCGAACGAGAACTACCTGAATACGAACGACGACATCCTGACTTTGAAGGCGGAGCATGAGTTTTCGCCGAACCTGAACCTGCACACGATTGCGCGGGCGGCGAACTATCCGCGGCAGGCGCAGATTACGGAGCCGCAGATTTGCTCGAATGCGCCGGCGAGCGTGCCGGTGGGCGGGATGGTCGCGTCGCTGCCGACGTCTCGCGGTCAATCCGCGCTGCCCTGCCCTTATACGCCAGCGAGCAACCCGAGCACGATTACCAGGTGAACCGGAACCAGATTCAGACGAAGAGCGTTGAAGGCGATCTGTGGGACCAGACGGAGGTGTCGGCGCGGTTCAAAGTGCTGGGCATACGGCATGCGTCTGGTGGCGGGAGTTGAGGGCGGGCAGGAGATCTCGAATCCCATCCGCTACAGCTACACGATCAACAAGATCAATACGGTTCCGTCGACTTCGCTGCTGAATCCGAATGCAGCAGCAGCCGTTTTCGGGGACGCGGTACATCACGTCGATCGTGCATACGAAGTCGAAGAGCGTTGGGGTGTACTTTGTCGATACGGTGAAGCTGGGGCGGCTGTTTGAGCTGAGCGGCGGCGTGCGCTGGGACCGCTTCGATACGGGTTACAACCTGTATCAGCCGACGCCGCCGGCGGGTGGAACGGTGACGGCGCCGATGGCGCCGATCAGCCGGTGGATGAGCAGCCGAGCTTATCGAGCGGCGTTTGTGTACAAGCCTTCGAGCCACGGCAGCGTGTACTTCGACTATGGAACGAGCTTGAATCCGGCGGCGGAGTCGCTGAGTTTGAGCATTGGGCTGGCGAACAGCTCGGCTGCGCCGGAAGAGAACAAGACGTACGAGGCGGGAGCGAAGTGGAGCTTCCTGAACGAGCGGCTGCTGACGGAAGGCGCGTGGTTCCGGACGGAGAAGGACAATGCGCGCGAGACGAATCCGACGAACTCGAACAATATTGTGGCGGCAGGCAATCAGTTGGTGAAGGGTGTGCAGTTCAGCGTGGTGGGACGGCTGCCCAGGGGATGGATCTGGTTGCGGGTTATGCGTATCTGGACAGCGCGGTGATCTATTCGAAGTTCTTCCCGACTTCGGTTGGCTATCCGCTGGCGAATGTGCCGAAGCAGACGTTCAATCTGTTTGTGACGCATCGGTTGCCGTGGCGGTTGAATGGCGGCCTTGGGCGGAAACTATGTGGCGAGCAGGACGGCGAGTTCGACCGTGCCGTATGTGCCGACTGGGTTTGCGCCGAATCCGAATGGGCCGGGGTTTGTGGTGACCGAGTGTGGCGATGAAGCAGGTTCCGGGATATTGGGTGTTCAATGCGATGCTGAGGCGGCCGGTTACTGAGAGGCTGGAGCTGCAGGCGAATGTGAACAACATTCTGAATCGGTACTTTATCGATCTGCCGCATCCGAGCCATTTGATTCCGGGAGCGGGAGCGAATGCGCTGTTCGGCATCAACTTCAAGTTCTAAGCTGAAGTGGCTGAGTAAGTCGACCGCATGTCCTGAGCCGACTCGCTTTGTGGCTAGTAAGTGATTGAGGAGTAGAGGATGCTGATTACGATTCCGGATGTGTTGACGGCGGGTGAAGTGGCGCAGGCGCGGGCGGCGCTTGATGCGGCGGAGTGGGTGGACGGCAAAGTGACTGCCGGCTACCAGGCGCAGAGGGTGAAGGAAAATCTGCAGTTGCCGGAGGGGCATCCGGTGGCGGTGAAGCTGGGGGAGATGGTGCTGGCGGCGCTGGCGCGGTCGCCGCTGTTCATGTCGGCGGCGCTGCCGCTGCGGGTGTTTCCGCCGATGTTCAACCGCTACACCGGCGGCGGGCACTTTGGCACGCATGTGGATACGGCGATTCGGTCGATGGCGTCGACGGGGCAGAGGATCCGGACGGATGTTTCGGCTACGTTGTTTTTGTCCGCGCCGGAGGAATATGACGGCGGCGAGCTGCTGGTGGAAGACACGTATGGCGTGCACACGGTGAAGCTGCCGGCGGGCCATATGGTGCTGTATCCGGCGACGAGTCTGCATCGGGTGGCTCCGGTGACGCGGGGGGCGCGGGTGGCTTCATTCTTCTGGGTGCAGAGCATGATTCGGAGCGACGGAGACCGGACGCTGCTGTATCGATCTGGATACGGCGATTCAGCGGCTGGCGGTCGAGGCTCCGGGGAATGCGGCGGGCGTGCAGTTGACCGGGGTGTATCACAACCTGCTGCGGCGCTGGGCAGAGATGTAGTCCAGCATTTAGGATGGAACGGCCTATGAAATTTGAGCCGCGACGTTCCTTATCATATGCCGGAGTCTGTCTTTTACTACTCCTGTTTGGATTGCAGCTTGCCCTACAGTGCAACAGGAGTCGCTGACATGGGACGAAGGCGACCACATCTATGCGGGATACATGTCGTGGAAGACGCACGACTTCGGGTTGAACCCCGAACATCCGCCGCTGATGAAGATGCTGGGAACAGTGCCGCTTCTGGGCCTTCCGCTGAAGGTGCCGCCGCTGCAGCGTCGCTTCTTTAAAGACGAAGCTTATTTGGGTGGGCGCGACTTGCTCTTTGGCAATTCGCCGGAGTACAGCGCGGAGTAGTTGACGTTTCGGGTGCGGATGGCGGCGGGGATTGTGGCGATCCTGATGGGATGCTGGTGTTTTTAGCGGCGTCGGGAGATGTTTGGCGTCGGGCGCGGCGTTTGTGGCTTTGGTGTTATTGACCTTTGAACCGACCGTGCTGGCTCATGGCGCTTTTGTTACGACCGATACGGGCGTTTCCTGTTTCTTTTTTGCGCGGTGTATGCGTTTTACCGGTACTGCAAGGCTGCGTCTGTGGGACGGCTGGCTGTCGCCGGTGTTGCGGCGGGGTTGCGTTGGCGACGAAGCACTCCGCGGTCCTTCTGCTGCCGATGCTGGTTGCGTTGGCTGGGTGCGAGGTGGCGTTTCGCCTCAATGGCGATGATCGTGGGCGCGTGCGCTGCGGATGGTGGGGTCGCTGGCGGCGATGGGAGTGATCGCGGTTATTGTGTTGTGGGCTTTCTATGGGTTTCGATATGCGGCGCGGCCTGCGGGGTTGCGGCTTGATCCATCGCTGGCGGATTATGTTCATCCGCTGAAGGCCTATGGAGGCCAAGGGCATCATGCTGCTGGCACGGTTTCATCTTCTGCCCGAGTCTTATCTGTATGGGCTGGCGGATGTGCGGGCCATGGCGAATGGAATGCCATCGTTCATCTTTGGCAAGGTTTATGAGCATGGGGTTTGGTTCTACTTCCCTGCTGTGTTGCTGATCAAGTCGACGCTCGGTTTTCTGGCGCTGGTGGTGCTTGCCTTTGCGGCGGTGGTCGTGGGACGGTTTCGTCGGTGGCGGGAGATTTTGTTTCTGCTCGTTCCGGCAGTAATTTATTTCTGGGTGGCGATGGGTTCGAGCCTGAATATCGGTGCGCGGCATATCTTGCCGGTCTACGTTTTTCTGTGTGTGTTTGCCGCGGGTGGAAGTTGGGCTGGATAGAGTCTGCCGGGGAACGGCGGTCGAGCGTGGAGTTATGCGGTCGCGGCTTTGCTGCTTTGCCAGGTTGTGTCTTCGGCGAGGGCTTATCCGAATTACATGGCCTACTCAAATGAGTTCTGGGGCGGGCCTTCGCAGACTTACAAGTATCTGACCGACTCGAATACGGATTGGGCGCAGCAGTTGCTGGCGGTAAAGCGATACACAGACGAGCACGGCATCAAAGAGTGCTGGTTTGCTTATTTTGCCGATCCGTTTCTTCTTCCGCGGGACTATGGGATTCCCTGCAAGCCGCTGCCTACGCCAGATACGTACTTTACGAAGGTGCAGCGTCCGGTTCCGGTTGTGATTGATGGGCCTGTGTTTCTTAGCGCGGGGACACAGACCGGATTTGAATATGGGTCGAATGCGCTGAATCCTTATCGGGATTTCGCACGGCTTACGCCGTTGCTTCGATTCAGGATGGCGTGGAGGTGTATGAGGGCACGTTTCGAGTTCCGCTAGCGTCGGCTTTGAGCTACGTCGCGGAATCGAGCCAGTTAGTGGCCAAGCGAGATTTCGCGGGCGCGGTTGCGGCAGCGGAAGAGGCGGTGATGATCGCTCCGGATGAGTATGAGCCGCAGGTGACTTTGGGCGATGCGCTCGCTGCCGCGGGACGGCGGACGGAAGCGAAGGTTGCTTATCGAGCGCGCGCTGGATGTGGTGAAGACGATGGACGCGGATGCGCAGGAGACTTTGAGGCCGAAGGTGGAGAAGAAGATCGCCGGTCTTTAGATTTCGCCTGGCGTGCTTTCTCGCACGCCATCGATTACGGTCGGATGTATAGGACGGAGGGTATATGGAGATCAACTTCGCCGGCAAGATTGTGCTGGTGGCAGGCGGAACGGGTGGGCTGGGCCAGGCGGTGGGCCGTGCGTTTCTGGACAACGATGCGACCGTAGTGGTGACTTACCGGAAGGAAGAGGAGTTTGCTGCGCTGAAGAAGTGGGCTGGAGCGAAGGCAGGCTCGCTCGAGGGGTCTTCTGTCGATGTGACGGATGAACGCGCGGCGAGCGAATTTGTGGGCGGCGGTCTGTCGCGGCACGGGAGAGTGGATGCGCTGGTGAATACGGTAGGTGGCTACGCAGGCGGCGTGAAGCTGTGGGATTTGGAGACGAAGGTGTTCGATGCGATGCTGGCGCTGAACCTGCGATCGGGTTACGCGCTGAGTCGCGCGGTGGTGCCGACGATGTTGACACAGAAGCACGGGGCGATTGTGAATGTGGCGGCGAAGGCGGCGTTCGATCATGGCGCGGGCGCGTCGGCGTATGCGGCGTCGAAGGCGGCAGCGGTGGCGATGATGGATTCGCTGGCGGCTGATTTGAAGGGCACAGGAGTGCGGGTGAATTCGATTCTTCCGAGCATCATCGATACTGCGGCGAACCGACAGGCGATGCCTAATGCAGATTTCGCCGCGTGGCCCAAACCTGAGGAGATTGCACAGGTGATTCTGTTTTTGTGCAGCGACAGCGCTTCGGTGGTGCACGGCGCGGCTGTGCCGGTGTACGGGAACAGTTAGTTTGGGGTTTGTGTGGGGGCGGACGCGGGCAGCGTTGGCGGTGGCATCGATGGCGGAGGGTTGGGAACGCCGTGAGTGAGATGCTTGAGCAGGAACTCCTGGAAGAGGGTGCCGATGGCGCCGGTACCGATGCCTATGAAGATGTTGTCGACGGTGACCTGCGCATCGTGCTTGTCGCTGTTGGGATAGTAGAGGCTTGAGACAGCGCCGGCGGCAAGGTTGCCGAGGACGTTGGAGTAGTTTGGCTGCCAGTGGCCGTTGTCGCCTTTGCAGATGACGACGGTTGAGATGGCGTAGAGTGCACGATTGATGACCCTGCCTTTGCCTTTGTAGAAGTAACGCGGGTCCTGATGGAGGAGCGACGGCAAGAGGGCGGCACCGAAGAAGGTTGAGGTGACGCGGTCGCCGTAGGTGGCTCCGTACCGTTTGGCATAACCGCTGAATCCCTGGCCGTAGCCCTCGAAACGTCCTGCCACTGCTCGATGGCTGCGGTGACGCCGGTAGTGAAGAAGGTGACGGGATCGACGGTGACCTTAATTGCGAGCTTGAACTTCTGTTTGCGCGTGAGGGGAGCAGCGTCCGGAATGTAACTGACGTAGAAGTTGGGGAGAACTCCGATGATGCGTTGTTTGACCTCGGCGCTGATCTGCTCCTCGGCAAGGTCTTCGCGGGTGATCGCATCGACGGTGGAGCTGATGGATTCAACTCCGAGCACGATTGGCGGCAGGATGAGGTCTTGTCCCGCGCGGAGGACGACATCTTCGATCTTCCATGGAGCGAAGCCGGTGGCAGTGATGCGTACGGTGTATTTGCCTGGCGGGACGACATGGAAAGAGAAGGCACCTGTGTCGTCGGAGCGGGTGGTGACCGTGGTCTTGCTTTCGATGCCTTCGAGAGCGATGAGGGCGCCGGCGACGGTGGCTTCGGTTGCATCGGTGACGGTGCCAGAGATGACGGAGAGGCCGGGCGCGTCGGGGAGTTGTGAGGCGAGAGTCGCCGAGGACTGGGGCTGTGCGAGGAGTCGTGCGACACAAAGAACAGCAAGCAGGGATGCGCGAGAGAGCGTTTTGCAGGTTGTCGCGCCGATGTGTCGCATTGGTCTTCGCATGCAGATTTGCTGTCTTTTCAGACAGCCCAGTTCTCTCCTGGAACGCAGGAGTGGATCATCGTGGGGAGTGTGCTGATCGTCTGAGAGTAAATCAAACGGCGAGCTATGGAACAGAAGATTGAGGTGCGGGCGGAAAGTCGGTGACCTGGGCGTGATGCGGTGGGGTGCGAGAGCGGTTGGGCCACCGGTGTTGTTGATAACGTTGCTGATCTCGCCTTTATCGTCGAGGGCGACCGTGATCATGTCGTGAAAGCGGATGTTGGGGTTGACGGGAACCTCGATGGAACGGGTGAGGGCGACGTCGGGATGGCGGAAGACGCTGTAGATGCCTAGTCCCCAGGCTTCGTGCGTGGTGACAGTGTCGGCGACTTTGTAGGAGGCCCAGCCGTTGGTGCCGGGGGCGCTGGTGAAACTGGGTTGGTCGGGGGCTCGTAGGGGATCTCCGATTGATAGAAGTAGGTGCGGCCGTTGTTGCCGTTCCAGAGGACCTGGAATTGCTGATGATGTTCGACGAAGAGGCCATAGACGGTGACTTTGTCAGCGTTGACGACGAGGCCGTTGGCGCTGGTATTTGCGTCCCATCCGACGTTGGCTCCGTGATCGGCTCGCCAGATCCAGGTGTGATCGATGATGGTGTCGTTGGCGTTGATCTCGAGGTTGACGACCGCGCGGCCAGGGCCTGCTCCGCCTACGCGGAAGAAGACGTCGTGGAGGGAGATGGGGTTTTTGTAGTGATCGGCATGGCTTTTGGCCGGGGCGATCTGCAGAAGGACGGGTGAGGAGGTGGGACCGGCGTCGAAGAGCAGGCCGGCGAGAATGATGCCGTCAGCGTCTGCGGTGGTCATGGCGGCGGTGCCGTTCACTGGATGAAGCGTGGCGAAACCGAGGCCAAGGACGACGGCGTTGGGGTGAGTGACGTGGATGGGTTCAGTGAGATTGTAGATACCCGGGGTGAGGATGAGATCTTTTCCCTTCGCGAGCTGGGCGTTGATGGTGGCGGCGTTGTCTCGATTGGGATGGGCGATGTAGAACTGCGCGATAGGGATGTTTCTTCCGGGTGTGATGGCGGCGTGCCAGGTAATGCCGGAGCTGTCGGTGCGGATGGCGGGGACGCGGACGCTGTAGTTGCCGGTGGAGTCGACCTGAAGGAAGGGTTTCTCGCGGATGATGGGAGTCTTCGCGATCTTTGTGTAGGGTGGTTTCGGCCAATCGCCATCGGGCGGATTGGGAACGCCGACGAAGACCATGTTCCAGTTGGCTCCGGTCCAACTGCGCCACTCGCTGTTGCGGGAGATCCACTGCTGTTGGGGGCCGGCAGCTACATTGCCGTCAATGAGGGTGTCGGACATCCAACCGCCGCTGGCCCAGCCGTTGTTTTGATGGAGGACAATATCTCCCTGAATGTGCATGCGGCGGAAGGGCGCTGCCTGGGACACGGCCCACTGCATCGAGCCGTTGGCCGGAGCGACGGAGAAGTTTTCGGCGGCACGCCAGAAGGTGGTGGTAGCGTTGTTGTTGCGCGCCGCGGCATCAGAGTGGACGTTCCCGGTGATATGAACGCTGTCCGGCGAGGTACCGAGACCGAGTACCTGGGTGTAGAAACCGATGGGGACGTCGACGGTGTAGTCACCAGGCAGAAAGAGCATGGCGCTGCGCTCAGGCCCAAATTCGTTGCGGCGCTGCGTCGCATAGATTTTGTCGATCTGTGCCTGGATGGTTGTTGACCGCATGGAAGGGTTGAAGACGAGGACATTGGATCCGAAGTCCGGCGGTGGTGTCGTGGCTGCGGACGCCGGGACGGAGAGCGCAAGGAGGGTGAGGGAGAGACCGAGTCTCTAGCATTCGCTACTCCGCTTTGCCGAGGGATTTTTCTTTGTAGGCTTTTTGCAGGATATAGAAGGCCTGTTTCTTTTGGCCCTGGTCGGAGATGAGGCCTTTGCGGTTGAAGTTGTCCTGCAGGCCGGGGTTGACGCGGCGGGCGGAGCGGAAGTCCATCAGGACCCAGGGGCTGATGCCGCGTAGCTGCGGGATTTTGTTGAGCATCGGGGTCTGATGATTGTAGATCTCGGCCTGGTACTCCTCGGTCCAGAGTGCCGGGTGGGTGTCGCCCGCCGGGGCGTGGTTGCCCGCTTTAGCGTCACCGCCATACTCCGACATGATGAGGGGTTTCTGGTAGCGGATGTCCCAGGTGGTGGTGTCGGCGCCCTCGGCGTGTTGTTCATACCAACCGATGTACTCGTTGGTGCCGAGGACGTCGAGGGCTTTGCCGAGAGGATCGTCGACGATCTTGGTGGTGCCGTGTCCGTCGGGGTTTTTCTCGGTGCGGACGAGGAGAGCTGCGGTGACCAGGCGGGTGGGGTCGAGTTCATGGGTCAGGTCGACCATGGTGGTCAGGTATTTGGTGCGGGCTTCCGTGTTGGGGGTCTCGTTGGCGACGGACCAGAGGATGATGGAGGCCTTGTTGCGGTCGCGGCGGATCATCTCGCCGAGCTGCTGTTTGGATTTGGCGAGGACGGCAGGGTTGTCGAATTGGAGGGCCCAGTAGTCGGGGATCTCTGACCAGACCATGAGGCCGAGTTTGTCGGCAGTGCGAGTCATGCGCTCATCGTGGGGGTAGTGGGCGAGGCGGACGTAGTTGCACCGAGCTCTTTGGCCCAACCGAGGAGAGTGTCGACGTCTTTTTGGGAGTAGGCGCGGCCGGTGCGGTAGGGAGCTTCGGCATGAATGGAGATGCCGCGAAGGAAGACAGGTTGGCCGTTGAGGAGGATCTGGGTGCCACGGGTTTCGATGGTGCGGAAGCCGATCTCGTCTTCGATTTTGTCCGTGTTGGCGGAGATCTCAACTTTATAGAGTTTTGGGTTTTCGGGGGCCCAGAGGCTCAGGGATTTGACGGGGAGGCTAACGGCTGCGCGGGAGTTCGCATCGACCGTTCGCCTGGGTTCTCGCGTGCAATTCGGGGATGGAGACGGTAACTTCGGTTCCAGCAGGTGCGCCTTCGACGTGGACATAGCCTTCGATGAGGTTGTGGTCGGTGCGGCTTAGGTGGAGGCCGTAGTCGTCGATGAATTGGGTGGGGAGTTCGACGAGGGAGACGTCGCGGGTGAGGCCGCCGTAGTTCCACCAGTCGGTTTGGAGGGTGGGAACGCCGTCGGCGATGCGAGTGTTGTCGACGGAGAGGACGACGAAGTTTTTTCCGTCTTTGAGGACGCTGGTGAGTTCACAGTCGAAGGGGGTGTAGCCGCCCTCGTGCTCGCAGATTTTTTTGGTGTTGACCCAGACGAAGGTGCGGTAGTTGGCTGCGCCGATGTGGAGGAAGGTTCGGGTGTTGGGTTTGGTGGTGTGTTCGAAGTCCTTCTCGTACCAAATGGGGCCTTCGTAATAGAAGAGCTCCGGGCGCTGGGTGTTCCAGTCGCCGGGAACCTTGAGAGTGCTGGCGTTGGCGAAGTTGTAGTCCTGTGGCCGGCCGGCGGGGTCGAAGGGGGCGTTAAGGAAGAAGCCGTCTTTGCGGAGATTCTGATGGAAGTCATAAAGGCCAGTGGCGTACTGGTCGACGATGACGTGCCAGTCGCCGTTGAGGGAGGTAACGGGGCGGTTGTCGATGTTGGCGAGGAGGGTGGGATTGGTCTGGGCTTGGAGGGGCAGGGCGGCTGCGAGGAGGATTGTGGCCAGAGTGAAGCGGGTTCGGTCTTGCAACATTTAGGAGTCTCCGGTGACGGCTGGCGCTTGGGGTGAAGTGAAGTGGAAAAAGCGCTCCGGAGACATAATACTTCGGTCTTTGAACAATGGCTTGATGATGTCGGCTTTTGCTATTTGGTTCGTGGAACAAAACCACAGAGGCAAAAGCAAAATGCGGGGTCTCTCCACTGCGCTGCTCACGGTAGAACTGTGAACAGCTTCGGTCGAGATGACACTTTTGTGGCGATCATGAAAAACAACAACAACGCAATCGCGGGACTCATTGAGGCGATCGGCGAGGAGATGGTCGGCGACGCGGATGGCGTTGGCGATGATGGTGAGGGATGGGTTTACGGCCCCGCAGGAGGGGAAGAAGCTGGCGTCGACGACGTAGAGGTTGTCGAGGTCGTGGGCCTTGCAATTGATGTCGAGTACGGAGGTTTGTGGGTCGGTGCCGAAGCGGCAGGTGCCGTTCTGGTGGCCGACGCCCTCGAGAGGGATGCGCTTTTTGAAATAAGCGTGGAAGGGGATGGAGCTTTCGGCGTGGCCGGCCTGTTTGAGGACGTCGACCCATCGGTCTTTGAGGCGCGCGAAGGATTCGACGTTGTTGCCGGCGTACGAGAGTTTGATCTGCGGGGTTCCGTCGGCGCAGGTTGTTAGAGTGACGCGGTTTTCGGGGTCGGGGAGGTCTTCGGTCATGAGCCACCACGGGACTGCGTGGTCTTTCATCGTTTCGAGGACAATCCGGGAGTCAGTGGAGGGGCGTCGTCCTTCATTATCTCGTGGTGGGAGCTGCCGATGGGCTGGATAGAGCCCATGAGAAATCGTATTCGCCGTTAGGATCGCGGAAGTAGAAGTCGTTAGTACCCCAGGTTTTCATGTAACTGTCGTCATTACGATTAGGCCGAGGGAGAGGATCGCGTCGGCCTGGTGGAACATGCAGTTGCGGCCAACCATGCCGGAGGAGCTGTTGGCGAGGCCAAGCGGGTGCTTGTCGGTGGCGGACTGCAGGAGCAGGGCGGCGGAGTTGATAGCTCCGCAGCAGACGGCGATGATGCCGCCGAAGTAGGTTGCGAGCTCGGGCGGAGCATCAAGCGGGCCGTTGTGCTGCACTTCGACAGAGGTGACGGCAGTTCCGGTTGGATTTGTAACGATGCGTGTTACTTTTGCTTCAGTTAGAAGAGTGACGTTGGGGAGATGCATGATCTGGCGAATGCAATTGATGTCGGCGTCCGATTTGGCGTGGACGAGGCAGGGGTAGCCGTCGCAGGTATCGCAGCGAATGCATTTGGATTCGATCGTGTCGGCTGAGTTTCGTTTGAGGCCGAGAGGCACTGGGAAGGGATGGTATCCGAGCTTTTTGATGTCGTCGTGGATGGCCTGCATTCTGGGTTCGCTAGGGAGGGCGGGGAACGGGTAGGGTTTGGAGTGAAAGGGTTCGGTGGGGTCAGAGCTAGTGAGGTCGTCGTTGAGATGGCCGTGGGCGGCGAAGAGCTCTTCGGCGCGGCAGTAGTAGGGTTCGAAGTCGGCGTAGGTGAGCGGCCACGCGGGGGAGATGCCGCCTTTGTGGTGGAGGATGCCGAAGTTTTCAGCACGGAGGCGGAAGAGAGCGGCGCCGTAGACCTTGGTCTGGCCACCGACGTAGTAGGCCTGCTGGGGGTGAAGGGGCTGGTCGTGCTTGTCGAGCCAGACGTCTTTTGTGTGATAGCGGTTCTCGAGAAAGACGGCGGAGGTGTCCCAGTTGAGTTTTTCCTGGGGAAGAAAAGGGCCGCGCTCGAGGATCAGGATGCGTTTGCCCGCCTGCGCCAGATGGAGGGCGAGTGTGCCGCCGCCTGCTCCGGTTCCGATGATGATGGCGTCGTAGTGGTTGGACATAAGGTCCATGGCTGGGTTGTTGGTGATTCTTAATGAGATCCCAAATTGCTTTGCGGCAGACAAATTCGCTAGCGTGCTTCGATGATGGGAGCGCCGGTTTCCGCTCTGGGGATAAAGAGGGAGAAGACGGTGCCGTGGTGGATGGGATGCTGGGAGGTGCGGAAGGTGAGGCGGCCGTGGTGGCGGCCGACGATTCCGGAGGAGATCCATAGGCCGAGGCCTGTGCCATTGAGATCTTTGGTGGTGTAGAAGGGCTCGAAGAGGCGGGCCCTGACGGCGGGGACATGCCGTGGCCGGTATCGGCGATGGTGATGCGGATGACCGGGCGGCTGCCGGGGAGTGGTCGGAGAACCCGTGGCGTCGTGGGCGCGGACGACAGAGGCGGCCGCCCTGACGCATCGCGTCGATGGCGTTGGCGATGAGGTTGTTGAGGACCTGCCGGATGTCGTTTTCAAAACAGAGGATGGTAGTGTTGGGTCGTAGCTGGCCTCGACGCGGATGCTGGAGTTGGCCAGGCGACCGTGGTAAAGGTTGAGAACGGCGCCGACGAGATCGGCGGCAGTGACCTGGGTGGCGCGGACGGCCTGACGGTGAAAGCGCAGGGTTTGGGTAGCGATCTGGCAGACGCGAGAGAGTTCGCTCTGTGCGATCTGGACGTAATTGCGGACGCCTTCGGGGAGCTCGTCGGATAAGGCGACGAGATAGAGGAGATTGGTGATGGCCTCGAGTGGGTTGTTGATCTCGTGCGAGATGGAGCTTGCAAGGCGACCGACGGCAGCGAGTTTTTCGCTCTGGATGAGAGCGGCTTCGGCCTTTTTCTGGGTGGTGATCTCGAGGATGACAGCGGCGATGGCCTCGACGCTGCCGTTGGCGTTGTAGACGGGCGAGTAGCTTACGTTCCAGTAACGATGTTCGCCAGGGCGGGTGGGGAGTTCGCCTTCAAGGAGAAGGTTTCTGACGGGATGGCCTTTGGCGACCTGCTCGAAGATCTCTCTGAGGCCTTTGAGGGGAGCGAGTTCGGTGATGGGGTGGCCGAGTATCTTCTCTCTGGGAAGGCCGAGGGTTTCGCACTGACGGTCGTTGATGCGGAGGTAGCGGAATTCGACTGGGTCAAAGAGAGCGAGGCCGATGGGCGCGGTCTGATAGATGGTTTCGAGTTCGGCGCGCTGCCGTTCGGTTCCTCCTGGCGGCGCTGGAGGGTTTCGGCGAAGGTCTTGCGGTCGTCGATGTCGATGGCGACGCCGAGCCAGTCGAGGATTTTGCCGGAGTCGTCGCGAACGGGCTGGGCACGAATCCACCACCAGCGGGCAGCGGCCATCGCGGGCGCGAATCATGCGGGCTTCGATGTCGTAGTCGTCGCCGGTGGCGACGGAGTGCGTCCAGGTCGAGAACACGATCGCGGTCATCGGGATGGAAAGCGTTGAGCCATCCGAGGCCAGCGAGGTCGTCGATCGTGAAGCCGATGTAGTCCAGGAGCCCTGGTTGGCGTAGGTGACGTTTCCTGCGGGAGCGCCCATCCAGATGGCCTGGGGGTTGAGATCGGCGAGGACGCGGTAACGCGCCTCGGACTGGCGACGAGCGCTTCTTCGTTGCTTCTTGCGCGCGCGTGATGTCGGATGGTCATGCCGCGCAGGTGAGTGGCGACTCCTTCGCTGTTGTAGACGGGGACACGACGGCATTCGACCCAAAGAGACCCTCCCTCAGGAGTGAAGACCTGGTAGTCGACGATGCTGACCGGTTTGTGTCGATCGCTCGTTTGGCATCCTGCTGGACGTGGACGAGGTCGGAAGGCCGGATGATCTTGTCCAGATCGTCGATCGTCGTGATTTCGGAGAGGGGACGGCCGTAGACGGGATAGGAGCCCCGCCGAATTTGACGGTGCCGGTTGATGAGATCCATCTCCCATGTGGCGACGCGAGCGGTCTGCTGGACGAAAGCGAGGAGTTGCTTGCTGTTCGAGGAGGATCTGGCGGGATTCGCGTTCGGCGCGTGATGTCGCGGAAGAAGACGACGATGCCGTCCTCGAAGGGGCGGCACTGGATGGAGAGCCAGAGATTGAGAGGGTCGGGGTAGAAGGTCTCGAATTCGCTGGGAATGCCTTCGTCCATGGCGTGGTCGGAGGTTACGGCGGATTTCTTTATGCTTGGCAGCGACGGGGAACTCCTCCCAGAGGTTTTTGCCGAGGAGCTCACCTTTGGGGCTGAGCAGCTCTTTGGCGCGGCGATTGAGGAAGGAGATTTTCCAGTCGCGGTCGATGCTGACGACGGAGTCCGTGGTGGTCTCGAGGACCTGACGAAGCTGGCGGACGGAGGTGTCGCGGAGGAACTCGGCCCCCTTCGGTCGGTGATGTCGTGGTAGTAGAGGGCGATGCCTTCATCCGTGGGATAAACGGGACGTTGAGCCACGCTCGATGCGCTCGGAGTAGTACTCGATACGTGCTTTTTTCCCCGTCCGCATGACGCTGCGGTAGATGTGTTCGAGATCGGTGCCGATGTGTTGGGGATAGATCTCCCATAAGGTTCTTCGTGCTCGATGTCGGACGGGTGTGATGTGGCTACGATGGCGTGCTTCTTCGTTGGCGAAGGTGACGATCCAGTTGCTGTCGATGCAGATGATGCCTTCGGTGATCTGGCTCAGCAGCCGAGCAAGGCGTTCGTTGCCGGATGTCGTCCTCGCGTCGGCCATGGCCGCTTCTGTTGTGCTGACGGGTCGGCTCGAGTGAGAGATTCTGACATGAGGAGGCTTTTCTATTCAATTGAACCAGGAAGAGAGATAGATCCATTTGAGCATATGGATCATTGGTTTGGCTCCAGGACTCTACCCGTGCCTGCGATAGCTTTGAGGGCGGCGGTGAGGGAGGCGATTTCGGCCTCCATGCTGGGCGAGGCGCTGGGCCGGTGGGGGATCAGGACTGAGTGCCAGCGGTTTCGTCATGCCGGCGAGGTCGCGCTGAGATGTCGGCTGGGCGTGATCTCCGAGGAGATGGGCGTAACGGGCCTCGCGGGAGCCAGGTTGGCGGGGGAGGATCGATGGTGAGGGGGCCGGTTTCGGTTTCGGCTTGTTTCGGAGGTGGTGGGGCGGGCGGCGAGGCGTTCGAGGGTGGACTGGACGGCGGCGAGGTCGTCGAAGGGTAGAGGCGGTCGGCGCGGCTGCGGAGTTCTCCTGGGGTCTGGGGGCCGCGGAGCATGAGGAGACAGAGGACGGCGGTCTCGTCGCGGCGGAGGTTGAGGACGGTGCGGATGCGGTGCTCGTACTTGGGGACGCGCGCGTCGTGAATGGGCGTGACGAGGGCGAGATCTTCGAGGGAGTGGAGGGCCTGGCGGACTTCGTCTTCGGTGAGATCGAGGACCGGGTCGCGGCTGGATCGCTGGTTGCATGCGTTGATGCAGGGCGTTGAGGGAGAGAGGGTAGTTTTCGGGCGTGGTGATCTCTTTTTCGATGAGGGAGCCGAGGACGCGGAGCTGAATGGGGTCGAGATGCATATCTACAAGGGTGCCACAGTGACGTGGCGGGGATGATAATGAGGGACATCTATGCAAACTGACAAACTGATATTTCTGGACGAGGATCAGATGCGGGCGGTGCTGTCGTATGACGACCTGATTCCGGCGATCCGGCAGGCGCTGATCGAGTTTTCTGCCGGAAGGGTGGTTCAGCCTTTGCGATCGGTGATGAAGGTGGCGTCGCATGGTGGATGGTTTGCAGTGATGCCGGCCGTCTACGACGGCGTGATGGGCGCGAAGTTGGTCACGTTCTATCCGGGAAATGCGGAGAGGCAGAAGCATACGCATATGGCGATGATTCAACTCTTTCGCTCGGATACAGGCGAACCGATGGCGGTGATGGATGGGCGGCTGATCACGGAGATGCGGACGGCGGCGGTTTCTGCGCTGGCGGTGGATTGCCTGGCGCGAAAGGAGGTGAAGGTGCTTGGGATACTTGGGAGCGGGGTGCAGGCGCGGTCGCATGTGAAGGCGCTGGCGCGGGTTCGGAAGTTTGAGGAGATACGGGTGTGGAGCCGGACGGAGGAGAATGCTACGCCGATTTGCTGAGGAAGTTGGGGCTCGGGTGAGTTCGGCGGAGGAAGCGGTGAGGGGCGCGGACGTGGTGTTGACCCTGACCAGTTCTCCGGTACCGGTTTTGCAAGGTCAATGGCTGAAGAAAGATGCGGTGGTTTGTGCGGTCGGGGCGGTGACTCCTGATCGGCGGGAGTTGGATGATGAGGCTATGAGGGGGGCGGTAGTGGTGGAGTCGCGCGAGGCGGCGATGCGGGAGCCGGGCGATATTCTGCTGGCTAAGGCCGAGGTGGCGCTGAGCTTGGGGAGCTGTTGAATGGAGCTGAGATCGACCGGAGAGATCTTCCAGTGGTTTTCAAGTCTGTGGGGATTGCGATTGAAGATATAGCGGCGGCTAAGTTGGTATATAGAGAGGTTACCCGGTCAAAAGGATGAGGTGAGCGTGTAAATAATGGCAAAATAGGGGCTTAAGCGTTATGGCTTTGCATCGCTGGACAGCTTTGGAAGTATGACGCTAAAGTTACATGGCAGAGGTAGGCGATTTCGGTATCGGTTGGGTAAACTGGTATGAGCGAATGAGATTTGGCAATTTGCATTGACGATTCACATTCGCAGAGATTGAAGGGCCAGGGAGTATGGATGCGTTTATTGAGCGTACGGGGCTTCGCGGTGGTTGCGGCGGCGACAGTTGTGGTGTTTGGGGTGAGTGGGTCGTCGTGGGCCAGGACAGTGAAGACTCGGGTGCATGCGGGACTTAAGAGTTCGATGCATCTGAAGACGCATCCGATGATGACGGGGGAAGCGGTTGTACCGGGAGTGATGCCGGTTGAGGCGGCTCCTGATGAGACTTCTTCGGATGTGGCGTCAGCGGAGGGGAAACCGTATCAGCTGAAGATGATGAACCTGCATACGGGCGAGACCCTGGATATTGTTTACCGGATTGGGGATACCTATGTTCCGGAGGCGCTCGAGAAGTTGAACTATTTTCTGCGCGACCACAATACGCAGGACGTTAGCAGCTACGATCCCAAGGAATTCGATGTGCTGCATGCGATGCTGGCGCGGCTGGGGAAACTGGACAGCGTTATTAGATATTGTGTGCGGGTACAGGACGCCGGAGACGAATTCGGCGCTGCGGCATAACTCTCCGCAGACCGGCGTGGCGGAGCATAGCCAACATATGGAAGGGCATGCGATTGATTTGCGGGTGCCGGGGGTAACGACCGCGCAATTGCGGGATGCGGCGCTTTCGTTGCAGGCTGGCGGGGTCGGGTATTATCCCGTGAGCCAGTTCGTCCATGTGGATGTGGGACCGGTGAGGCAGTGGGTGTTTGGGCCGAAGCAGAAGCGGGCGATTGTTGCGCAGACTCGGCGGCGCTCATTCGAGCCGTAGTTCTGGTGTTGCCGGGCAGTAGTTTCAGGTGTCCCTCTCCCCGTCAAAAAGTACGCAAAGTATCCGAAATAGATGATTTAAGTCCGGACCTGACTGTTAGGTATATCCGGTTTGTTGAAGACCTGCCGCGAGGCGGGTCTTTTTGTTGCTGTTTTCGGGGCGACAGATGTCAAGTTGGAGATGACCAAGTGGAATCTGGGCGGATCTGGCATTTGGTTTTGCTACAGGCTTTATGGGGCGGGCTTTCAGCCCTTCTCTTTTTTGATCTTTGACTCCATGGGGCTTCGCCCCATGCTGGTATAGGGCGCGCCTTTGGCGCTGTGGGTTGAGCCCCTAAGCTGTGGGTTGAGCCCTTAATTTACGGCAAGTGAATGGATAGGGTTGACTATACTTCGCGGCATGGAATCTTTGGGCAGGCGGTTGGGAAGTGGTACGTGGGGGTTGGGCCGGGCTCGCGCGATTGCGGAGAAGATTGGCGGTGATAAGGCTGGGGTTCGGGCTTTGGTGCGGGAGCTTTTTGGGGATGATGTGGAGGTAAGGAAGCGGGCGGCGGATGTGGCTCGGCGGATTACTGAGGGGGAAGGCCGGCTGCTCGAGCCTTATGCGAATGAGTTGGCGGGACTGCTGGAGACGCTGCCGGTTGGGGAGTCTCGGACGCGGTGGCATCTTGGGCTGGTGGTGCCTCGTGTGGCGCGGACGCGGGTGCAGCGGCTAAGGGCGGCACGGACGATGTGGCTGCTTACAGAAGATGAGAGCAATGTGGTGCGGTGTTCGGCGGTGGAGGGGTTAGGGCTGATGGCGCTCGAGGAGGCTTCGCTGAGGGATGAGGCGGAGGAGATGGTGGCGAGGTATTTGAGGGAAGGGACGACGGCTATGAAGAACCGGGCACGGACGGTGATACGGATGTGGGCGAGGGCGGAGCGTAAGAGGAGATGATGATCGCGGCCAGGCACCTAGGGGTTCTACCAGTATCAAAGATCGGTCAAAAAGTAGTATCTTGCACGGCATAGAGTTAAGGGTAGTTCCCGATGTAGCAGGGCCAGATTGATTTTCCCAGGGCCAGATTCGCGCGAGGACGGTTTCAATGACCGTAAAGGCGATATCGCCAAGGGGCCCGTATAGTCCGTTCGGTGGAACGTATCCTGCTGACGACAGGAGTGATCCTTCTTAGTGCGTTTGTTGGCGTGCGCCTGTATGGAGTGATTGCTTCGCGCTCATGCCGTTGCGACCTTTCAGCAAAAGGCTGCTGCTGGGGTTCTTTCGTCGCACGCAGATTCCGGCACGACGGCTTCCGCCACAACGACGACTCCGGCAGGCGTGGATACGAGCCTGTGGAGCGATAAGCGGATACGCGCTTACAACGAGAGTCTGAGCCATGCGTTTGGAGCGCCGCTGGCGGTGCTGTCCATTCCGAAGATTCATCTTGAAGTTCCTGTGTTTGAAGGCACCGATGACGTGACGCTGGATCGCGGGGTAGGGCGGATTACAGGAACAGCGCGGCCCGGCCAGGCGGGGAACCTCGGAATTGCGGGCCATCGGGATGGATTTTTTCGCGGGCTCAAGGACGTGACAACAGGGGATGAGATCAAGCTTGCTTTACCTGAAGGAGAAGCAACGTATGTCATCGATCAAATAACGGTAGTGACCCCGCAGGATGTTTCGGTTCTTCAACCCAGGCCCATCTCCTCGATCACTCTGGTGACTTGTTTTCCCTTCTATTTTGTGGGGAGTGCGCCGGAGCGATATATCGTTTCTGCGTCTTTGCGAGCAGATGCACAACCAGCCGTAAGCCGAAGTGCGCGGCCAAACCCATAGGAGGAAACATGGCAAATGCATATTTGAACAGCGGACGGACGTCCATTTTCCGCGCAGCGTTGTGCACGTTGGCCTGCGCGGCGATATCAACAGGTGTCTGGGCACAGGACGTCAGTACGACGACGACTATGAAGGGACCGTCGACGTACGAGACAACAGTGAGGAGCGGCACGGTTATTTACGTGTCGGGCAATGAGCTTCTCGTGAGAATGCCCGACGGTACGGCGGAGCACTTCGTTGTTTCCCCAAGTCAGACGTTTACGGTCGACGGCAAACAGATGACGATAGCTGACCTGAAGCCTGGGACGCACCTGACGCAGACGATTACGACCAAGACCACTCCGAAGACGATTACCACGACACGCACGATTGAAGGAAAGGTCTGGCATGTCAATCCGCCAACTTACGTGATCCTGACACTGCCCGATGGGACGAACAAGGAGTACAACGTTCCGAAGGGGCAGGTATTCAACATCAACGGCCAGAAGGATACGGTCTTTCAACTGAAGAAGGGGATGAATGTGAGCGCGACGGTGGTGACGGAAGAGCCCGTAATCGAGGCTTCGATGCACAGGTCGGTGACGGGAGTTGCGCCTAAGCCTAAGGCTCAGGTTCCGGAGACGGTGGACGTGCTGCTGGTGGAGAGCGCGCAACAACCTGCTCAACCGACGCAGACCGCAGCGGCTGAACCTGCTCCAACGGCCCTGCCTAAGACTGGAAGCGAGTGGCCGCTGGTTGGGCTGCTCGGGCTTGGCAGCTTGGGTGCGGGGATGTTGACACGGCGTATTCGGATGGCTTGGAAGTAGGACTGATTGAGTTGTGCAGGCAGGCCTCGTCCATTGGGCGAGGCCTGTGCTTTTTGATTTTGGGTTGTCGATGCAGAGAGAGTGACCAATGTGGTCAAATATGACTAGAATGGTCATATTTGAGGAGCGCGAGATGGCGACATTGGGCTGTGGCTGAAGCGAAGGCAAAGTTCAGCGAGTTGATTGAGACAGGCGCGTGAGCAGGGGGCGCAGGAGATTACGCGCAACGGCAAACTCGTGGGTGTACGTTGTCTCGCCTGAGGAATGGAGAAAAGCGAAGCATGCCCCGGCGCAGAATGCCCGAACCATGTGCCGACTTCTTCAAGAACTCTCCCCTGCGCGGGTTCTGGGCTCGATCTGCGGCGGTCTCGCACCAAGGCCCGGAAGGTTGACGTTGTGAAGTATCTTCTCGATACCGATGTGGTGTCGCAGTACACCAAACTGCCTCCGACACCCTCGTGTTGATGCCTGGGTGCAGCGCACGGATGACAGTGACCTCTACATCTAGTGTGCATCACCTTCGCCGAGCTTTGGTACGGCGTCAACCTTCTTCCTGCGGGCAAGAGACGGACAGAGTTTGAGAACTGGATCGAGGGCGACCTCTACCTGCAGTTCTTCAACCGTGTAGTTGGTTTTGGTCTCGACGTTGCGAGGCATTACGGAAGCCTGATGGCGCGAGCGAAGAAAAATGGGCATAACCCTAATGTGATGGATGCCCTGATCGCGGCAACCGCCGAAGCGAATGGGATGGTGGCTCGCGACGCTGAACCGGAAGGATTTTGAGCAGTTGGGTGTGGAGTTGGTGGAGTTTTAGAAAGCATTGCGTGTCGATAAGGAAACTTCGTCTAATCAGCGAATTGCGATATTCTTGCCCGCATGATGCTTCCCTATTTGCTGGGTATTGCCGCTGTTCTGCTTTGTTCTGGAGAGGGTACGCTCCGGGTTGGCCTTTGCCTAAGGTAAAGACGTGGCCGTTTCGCGTCATCGTCGTGAATCTTGTGCAGCTTGGTGTTGTGCATGCTGGCTGGCTTGACTTGGGAGCGTTGGCTTTCGTCTGCTTCTCTGTTTCATCTGCAACGGTTCGTTTCTCCAGCGGCTGGGTGGCTGTATTGCTTACTTCATTGCTACGTTTATCTTTTATTGGTGGCATCGCTGGCGGCATCGGGTTGACCGGCTCTGGCTGACTGTTTCACCAGATTCATCACAGTCCGCAACGAATTGAGGTGATCACCTCGTTTTACAAGCATCCTCTGGAGATGGTGGTGAATTCGCTCATTGGAAGCGTGCTTGTCTATTCGGTGTTGGGACTGAGCCTGAAGGGTGGGGCGATCTATACGTTCTGCACTGCGCGTCGGTGAATTTTTCTATCATACGAACGTGAAGACGCCTCAGTGGGTCGGCTATTTCTTCCAGCGACCTGAGATGCATCGCATCCATCACGAGTATGCGCGCCATCAGAACAACTATGGCGATATTGTTTGGTGGGACATGTTGTTCGGGACTTATGAGAATCCCAAGGAGTTCAAGACTTCTGCGGGTTCGATGATGAGAAGGAGCAAAGCCTGGTACCAATGCTTCAATTCAAGGATGTTCATAAGTAAAACCAGTCGGCACAAAGAGAAAGGCCGCCATCGCTGGCGGCCTTTGTTTTGCGGAGTTGATGAGGATTAGTCGCCGGAGACGGTCTCTTCGACGCTTGGCGGTCGGTGCGGCTGGCTTGATCTCGCCGAGGGAGATGAAGCCGGCGGGAGCGTCGGGCTCCTGGAGGATCTCCTTGCGGTAGAGCTTGGCCATGCGGGCGTTTTCGGCGTCCTGCTTGATCTTCGCATCGCGTGCGCGGATCTTTTCTTCGCGGGAGTTCTTGGCGACGCCGGACTTCTCGAAGGTGTCGTTGGCGGCGGCGTTGACGTGCTCCTCGTTGAGGACGAGGTCGTAGGTGGCTTCCTTCTCGAGACCGACCTTCTTGCCGCCGGCGAAGATCTCGTGACGGCCGTGCTCCTCGTACCACTTGGTGAGGGTGGAGGTCATGTGCATCTTCTCGATGATGTTGCGCCAGCCTACGCCGGTGTTGTACGCGCAGAAGCTGATCTCACCCTCTTGCGTGGCGTAGGGGATGATGCACTGCTCGGTGCGGCGGAAGTCGTAGTTGAAGAGGTCCTGGAACCACATGCCGGCGATGAAGAGGAAGTTCCAGCGGTCGGCGCGGCGCTTGTCGATGTCGTCCTTGGTGCGGTCGGCCTTGACCGAGCCGTAGTTGCGCTTGGTGGCGCCGGAGAACTTGTCGAACTTCAGCAACAGGTCCTTCATCTTCATGTGCGTCGGAGCTTTGGAGGGGTTGTAGTTCTTGAGCAGCGCGAGGGTCATGCCGATGAGCGAGAGGGTCTTGCCGCGGGCGGCGTCGTTGACCTTGGCGACGTCCTTGGCGAGCTGCACGGCATCGAGGAACGCGGTGACCGGAACGGCTTCCTTGGTCTCCTTGTCGATCATGATGGCGGTGCCGATGCCGCAGTTCGGGTGGCAGCCGCAGGAGATCTGGCCCCAGTCGCGATCGGGTCCGTGGACGAGGTCGGCGAAGTCAGAGAAGGTGCTGATGAAGCTGATGGGGAACCAGTCGCGGACGGGCTCGCCGATGCCGGTCTGGTTCTTCACGTCGTGGGCGAGGTGCGAGAGGGTGTAGCGCTGGGCGGCGCGGCGCTCGTCGGAGACCTCTTCGTCGCGGCCGGTGAAGGAGACGGGCTGGAAGCTGAGGAAGTTGATCTTCTTGGGGTTGTCGAGCGCGAACTGGATGATGCGGCCAACCTGCTCGTTGTTGATGCCGTTGACGATGGTGGTGACGGGGACGATGTCGACGCCGGCCTCGTGCAGGTTGTGGATGGCCTGGAGCTTGACGTCGAACGCGTTGCCGACCTTGCGGTGCGAGTTGGCGGCGTTGCCGATGCCGTCGAACTGGAGGTAGGCGTAGCGGAGACCGGCTTCAGCGGCGGCCTTCGAGAATTCCTTGGACTTGGCGAACTCGATGCCATTGGTCGCGGCCTGCACGGACTCGTAACCGAGTTTGCGGGAGTAGGCGACAGCGTCGAGGAAGTAGGGGCGAGAGGGTGGGCTCGCCGCCGGAGAACTGCACGCTCATCTGACGACGCGGCTTGATGGTGATGGCGTTGTCGAGCATGGTCTTGATCTCGTCCCATGTGAGTTCGTGGACGAAGCCGACCTGGTTGGCGTCCATGAAGCAGGGATCGCACATCATGTTGCAGCGGTTGGTGAGGTCGATGGTGAGGACCGAGCCGCGGCCGTGGGTGACGGTGGAGGTGCCGTGGTTGTGAAGCTTCTCGTCGTTGTGGGCGCGGATGTCGCGGCCGGGGAAGACGTCTTCGAGGTGCTTCATCATGGCGGGGTCGATGGACATGACGTCCTCGAAGTGGCCGTGGATGGGGCAGTCCTTGACCATGAGGATCTTGCCGTCGCGCTCGATGATCTGGGCCTTGATCTCGCCGACCTTCTCGTTGAGGAGGATCTCGTGGGGGAGTTTGCCGTCGACGATCTGCTGGCGGATCTCAGGGATGCACTTGGGGCAGAGGGAGTCGGTGGTGCGGGGCCATCCGAGGGGCGGCTTCTCTTTCTGGTAGCTCTTGAGCAGCGGCTTGTCGCTCCACTTGGGGGTGAAGCTCTTGTTGGGGCTGATGGAATTCAGTCTGCTGAATACTGCCCAACCTGCTTTGGCTCCGTAGGTGAGAGATTTCTCGAACAGTTTGGCCTTCGGCATTAATTTTTCTCCTGTGTGCTTCTCGTGAATCTTTGTGACAGCAACCCTGCTGCCATCTATCGGTCTTGTAAGAAGATGCGGCGTAGCGGGACTCCGATTCCCTCTTCAAGGGTACGCACCTTGAAGTTCATTTCGAAGCGCTCGGAATCGAATGGCGAGAATTTGCATTGAATGGGGATAACGGGGGCTGGGTGGGGCAGGGGATTTCGCTATGGGGTAGAGATCCCAATGCCTCCGTTGGTGCTGGCGATGTTGTTGAGGATGCGCTGGACGACGATGACGCGGATGTGGATGCGGCTGGCGATGTCGGGAAGGAACTCGGTCAGGAGGTTGTTGACGGGGTCGAGTGCGTAGCCGGTGAGGATTCGCTTTGCGGTGGAGGCGCCATCGGATTGAATGCCCGGCACATAGAAGTTGGAGAGCTCAGCGCCGATGGGATAGGTCAGGAGGACGGCGTAGTTGGGCATGGTGTGGCCGTTATCGTGCTGCGACACGAAGGAGCGTGAGACGGAATAGGCGATCCGTCTTGGGATGCTGGCGTGCGGCATGCGGAAGTAGCGTGGGTCCTGGTGGGCGAGAACAGGAATCGCGAAGACGCCGAAGAATTGGCCGGTTGCATCCTGCAGGAGACTGACCCCGACGGTTTTGCCGAAGCCCTTTAGCCCAGGGCCGTAAGCGGAGTCGGGGTCGGCAGCGACGGAGATGGCGGAGATGCCAAGGATGGTTCCGATGTTCGAAGGGTCAGTGAGGTTGTGGATGGCGAGATAGCCCTTTTGCTGCCAAGTCATCGGGATGATGATGTTGCTGCTGAGAAAGCGCTGATAGGGATAGATGAGCTCGGTGCAGGGTTTCGGGACTTCGTCGTAGCGGTCGGGGTTGTAATAGACGGTCTTCATTGCGCTGAAGAAGCCGCACTGATGTTTGCCTTTGCCGGTGGCATTGAAGGAAGCTTCGGCGACAGCGACGATGTTTTCCTGAGTTTTGGCGGCGCTGGGGGCGTCCGGCAGCTCGGACGAGGTGGAGACGGCTACGGGAGGGGGCGTTTCGGGCGTGGCTGGTGGTGACGTTTGGGCGAGTACGGTCATTGCAGACAGCAGCAACCCAGAAGTCAGCAACCAACGCATTCAGGCTGGCCCCTCTCACTTGATTCCATAGTACGCGGAGGAGAAGACCTATGGCTGCGCCTGCTTCTTCTTGAGGTGAAGGTCGATGAGCGCGTCGACGATGAACTCGTCGACGACGAAGCCGAGTGCGGAACCGCCAATCGAACCGCCGAAGGTGATCATCACCTCTTTGAAGGAAGTGTTTAGCGGTGGATAGTAGGGGATTGTGAGGGCGGAGCCTGCCAGGTTGCCGGCGATGAGTGAGAAGTTAGGTGTGTTACGGCCGCTGTCGGTTCGGGTGATGATCGTCCGCGTACCGGAGTAGACGAGCCGCTTAAAGAAGGAATGACCTCGACCCATGACGTAGTAACGCGGGTCTTCGTGAAAGAGCGGAGCGAACAGGGAGTTGCTGAGGACGCCCTCGGAGACACCACGCAGGGCTGCGGCGCCAAGGCGCTCGCCAAAGGCACCGGAATCGGTTCCGTAGTTGGGGCTGCTGTTCCATAGCTGCTCCCATCCTGCGGCAGCGAACCAACCGACCGCGGAGTAGAGAGACACTGAGTTGATCATGCCCCCTACGACCTTATCGCGCACAGTCATCTTTTCGACGACTTCACCTGGGTTGACGACCATCTGCAGATGGCCTGCGCCCTTGGGACGGGAGGGCGCGGTCGTCGTCTGACCGGCACCATCGGGATCTGCGGCGGGGTCTGCGGAGTTCGCGTCGGGTGAGTTGACGTCAGCGGAACTGCTTGCACTCGTGAAGAGAGCTCCCGGCGAATCGGGCAGTTCGAAATGAACATTCGCGGCAATGACGTCGGCGGCGGGCGTACTGGTAAGAGTTGCTTGCGCCATTGCAGGTGACGCCGCTGCGACGAACAGGGTAAGCGCAGCGCCGACGGCGTGAAGTGTTGGCTGAATGCGAAAAGCGTGTAGATTGCGTGTCGTGCCCAAAATAATCACCTCACGGAGCTAAATTTCGCACCTGCCAGCGACGGCAGAGGCGAATTCATAGCGTTTCGCCATGTTTTGTTAAAGTCTTCTATTTGTGAATCCTATGCCTATGAAGCGCCTACCGGAAGCTGAAAGTTGTACTAGTTTTGATGCGCGAATTGAATGCTAAGTGGCGTTTTTTAGCTCATTTTCCGCAATCTATTCATCGTTACCACGTGAGCACATGAGAGGAATCGACGGGGAGAGGACGTTGACCGTGGGTTTTTCGCAGTCTTCTAATCAAAGAGACAGAGGTGCATCTATGCCAGGCGAAGTTCCAAAACGACCATGGGAACAGCAGTTGCGCGATGCTGCAGCGCATCTGGAGACGGACATGAAGAATGTTGTGAGGTACCTCAACGACGAGGTCGTGCCAGAGGTAAGGCGGAACGGATCGGTCGCGCTGCGCGCAGCCGCGGTGGAACTGCACCGGCTTGCGGAACGGATGGATGACCAGGCGCGGAAGAATGCTGCTTCTTCGCCTCCACCGCCGAAGGACGCAACAAAACCGTGAACAGGCGCGGGCTGGCTTCGGCCGCAGCGTTGTCGGCACTCGCGCTGACTACGGGTGGATGCCATCGGGAGACGACACGCGCCTATCAGCCACCGCCTCCGCCGCCAGTCAATGCGGGTTCGCAACAAGCCGGGAAGAGCGCACAGACGGGGCGTCCAGGAGAAGCGAGGCTCGACTCAGTTCCCTCCCCTGCTGCTGCGAATGGCCTGGGAAGCCCTGTTTCTACGGAGGTGGGGCTGGCGAGCTGGTATGGGCCGCCGTATGCCGGACGTAAAGGCGCCGACGGCACAGTGTATGACCAGAATGCGATGACCGCGGCGCATCTGACCTTGCCGATGGGGACGATGGTGCGTGTGACGAACCTGAGCACCAACCAATCGGTCGTGGTGAAGATTACGGACCGGGGGCCATTTGTGCGGGGGAGAATTATCGATCTTTCGCTGTCAGCTGCGAAGGCGACGGGGGTTTACCGCGCGGGGGTGGCGAAGGTGAAGGTTGAGGCGTTTGCCTCGCCGGTTCGAGCTAACGCGGACCCTGGTGGGCGATGGTGCGTGCAGGTGGGGGCGTTTGCGCACGAGTCCGATGCGGTGAAGTTGAAGGCGGATCTCATGCGGCGCTACACGACTGCCAAGGTGATTGAGTTTCCCGGGCCAACGGGATATTGGGTGCGGGTCAATCCGAGGGCTCCGGATAAGAAAACGGCGACAGAGGTTGCCGATAGCATTCATCCGAAGGATCCTGCGGTTGAGCCTTATTTGATCCGGACGGATTAGAGACTATTTTTCGGCCGGCGGCGGATAGTACGGCAGTTTTTGCTGTTCGACGGTGGCGCGCTTTACGCCGATCTCGTCAAAGAGGATGCTGGGGGCGATGATGGTTTGAGGGACGGCTCCGAGCGAGTTTGAGACGTAGAAGTCGTTACCGGCTGCGATGATTCCGGAGCGCAGGCTGCGGTTGTCGAGCTCGTCGAAGGTGGCTCCGCGAACGAGCTGGCGGGAGCCGTCGGCGTGAACGCGGTAGAGAAGACGGGGAAGGAGTTCGCCGCCGAGGGTCTCGACTGCGTAGACGTCTTTGCCCTGCTCCTTCGCTATGGATAGGAGACGCTTGTTGAGCTCGTCCTTTGACAGGGGCTGGCTGGATTTGATGAGCACGACGCCGGAGCGCGAGTGGGGAGCCTGAGCTGGCGCGGCGCGGCCGTGTCCGTTTGAGGTGGAGAAGTCCTTGACGGGTTCGCGGCCGATGAGGAAGTTTTCGAGCTTGCCATGATCGACGACGTCGACGGATTGCGCGGGAACGCCTTCATCGTCGATGGAATAAGCGCCGAGGAGGCCTTTGCCGTTGAACTTTGATTCGAGCGGGTTGTCGGTGACGCTCATCGTGTCGGGAAGCACGCGGGATTTGTAACTAGAGGAGTAAGCGCCGGTGGTGCGTGCGCTGGTTCCCATCTCTGGGCGGTCCGCTTCGACGTTGGGGACGAAGAGGCGCGTGAAGACATCGGCGGCTGCGTCTCCACTGAAGAGGACAGGGCCGTGGTAGTCGTCGGCAGAGATGACGGGTGCTTTGCGAAGCTCGTCGAAGCTCTTGAGGTCTTCGATGACGCGCTTACGAAAGGCAGAGGCGCTTTCAAGATCTTTGGCGGTAGTGCCGACGGTGCCGTTATCGCGGCTGAGGCGCATGCCGTCTGCGGCCTGTCCGCCGACGCTGATGGCACCGTTGTAGCCCGCATAGCCCTGACGCACCATGGTTCCTTCGGTGTTGACCAGGTAGCGGTTGAGGGCGATGCCGCGAATGCTTGCAGTGGAGTATTGGACGTCGGCGGCAAAGGATTTGACGTCAGAGTCGGAGGCGTAGAGGCCGCTGGCTTCGACGATGCGCTTCCTCCATTCGTTGCGGTCGAGATCGAGGACAACCAAGGGCGAGACTTGGACGACGGGCTTGACCTGAGCGAAATCCGACTGGGCCTGGGATGACTGGAATTGTTTTAGCGCGGCTTGTTTGGTGGAGAAGGCACGGAGAGCGTTCTTGTAGGCGGCGTCGGTTGCAGTCCAGAGGGCATATTGGAGGGCGAGCGGGTTGTCGTCGGTGGGAGCGAGTTCGACGACGCCGTCGCCGCGGCTGGTGCTGCTGTCTGTTGTGTAGTCGCCGATGCGGACGGTGACGCGGACGACGCGCTGATGATTGGACTCCTCACGTGTGAGCGCTCCGTAGTTGGCGACGGCTTCGTAGGTGGAGATGTCGTCGAGGCGGTACTCGACGAAGTACGGCTTCTGCATGCCGGGGAGCATGAGAGCCTTTTCGCGGTCGAGTTCCTGCTGCATGGCGCGGAGGAGGGTGTCGTTGACTTTGGTCGGAGCTTCAGAGGCCTTCGCCGTAATCGGCATGGTGGCCATGAGGAAGATGGCGGCGAAGGCTGTGGAGCGGCGATTTGCGGACCTTGTCATGTTGAGGAAGGAGATCATTTCTGGGCCGCCTTTCCATCGGCGGATGCGGCCGGTCCTGGTGGCGGGAGGATTGGCGGACGAGCAGTGCCTTGCGCCTGGCGCTGAGTCTCGATTTCGCTGACCAGCATTGCGGGAGCGACGGCGCTGACGGGGATGCTGCCTGATTCGGCTCCACAGATGCCGTTGAAGACATCGGGTTTGTTGTCGGTGGCGAGAATGCGGTTGAGCGCGGCCTGAGGGGTACCCACGATGCTCACGCCGCGGACAAGTTCGTCGGGGCGGCCATCGACGTAGACACGGTAGACGACGAGCGGGATGACCTGGAAGGCCTGCGGCGAGCGCCGCGTGGTCACGGCGAAGCCTGAGGAGATGTCCTCGAAGTAGAGGCCGTAGGGCTTGCCCTGTTTCTTCGCTTCCGCCTTGAGCATCTCGCGGAGTTCGGCGTCGTTGACGGTCTTTGACGACGTGACGATGAGGTTTCCCTGGCGTCCTGTGGGCATGTGGCCTACCTCGGCGCGTCCGTGGCCGTTGGAGGTGGAGAAGCTGGCGATGGGGAGACGGGACATGAGGAAGGTGTCCAGTACGCCATCCTTAATGAGGTCGACTCGGCGTGCCGGCTGGCCTTCGTCGTCGTAGCTGTAATGGCCGCTGAGGGAGACGCCGTCGAATGTGGCGAGGGTTGGGTCGTCCGAGACGCTGAGGAAGGTGGGAAGAATCTGCTTGCCGACGAGTTTGGTGAAGGTCTGGCCTTCGTCGTCGCCGCGCTGGCGCTGGCCTTCGAGGCGATGACCGAGGACTTCGTGGAAGAAGACGGCGGAGGCGCGGCCGCTGAGGATGGCGGGACCGTTGAAGGGCTCGGTGATGGGAGCCTCGCGGAGGGCTTCGAGGTTCTTGGCCATCGCGGTGGCTTTGTCGATCAGGGTCTTCTGGTCAGGCAGGTGCGATACGTCGTCGGCCTCGAAGGTTTCGGCGCGAAAGAGGTCCATGCCGTCGCCGGCGCGAGTGCGGGCAACGATGATGAGGCGGGCGACGTGATTTGGTGTCGCGACTTTGGCCCCGTCGGAGGAGACGAAGTAATCTGTTTCGGTGGAGGCCTCGAGCGCGACGTTGTTGAAGAAGACGTCGGGGTAGTGGTTGAAGAGGCCGGAGAGCTCGCGCAGACGGCCTTCCCAGGCGGGGCGGTCGACGACGAGCACGGGCGAGGGCGGAAGCAGGGCGGTGACGGGCTTTTCGCCGGAGAAATCGGCTGAGGCGTCTTCTTCTTTAGCGCGGACCTGCTGTTCGGTCTTCACTTTGAGATAGCCATCAAGCGCTTTGCCGTAGCCTCGGTTGGTGGCATACCACAGGCTTCGGGCAAGGGCCTGGGCGTCATCGGTGAGTGGGAGGGGGACGGTGGTGAGGGCGCTGTTGCGGTGGTCGCCGTGGGTGTTGTCTTCTGCGGGACCGCCGATGCGAACCTGAACGTCCGCGATGCGGCGGCGGCTCTCATTGGAGCTCGTGATGGCGCCGAACTGGGCGGCCATGATGATGGCGTCGCTATCGGAGACGGCGTAGCTGAGAAAGTAGGGCTTGGGTTGCTGGGCGGAGTCGCTGCCGAGGGAGGTCATCGCTCGATGGACTTCGGAGTCGAGGGCGTCGATCAGGAGTGTTGTGGCCGATGGGACTGGATCCGGGGTTGCTGCCACTGCGGTGTGGCCGATGGAGGTCATCGCGACGGCTATCAGACCGGCAAGACCGGCGCCGGCGATTGCCACTTTTTTTCTCTTCATGTGAACGGGAACTCGTTTCGCCTGCAAAATACACCTTATTTCAGAGTGTATCGGAAGAATTGCCGGTTCGCGCTGTGCGAGGGCGTCCGTGCAGGAAGCTAGCAGTTGGACGGATGATCCCGGGATAAGTGACGCGGGCTAGCGCAGGCGATGTCGCCGGATACTCAACCAGAGTGTGAGGGCGATGAACTCGGCGAGGAGGAAGGACTCCACGAAGCTAAAGGCTGGGCCGGTGTGAGTGCGGATGCCGAACCAGAACATGGCAGCCAGGGTAACGAGAACGCCGAGGAGGCTGGCGTAGTCGCCATAGTGGGTGGGGGTGGAGGCAACGATGGGGCGGGCGGGCACGCGGGAGGCCACGCGGGCCGCGAAGTCGGCGGGGATGCGGACCTCGGGCGCGGTCTCGAGCGCGCGGGTGAGGCGCTGGTCGAGATTCACTCGAAGCAGGTTCTGCCGAAGCAGGCGACAGGTCGTCGGGATTCATCGGGTGGTAGTCCATGCCGGCCTCCTCTCCTG
Source organism: uncultured Acidobacteriaceae bacterium (assembly GCA_963774735.1). Classification (GTDB taxonomy): domain Bacteria; phylum Acidobacteriota; class Terriglobia; order Terriglobales; family Acidobacteriaceae; genus Edaphobacter. Next base: position 51,140 of record CAVZGJ010000025.1, on the reverse strand, counting down.
TTTTGTTGGGTTTGATGGGTTTGTTGGGTTTGATGTGTTTGCAGGGCTTCGCGGAGCTTTTTGCGTCCCCGGTGAAGGTGGGTTCGAACGGTGCCGATGGGCAGGGTGAGCGCGTAGGCGATCTGCTCGTAAGAGCGCTCTTCCTGATGATAGAGGACCAGCACGGCCCGTTCGATCTGGCTGAGGCGCTGAAGATGGGCTTCGACGGCCTGCTGAAACTCGCGCTCCTCGATTTGCTGCTCGGGGTTACGGCCGGGGTGGGCGAGGCGGTCCTCCCAACCGGAGGTGTCGTCCGATATGGAGACGTGAGTGCGGTCGTCGCGGCGGCGGCGCTTCCACTCGTCCTGAGCGACGTTGACGGCAATGCGATAGAGGTAAGTGGTGAGGAGGGATTCGCCGCGAAAGCTGGGGAGGGCCCGGTAGAGACGGAGGAAGACCTCCTGAGCCAGATCGTCGAGGTGTTCCCTGCTGCCGGTGAGGCGCAGGAGGGTGCGGAAGACCATGTCCTGATGGTCGTGCACCACCTGCTCGAAGGTGAGATCGGTCGACAAGGAGGGTTAGACCAAAGAGTGCGCCTAAAGTTTCACGTTTGGAAGTGAAACTTTGCAAGGGGGAGCCGGTCTAACGCGGGCAGAAAGAGGAGGAATTATATGGAATTCATGAATAGCCCATTTGTTGTGCCGGTGGCCGGTTGCCTGGTCGGCATTGTCGCCATTATTTCGGGAATCTGGCTGGATGCACAGAAACGCCGGCTGAAGTCTGAGGAGCGCGTTGCGATGATCTCGCGGGGAGTGCCGATTCCCGAGATCGAGAGATTGATTGGGGTAGGGGAAGAGAAGCCTCCGGTGAAGGATCCGCTTCGAAGCCTGGGCAACGCTCGAAGAACGGGGATTGTTCTCGTATCGGTGGGATTGGGACTTACGCTCTTTTTTGTCACGCTGAGCTACATCCTGCGGGAACGCGATGTGTTGTCAGGTGCGGCAGTGGGCATTATTCCTTTGGCTATCGGGATCGGCTTCTTCATCGACTACAACCTCCAAAAGCGCGAGCTGTCGCGCTTTGGCCTTGAGGTCGGAAACGAATCGGTGGGGAGTTCGCGGGTGCGGTAGAGGGATTTTGCACTCCATCGGCGAATCAGGCACACTGGCCTCACTGTTTCTTGGGGAGTCTTCGTTTGACAAGGGTACGTGGCGTTCTGGTTGTGGCTGCCTTTTTTGCGCTGATCCTGATGTTGTACCTGGCTCAGGGGACGACTCCGACCGAGGCATTGGCGGTGCGGCAGGCAGCGCAGAATCGGGCGGCATATACGTTGCCGCCCGAGATGCTTCGCACCGCGCAAGCGTTATTTCGAGAGCGGACGATTCTCCATTTTGCTGGTGAGGCCTGGGGGATTCTGCAGATATTGATGCTGCTGGCGCTGGGCGTCCCGGCGCGAATGCGGAATATTGCGGAGAATGTGACGAAGAGCCGCTGGGGGCAGTGCTTTGTCTTTGTGTTTCTATTTCTGCTTGCGATTACGCTGCTGAATGCGCCTTTGCGGCTGTATGGACACCATGTTGCGCTGGTGTATGGGCTGTCCGTGCAGGGGTGGGGGAGCTGGGTGTTGGATCTGGCGAAGAGCTTCCTGCTGACATGGTTGGTCGCGGGGCTGCTGGTGATGGTGTTGTTCTGGGTGATACGCCGGTCGCCGAAACAATGGTGGTTCTGGTTCTGGATACCGACGATGGCGGCGGTACTGTTCGGAGTGTTGGTGTCGCCGGTGCTGGTCGATCCGCTCTTCAATAAATTTGAGCCGCTCGCGGAGCACGATCCTGCGCTGGTGCAGCAGTTGGAGAAGGTGGCGACTCGAAGCGGTGTGACTCTGCCAGTGGACCGGATGTTCTTCATGCGCGCGAGCCAGAAGGTTACGGGCTTGAATGCTTATGTAACCGGAATCGGGCCGTCGAAGCGATTGGTGCTTTGGGATACGACGATTACAGCGGCTACGCCCGATGAATTGGCGGGGGTCTTTGGGCACGAACTGGGCCATTATGCTCTTCATCACATAGCGATGGGCCTGGTGTTCACCGCGGCGTTGATGTTGCTTGGCTTTCTTGTGGGCCAGCGGGCGACTGAGCGGTTGTTGATGCGGTATGGAGCGCGTTGGCGGATTCGCTCGCAGAACGATTGGGCCTTCCTTGCGGTACTGGTGCTGGTGTTGAATGGCTTGAATTTTTTGTCGGAGCCGATCGACAATGCGTTCAGCCGGTCCATTGAGCATGCTGCGGATGTCTATGGGCAGGAGGCTATTCATGGAATCGTTGCCGATCCGCAGACGTCGACGCAGCGGGGGTTTCAACTGATGGGCGAGCGCTCCCTGGATGATCCAACGCCGCATCCGTTCGTGGAGTTCTGGACATTTGGCCATCCCTCAACCGCCAGCCGTGCGGCGTTTGCGGCGGCTTACAACCCCTGGACGGACGGACAGCATCCGAAATACTTTTGATGAAGATAATGCGCAGCGCACCCATGCCCGACTGCCTGTTTTGCAAGATCGTTGATGGCACCATTCCCGCCAGCCGAATCTATGAAGACGAATTTTGCATTGGCTTTCCTGACATCAATCCCCAGGCTCCGACCCATATCCTTGTTATTCCCAAACAGCACATCAGCTCCACGGAAAAGACGGTGGCGAAAGATTCTGCGCTGATGGGCCACCTGATGAGTACGTCGGCGGCGATTGCCCGTAAAGAGGGGCTGGATAAGGGCTACAGGATTGTCGTGAACACTGGTGACGATGGCGGCCAGACGGTGAATCATCTGCATCTCCACTTGCTCGGGGGCAGGCATATGACGTGGCCTCCGGGCTGAGGCAGGAGTATTTCTGACTGAAAGAACAAAGGCCCGGGAATCTTCCCGGGCCTTTGTTTGCTTTTTGATTCGGCTACTGATTGAAGTTCGGCTCTTCTTCCTGCTCGATCCCGTACCGGCGGAGGAGGTTGGGAAGGTTCTGCGAGAAGGCTGCGCGTGGCATCACGGTATCGCAGCCGGCTTCGACGGCCTTTGCCTTCAGGTCTCCCTGCAGGTGAGAGAGAAAGCCGATGATGGATGTGCTGCGCTTCAGCTTCGCCTTCAGCTTGGGAATCAGCGTGAGGGGTTTGGCGTTCGCATTGTTGAGGTCGAAGACGATCAGGCCAGGCCGGTCTTCCTCTTCTCCTGCGGTGAGGGCCGAGATGGCGTCCTTCTCGTTCTTGACGAAGGCAACCTTGACTCCGAGTTTGCGGGCAGTCTCCTGAATCTTCGCAATGAAGAAGAGATCTTCGATGAAGAAGAAGATCTTGGTTGGCGCATCCACGGGGATGGGAATGGGCCGGCCCTGCGAGTAGTCAATCGGCTGAGAATCGCTTTGGTATCCGCGTCCGCTATGGCCGTTGCTGCGGCCGTAGCTGGCGTCGATGGTCGACGGTGGCGTATCGGCGAAGTTGCCGTTGACGGCGCGATAACTGTGATCCATTGGGCCGACGAAGCCGCGGGATCCACGTTGCTGCTGCTTGCCGCCTTTACGCTGCTTGAACGCGTTATTGCCCGGTTGATGCGTGTCGCGGTCGCGGAATCCGCCGCCATTGTTGCTATAGCCACCGCCGTTGTTGCTGCCGGCGATGTTGCCGGGATTCTCCGGGGCGGAGCGTTGCCGGTCGCGGTCGCGGAATTTCTTCTTCCAGCGCTTGCCGCCGCCAGAGGAACCGTTCTGCTGTTGCTGGCCGCCACTGGGCTGGAAGTTCTGCTGATGAGAGGACTGCGGGGCCGCGGCACCCTGGATGCTGGTGACAGACTGGCCTGCGCTCTGGTCGCCGCCGGGCTGCTGCGCGCCTTGCTGGACGTCCGCACCTTTGTTCTTGCGCTTGCGGCGGCGACGACGGCTGCTTTTCGATTGCCCCATCCCATGTTGCACAGTCTGAGGCGTGAAGTTCGCCTCCCCGTCCTGTTGGCCGGGTGACATAGTCAAACCCTGGTGGGATTCCACTTCGGGATTCTGCTCTGAAGTCATGCTTCCACTTCCTATTGCTGTAGATCGCAATTAGCGGTTCACTCTCCCACGGCGCACGGTTTCTTGTTCTCCTTATGAACCATGGAGAACGAAGTAACCCGGTATTGCAGCGTCGGAGGAAACAGTCTCAAGTTGTACTCGAACGGACGTCTTCTTTGCTATTGGCGGCGACCGAACCAGTAATTTACCGGTTACGCGCAACCTGGAATTGCCTTACAGCGGCAAGTCCTTGATGTCACCCTCTACCTGTTTGCGACAGAGTCCGACGAATCGGTCTACTGTAATCCTGCGTTCTGCCGCCGAAAACTCTTCCAACAGAAGCTTTTCGAGGGCCACGCAGTGATCGGCACCCACAGCCGGTTCACAAGGCAACTTTTAGCCTACGCTCAAAAAAGCTGATTGGCAAGCAATCTCTTCTACGTCTTCCGTGGGAATGCTGAGAGAGTGGTGAAATGTGCAGAAGGGCCTCCTTTTAGAGGGCGACCCTTCTGCCTGATGGCCAGTCACTGGCCTCCTGAAAACTTCCGCATGGGAAGTGGACCTCCCGGCCGTGGCCGCACCATCAATCGAGTGCGGCGTCTTTTCGAGACCGAGAGCCTGGAGCGGCAAGGATCTAAGCGAGCTTGCTTAGTATTAGAAGAGCAATCCAATCGCCAAATGAGAACGGCGCTTTTCAAGCCAAATCGTGTCAATGCGGGCGAACGGGTCTGGAAAATAGGAGCCAGGCCGTAGATCGGCTCCGCATTTCGGGAGGCGGAAGTGGCCCAACCTTACATTGACCCTTGCGGTGCTGGGTCCTATAATCGGAGTGTTCCGGCAGCTCTCTCGTTTTGCTGCCGATTTGCTGGTATGGGAGTCGGGTGGATCGAGGCAAATGGTGGGCGTGCTCTCTGAATAGCGCGTCGATCAATGATATGCAGGATCGGGCTAAGAAGGCACGCGATGGTGCGCCTAGAGCCGGATGAATCAGGATAATCCCCCAAGGAGTACCACACACCGCATGAATCGTACTTTTGCACTTCTCACCGCCCTTGCTGCGGGAATTGGTTCCGCAGCTGGAGTGGCGCAGACGGCAGCGCCGGCACCAGCACCGGCGGCGAGCGCGAATCCACCCGCTCCAGTGCCCGTCCAGGTTGTCTCTGCGAAGATCGCCATCATTGAATTTGACCAGGTGACTGCCGCCACGAATGAAGGCCAGCGTGCGCTCATGGCATTGCAGAAGAAATACGAGCCGCAGAAGACGACGCTGCAGAACCTGCAGAACGAGATTGAATCGCTGACAAAGCAGCTGCAGAGCGCTCCGGCCACGATGACGGACGAGGAACGCGCTTCCCGTGCGAGAACGATCGACACGAAGCAGAAGCAGCTGCAGCGCGACGGGGATGACGCCACAGCCGCATTTAATTCTGAGCTGCAGGAGACACTCGGAGGGATTGCAAAAAAGGTGTGGCCTACCGTGAACAAGTACGTCCAGGACAACGGTTATACGTTGCTGTTGGATAACACTGGGCAGCAGGGCGGCCTGGCAGTGCTTTGGATGCAGCAGGGCACGACCGATATTTCGCAGGCAATCGTGGACGCGTACAACGCCTCTTCGGGAGTTGCGGCGCCTGCAATGCCGTCAGCGCCGTCGGCGGCTCGTCCGCGGCCAACCACGACTACTCCGACGCCGACGCCGGCCAAGCCTGCGGCACCGAAGCAATAACGGAATTTTAGTTTCTGGCCCTCAGAGGCCAGTCCAAATTGATTAGCACCGAACTTTCGAAGGAGTACCACACACAGCATGAATCGCACTCTTATTCTTGTCTCCGCCATAGGCGCGGGGTTAATGACAGCAGCCGGGGTATCGCAAACGCCCGCTGCTACGGCGCCTTCCGCGACCAGCACGCCGGCCGCAGAAGCTACGGTAACGCCGCAGGCCATTCCCGCAAAGATCGCGCTGGTTGCTTTTGAACAGGCCGTGTTTGCCACGAACGAAGGCCAGAAGGCTGTTCAGGACATTCAGCTGAAATATAAACCGAAGAAGGACCAGATCGAAACGCTGTCGCAGGAGGTTGATTCTCTGAAGAAGCAGTTGCAGAGCGCTCCGGCTACGCTGACGGACGCTGAGCGCGCCAGCCGCTTGAAGACGATCGACTCGAAGGAGAAGCTGCTCAATCACGAGGCTGAGGATGCCCAGACTGCCTACAACGCTGATCTGCAGGAAGCCTACGGCAAGATTGCTGCGAAGGTTTCGGCGACGTTGAAGAAGTACGTAAACGACAACGGTTATACGCTGTTGCTCGATGTCAGCAGCCAGAGCAGCAATGTGATGTGGGCGAATCAAAGCACAGACGTGACCCAGGCGATCGTCACGGCGTACAACACGGCTTCAGGCGTGGCTGCACCGGCTCCGGTGAAGGCATCTACGTCGGCACCCAAGCCGACTACGGCAGCACCCAAGCCGACGACGGCAGCACCCAAGCCGACTACGGCGGCGCCGAAGACTGCAACTCCAAAACAGTAGCGCTTTACGGTACAACCTGACTGGACAGAAGGAGAGGCTCTACGGAGCCTCTTCTTTTGCGTTTTTTCCCCGGGGATTGTGGTCCAGGGCTGAGGAGTCTGTGGAAAAACTTGTGGATCGCCGGTGAATAGGGCCGGCAAATCGTCGATGGTGAATCGTCTTTGACCGGAAAGAGCTTTCCCCGGCTTTCCTCTAACTATCGCGAATTGAGCGGTTTGGTCGGAAAACAGGCAGGTTTCGCGCACGGTCTTTGGTTATACGCCGCCAACTCTAGGTGTTTCAATGGTTTCCACAGATCGTCGTTACTACCAAGTTACAGTTTTGCGAATCTAACCCCGCGCATTTGCGAAAATCCCAAAACGAAATTGGCATTCGGTGAACCCTTGCGCTGAGCGTTTGCTTTCACAAACTCGCGACGCAGGTTAGGAAAGATTCACTCCTCACCCACCTTGAGAACCGCGAGAAAGGCCTCTTGCGGTATGTCGACCTTGCCGATCCGCTTCATCCTCTTCTTGCCTTCCTTTTGCTTTTCAAGGAGCTTGCGCTTTCGGCTGATGTCACCGCCGTAACATTTGGCGATGACGTTCTTGCGGATGGCCGTTACCGTTTCGCGCGCGATGATCTTGCTTCCGATGGCGGCCTGAATGGCGACCTCGAACATCTGACGCGGAATCAGCTCGCGCATTTTTGCAACGAGCGCCTTGCCTCGGTCGTAGGCGAAGTCGCGATGGACGATGATCGAGAGCGCATCGACCGGTTCCCCTGAGACGAGGATGTCCATCTTGACCATCGGAGAGTTCCAGGTTCCAGCGAGGTGATAGTCGAGCGAGGCGTATCCGCGAGAGACTGATTTGAGTTTGTCGTAGAAGTCCAGGACGATCTCGTTGAGTGGGAGTTCGTAGGTGAGCAGCACTCGGGTCTCAGAGACGTATTCGAAGTTCTGCTGGCGCCCGCGCTTATCTTCGACGAGTTTCAGAATGCCGCCGACGTACTCTTCGTTGGTGAGGATCTTGGCTGTGATGACGGGCTCTTCGATGGACTCGATCTCTGAGGGATCGGGCCAGCGTGAGGGGTTGTCGACCTCGACGGCAGAGCCGTCAGTCAACGTGATTTTGTAGCGCACGCCCGGGGCCGTGGTGATGAGGTCGAGGTCGTACTCGCGTTCGAGTCGTTCCTGGATGATTTCGAGATGAAGCAGGCCGAGGAAGCCGCAGCGAAAACCGAAGCCTAGAGCGACGGAGGACTCGGGCTCAAAAGAAAATGAAGCGTCGTTGAGGCGGAGCTTTTCGAGAGCGTCGCGGAGCATCGCGTGCTCGTGCGAATCGACGGTGTAGAGGCCGGCGAAGACCATGCTCTTGATGTCTTCGAAGCCAGGGAGGGCTTCGGCGCAGGGATTTTCAACCGAGGTAATGGTGTCGCCTACTTTGGTATCGGCAACATTTTTGATCGTAGCCACGAAGAAACCGACTTCACCCGCGGAGAGTTCGGTGAGTTCGACGGGCTTCGGCGTCATGACCCCCATGCTTTCCACGTCGAAGACTTTGTTGTTGGACATGACTTTGATCTTCATGCCCTTGCGGAGCTGACCATTGATGATGCGAGCGAGAACGATGACTCCTCTGTATGGGTCGAACCAGCTGTCAAAGATGAGGGCCTGGAGCGGAGCCTCAGGATTGCCTTCCGGCGGCGGGAGCAGAGTCACGACTGCTTCAAGGATGCTGTCGACGTTGAGGCCGGTCTTCGCAGAGACGGCGATGGCATCGCTTGCGGGCAGGCCGACGGATTTCTCGATCATCTCCTTGGTGCGCTCGATGTCAGCGCTCGGGAGATCGATCTTATTGATAATGGGGATAATCTCGAGTCCGTTTGAGATTGCCAGATACGCGTTGGCCAGAGTCTGGGCCTCGACGCCCTGCGATGCATCGACGACGAGGAGGGCTCCTTCGCAGGATGCCAGCGAACGCGAGACCTCGTAGGAAAAGTCGACGTGACCAGGTGTGTCGATGAGATTCAGTTGGTAGGTATCGCCGTCGTGGGCCTTGTACATCATGCGGACGGTGTGGGCTTTGATGGTGATTCCGCGTTCGCGCTCAAGATCCATGGCATCCAGTACCTGAGCCTGCATCTCGCGAGATGTCAGCGAGCCGGTAAGTTCCAACAACCTATCGGAGAGCGTGGATTTGCCATGATCAATGTGCGCGATAATCGCGAAGTTGCGAATGTGACTTGGATCCATTTTGTAGCTGGGTGGCCTCAGTCTTCATGTTAACAGAGCGGCGTTCCCTGCGCAGGATTGACGGGGCGGATGGCTTCGCGCGAAAGGGTGCATCTAACCGCGAACTGATTTTGATGGAGGCATATGTACTCTGCTGACGCCCCGCGGCGTGATCCTGAGATCGCGCACATTATTGGGTGACGCGCGTCTTACAATGAGCAGGGACATGGCTCGACTATTTTTGGAGAAGACGGCGCGGCGGTTGAGCCTTGCAGCAGGATGTATACCACTGGTCATGCTTGCAGGCTGTCCCCAGAACAAGACGGCAGCGCCGGGCAAAGTTCCTGCACAGGCGACTGCGCCCGCCGTTGCGGTGAAGCCGGGGGCAGCGCGGGTTCTGCAGCGCAAACGGCGGCCGCCGAGCAACAGGCCGCCGCAGCTGCCAAAGCGGACAGATACAGGAGCTCATCAACAAAGCTGAGGCGGCATATCGCAGCGGCGTGGATAACTACCGGGCTGGGCATCTGGACGCTGCGCGACTGAACTTTGACTCCGCGGTCGACGTGATGCTGAGCAGCGGCATGGATTTGAAGGCAGACCCGCAACTGGCGGATGAGTTCGACCACCTGCTAAATGCAGTGAACTCGCTTGAGATGGCGGCGCTGAAACAGGGCAACGGATTTTCGCCGGTGCTCGAGGCCGCTCCTCTGGACGCAGCGAATGAAGTTACGTTTCCGGCTAACGCCGCGTTGACAGCAAAAGTGACGGCCGAGCTGAAGACGACGCAGTCCGACTTTCCGCTTGTGGTGAATGATTACGTCGCGGGCTTTATCAGCTACTTCTCGAACTCTCCTGCGGGGCACGCACACCTTCTGCGGTCGCTGGAGAGGGCGGGCAAATATAAGGAGATGATCTCGAAGCACCTGAGCGACGAAGGTGTTCCCCAGGACCTGATCTATCTGGCGGTGGCCGAATCTGGTTTTCAGCCCCAGGCGCTCAATGCGCGGTCGGGAGCTGGAGGGATGTGGCAGTTCATGCCGACAGGAGCCTACGGACTTGCGCGCAACGGATGGTTCGACGAACGGTTTGATCCGGAGAAGTCGTCGATCGCGTACGCAAAGTATATGAAGACCCTGTACAACCAGTTTGGCGACTGGTACCTGGCGATGGCTGCCTACGACTGGGGTCCTGGCAATGTGCAGCGTGCGGTGATGCGAACCGGCTATGCCGATTTCTGGGAGCTGTACAAGCGCAACGTTCTTCCTTCCGAGACGAAGAACTATGTGCCAGGCATTATCGCGGCGATCATCATGGCGAAGAATCCGGAGCAGTACGGGCTGGACAAGGTGGTGCCGGATGTTGCGGTCGTATCCGATACCGTGACGGTGAATTACCCGATTGATCTACGCCTCGTGGCAGACGTTACGAATTCCTCGCTGCCCGAGATTGTCGCTCTGAATCCGAGCCTGTTACGAATGACAACGCCGCGCGATACGCCGTTTGATCTGCATGTTCCGGTTGGCACCAAGGAGGTTTTCCAGTCCCGGATCAAGGACATCCCGGAGGAGAAGCGGACGGCGTGGCGCTTCCATGTGGTTCGGACGGGAGAGACGCTGGATGGTATTGCGACGTCTCTGCATGCCCATGCGAGCGAGATCGCAAAGGTGAACGAACTGCCCGCGGACGGCGGCCTGGATGCCGATGACGAGCTTGTCATTCCGGTAGCGAGCGCTGCGCCGGGGCCGAGTCCGCAGAGGTATGCCGTTCGTCGCGGCGATACTCTTGTTACGGTTGCGGACCGCTTTGGGGTCTCGGTCGAGGAGTTGCGGCGCTGGAATCATCTCTCGTCGAATGTAGTGAATCCTGGAAAGTCGCTTGCGGTGGCGGAACCTGTGAGGCTTGCACCAAGTACGCACGTGCGGAGCAAGTCGACGCGCGGCAAGAAAACCACTCACGGCTCAGTTGCGTCGGCCCATGCCAGTTCAAACCACGCGGGTGGCGGATCAGGATCTGCTTCGACGGCGGGAAAGGAAAAAGCACCATCAAAGAAGCAAAATACGAAGACCAAATCGAAGTGAAAAGCTGTTCGACGAGCTACCTTGTGAAAAAGATTGCTTGCTATCGGTGGCGCTTGGATGCATCCTGTTGCTAGAATTTCTAGCCGGGGCGGAACGAGAGCTTTCAGCGCATCGAACCTGCGGGGCAGAAGCAGCGGCGGTGGAAAGCACAAAGAAGCGAGAGGAAGAGATGACGATGTTTGATGAGCACGATCAAGCTTTTTGCAGCAGCCGACGACAACGACCACTTTGGCGATGAAATGGAAGATGACAACGACCCGCACCGCTTCGAGGACGATGAAGAGGAAGAGGTCACAATGACTTCGGACGACGACGAAGAGCTTGACGCGGATGACGACGATTCGGTGAATACGCATGCCGAAGAAGTTGTGATCTTCGCGATGCCTCCTTCGCCGGTGACGAGCTATGAGCCGCCTACCAAACCTTCAGAGCTTCCGGTGAAGAGCGCAGCTGTGAAGCCAGTAGTAGTAAAGAAGGCTGCTCCCGCAAAGAAGGCGGTGAAGAAAGCTGTCGCGAAGAAGGCGATCAAGCGCGCAATCGTAAAGAAGGCCGTGAAGAAGGCGGCTGCAAAGAAAGTTGCCGCCAAGAAAGTGGCGAAAAAAGTTATTAAGAAATCTGCCGCGAAGAAAGTCAGTGCTAAGCGCGGCAGTAAGGTCGCTTTTAAAAAAGCGTCGGGTCCCAAACGCACTGTCAGCAGTAAAAATTCAAAGAAGAGAGGTATTACCTTGGCTACAAAAAAAGCAGTAAAAAAGGCAATAGTGAAGAAGGCCGTCAAGAGGGCAGCAGTGAAGAAGGCCGTCAAGAAGGCAATCGTCAAGAAGGCAATTAAGCGAGCTATCGTCAAGAAGGCAATCAAGCGGGCCATCGTCAAGAAGGCAATCGCCAAGAAGATGGGCTAAAGAATCAATAACCTGAACTAAGGCAAGCAAATAGGCCCGGACTCCACAATTGAGAGCCCGGGCCTTTTTGCGTCTGCTGGTATGTGGGTCTATTTCTTCTGGTTGTCCTCAAGAGCGGCGAGGACGTCGGCGCTGTGGGTGTTGGGGTCGACCTTCTCCCAGACTTTGACGATCTTGCCCTGGGGGGAGATGAGGAAAGTGTCGCGGGAGGCGAACTTCATTTCGCCGCGGGCCATGACGGGGACACCGTAGGCGTCGACGACTTTATGGTCGGGATCGGCGAGGAGTTTGAAGCTGAAGGTGTCCTTGGAGCACCAGGTCTTGTGGCTTTCGACGGTGTCGAGGGAGACGCCGAGGACTACGGCGTTGAGGGCAGTGTACTTATCCATGTCGCGCTGGAAGTTGTGGGCTTCGATGGTGCATCCGGTGGTCTGGTCCTTGGGGTAGAAGTAGAGGACGACCCACTTGCCCTTGTAATCGGAGAGGCTGACGGGCTTGTCTTCCTGGGAGGGGAGGGTGAAGTTGGGAGCGGTGGCTCCGGCCTGGGCGACATCGGCGGCTGCTGCGGCGTGGGCCCTATAGCCGAAGCTGCAGGCGGCTACGACGGCGATGATGGCTGCGATCCAAACTGCTTTACGCATTGTGTGTTTCCCTTCTGTTGATTCGATGATGGGGTAGACGGATGGAGGCGGCGGAAGACGCGAGACCACAATGGTGCCGCGAGAGAATTTTACTCCCTGAGTAATGAGAGGTTTGTAGGGCGTTGACAGTAACTTTACATCGCGATGATGGCGATGTTGGCTTGATTGGCGGCGGCGAGGATGGCGGCGGGGTCGAAGAGTAGGGTCTTCCCTGCCTCGACGGCGAGGCAGGTGGCTCCGGCAGCCTGCATGGTGCGGATGGTGGCGACGCCGATGACCGGGACGTCGAAGCGCATGTCCTGGTTAGGCTTAGCTACTTTGACGACGGTAAGATGACGGCGGAGGGTGGTCTCGGGTAGGGCGTCGGATGGGCTGTCGAGTGTGCGGAATAGTTCGCCGGCCCGGGTGATGGTGGCGTCGGTGCCCTCCATGGCTTCGACGGCTACGCAGGCCTGGGCGGCGATGACTACGGTCTGGCCGAGGTCGTAGCCGGCGATGGCCTGGGCTACGGTTTGGCCGTAGGCGATGTCCTTTTGTTCTTCTTCGTCAGGACGGCGGGTGGTGAGGACGCCGGGTTTGGCGAGCAGGGGCTCGAGGTATTGAGTGGAAGAGATGAGTTCGATGCCTTCGTCGCTAAGGACCTTGGCTACGGCGCCGAGGAGCATGTCGGTGGAGCGGGTGCGGAGGTTGAGGAGGAGCTTGGCCAGGCGCCAGTCGGGGCGGATGGAGGAGAAGATTTGTTTGTGTTTGACCTGGCCAGCCATGACGGCTCGGGTGACGCCTTCGATTTGGAAGGTTTCGATGAGGCGGGAGAGTTCGCCGAGGGAGAGCCAGTGGACGTGGATGTCGGGGTCGGCGGCGGCGCGGGCGTCGATCTCGGGGTCGGTCTCTTCTTTGATGGCGGCGACGACGACAGTGAGGCCGTGGGCTCGGGCTGCGTCGAGCAGGAGGAATGGGAAGCGGCCGTTGCCGGCGATCAGGCCTAGTTTGGACATCCGCTTTAGCTTACGTGGGTTGGGTGGCTCTTGCGAAAGGCTTAACACGGATGAACACGGATTTGACCGATCAAGGCGGATTTTTTTCGGGATGTGGTTCGAAAATGCTGGTGAGAATGTGGTGTCTTGTTGGTGAGATATGGTGTCTTTGTGGTTTTTTGGTGGTGCGATTTGGAGGCGAGCGATTCGATGGGGATCAGTAAGCGCAAGACTACTTTGCACCCACTGAGATGGGAACAGCGTGGTTCGTTTTTGTCGCCCAGCAACAAATTGGGCAAATCCAGTCTCACTGTGTCTATTGGCGTCGATCGGAGGTTTCTCTCAATTTGGAGAGTAAACAAGCCGGACGACCCGATTCTTAGCATGGCACTCATCGGTGTCTTCTGTACAAGCCGGATACAACTCCCCCCAGGGCACGGCGAGCTTGATTCGACTTTCCGTAATGCCCTTGCGTATCAGAAGTTGTTTGACCCACTCCGCTCGGCGTAACGAGAGATTCATATTGTAGGTTTCGGTGCCGGTCGAGGAGGCGTAGCCTTCGATGTAAAAGCGAACGTTTGCATGATCCTTCAACCATTGGACATCGGCATTGAGGGTGTCCTGGTCCAAAGCATGGTCAAAGCCATCATGTGCGAACGTGATTTTGTGGACGTTTTGGTTGAAGGCTTCCTCCTCGGGACCATAGAGAACCACTCTTGGTTTTGCCCAGTAATCAACCCAATAGGCATCGTCGGCGGACGCTCCTGAAGGTTTCGCAGATAGCGGGATACTGGTCACAAGGATTGCGACCGCAACGAGAACAAGTCGGCATTTCATGGATGTAACCTCCGTTCAGTTGATGAGGTAACGGGCCGGGTTAAGGATTAAGGACGGGATATCCGCCGCGCCGAATTTGAAACACGCGGGTTTTTTATTCAGCAGGTACAGGCTGGAGATAAGTTGCTCTCCACGATCAACCAGAAGAACTTCCACTCGCGGCGACCCGTGCGATTTTAAGTGGATCCTTCATGGAGCAATATGCTAACCACTCGGGCGCACTCAATCTACTAAGAGAACTACTAGCGCCACGAGATCTTTTCCGGTTCGTGATCTGAGTTGCGGGGTGGTCGGTAATGGTGTCTCGCATCTTGTTTTTATGGGGTCTGACAACGCACACTGTATTGATGAGCGGATGGTGGTCGTTGCGGTTTCGACGATTCTTGGTTGCGAGCGGGTTGTTCGTTTCGTTGTTGATCTCAGGTCGCGTTTTTGCGGAGCCTTCGGCTGCGGCGGTGGCTGCCTTCAACACTTATGTGAGTGGTGTGGAGGCGCGGATGGGACGGCAGCATGGGTCGCAGAAGGATTTTGTCGTGATTGCGGGGCCGCAGAGTGAGGAGCGACTGCGGCGAGGGGAGTTGCTAGTGGAGCAACTGACGCCTTCTTCGGGGACTGATGTGCCGGGGGCTCTGCTGCATCACTGGAGGGGAACGGCGTTTGTGCCGGGAGGCAAGGCTGCGGATTTTGAGCGGCTGCTGCGGGACTTTGACGCGTATCCCCGGCATTTTTCGCCAGAGGTGGTGCAGGCCAGAGTACTTACGCGCGGCGGTGACCGCCTGCAGGCCGAGATGCGCGTGAAGCAGAAGCATGTGATTACGGTGGTGATGGATTCGGCGTATGACGTTGCGTTTGCGCGGCTCGATGCGCAGCACGGGTATAGCGTTTCGCGGAGCGTGCGGATCTCGGAGATTGATGCGCCGGGGACGAACAGGGAGCGGGCGCTGAGTTCGAGCGAGGAGCATGGGTTTTTGTGGCGGCAGAATACGTATTGGAGTTATGAGGAGCGGGACGGCGGACTCTATGTGCAGATTGAGTCGGTTTCGTTGAGCCGGGCGATTCCGGCAGGACTGGGGTGGGCGCTGAGGCCTTATGTGGAGAGCGTTCCGCGGGAGTCACTGGAGTTTACGCTGCGGTCTGCGCGGAATGCGATGCAGAAAGGGGCTTGAGGAATTTTTCGGCAGGTGACGACACGGCTACGCTGACGGACGACACCGCCAAGTGGTGCATTCGTTCAGCGAGATGGTTTCGGAGTTGGAGTGTGACCTTCGAGGCTGGCCTGGGCTTCGTGGACCAGATCTTCGGCGGTGGCTAGCAGAGTGACGAATCCTGCGTGTTTTTGGAGTGGCCTTAGCCAGGGGTCGGCGGTGAGGGTTTGGGGGGCGCAGACAAAGCCTGATTGTGCGGCTTGTTTGAGTGCTTCGATCGCGGGGGTTGCGAGTTTGAGACGGGCGTAGTGGCGGGCGAAGTAAACGAGGATCTCGGGCTCGCGGGTGGTGTCGGTGGTTTCCATGAGGTGGACGGCTTCTTCGGTTTTGTTTTCGAGCACGGCCAGGAGCGAACTCATGAGGGCGGTCATTAAATTGGAGAGTGGGATTGTGTTGAGGCGATCGCGGAGGAGGGTGATGGCACGTTTGCGATTGCCAAGTGCGGCCCAGGCGGCGGCGTCGAGATAGTAGGCGGCGCGGCCGCTGTAGGTTTCGATAGCGGAGGGGTAGTCGCTGGCGAGGAAGTGAGTGTGGGCGACGCTGGTGTGGATAGCTGGGTCGAGTTGGGTGGCGCGGCGGTGGGCTTCGATGGATTGCTCGAGGAGTCCGCGAAAACGGAAGACGTGGACGAGGCTGGTGAAGGACTCGGGTTCGCCGGGATGGCGGTTGAGGCGGTCGAAGATGCGGGACATGGCTTCGGCGGCGCGGCCAGTGTCGACTTCTACGAAAGTATAGAACTGGTGGGCGTTGGCGAGGTCGGGGTCGATGGCGAAGGCTCGGTGGAAGGCTGCCTGGGCGAGGTCCAGATTGGCGCCAGGCTGGGTGTTGAATTTGGCGAGGAACCAGCAGCAACGGCCTAGCCAGGCCCAGGCGGAGGCAAAGGTGGGGTCTTCGGCGAGGCAGGTCCAGTAGAGGTCGCGGGCGAGGAGCATGGAATCTACGGAGCGCTGGTTGGTGAGCTCTTTGGCGCGTAGGAATTTTTCGTAGGTGGTGCAGGGACGCCGGGTTCGCCTTCGACGGGAAGCTCGAAGCGATAGCCGTGTTTGGAGGCGGTGGCGATGGCGTCGCGGCCGACGATCTTGCGGAGGCTGACGATGGTGTTGGTGAGGTTGGCTTCGCTGACGTGGATGTTGGGCCAGAGAGTGTGCGTGAGTTCCTGCTTGCTGACGAGATGTTTGGCGCGGCGGACGAGGCAGAGGAGCGCGTCGAAGGCTTTGGGCTGGAGGGAGACAGGAGTGCCGGATTTTTTCAGGAGACGGTCGGCGGGGTGGAGTTCGAAGTCGGCGAAGCGATAGGCGGTCTCGGCGGAGCTTTGATTTTTCTTTGAAAATCCGTGTGCCATAAGTGGGTTGGAGTGCCTGGAAACAAGCCTACACTGCTGGCAGAAATGAGAGGAGATGGACTATGAGTGATTCTTTTGGAGCACCGATGAGTGAAGGCGCAACGATGCGGGGCGCGATGAACTTAGTGCGACTGGCGACAGTTTTGTTGGTTGCGACGAGCTGGGCGTTTGTGGCGTACGCGGGAGCTATGGCGGATGCGGGAGCACAGACGGGTGCGGCGTTGCGGGATGGGTCGCACGATTTTGATTTCAACATTGGGGTTTGGCATACGCATATTCGGCGTATCCCGGATCCCTGGTCGAGCTCGGATAAATCGGTTGTGCTGGATGGTACGGTGACGGTGCGGAAGGTGTTCGATGGGCGAGCGCAGCTGGAGGAGATTGAAGCGGACGGGCCGAATGGGCATTGGCAAGGGCTGACGCTGTTTTTGTATAACCCTCAGACTCATCAATGGAGCCAGTCTTTTATCGACAGCAAGATGGCCGCGCTGAATTCGCCGGAGATTGGGGCGTTTCATGATGGTCGCGGGGAGTTGTATTCGAGTGACACTTTCAATGGGAAGGCGATTCTGGTTCGGGCGGTGTGGTCGAATATTGCGCCGGACTCGCATCGTTTTGAGGAGGCGTACTCGAATGATGGTGGGAAGACCTGGGCTTCGGCCTTTATTGCGGAGTTGACGCGGGAGAAAGAGGTTGCGGCGGCGAAGATGGTGAGGGCTTCTGCTGAAGCGAGCGATGGTGCGCGTGATGAGGCCCAACATGCTTTCGATTTCGATCTTGGGACATGGAAGACACATTCTTCGCGGCTGCTGCATCCGCTGACGGGATCGAAGGAGTGGGTGGAATTAGATGGGGTGTCGGTGGTGAAGAAGGTTTGGGATGGCAAGGCGAATCTTGCGGAGTATAAGGCGGATGGACCGGTAGCAGGGCATCTCGAACTGATGGCGCTGCGATGGTTCAATCCGACGACGCATGAGTGGAATATTGATTTTGCGACGCCGACTGTGGGGATGTTTGGGCGGTGCCGGGGGTGGGGCGAGTTCAAGAATGGGGGCGCGGATTTTTATGACTATGAGTTGATCGATGGGAGGTCGGTGTTGGTGCGGTTTTCGATGTGGAGCATTGATGCGGATCGGGCGCAGTCGGAGCAGGCTTTTTCGCAGGATGGTGGGAAGACGTGGGAGGTGAACTGGATCAACAAATATACGCGGGTAAAGGATTGAGAGTGGGATGGATCGGAGTGGAGAAGCGGGTTTCTCCACTCCTTTTCGACGTCCCTCGGCTCGAGTCGCCGGCCGGTCGAAATGACGGCTTCCTGGGTGCGGATAATCAGTTTTTGATTCGCTCCCACACTAGTTTGTATGTCGCACTCGTTCGGTCGATCGTGCCTCCCTTGCCGTCTTCGGAGGGAATAAGGATGAGGCGGTCGTTGCCCTGGAATTCGAACCAGCGGACGTTGTTGATTTCGGCGTTGGTTGGGTAGGAATAACCCTTGATGTGGTGGGTGATGGTTTGCGCTTTAGATCGATTGTGTACGGGCCGTAGTAGGAGAAGTAGCTGTCGAAGGCGTCGGCTTTCTCTTCCTGAGTGCCGGCGCCTAATCCCTTCGCGAAGGGTTTGCGGTCGCCTTTGATGGCGATCTGGACGCTCATCCAGCCGGAGCGATCGTAGACGATGAGGCCGGTGGGGTGGTCGTAGGGGATGTGGCGGACCGGCGACATACCCTCCACCGAACCAGCCGCCAGGCGCCGATGAGTTTGTTGGCGACGTCGTTTTGTTGCGGGTGGGCAGGGATCGAGAGACAGATGAGGAGTGGGAAGAGGATGCGGAAGGGTTTCATGGAGGGCAAGTATAACTTGCGTCGATGCGGGCGGCGCTCCGCTTTTTGCTCGATAGAAGCTGGGAGAACCTAGTTTGCTTTGTAGATCGTTTTCCCTTCCTTTATGGTTTCGAGGACTTTGATGTCTTTGATTGTCATGGGGTCGACCTTTAGAGGGTTTTTGTCGAGGATGACCAGGTCTGCGAGTTTGTGGGGTTCGAGTGAGCCTTTGGAGTTTTCCTCGCCGTATTGATAGGCAGCGTTAATGGTGATGGCCTTGAGGGCTTCGAGCGGGGTGATGCGCTGGTCGGGTCCGATGACCTCTCCGGTTCGCGAGACGCGGTTGACGGCTGTCCAGATGGTCATCATCTGATCGATGGGCGCTACGCCGTAGTCGGTGTGATTGGTGGGGCGAAGGCCGAGGTCGATTGCTGTGCGCATGGGGCTCATGAAGTAGGCCTGCTCCTTGCCGCGATTTTTGAGGTGCGCGTCGGCGAAGAGGAAGGTGTGTTCGGTGAAGAACGATGGGATGAATTTGTACTGCACGTACTTTTGGAGCTGGTCTTTGCGGGCGAACTGGGAGTGGATGATGACGGTTCGGCGGTCTTTACCGGGGCTGTCGGCTGCGGCGAATTCGTGGGCTTTGATGGCCATGTCGATGGCACCGTCGCCGTTGGCGTGCATGAGCATCTGGAGGCCGTTGTCATAGCACTTCTTCACGCTGGCGTTGGCGAATTCCTGGGGGAAGGTGGGCTCGCCGCGCCAGTTCTTCTGGCCGGTTGGTCCCCCGGTGAGATAGGGAGTAGTGAAGAGAGCAGTCTTGCCCTGGGGAGATCCGTCGAGGGTGATTTTACAGCCGCCGAGTTTCAGCCTGTTGTGATAGGTGCCGAAGGTTGAGACTGGATTTTTGGCTAAGACTTTGTCGAGATCAAGGATGAAGGGATAACTGACTATGTCGATGAAGAGAATGTTTTTGTCGGCGAGGGTTTGCAGGACTTCGAGCTGTGACTCGTGGGTCGCTCCTTCCTGCGCGGTCGTGATGCCAGCCTTTGCATAGATCATCTGGCCGGCCTTGCCATTTTCGAGGATCTGGCCGGGTGTGGGGTTGGGCATATTCGAGACGACGGGGAGATAGGCGGTCTCCATGACGAGGCCGTCGAGGTTTTGCGTGCCGGGTTTGCGCGCGATGATGCCGCCTTCGGGGGTCTTCATGCCGTCTTTGTAGCCGAACTTTTCGAAGGCTGCGGAGTTCAGGACTGCTCCGTGCATCGAGACGTGAACGATGAGGACGGGATTGTTGGGGAAGGCCTTGTCGAGCTGGCCGCGAGTGAGGTGTTGGCCTTTGGGCATGAGGTTTTCGTCGTAACCGAAGCCAACGATGAGTTCGCCGGCTTCTTTGCTAGTGCCATATTTCTCGAGTTCGGCGACGATCTCCGCGGGATTTTTGGCTGGGCCTACGGGCGGCGCGGATACGTGCGCATCAGCGATGAGAGCGAATCGCTGGAGTGGCTGTGTGGATCGATGAAGCTCGACGTCAGGGTTTTGCCGGCGAATCGACCATCTGAGTGGTTGCGCCTTTGTTATTTTTCTCAAGGTCCGCACGAGATCCTACCGAAAGAATTTTTCCGTCCTTGATGGCGATGGCTTCGGCGGCGGGCTGGGCGTCGTTGATGGTGACGATGTCGCCGCCGAAGTAGATGGTGTCGGCGGTGGAGGCGGGGTTGGGGCCGGAGTGACAGGCTGTGGTTGAAGCAAGCAGAAGGGACGCAAGGGTGAGCGTGAACTTTCTGACCATCGGCAGTTTTCTCCTGGGGGAATAACGGGAAGCGAAAACTGCCCGCGTGGAACGGGGCCTGTGGCGCAGAGATTCTTCGACTTGCAAACGCAGGCACGATGCGCTGGCTGCCGACTTGGAAGGATTCGACGCGAGACGAGTGTATCAGAACGGTTGAGTCGTTATTTGATGATGCCGCGGGGGCTGTTGGCGATGAAGTCGGCGAGGTAGGTGACGTGTTCGGCGGATTCGCCGGCGGTGATTTTTTCGCGGATGGCGGCGAGGGCTTCGGTGGTGTTGAGTTTGGAGGCTTGCAGGAGTTCGTAGGCGGGGCGGAGCTCTTTGAGCTGGGCGGGGGTGAAGCCTCGGCGCTCGAGGCCTACTTTGTTGAGGCCGTAGGCGTGGTTGTTGCGCTCGATGGAGGTGAGGGAGTAGGGGAGGACGTTCTGGGTGATGGTGGTGCCTCCGCCGATGTAGGAGTATTTGCCGATGCGGCAGAACTGGTGGACGGGACAGAGGGCTCCGACGGTGGCGTAGTCCTCGACGATGACGTGGCCGGCGAGGGTGGCGGCGTTGGCGAGGATGCAGCCGTTGCCGATGTGGGAGTCGTGGCCGATGTGGATGTAGGCCATGATGAGGCAGCCGCTGCCGAGCGTGGTGATGCCGCCTCCGCCTGTTGTTCCGCGGGAGATGGTGACGTACTCGCGGATGGTGTTGTTGTCGCCGATGATGAGTGCGGTGGGTTCGCCTGCGTACTTGAGGTCCTGCGGGGCGATGCCGAGGCAGGCGAAGGGAAGATGCGGTTGTTGTGGCCCATAGTGAGGTGGCCGTCGAGAATGACGTGGGAGACGAGTTCGCAGTTTTCGCCGAGGGTGACGTTGGGGCCGATGGTGCAGTACGGGCCGATGGTGCAGGTGGCGGGGATCTGCGCGCCTGCGGCGACGATGGCGGTGGGGTGGATGCTCACTCGGCGGTCTCGAGGCGCTGTGGCTTCGGCTTTTTTGGGCGACGCGGTCGGACGATCTGGCACATGACGGTGGCCTCGCAGACGACTTTGCCGTCGACGGTGATGATGCCGCGCATCTTGACGGCGCGGGTGCGCCAGTTGAGGACGGTGACTTCGATGCGGAGCTGGTCGCCGGGGATGACGGGGCGGCGGAAGCGGGCGTTTTCGATGCCGGTGAAGACCATGAGCTTGGATTCGCGGTCGGGGATTTCGGTGAGGAGGAGCGCGCCGCCGGCCTGTGCGATGGCTTCGACCATGAGGACGCCGGGCATGATGGGGTAGTCGGGGAAGTGGCCGGTGAAGTGGGGCTCGTTGATGGTGACGTTTTTGAGGGCGACGATGCGGTGGCGGGGCTCCATCTCGATGACCGATCGATGAGCAGGAAAGGGTAGCGGTGAGGGAGGAGGGACATGATCTCGAGGATGTCCATCGTTTTGGGTAGGCTGGGGGAGGCCTGCGCGGATTCAGGGGAGGTGTCGGTTGTCAGATTGCTCATGGCATGGATGAGTATAAACGCGGTAGTGAGGAAGAGGCATTTTGGGGTTGCGATTCGGCTTGCCAGGACGATGAGGAGATTTTTTAGCTCGACGCCATTTTTAGCTCGACACTATTTTTTAGCTCGACACTAATGGCGTGCAGTTCTGTGTTGCCGATGTTTTCGAGGGTGTGGGGAGGGAGCGATGGGGACTACAGGGCGCTGTGGGCGGGGACTTTTGGGATGGTGCGGCTGTCGATGACGGTTCCGCCTTGGGCGTCTCGGCGGATGAAGTCGCTCCAGTTGAGGATGTAGAGAGCGCTGGGCCAGCGATGGGTGTGGAGGGGGACGGTTTGTCCGGGGTGGGACCAGGGTGTCGAGAACCCGGACAAACTCGTTTTCGAATAAGAGCGTGTGGTGGTGAGGAGCTGCGATGAGGGCGTCGAGTTCGTCAGGCCGGGGTGGCTGATTTGGCATGAGGAATTCTACGTTGGGTCGAGTTCTAGCTCATGGCAGTTCGAGGGCCGGATGAGGCCGATGGGGTTTGTAGGGTCTGCGGTTTACCGCACCATGGGCAGAATCGCTGGTAGAGGGCTATGGTTTGTCCGCAGTGAGGGCAGGTCGAAGGGATTGGTTGACGCATGACGAAGTAAAGAAGAAACCCCAGTAAATGTGGAACGAACATAGCGACCAGAACCCAAAGAACCGGTTGCATTCGCGCGCTGCCTAGCGTCTCCGTAAACGTACCCGAGGCAGAGCAGCCAGGTTGCTATGAGGCAGCTGAGAAATATGCCGGCAGCGAGACAACCCACTACCGCGAGGATGGCCGTACCGGTGTCGTAGTGCTGCCGATGCTGGATGGATGGCCAAAGGAATCCGACTGTCAGCCCGATCAATGTCCCGCAGACGACAAGGATGAACGCGCTGGTGCGAACCGGCTTGGGAACCACACCAAGAATCGTTGAATGTTCATAGAGCCCTTTCGTTCCGCTTGCCGCGACAACAGGGGCAACATCGGAAATAGCAGTAAGAGACAGATCGAGGGGACGATCCAGAAGGCGAGCAGCCCCTGGCGCACGTGCATGCTCTGAATGTCGAAGAGTGAAGCGATCAGGCTACCGAATTGCAGATCGAGGAACGACCCGGCGACCGTCAGAACGAGGGCGAGGGCGCAGATCAATGCCATTCGGCGGCGGTTGAACGGCGCAGTCTCGATCCTGCTGGGCCCGCTGACTTGATCGATTCGAAGACCTTCGCCTGGAGGCGCTGGGTCCACCTCGAAGGAAAACCCGCCGAGGCCGGCGATGACCCTGGTGCCGGCAGCGAGATACTCCTGGCATTGCGCGCAAGACGGGAGGTGCTCGCGGAGGGATTGTTCCTCCGGGATCGGCGCCCCGCGGCCAGAGTTTCGTCAATCATGCGCTGGAAACTTCGTGATCGTCAGATGTCATGATTTGCTCCCTCCAATTGCGACCGCAGTGTTGCGAGACCGCGATAGATTCTTGAAGCGACGGTAGCGACCGGCGCTCCCACGACGGCGGATATTTCCTGTAGCGATAGATCCTCCTGAAAGCGAAGGACGAGCGCTTCGCGATAGATGGATTCCAGTGTTTGCAGCGAGTGGGCCAGCCGCTCGGCATCCTCAGTGCGCGCGGCGAGCGCGAACGGGGACGGGGCATTGGAAGCTGGTGACGTTGGCGCGGACTCCCACTCTTTGTCGTCGTTCGAGTCCAGGCTGAAGATTTGCCGCTTGCGCATGTGATCGATGGCGAGATTGCGGGCGATGGTGAAGAGCCAGGGCTCAAAGCGAGAGCGCCCGTCGTAGGAGGAGCCCCGCTCCAGAACCCGCAGCCACGTTTCCTGCACCAGATCGTCGACCCCGTCGCGCCTGCCCAGCAGGTAAATGAGATAGCGAACGAGGCGATACTGATATTGCTCGACCAATGCCTGCAGGAGAGTGACATCTCGTTGGCGCAGACCGAGCGCGATTTGCTGCGTGTCGCTGTTCAAGTCCGCCACCCGCCAATGTCATATTCGAACATACGTGGGGTATACGGACGAGGATGGCAGAAATTACGCAAAGATTTCTTTCAAGGTGGGCGTTGATTTGTCCGGCTCGTAAACCACGTGTTATGTGGCTAGGAGGAGCTGTGGCCGTTGCACTTGAGTACGCCGAGGTAGACGCTCCATGGACCTACGGCGTCGCGATATTGGTAGGCCATAACGCGGGAGATCTGGTGGAGATGGGTGAGGTCGTGGATAGCCCATGTGGCGAGGAGTTGCGAGAGCGTGACTGCGCCGAAGGATGGATGCTTTCCTGGGCGAGCGAGATCCTCGGGCTGCAGATTGAGGGTTTGCAGGGAGGCCAGGCTCTCGCTTCGCAGTGAGGCGAATTCGTCGAGGAGCTGCTCGAGGGATTTTGATTGCGGTTCCTGCATTTGGGCGAAGCGATTGAAGGGCGGGAATGGCTGGAGTCGCCGTGTGCGAGGATGTGGCGGACGCGGGGCATCCAGTCGTGGCGCTCGGCCTGCGCGAGATGGCCGATGATGTCGTAGGGAGTCCATGTGTCGTTTCCTTCGTTGCGGCGGGTCCAGGAGTCGGGGAGGCCGCGGAGGAGGGCATTGAGAGTCGCAGGGGTGCGGGTGAGGAGAGCGATGGTCTCGGTCATGGCAGGATTTTATGTGGATCGCGGATTGGCGAAGGAGGGTGTGGCCCCAAGTGGCTCGACCCCCGTTTTTTGGTGGGCGAGGCTAAAGCTTTGGAGGATCCAGAAGAAAAGCAACGGCAAAGGCAAAATGCGGGGGTCTCTCCACTGCGCGACGGACGATGAAACTGTCCGTCGCTTCGGTCGAGATGACGCGGTTTTGGAGTGGTCAGAAGGGGGCTATGCGGTGGGTGGAGGTAGTTGGGCGCTGGGGGTGGATTGGGAGAGGGCTAGCTCTTCGGGGGTCATGTCGATGGGGATGTCGGCGAAGAGCGGGGTGGTGAGGTAGCGTTCGCCGGTGTCGGGGAGCATGGCTGAGTATGGTGGAGCCGGGAGGGGCTTCGGCGGCGATCTTGAGGGCTCCGGCGAAGGTGGCTCCGGAGCTGATGCCGACGAAGATGCCTTCTTTTTTGGCGAGGGCCTGGCTGTTGGTCATGGCTTCGGGGTTGGTGATGCGGAGGATCTGGTGGATGCGGTGGGCGTCGATGGCGTCCTGGGCGAGCTTGGGGATGAAGTCGGGACTCCAGCCTTGCTGGGGGTGCGGGGTCCAGGAGGGATGGCTGGCGGAGGGGGTGTGGTCGGGGTTGTTGGGTTGCGGGAGGCCGCTCGAGACCATGGGGGCGGCGTCGGGTTCGCAGAGGATGATTTTGGTGTCGGGGCGTTTTTCGGCGAGGACGCGGGAGACGCCTTTGAGGGTGCCTCCGGTGCCGAAGCCGGTGACCCAGTAGTCGAGGGGCTGGCCTTCGAAGTCGCGGAGGATCTCCTGCGCGGTGGTGCGGGAGTGGAAGTCGGCGTTGGCCTCGTTGGTGAACTGGCGGGTGAGGAACCAGCCGTTTTTCTCGGCGAGCTCTTCGGCTTTTTTGACCATGCCGGTGCCGCGGGCAGGGCCGGGAGTGATGACGACTTTTGCTCCGAGGAAGCGCATGAGTTTGCGGCGCTCGATGGAGAAGGTTTCGGCCATGGTGACGACGAGGGGATAGCCTTTGGCGGCGCAGACCATGGCGAGGCCGATGCCGGTGTTGCCGCTGGTGGCTTCGACTACGGTCTGGCCGGGCTTGAGAGTGCCGCGCTGTTCGGCGTCTTCGATGACTCCGAGGGCGAGACGATCTTTGACGGAGCCGAGTGGGTTGAAGGCTTCGATTTTGACGTAGAGATTGATGCCCTTGGGGGCGAGGTGGTTGATGCGGACTATGGGAGTGTTGCCGACGGTTCCCAGGATGCTGTCATGCTTCATTGGGTTGGCTCCTTCGCTGAATTGATGGGCACTGATTTGATACGTTCAGGATGAGCTTCAGGGTATTTGACTATCTTTTCATCTTTTTTATTGAGGAGGATGCTGGGATCGAAGGTTCCGGGCGGGAGGTCTACGTCGTACTCGATCTTTGAGAAGAAGATCTGGCTGTCCATGTCTCCGTTGTGGTATCGGGTGATGGTGAAGGCGGTGGGAAAGCCCTGGATGGTGTGGTAGTCATCGTACTCTTCGGCGTCTTCGTCGATGTCTTTGAACTTGGGGTTGCGGGTTTCGAAGGTGCGGCGGCGGGGAAGGTGGGTCTGGGCGTCGATGTCGAGAGTGACGGCATCGTTGTTGGAGCTGAGGATGGTGACGCGTTCGGTGAGGCGGCGCTCGACCATGGTAGAGCCCGAATCGATGACCATTACGCCGGGGTCTTTCAGCCAGACGCGGTAGATGGATTCGATGGAGTGGTCCTGGCGGCGATAGTAGTCGTCGACCTGATCGTGAGGGAGGAGGATGTTGCCTTTGTAGGTGACCTCGTGACCGTCGTTGTGAATCCAGATCTGGACGACGTCGATTTTTTTTCCGGGGAGGATCATGCTCTTATCGGTGATGAAGCCGATGCGCTGGGCGTCGGGACGATCTCCGTGGGCGAACTGGCGGACACTCGTGAAGTCGGTGACGATGCCGGTGGGAGCGCCGCGGAAGAAGTGGGCGATATGTCCGTACTGGCGTACGTTCTTACGATTGAGCCAGGCGTCGCCTCCTAGGTCCTCGAGCATCTCCTCGAGGAGCTTGCGGCCGCGCTTCTCGGGTGTGGCCTGCGGGTTGGGTGGGCTGAGCGCTGGGGATGTCGCGGGCCTGAGCATATGCACTCGGGGTTGATCGCGCAGAGAGGAGAGGACGAGGGTTTCATGGGCGATTCGCAAAGATACGGCTTGCATTCATTCGACGACCTCTCAGGACCTTCGTTTTTTTCCTGATTAGCCGGCGAGGACGGCGCCGCCGTTGACGTTGAAGATTTCGCCGGAGATGAAGCCGGCGAGGGGGGTGCAAAGAAATAATATCGGGCCGGCGATCTCGTTGACGTGTCCGGGGCGGCCGAGGGGGATGGTGGACAGGATGGCTTTAGACGCTTCGGGGTGTTTGAGGACCTCGGAAGACATCTCGGTGGCGACCCAGCCGGGTGCTACGCAGTTGCAATAGATTCCCTGGGGGATGAGTTCGGTGGCGAGGGTTTTTGTGAGGCTGATGAGGGCTCCTTTGCTGGCGGCATAGTCGGCGTGAAAGGCTTCGCCGCGCTGGCCGGCGGTGGAGCTGATGAGAACGATGTGGCCTCGGGTTGGGCCATGCTGGGGTTGGGCGAGCATCTGGGCGGTGGCGGCCTGGATGAGGCCGAAGGAGCTGTCGAGATTGATGGCGAGGGTCTTGCGCCATTGCTCGGTGGGCATGGTGTTGATGGGCTGATCGTGGGAGGGCCAGATGCCGTGGTTGACGATGAGGCAGTCGATGCGGCCAAAGGCTTTTACTGTGGCGGCGATGAGGGCTTGGCCGTCTTCGAGGGTGTTGAGGTCGTGCTGGATGGGGAGGGCTTGGGTGGGGCCGCCGCAGGCGGCGGCCAGTTCGGTGGCGCGGGCGGCGGAGGATTGGTAGCTGAAGGCGACTTTGGCTCCGGCCTGATGGAAGAGGCGGACGGTGGCGGCTCCGATGCCTCGGGAGCCTCCGGTGATGAGGGCTACTTTGTTGTGGAGAGAGAGAGGGACGCCTGCGGTTTCCTGAATGGGCATAGGTTTGACGCTAACGAATCATCCTTGAGAGACGCAAGCTGTTGGGATTGGTTGGCGTAGACTTGAGGGCATCGAATTCGCTGTTGCGGCGCGGGTCCCGCTTTCTTTTAAAGATTCCTCTGAATTTCAGGAGTTGACTATGAAGATCGCCGTTTTGATTGCGCGTATTTTGCTTGGGCTTGTGTTTCTGGTCTTCGGTCTGAATTACTTCTTCCACTTCATTCCGATGCAGCCGATGCCGGGAGATGCGGGAGTGCTGGCCATGCTTCTGTATTCGCATGGATGGTTTATCTTCCACGGCATTTTGTATGTGATCGCTGGAGTGCTGTTGCTGGTGGGGCGGTATGTTCCGGTGGCGTTGGTGATCCTCGGACCGATTCTGGTGAATATCCTGGTGTTTCACCTCACTCTGCAGCCCGAGGCGATTGGGATGGGGCTGTTTTGCACGCTGCTGGAGCTGTTTTTATCTGGGCGTACTGGCCGGCGTTTGAAGGGATATTTACGGAAAAGATGGATGTCGGGTAGGAGGCGGCAGCAGTGTGAGAGAAACCCACCCTTCACGATGAGACTGTGAAGGATGGGCCACCCGGTTTTGTTGCTCCAGATTAGTGAGGTTTTCCGTCGCTACTTTGAGGTTTTCCCTCGTTATTTTGAGGGTGCTGTTGCTGGGTTTGAGGCGCCGGGCGGGATTGAGGCTGGGGTGCGGGGCGCGGTTGTGGAGGCGGCTCAGGTCTTGGCTGGGGCTGGGATTGTGGCTGAGGGGCCGGCCGGTACTGCGGTTGTGGCTCAGGTCTTGGCTGGGGTTGTGGCTGTGGCGTGGCCGGTATTGCGGTTGCTCCGGGCGCGGTTGTGGGGCCGGCTGAGGTTGAGCATGATATTGGGGCTGGGGCTGCGGGGCCGGACGCGAAGTCGGGCGCGGCTGAGGTTGTGGTTGGGGTTGCGATTGGGGTTGCGGCGCGGGTCTGGATTGTGGCTGCTCGGGCCGAGGCTGGGGAGTTGGTTGGGGGGTGGGACGAGTTTGGGGTTGCTCGGGACGCGGTTGTGGTGCGGGACGGGTCTCGGGCGGGGTGGGCCGCGTCGGTTGAGCCGGCTGCACCTGCGGACGGTTGTTGGGTTCGGCCGGACGGACTGAGGGCTGGCCGGGACGATTCATTTCGCCGGGGTGTGTGGCTGGCTGACCGGGCTGGACTGGTTGAATCTGCGGGCGTTCGTTGGGTTGACCGGGGCGTTGGCCGGGTTGAACTGCCGGTTGGCCTGGGTGCGGGATTTCGCCGGGGCGCGTGGCTGGCTGGCCGGGTTGAACTGCCGGTTGGCCTGGGCGAACGAATTCGCCAGGACGTGTGTTGGGTTCTGCGGGACGGACTTCCGGGTTGGGGCGGGCTATTCCGGGTTGGGCCGCGATGGGACGCGGGGCGGCTACCATGGCGGGTCGGCCGTGGTTGACGTTGTAGAACTGGGCGCGGTTCTGTGAGGCTTCGCGCTGGTTGGCGATCTGAGTCGTCATGGGCGGCGTGCGCGGGCCGCGGAAGGCTGCTATTTCGGTGGCTTGCGGGCGGACGTTGATGCCGCCGCGGCCTCCGTTATAGGCGACGCGGGTCGTGTTGTTGACGACGACGGTGCGGTTGTAGACGTGAGTGATGTTGACGTTCACACGGTTGACGGAGCGGTTGTAGTAGAAGTTGTTTCCGCTCCAATAGCCGCCGTAATAGCCGTAGCCGGTGTAGCCGAAGCCGTAGTTGATGCCTCCGTAGAAGCCGATGTGGAGGCCCCAGTAGCCGTGGCGCCATCCCCAACGGTTGTGATACCAACCCCAGTAGCCGGGGGTCCAGAGGGCACCGTAGTAAGGCGGGGCGCACCATGCGCCGGGGATCCAGTAGTAGCCGGCGGGACCCCAGTACCAGTAGCCGGGTGTCCAGATGTAGTTTGGCGCGGGGGCTATTGGCTGCTCGTAAACGGGGAGCGGGGGTGGGGGCTGGTCAGCGTATTCGACTGGCGGGGCTTCGCCGTCCTGGTCGAGTTGGTCGTAGGCCTGAGCGTCCTGATAGGCCTGATTCTGATCGGGTGGCGGAGGAGGGGGTGTGTATTGGTCCGGCGGGGGCTGAGGAGAGGGTGCGTACTGGGCTATCTGCCGGGGCTGAGGCTGCGAGCGGTAGGCGACGACCTGAGTTGGGGCGGGAGCGACGGCTGGTTGGGTGTCGACGGGGGCCATGTTAGCGTCGGCGGGGTCGGCTCCGGAGTCGTTGGGAGCGGCGGTGGCGTCGGCGTTCTCGTGACAGCCGGTGGCTCCGGCGAAGAGCGTCATGACGCCGAGGGAAAGACCTAGGAAGAATTTTGGGGCCGGGTTTCGCATTGCTTTCGTGTCTCCTCGTTCCTGCTGGTTGTATTAACCCACAGTTATGGAGTGAGATGCGGTTTTTCGGTCTGGGGACGGAGGTTCGGGGTAAATGGTGATTTGTGGGGGTTTAGGGCAAGGCACGACAACAACGACAAATGCAGGTTCCTTCGACAAGCTCAGGACGGGCACTTCGACTACGCAGTTCGCAAAGTGCGCAAACCGCTTCGCTCAGGAGGACACTTTTTCGGGGTTGTGCGAGGTACAAGCAACGGAAAAAGACAAAATACGGGGGTCTCTCCACTACGCGACGGACGATGAAACTGTCCGTCGCTTCGGTCGAGATGACGCACTCTTGAAGGAGCAAAAAGACGCTCTTTGGCAGCGCAAAAAGATGACGCATTCTTGGTGGAGCAAAACGAAGATTTGTGGGTGAGGCAAAAATTTATGTGAGCTGTGCAATCGGAAAGAGGTTGGCGGTAAAATTGAGGTGATGGCAGGGCTTCCTTCTAACACGAAGCGCTTTCGCCACGGCCGTCCGGACCGCGGGCGCCGCTAATTCCCTTCTCTCCATTTGGATCTTTTTGACCCTGACCGCTTTTTCTGCGGCCGGGAGTTTTGACGACGGCCCCATTACCTCGCGCTTCTGAAAAGCGCAGCTCGGAGAAGACACATCATGGCGACCCAATCGCATCCCGATTCGTTCAAGAGCAAGTCCACGCTTACCTCGGGCAAGACGACGTATGAGATCTTTCGTTTGAAGGCGCTGGAGAAGCAGGGCGTCGATCTGACGCGGCTTCCGTTTTCGCTGCGGATTTTGCTGGAGAATCTGCTGCGTCATGAAGATGGGCGCACGGTGACGGCGGATGACATTCAGTTTCTGGCTTGCTGGGATCCGAATGCAGAGCCATCGCGCGAGATTGCTTATATGCCGGCGCGTGTGTTGATGCAGGACTTCACGGGTGTGCCGGCGATTGTGGATCTGGCGGCGATGCGCGATGCGATGAAGATGCTGGGCGGCGATCCGGAGAAGATTAATCCGCTGCAGCCTGCGGAGTTGGTAATTGACCACTCAGTGCAGGTGGATGAGTTTGGAATGAAGCGCGCGTATGACCTGAATGCGGCGTTGGAGTTTCAACGGAATCGCGAGCGGTATGCGTTTTTGAAGTGGGGACAGACGGCATTCGATAATTTTTCGGCGGTGCCGCCGGGGATGGGGATCTGTCACCAGGTAAATCTGGAGTTTCTGGCGCGGGTGGTGTTTACAACGAAGCCGGATGCGAGTGGGAAGCTGTATGCGTATCCCGATACGCTGGTGGGGACGGATTCGCACACGACGATGGTGAATGGGTTGGGTGTGCTGGGTTGGGGTGTGGGTGGAATTGAAGCTGAGGCCGCGATGCTGGGGCAGCCTGTGAGCATGCTGGTGCCGCAGGTGGTCGGGTTCAAGCTGACGGGGAAGCTGAAGGAGGGGACGACGGCGACTGATCTCGTGTTGACGGTGACGGAGATGCTGCGCAAGCTTGGCGTCGTCGGCAAGTTTGTGGAGTTCTATGGACCGGGGGTTGCCGAGTTGCCGCTGGCGGATAGGGCGACGATTGCGAATATGGCCCCGGAGTATGGGGCGACTTGCGGGATCTTTCCGGTGGATGCGGAGACGCTACGCTATCTTGCGCTGACGGGGCGGAGCGAGGATCAGATTGCTCTGGTGGAGGCTTACTACCGCGAGCAGGGGCTGTTCCATACGGTGGAGTCGAAAGAGGCGGTGTACTCGGCGACGATTGCGCTGGATCTTGCTACTGTCGAGCCGAGTGTGGCGGGACCGAAGCGGCCGCAAGATCGCGTGAAGCTGTCGCGAGCGGGCGCGAGCTTCAAGGAACAGCTGCCTTCGCTGCTGGGGCCGGATGGAAATAAGAACAGCGTCCGGCAGTTGGTGCGGTGGGAGGGCGAGGGTGGGACGGCTTCAGCAACGGGCGATTTGAGCAGCAGCGTGGGGGTTGCGGCTCCTGTGGTGGAGGCTCCGGTGGTGCCGGTGGTTACGCTGGACAATGGCACGTTGGAGGCTCCGCATGTTTCGATTCGGAAGCGGTTTGGAGTTGATCCGGAGAAGTATCTGGATCACGGGTCGATTGTGATTGCTGCGATTACGAGTTGCACGAATACTTCGAATCCTTACGTGATGATGGCTGCGGGTTTGCTGGCGAAGAAGGCGGTCGAGAAGGGATTACAGACGCCGCCGTGGGTGAAGACTTCGCTGGCGCCTGGGTCGCGGGTGGTGACGGACTATTACGAGAAGGCCGGGCTGATGCCTTATCTGGATGCTTTGCGGTTTCAGATCGTCGGTTACGGATGCACGACTTGTATTGGGAACTCGGGGCCGCTGCCGACGGATGTCTCGAAGGCGATAGAAGACCATGGGCTGGTGGCGGTGTCGGTGCTTTCGGGGAACAGAAATTTTGAAGGCAGAATTTCGCCGGAGGTTCGGGCGAATTACCTGATGAGTCCTCCGCTGGTGGTGGCTTATGCGCTGGCGGGACATATTTCGCATGACTTTGAGACGGAGCCTCTGGGCAAGGGGAATAACGGCGGTCCGGTGTTTCTTCGAGACATCTGGCCTTCGCAGGCAGAGGTTGCGGCGGCGGTGAATTCGTCGATTGATTCGGAGATGTTCCGCAAGCAGTACAGCACGGTGACGGATGGGGACAATAACTGGCAGAGTCTGAAGTTCCCGAGTGGGGAAACCTATGGGTGGGAGAAGGATTCGACTTATATCCGGAAGGCTCCTTACTTTGATGGGATGGGCGCTGCGCCTTCGCCGGTCGAGGAGATTCATGGAGCTCGCGTGCTGGCGGTGCTTGGGGATTCGGTGACGACGGACCATATTTCGCCGGCTGGGTCGATCAAGCTGAATGGGCCTGCGGGGAAATATCTGACTGACCATGGCGTGAAGCCTTCGGACTTCAACAGCTATGGGTCGCGGCGCGGCAACCATGAGGTGATGGTGCGCGGGACGTTTGCGAATGTGCGGCTGAGGAACAAGCTGGCGCCGGGGACTGAGGGTGGTGTGACTCGGCTGCTGCCGGAGGATAAGCCGATGTCGATCTATGACGCGAGCGTGGAGTATGCGAAGCGTGGGACCCCGCTGGCGATTCTGGCAGGCAAAGAGTATGGGTCGGGGTCTTCGCGTGACTGGGCAGCGAAGGGGCCGCGGCTGCTGGGGATCCGGTTTGTGATTGCGGAGAGCTATGAGCGGATTCACCGGTCGAACCTGGTTGGGATGGGGATTCTGCCGCTGCAGTTTTTGCCGGGGCAGAATGTCGAGTCACTGCATTTGTCGGGCGAAGAGGTGTTTGCGGTCGGCGAGCGCGGGGAGTTGAAGGCGATGCTCGATGGCAAGTTTGCCGACGGGAAGACGATTACGGTGTTTGCAGAGTCGGACCTTGGTAAAACTACGGAGTTTTGTGCGACGGTGAGGATCGATACGCCGCAGGAGATTCTGTACTACCAGCATGGCGGGATTCTGCAGTATGTTCTGCGGCAGTTGGCGGGGAAGGCATAACAGGCGACGGCGCGAATAGGGGCTGCTCTAGTTTCCGCTGACGGATGCTGATTGCTGCTTCCGCGTCTTTCGGATAGGGGAAGAACAGTTCGTTGCCGTCGGGGTCTTCGATAATCATCGTGTCGTAGCCCCACCAGCCATCCCTGATCGGCGCGCCCCGCTGCCTCGAATTCGGCCCTTAGCGCCTGCAGCGGCCCTATGTCGATCGAGATAAACATGCGGCTGCGCCCGGTCTTTTCAGGCTGCTGGCAGTTGAGGAGAATTTCGCAATCCTCGCGATCGACCTGAGCAACGAGGATCTTCCCTTCCTCCTCGTAGCGGGATGATTCGGTGAAACCGAGCTTTTCTGTGTAGAACGCGATGGACCGCTCTACACTTTCGACGAAGATAACAGGACGCGAATACCAGACGTTCATTCCATAGATCCTTGCACGAGATCCTTGCACGCCGCCATGATCATAGCCTTAAGGATGGGTGGACGAGTCATGGCTTTTAGGCGGCCGTCGAACTCAACGTACGCTTAGTACCAGCAGTTCGGCCTATAATGACCTATGGCAATCGCTCATCCGGCCTCTTCGCAGGCTGGCCCGCAGCCTGAGCCGAACAAAAAGCCGAAGAGTCGAGCGCAGAATGAGTTGGAGTCTGGGATGGAGCTGGAAGCGGCTCTCCCTGTCTCGGCTCCGGCGCTGACTTCGGATGCAGGGGCTCGTGTGGCGGAAGAGAATTCCCTGGCAGAGATGGTGATTGCCGGGGTGGATGAGGCGCAGGAGGCGACGGAGTCTTCGGCCAGTCATCTTCTGGGGATTTCGCCGGAAGATATTCATACGGTGGATGCGAAGTTCAATAAGCTGCTGGCTACTGTGCATGAGAACCGGCCGGGGGATGATCTGGAGATTATCCGGAAGGCGTGGGCTTTTTGTCTGCAGCAGCATGAGGGGCAAAAGCGAGCGAGCGGGGAGCCTTACATAATTCATCCGCTCGAGGTGGGGCAGGTGCTGGCCGAGTTGAAGATGGACTCGACGGCGATTGCGGCGGGGCTGCTGCATGATGCGGTCGAGGATACGGATGTCACGTCGGCGGAGATTGCGAAGCGGTTTGGGGACCAGGTGGCGCACATCGTTGAAGGTGTGACGAAGCTGGAGAAGATCAAGTTTGCGAATCGCGAGGACCATCAGGCGGAGAACATTCGCAAGATGCTGCTGGCGATGGTGACGGATGTTCGGGTGGTGATCATCAAGCTGGCGGACCGGCTGCACAATATGCGGACGCTGGAGCATCTGAAGCCGGAGAAGCAACAGAAGATTGCACGGGAGACGCTGGATATTTACGCTCCGCTGGCTCACCGGCTGGGGATGGGTAAGCTGCGCGGTGAGTTGGAGGACCTGGCGTTTCGTTACACCGATCCTTATGCGTATGAGCAGGTGTCGAATGAGGTGGATGCTCTGCGCGGGAAGGGCGAGGAGTTTCTGCAGAAGATTGTGAAGCAGCTTGAGACGAAGCTGAAGGAGTTCAATATTCAGGGGCGGGTAGAGTCGCGGATCAAACGGCTTTATTCGATTCAGCAGAAGCTACAGGACCAGAAGATTCCGGTCGATCAGGTGTACGACCTGCTGGCGATACGAGTGATCTGCAATACGGTGCAGGATTGTTACGCGCTGCTGGGGCTGCTGCATTCGATCTGGCGGCCGGTGCCGGGGCGGATCAAGGATTTTATTGCTATGCCGCGGCCGAATCTTTATCAGTCGCTGCATACGACGCTGATTGCGGAGGGTGGGCATCAGTTTGAGGTGCAGATCCGGACGGAGGATATGCATCGCGTCGCGGAGGAAGGGATTGCGGCGCACTGGAAGTACAAGGCCTCGGACAATGTGAGCGCGAAGGATGAGCAGAGACTGGCGTGGGTGCGGCAGTTGATGGAATGGCAGCGGGAGATGACCGATCCCAATGAGTTCATGTCGACGCTGAAGATCGATCTGTATCCGGAGGAGGTGTACACGTTCACACCGAAGGGCAAGGTGGTGGTGCTGCCGAAGGATGCGAGCCCGATCGATTTTGCTTATGCGATTCATACCGAGGTGGGCAATACGACGGTTGGGGCGAAGGTGAATGGGCGGATTGTGCCGCTGCGAACGAAGCTGCGCAATGGCGACATTGTTGAGATTACGACGCAGACGGGGCATGCTCCGAGCAGGGACTGGTTGAGTTTTACGAAGAGCTCGCGGGCGCGGAACAAGATCAAGCACTGGCTGAATGAGCATCAGCGGGAGCGGGCGATTGAGATTGGCAGGAAGCTGCTGGATCGCGAGGCTCGGAAGTACAAGCTGTCGCTGAACAAATTTGAAGAGAAGGATTATGACAAGGTCGCCAGCGAGTATGGGCTGGGGACGCAGGCGGAGCTGCTGGCGGGAGTGGGGTTTGGGAAGTATTCGGCGCGGCAGGTGCTGAATAAGCTGGAGCCGGGTTCGACGATGAGCGCGGAGGCGGCGCAGCCGGAGGGTGGGGTCGGCAATACGGTGGGGCAGATGTCGGATGCGGTGAAGCGGGTCTTCTTTGGGAGAGGCTCGGAGTCACTGCAGGTAGAGGGACAAGACGATCTGCTGGTATACCGGGCGCGCTGTTGTAATCCGATCCGCGGGGAAGAGATTGTGGGGTATGTGACGCGCGGGAAGGGTGTGGCAGTGCATGCGCGGAGCTGTCCGAATGTGCAGAATTTGCTGTATGAGTCGGATAGAAGGATTCAGGTGGAGTGGGCTCCGCTGCCGGATGAGCCGGGGAATGTGAAACAGCAGACGTATCCGGTGAAGCTGACGGTGATTTGCGATGACAGGCCAGGGTTGCTGAAGGAGTTTACGGCGATCATCGCGGACGATGGGACGAACATTCGCAGCGTGGAGACGAAGCCGACGGCGGAAGGGACGATGGTGGTGGACTTCGTGGTGGAGACGGTGGATTTACGGCACCTGAATAAGCTGGTGCAGAATCTCCGGAAGGTTCCGGGTGTGCGGGACGTGCAGCGGGTGCAGAAGATCTAAGACGACAAATGCAACAACTCCATTTTTTTAGCGTCTTAGAGTATGGGTCCGATCGAGCCTACGACTGCGTTGGTCGAGAGTCCGAAAGAAAGAAACTAGTTTTACTGGAATGGGTTAGCCATAAGATGACGGCATGGATTGTGCGAAGTCTGAAGAAGATGGAGATTAGGCCATCTTGAACGAAACAGCGCGGATCCATTCCGCAGAGCGTGGGACAGATATCAGGTTGCATGGATGGTGCTGGCTGCCCTGATGGTGCGGCTGGCAGTTGTTGCGTATGGCTTTCGCGCGCAGGCTGCGCCTTCGATCGACCATGCGGAGTTTGGCTGGGAGATGGGGTGGGTGGCCCGGTCGATCTTTTTGGGGCATGGGTTCAGCTCACCGTTCTTCCCTTCGACGGGGGCGACGGCGATGGTTCCTCCGCTGTTTCCATACCTGCTAGCGAGCGTGTTTCACCTGTTCGGGCTGTATACGGCTAAGGCAGC
The DNA here is from genome assembly GCA_963774735.1 of uncultured Acidobacteriaceae bacterium. Taxonomy (GTDB): domain Bacteria; phylum Acidobacteriota; class Terriglobia; order Terriglobales; family Acidobacteriaceae; genus Edaphobacter. The sequence goes on along the minus strand of CAVZGJ010000025.1, from coordinate 14,209 downwards.
TTTTACGATTCTGTCGATCAACAGCCTGTTTTCCGCGCTGACCTGCATTCCGCTTTATTTCAGCGCGCGGTATGCGGTGGGGGAGAAGGCAGCGGTGATGGCCGGGTGGGGTTGGGCGATTTACCCTTACTCGATCTATTTTTCGGCCGCACGCGTGTGGGACTATGCGCTGACGGGCCTGCTGTTCACGGCGTGCTTCTACTTCGCGCAACGCTTGCACCGGCAGACGCGGCTGCTGGCGTGGCTTGGCTTTGGGGTGGCGTATGGCGCTACGGCACTGGCGAATCCTTCGGTGCTGACGATGTTTCCTGTGTTTCTTTTGCTTGCGGTGCTGGAGATGCGACGGCGCGATACCCGGTGGGTGGCGCGGTGTGCTGTGGCCACGGTTGGCCTGATCGCGATGCTGGTGCCGTGGACGATCCACAACTACCGTGCGATGCACGTTGTTGGGCCGGTGCGGGACAACTTCTGGCTGGAGTGTTGGGCGGGAAATAATGGCGACACGTTTGAGTCGAATGCGGTGTGGGCTCACCCTGCGAGCAACCCAGTGGAGATGCGGCGGTACGAGGAGTTAGGCGAGACGGGCTATCTTGCGGAGAAGAAGACGCTGGCAATGAACTTCATCGAACATAATCCTGTGTTCTTTGCGGGTCTGTCGGTGCGGCGCGCGTTCAGTTTCTGGACAGGCTTCTGGAGCTTCAACCCGGCTTACCTGAGCCGCGAGCCGCTGGAGATTCCGGATGTGTTTTTCTGTACGGGCATCACTGTGCTGATGCTGCTGGGAGGGTGGAGTTTCTGGCGGCGGGACCAGGTGGGGGTTCTGCCTTACCTTCTTTTGATTGCGCTCTTTCCGATTACCTACTACGTGACGCATGCGACGCCGGATTATCGCGAGCCGATTGAGCCGGAGGTGGTTGTGCTGGTGGTGATGGGTCTCTGTCGCTGAAGAGAATGGCGACGCCGGTTGAGCTGATCGAGGAGACGGTGGAAGAGGAAGAGAGCGAGTTGGCCATGACGATGTCTAGCGTGCGGTCGCTGGAGATTGGGTAACGCCGGACGGTAGAAATAGCGGTCAGGAGAAGGTCAGGCGGTAGGTGCGGCCGGCTTCGAGTTGAGTGCGGTGAGTTCCGTCGGATTGGGTGGCGACGGGGATGGATTGCGTGCCGGACTTGATGGCGGCGATGGTTTGGCCTTTGGGGGCGCGGAGAGTTTGTTCGCCTGTGATGTTAGGGCGAATGGTGCAGGTGGTGAGTTTGTTTTGTGACCAGTCGAGATCGATCTCGAGGTTGCCTCGCGCGCGTAGGCCTTTGACGCTGCCTTCGGGCCATGCGGTGGGGAGTGCGGGCAGGAGGTCGATGGAGCCTTCGTGGCTTTGAAGGAGGAGTTCGGCGATGGCGGCGGTAGTGCCGAAGTTTCCGTCGATTTGGAAGATGGAGGTTTTGCCGGAGGGGTGGGTGTCGAAGAGATTGATGTTGGTGCTGTGCTGCATGAGCATGGAGAGGGACTCCCAGGCTTTGTCGCCGTCGAGGAGGCGGGTCCAGAAGGCGATGGCCCAGGCGCGGCTCCAACCGGTGTAGGCTCCTCCGTTGGCGAGGCGGCGCTCGAGGGAGACGCGTGCGGCTTGGGCCAGCTCGGGAGTCTTGCGTGGAGTGATTTGGTTGCCGGGGTAGAGGGGGTACAGGTGGGACATGTGGCGCTGGCCGGGGGTGGCTTCTTCGAAGTCGATGGACCACTCCTGAAGCTGGCCGTACTTGCCGATTTGATAGGGGATGAGGCGCGGGATGGCGGCGTCGAGCTTTGCGGCGAAGTCGGCGTCGATGTTGAGTTCTTTTGAGGCGGCGATGCAGTTGGCGAAGAGCTCGCGGATGAGGGCCATGTCCATGGTGCAGCCGGCGCTGGTGAAGGCGGGTTTTCCGTCGGGAGCGAGGAAGTTGTTCTCGGTGGACTCGGAGGGGCAGGTGGTGAGGTGGCCTTTGCCGTCTTCGATGAGCCAGGCGAGGAGGAACTCGGCTGAGCCTTTCATGAGGGGGTAGGCGCGGGTGCGGAGAAAGTCGCGGTCGCGGGTGAAGAGGTAGTGGTCGTAGAGGTGGGCGCAGAGCCAGGCGCCGCTCATGCACCAGTTGGCCCAGGTGGGCGAGCCTACGCCTTCGCCGACGGGGTTGGAGGCTCGCCAGATGTCGATGTTGTGGTGGGAGCACCAGCCGGGGAGGCCGTAGTTTTCTTTCGCGGTGACGGCGCCGGTTTGGCTCAGGCCTTCGATGAGGTCGAAGAGGGGGCCGGTGCATTCGGTGAGGTTGCGTGGTCTCGGCGGGCCAGTAGTTCATCTGGATGTTGATGTTGGCGGTCCAGTTGGAACTCCATGGCGGCGTGACCTGGTAGTTCCAGATGCCCTGGAGGTTGGCGGGTTGCGAGCCGGGGCGCGAGCTGCTGATGAGGAGATAGCGGCCGTATTGGAAGTAGAGCGCGAGGAGGGATGGATCGGGGGAGGCGGCGAAGTCTTTGAGGCGCTGGTCGGTTGGTTTCGCTGGTGTTGGCTGTGCCGAGATTGAGGGAGACGCGGCGGAAGAGACGCTGATGGTCGGCGATGTGCTCGGTGCGGAGCGTGTTGAAGGGTTTGTTGGCTGCGATGTCCAGTTGGTGTTTCGCGTTGGCGATGACTTGTTCGAGGGGTGTGTCGGGTTTGTGTTTGGAAGCCGCGGTAGCCGGTGGCGGCGGTGATGAGGATGGTGAAGGAGGTTGCGTTGGCGATGGTGAGGGTGGTGGAGTTTGCTGTGGCGGTGCCGCCTTCGGTGTTGAGCTGGAGGATGGAGGCGAAGTACATGCCTTCGCCGGGTGCGTCGGAGAGGGTGACGGGTTGTTCGCTGTTAGGATGGCCTGCTCCGGCGATGTGGGCTGCGGCTTTGCCGGTGAGTTGGAGGCGATTGTTGGGTAGGGTGTGACGGATTTCTGGAGCGGGCTGTCGAGGGTGAGAGTGGCGTTGAGTTGATGGGGCTTGCTGGCGGTGACGCGGAGAACGATGGACCTGGTCGGGAGCGGAGACGAAGGCTTCGCGATGGAATCTGGACGCCGGCGACCTCGTAGGTGGTGGTGGCGATGGCGGTGTCGAGGTCTAGCTGGCGGCGATAGTTTTGCGGTGGGGTGGGGTGGGTGAGTTCGAGGCGGAGGTTGCCGAGGGGTTGGTAGGATTCGGCGAAGAGGCCCTGCATCTTGTGACAGAGCTGGTCGGCGAGGTGGTAGTTCTGCTGCTCGAGGACGGCGGCGCGGACGCTGCGGGAGATATTTTGGGGCTTCGGAGTTGTTGCCGTCGCGAGGCTGACCGGACCATAGGGTGTCTTCGTTGAACTGGAGGAGCTCTTTGTGGGGGGCGCCGTCTTCGCCGCCGCCGATAGACCATGGCGCCGAGACGGCCGTTGCCGATGGGAAGCGCGTCGATCCATTGGGCGGCGGGTTTTTCGTACCAGAGTGTGAGGTCGCTGGGTGGGGCCGGCGGATTGAGGGCTTTGGCGAGGCGAGTGGGGAGGGAGAGATGTGCCGAGGGCGGCGGAGGTGGTCCCGAGAAAGCGGCGGCGGGTGAGTCGTTTCATCTGTGGTGAAGACCTTTCGGATACGGACGACCACTCCACTTTAGCTGACGTTGCTTGCCTGGTGGGGCGGGGAGATGTATCTTGGAAGGCAAGATGATTTCTTACTCCAGCCGAATTAGCTTTATTTACCGCTACTGGCGCACGGTAGCGGCATCGGCGGAGTAGGTTCATCTGAGAGATAGCTGAAACATTCAGTTGAAATCGACATCCACACGAGCCGCGACCTGACTGGGTTGCGGTTTTTGTTTTGTGCTGGGACAGGGACTAGTGCCTGGAGACTAGGAGAGCGGCGATGAGTACGACGGCGGCGATGGTGAGTCCGGCGGGACCGGTGAAGTCGGCGGCGGGGCGGTTTGGGGTTTATGGCGGGCGGTATGTTCCGGAGACGCTGATGGCGGCGCTGGAGGAGCTGGAGGCGCTTATGCGGAGGCGAAGGAGGACGCGGCGTTTCAGGCGGAGCTGAGATGATCTGCTGAAGAATTATTGCGGGCGGCCTACTCCGCTGTATTTTGCGAAGCGGCTGACGGAGCAGTGCGGCGGGGCGAAGATTTATCTGAAGCGTGAGGACCTGCTGCATACGGGGGCGCACAAGATCAACAATGCGCTGGGGCAGGGGCTGCTGGCGCGGCGGATGGGGAAGCAGCAGGATTATCGCGGAGACGGGCGCGGGGCAGCATGGCGTGGCGACGGCTACGGTGTGTGCGCTGTTGGGGATGGAGTGCGTGATCTATATGGGCGAGGAGGACATGCGGCGGCAGGAGTTGAATGTGTACCGCATGCGGCTGCTGGGGGCGGAGGTGCGTGGGGTTTCGGGTGGGTCGGCTACGTTGAAGGACGCGATCAATGAGGCGATGCGGGATTGGGTGACGAATGTGCGGACGACGTACTACATTCTGGGGAGTGCGCTGGGGGCGCATCCTTATCCGACGATGGTGCGGGATTTTCATCGCGTGATCAGCCGTGAGGCGAAGGCGCAGATGCTGGAGCAGGAGGGGCGGCTGCCGACGGCGATGATGGCTTGTGTGGGCGGCGGGTCGAATGCGATTGGGGCGTTCTATGAGTTTCTTGCCGGATAAGAATGTCGAGTTGATTGGCGTGGAGGCGGGTGGGCGCGGGACCGGCGCTGGGGGAGCATGCGGCGCGGTTTCAGAAGATCGGCGGCGGTGTTCCGGGAGTGTTGCAGGGGACTTATTCAGTATGTGCTGCAGGATGAGGCGGGGCAGGTGAGCTTGACGCACTCGGTGAGCGCGGGGCTGGACTATGCGAGTGTGGGGCCGGAGCATGCGATGCTGCATGATTCGGGGCGGGCGACGTATGTTTCGTGCTCGGATGATGCGGCGCTGAAGGCTACGGTGACGCTGTCGCGGACGGAGGGGATTGTGCCGGCGCTGGAGAGTGCGCATGCGGTGGCGGAGGCGATTCGGCTGGCTCCGACGATGACGAAGGAGGCGGTGTTGATGGTGAATCTGTCGGGGCGTGGGGATAAGGATATGGGGATTCTGGCGAAGGAGTTGGATTTGAAGGGTGCATGACGAGCGACCGCGGATTTCGCGGAGACATGCGGATGAAGACAAGAGCGACTGATTTGATTTGGAGGATTTGTGGCGATTGAGTTTAGGAAGAAGCCGGGGATTGTTGCTTATTTGACGGCGGGTGATCCGGACCTGGCGACGACGCGGGAGATTGCGCTGGCGGCGATTGATAATGGCGCGGATGTGATTGAGTTGGGGGTGCCGTTCAGCGATCCGCTGGCGGATGGGCCGGTGATTCAGCGGGCTAGTGAGCGGGCGGTGGCGCGGGGGACTACGCTGACGCAGGTGCTGGGGCTGGCGGCGGAGTTGCGGAAGGCTCGGCCGACTGCGGGGCTGGTGTTGTTTTCTTATCTGAATCCTGTGGTGCGGATGGGGATGAAGACGTTTTGTGCGAAGGCTGCGGAGGCGGGTGCGGATGGTGTGCTGCTGACGGACATGATTGTGGAGGAGGCGGGGGAGTATCTGGAGGCGATGCGGGAGCATGGGCTGGCTCCGGTGTTTCTGGCTGCGCCGACTAGTCCGGATGCGCGGTTGAAGGCGATTGCGGAGGTGTCGCAGGGGTTTGTGTATGCGATCTCGCGGGTGGGGATTACGGGGACGCAGCAGACGGTTGCGGGAGATGCTTCGGAGTTGGTGGCGCGGTTGCGGAAGTTTACGAAGCTGCCGATTGCGGTGGGGTTTGGGATTTCGAATGCGGAGCATGTGAAGGCTGTGGGCGAGTTTGCGGATGCGGCGGTGATTGGGAGTGCGCTGGTGGCGTTGATTGAGAAGACTCCGCAGGAAGAAGCTGCGGATGCGGTTGGACGGTTTATTGCGGGGTTGCGGGCGTGAGATGCGGAGCTGAGGAAGAGACAGACGTTTATCATTTGAGGAATCAACAATTTTCGCAGCAGCGAGTTGCACAGTATGGCGGGTGGCTGCGTAGTGAGGCGAATGGATGGATATCTCCGACTGGAGAAAGAAGATCGATGAGCTGGATGTTGCAGATTGTTCGCCTCATCAGCCAGCGGGCGGAGGCTGCGCGGGCGATCGGCGAGATTAAGCGGACGTCCGACCTTCCGGTGTATGAGCCGAAGCGGGAGCAGGAGGTCTTCGACCATGTGCGTGCGGCAAATCCGGGGCCACTGGCCGATGCGGAGTTGCTGCATGTGTATGAACGGATTATCGACGTGATGCGGACTCTGCAGCGGCGGGATGTTGTAGCGGCTGCAACTTTGTGATTTTGTAACGGTTTTAGTTACTTATAAGAGAGAGATGGGAAACGACAGATGATCGTTGCGATGCATGGCCAGGCGACGGAAGAAAATATTCAACAGGTGATCGAGCGGATGGTGGAGCTTGGCTTCAATGTTCACCGCACGACAGGCGCGGCACAGACGATTCTGGCGGGCGTCGGGACGCCGGAGCACTTTGAGGTGGCGGAGTTCAAGGTGCTGCCGGGCGTGTATGACGCGTACCGGATCTCTTCGCCGTACAAGCTGGCGGGGAGGAGCTTCCGGCCTGAGGGAACGACGGTTAAGTTTCCGAACGGCGTCGTGGTGGGCGGGAACGAGATTGTGGTGATGGCAGGGCCGTGCTCGGTGGAGTCGCGGGAGCAGATTCTGACTGAGCGCGAAGCAGGTTGCGGCAGCCGGTGGAAAGTTTCTGCGGGGCGGGGCGTTCAAGCCGCGGAGCTCGCCGTACAGCTTTCAGGGGATGGGGCTGGATGGGCTGAAGCTGCTGCGCGAGGTCGCGGACGAGACGGGTCTGCTGGTGATCACGGAGGTGATGGAGATCTCGCAGATTGAGCTGATGCTGCCTTATATCGACTGCTTCCAGGTGGGTGCGCGGAATATGCAGAACTTCAACCTGCTGCGCGAGCTGGGACATGTGCGGAAGCCGGTGCTGATGAAGCGCGGGATTGCGGCGACGATTGAAGAGGTGCTGCTGAGCGCGGAGTACATTCTTTCGGGTGGCAACTACAACCTGATGCTGTGTGAGCGTGGCGTGCGGACGTTTGAGACGTACACGCGGAACACGATGGATATTTCGGCGATTCCGGTGTTGAAGAAGCTGACGCATCTGCCGGTGCTGGGCGATCCTTCGCATGGTGTGGGGATACGCGATCTGGTGCCGCCGATGGCGCTGGCGAGTGTGGCTGCGGGCGCGGATGGATTGTTGATGGAGATGCATCCGAATCCGGATAAGGCGATGAGCGATGGAGCGCAGAGTTTGTATCCGGATCAGTTGGAGAAGCTGATGGCGCAGCTGCGGCTGCTGGCGCCTGTGGTGGGCAGGACGTGGCGTAGGCAGGGACGCATGATGGAGCGGGTATTCATCATCGGGACGGGGTTGATTGGCGCTTCGACGGGGCTTGCGCTGCGTGCGGCGGGGTTTGCGGGCCGCATCGATGGGTGGGACTCGAGCCTGCTGGAGATGGCGGCGGCATTGCAGATGGGCGCGATCGATGGCGAAGGCCTCGAACCGCGAAGACGCTCTGGAACTGGCGCGGTGGGCGAATGTGATTGTGCTGGCGGTGCCGGTGCTTGCGATCAAGGACTGGATGCGGCTGCTGGCTCCGTTACTGAACGCGGGGCAGCTGGTGACGGATGTGGGGAGCACGAAGCTGGAGATCGTGGAGCTGGCGCAGCAGTTGTATTCGGGGAAAGCGACGGCGAGTTTTTTGCCGGGGCATCCGATGGCGGGCAAGGAGATCGGGCGGAGCGATGCTGGCGGAGGCGAAGCTGTTCGATGGAGCGATGTGGCTGTTTACGCCGATGCGGGAAGAGATGACGGCGATGGAGAAGGAGTGGCGAGGCTGGGTGGGGTGCTTTGGGTCGCGGACGCTGGATATGGATGCGGCGCGGCATGATGAGCTGTGCGCGTGGGTGAGTCATCTGCCGCAGATGCTTTCGACGGCGCTGGCGGCGCTGCTGGAGGAGAGGTTTGGCGATGCGCCGGAGATTGCGGCGATTGGCGGACGGGCGTTGAGGGAGACGACGCGGCTGGGAGCGAGTCCGTACAGCATGTGGCGCGATGTGGCGATGACGAACACGGAGCCGATTGCGGATACGCTGCTGGCGCTGGAGCAGAGGTTGCAGCATGTGCGGGAGAATCTGCGGACTCCGGAGTTGCGGGATGAGTTTGCGCTGGCGAATAAGTTTCGGCAACGGCGGTGAGAGGATTTGGGCAAGGAACAGCGGCTGTGAGTGATTCGACGAATCGTCCTGTGTATCGGCCTGGCCGATGTGGTGGCGGCGCGGGAGCGGGTGCATGGGGCGATCTATTATTCGCCTTGTCCGCACTCGCAGATGCTGTCCGGGCTGACGGGGCAGCAGGTTTATCTGAAGCTTGAGAACCTGCAGATGACGGGCATCTTCAAGGAGCGCGGGGCGCTGAACCGGATTGCAATGCTGACTCCGGAGCAGGCGGCGCGGGGTGTGGTGGCGGCGAGCGCGGGAAATCATGCGCAGGGTGTGGCGTATCACGCGACGAAGCGCGGGATTCGGTCGCTGATTGTGATGCCGCTGGCGACTCCGCTGGTGAAGGTGACGGCGACGCGCGGGTTTGGCGCTGAGGTGGTGCTGTATCGGCGCCAACTACGACGAGGCTTGCGAAGAGGCTACTGCGGCTGTGCGCGGCGGAGGGGATGACGTTCATCCATCCGTTCGATGATGCGGCGGTGATGGCGGGGCAGGGGACGATTGGGCTGGAGTTGCTGGAGCAGGTTCCGGGGCTCGAGGCGGTGGTGGTGCCGATCGGCGGCGGCGGGCTGATTGGCGGAATTGCTTGCGCGATCAAGGAGTCGCGACCTGGAGTGCGGGTGATTGGAGTGCAGACGTCGCGGCTGCCTTCGATGGTGGCGGCGGTGGAGATGCATCATCCGGTGACGGTGGATCCGGCGACGACGATTGCCGATGGTATTGCGGTGCGGCGCGCGGGCGATGTGACGTTGCCGATGGTGGAGCGGTATGTCGACGAGATTGTGACTGTCGATGAGGATGAGATTGCCTCGGCGATTCTGGTGCTGCTGGAGCGGGAGAAGACGCTGGCCGAGGGTGCGGGTGCGGCGGCGCTGGCGGCGTTGCTGCAGAAGAAGACTTCGCTTGAACGGCGCGCGAGACGGCGGTGATGGTGTGCGGCGGCAATATCGATGTGACGCTGCTGAGCGGATTATTGAGCGCGGTCTGGTGCAGGATGGGCGGTTGATTCGGCTGCGGATTCATCTGCTGGATAAGCCGGGCGCGCTGGCGGACCTGACGCGGCTGATTGCGAATCATCGGGCGAATATTGTGGATACGCTGCACAATCGGGCTTACTACGGCGTGAATCTGGGCGATACGGTGATCGACATTACGATGGAGACGCGCGGGCGGGAGCAGGTGGAGGAGTTGCTGGCGGCGCTGACGGCTGAGGGGTACAAGCATAGCCGGGTGATTTAGAGCGGCCTGCTCAGGATTTTTCGTAGTGGAAGTGGAGTTCCTGTTCGCTGGCTATGGGTTGGCCGTCGCGGGTGGCGGGGTGGAAGGTCCATTGCTGGACGGTGGCGATGACGGTTTCGTCGATGCCGTGGCCGAGGCCGCTGGTCATTTTGATGTCGGCGATTTTTCCTGTGGTGTCGATGACGACGTCGAGGATGACGTCGCCTTTGGTGCCATGGGGGAGGGTGGAGAGATCAGGTTTGGGTGAGGGGAAGTAGCTGGCCAGGGCGATGTCGATGTTTCCGGAGCCGAGGGAGTCTGCTCCGGTGGTGGAGTTGGGGTCGGGTGAGGACGGGGGAGTTGGTGTTGGGGGAGGCGGTGGTAGTTTTTTGCTTGTGGACTGGTGGAGTGTGGAGCGGGGTGTTGGTTGGGCTTGTTGGGGCAGGGCTTTCGGGTTGGGGGTGGCGGCTTGAATGGGGGCTCGGCCGGGGAGATAGATGACGCATGAGGTTGGTGCCGTGTTCGTTGCCGGGAAGACGGATGGGGGCGATCCAGGAGGCTCGCTGGTGGATGAGGACGACGAGGAGGAGCAGGTGCAGCGCGATGGAGGCTGCGGCGTAGCGGGGGCTGCGTGCGGGTGAGGCGACGGGTTTGCCGATGGTTTCGATGTCGGCACTTCCCTCTGGTTGATGCAGGTAGAACTTGTTGTGCGGGCTTGTTGGTTAGACGCGGGTGAAGGTGGTCTGTTGCTTTTCGCGGTGGCGTTCGATGGCGAGGGTGATGAGGCGGTCGATGAGTTGTTTGTAGGGGATGCCGGTGGCCTGCCCAGAGTTTGGGGTACATGCTGATGCTGGTGAAGCCGGGCATGGTGTTGATTTCGTTGAGATAGATGCGGGCTGGTTTGCGCTTCGCTTTCTTTGGATCGTGGTGGCGGGTTCCATGAGGAAGTCGACGCGGGCGAGGCCGGCGCAGTCGCAGGCGCGGAAGGCGGCGATGGCCATCTTGCGGATTTGTTTGGACTCGGCTTCGGTGAGTGTTGGCGGGGATGATGGGTGAGGCTGGCTGGCGGAGTGCGTACTTGGACGTTGTAGTCGTAGAACTCGCGGCCGGGGACGATCTCGCCTACTACGGAGGCCTCGGGGGTGTCGTTGCCGAGGACGGCGACTTCGAGTTCGCGGGGTTTGGCGTCCGGGGCCGCCTACGCCCTGCTCGATGATGAGTTTGCGGTCGAAGCTGGCGGCGAGGTCCATGGCCGGGGCTAGTTCGGCTGCGGTTGTGGACTTTGCTGATGCCTACGGAGGAGCCTAGATTTGCGGGTTTTACGAAGAGCGGGTAGGTGAGATCTTTTTCGATGTGTTTGGTGCGAGCGTTTGGGGTCGGCGCGCCACTCGCTGCGGAGTGAGGGTGACGTGCGGGGTTTGGGGGAGGCCGGCGGCGGCGAAGAGTTGCTTCATGGCGTCCTTGTCCATGCCGGCGGCGGAGCCGAGGACTCCGGAGCCAACGTAGGCGATGTCGGCGAGTTCGAAGAGGCCCTGGATGGTGCCGTCTTCGCCGAAGGTGCCGTGGAGGACGGGGAAGATTACGTCGAGCGTGCCGGCGAGAGGGCTGGTTTGCTGGACGAGTTCGGCGCTGGCGCTGAGTTGGAGCGGTTTTAGCTTTGGAGCTCGGAGCTGGGTTTGCCTTCGAGGAGGTGCTGGGCTTCGGCGGGTGGGAGCCATTGGCCTTGTTTGGTGATGCCGATGGGGATGACGTCGTATTTTTTGCGGTCGATGGCTTTGAGGATGGAGGCTGGCGGAGAGGAGGGAGACCTCGTGCTCGCCGGAGCGGCCGCCGAAGAGGATGCCTACGCGTAGTTTCTTTTTTGGGTGTTTCTTCGTCATGTGTCTTTCAAGTTTGGACTAGTTTTTGAGGGTTGGCTGGGGAAAAAAGTTTGGAGTGGCTAGATGGTATTTTTTCAGGGGTTTTGGGGGATTTTTGTGCGTTTCGTGATGGTAATTTGTGGTGAGTTTGTGGTGATTCGATGGTGAGTTGTGGTGTTTTGGATGGTGGGTTTTTGGGGGTGTGGATTTTTCAGTTTTTCGAGAATTATTTTTGGGCGGCCGGCGGCGAAGACAAAGCAACTACGAGGCAGTTTGTTTGCCGCTTCGCCTTAGGGCATACACCAGTCTTCTGCTGAGCGATCAGGGCGCTTTGTTCTTGGTTTTCACGGCCCGACAGAAGCCGGGCCGTGATCTTGGTCGGACTCCTCCCGAGGCTCAGGGTTTGCTGGCGGCTGCATTTGGAATTGAGGTTGGTGTGCGGAGAGGCGGGACCGCTGTTGGAGCGACCTTACGAAAGGCTTGCGCCAGCGCCTTGTCATGTTGGACTTTGGCGTTGTCGATCACCGAGGAAACGGACGGGTGCCGCGTGCCCGCTGGGCGTACCGGCAGGGTTCCGACGACTGGCGTCGTGTGCCTCATCGTTGTCTTGACGGGCAGCCGGATGGAGACGGGCGGGTGCGGTAAGCTTGCCGCCAGTTGCGCCTTTTGTTGCGGGGTCAGTTTCTGTTCGAGTTGCTGGTATGTGACTTCTGCGCCTGCCTCTTTCCCTGGCTCCGGCGTCTTGACGGGCAGCTTTTTGATCGCGGAGGTGTTGGCGTTGTTCCAGTGCAGGTGTATTTCTCCGCTGACGAGCTGTCGAGCAGCAGGATTTTCGGACATGTTGAATGTGAGCAGAACGCCCTGGTTGGGGACGAAGGTCACGGCTGGAGCGTTCGCGTCGGGATTGAAGTTCAGGTCTTCGCTTGCGAGGGTTGCGCCCGCCCCCCACTCGAGGGGCAGGCGGAAGATGAACTGGTTTTCCGGAAGATAGTCGAGGTAGTGGATGTTCGAGCTGCAGAATCCTTCGTTGCCAAAGCGGCGCACGAAGACTGCCCAGGTTTCGTCGTTGGGGTCTTCCTTGACACGCAGCGCCATGGCGAAGACGGGATGAACTTCGGCATGAATGTCATGCTCGAAGTCGAGGCTGAAGAGGCCGCTGACAATGGCGAGCTTGCCATCGATGAGAGTGTTTGGCCCTGTGCCGCCCTGATCGACGGCCAGATGGAAGTCATTCCACCACTGAGAGTTGAAGTTGTTTATGGTCTCTGAGGCATTGAACTCGGGTTCGAGCGTGGTTCGGGCGGCAGTGAGGCCGTTGCCGTTGGGAGGAGTGAGATACCAGCTATAGTCGTCGTCGCCGCTGAAGGTTCCGGTGGAATGCGACTCCCAGACGATAGTGCCGACGACTGTGGCCGGCCCCCAGTTGCCGTGGGGGCCGCATAGCCAGCTGTCGTCGCGGGAGGTGGGCTGCGTAGTGCAGGGCGGCTGATCGGGAAAATACTCAATCGTGTTTGAACCCGGTCCGGATGATATTACCCTTGCGCATAACTTCTCGGCGCTGGGCGGTAATCCTTCGTGGATCTTTTGATAGCCCCACATGGGATTAAGGGGGATGAGATTGTCGTCGTAACTATCGGACAAGAGATCAAACGGCGATGGCGTGGGAGGCGGCGGATTTACGACACCGGTTCCCGCTCCGTGGACGATGGTGATGACGACCCGAGCGTTTGGCTGGTTTTTACACTGATCTTCCGTTCCATCATCATGGCTGTAGTAACCATTGTCGGAGTACCCGTCGTCGAGGTACCCGAGGCGCAGATAAGTCTGTGCGGGATTGGCATTTGCGGGGATGCTGAAGGTGTGGCCGTTGACATCTCTGAACTTCGCCTGCGCTGCGGCCGAGGTCCCGACGACGCCGGGAATCCAGACGGTGCCGAAATATAACCGGTCGGAGTTTGGTCCGCTGGGATTGACGTAGCGTTTCCAGGTTGAGCCGTGGCCGCCGGTTTGCACACAGCCTTGCGCCTGCAATTGGACGGAGTCTCCGGGGAGGAATTTGATCTGCGGATACTCCGAGGTCGGCTGGGTCACGACGGGTTCGGAGATGTTCCAGGTTTCGGTCTTTCCCGATACGGTGTGGTTGATGGTTTCTGCATAAATTGCCGAGGGAAGAAGGACTGCCACTGTTAGAAAAAAGTGACGGGGTTCAAATAGCGGCATGGTTCGCGAATCTCCTTTGAAAGATTCCAGCGGGGCCCAAGTCCACAAATATATATGCGCCAGCCGGTCGGAAAGTAGGGGGAGACAGAAAAATGACAACTGGCGGCGGGATTGGGTTGTTGAGGAGGCGTATACTTTGCGTCACCAGAGTTCGTCGTTGTTGCAGGTCTTTGGAGGCGTTTATGAAGCCTGGATGCGGAATGCTTGTGGCGTTAGCGGTATCGATGTTTGGCGTTTCGGCGGGTGTGGCTCAGAGTGGGACGGTGGGTGATTCGGCTCCTGCGAAGGATGCTACGGTGAGCGCGCAGGATGCGGTTAATCCCGACAATGGAGCAGAGCCCGGGGACTCGCATGTGCGGATTGTGCGGCTGAGCGAGGTGAAGGGATCACTGTCTCTTGACCGGAAGACTGGGCTGGGATTTGAACAGACGATGCCAAATATGCCGATCGTCGAAGGCGAGAAGCTGCGGACGCAGCAGGGGTTTGCGGAGGTGGAGTTTGAGGACAACACCACGCTGCGGCTGGCTCCTGAATCGCAGGTGGATTTTGAGCTGCTGGCGCTGAGGAGCTCGGGGGCGAAGGCGTCGCTGATGGATGTGAAGCACGGGATCGTG
>CAVZGJ010000024.1:0-34742 GCA_963774735.1 uncultured Acidobacteriaceae bacterium | reverse complement strand
AGCGAAGGTCGAGTCCGAAGAGACCGTCGCGGGCGACTAATCCTTTCCCTGTAAGCAAAAGGCCGCCAGCAATGGCGGCCTTTTTACGCTCGCAAACACGCGCTTCGACCGCAATTCCAATCTTGACCACCTCAAAAGTGTTACTCAGCGGCAAGCGTTCTCAGCTATCCCAAAAGTCTTCCATCTGGGGATGTGTTCTTGAGAGCAAGGTGAGAGAGTGTTCAAAGTACCCGAATCCCAAGTGCCTGATTGCGTGAAACAAGGAGGCGACTCGCTCATGGAAAAGGCCGCGAACATCGGAGAGATAACCTGCGTTCGGGATGCAACGACCGGAGATTATTCTTTATCCATGGATGGCGCGATCGCTGCGCTCGCCGCAGAGAATGAGCGCTTGCAAAGAAAGATCAATGACCTCCTGAACAAAATCGAGTGCCTCCGTTGTTGCGAGCGCGAATTAGGATCCGCTTAAAACGTAGCTTGCAAATTTTGCCAGCTCGATTCCGAGTCGTTGCGAACAACTGCCCCGGAAGAAGATCTCCTTCAACGCGAGCTTCTTCAGGCTCAACTCCGAAATCACCGCTTCCGATCCGAAGAAAGGCCGCCAGCAATGGCGGCCTCCTTCTTTGGCTGTTGATAGTGCTAGATGTGCTTACTTCCAACCCAACCGCAAACGCCGCGTCAACATCCCCGCACACAAGCTGCCAAGCCCAAGCAGCCCAACCAGCGGCCACTCGCTTCCAGTCTTAGGCAGGGCCGTTGGAGCAGGTTCAGCCGCTGCGGTCTGCGTCGGTTGAGCAGGTTGTTGCGCGCTCTCCACCAGCAGCACGTCCACCGTCTCCGGAACCTGCGCTTTGAGGCTTTGGCGCAACTCCCGTCACGGACCTGTGCATCGAAGCCTCGATGACGGGCTCTTCCGTCACCACCGTCGCGCTCACATTCATCCCCTTCTTCAACTGAAAGACCGTATCTTTCTGGCCGTTGATGTTGAATATCTGCCCCTTCGGAACGTTGTACTCCTTGTTCGTCCCATCGGGCAGTGTCAGGATCACGTAAGTTGGCGCATTGACATGCCAGACCTTTCCTTCAATCGTGCGTGTCGTGGTAATCGTCTTCGGAGTGGTTTTGGTCGTAATCGTCTGCGTCAGGTGCGTCCCTGGCTTCAGGTCAGCTATTGTCATCTGCTTACCGTCGACCGTAAACGTCTGACTGGGGGAAACAACGAAGTGTTCCGCGGTCCCGTCGGGCATTCTCACGAGAAGCTCATTGCCCGACACATAAATAACCGTGCCGCTCTTCACCGTTGTCTCATACGTCGACGGTCCCTTCATTGTCGTCGTAGTACTGACGTCCTGTGCCCAGACACCTGTTGATATCGCCGCGCAGGCCAACGTGCACAACGCTGCGCGGAAAATGGACGTCCGTCCGCTGTTCAAATATGCATTTGCCATGTTTCCTCCTATGGGTTTGGCCGCGCACTTCGGCTTACGGCTGGTTGTGCATCTGCTCGTAAAGACGCAGAAACGATATATCGCTCCGGCGCACTCCCCACAAAATAGAAGGGAAAACAAGTCACCAGAGTGATCGAGGAGATGGGCCTGGGTTGAAGAACCGAAACATCCTGCGGGGTCACTACCGTTATTTGATCGATGACATACGTTGCTTCTCCTTCAGGTAAAGCAAGCTTGATCTCATCCCCTGTTGTTACATCCTTGAGCCCGCGAAAAAATCCATCCCGATGGCCCGCAATTCCGAGATTTCCCGCCTGGCCGGGTCGCGCTGTTCCTGTAATCCGCCCTACCCCGCGATCCAGCGTCACGTCATCGGTGCCTTCAAATACAGGAACTTCAAGATGAATCTTCGGAATGGATAGCACCGCCAGCGGCGCTCCAAAGGCATGGCTCAGGCTCTCGTTGTAAGCGCGTATCCGCTTATCGCTCCAGAGGCTTGTATCCACGCCTCCGGGAGTCGGCGTTGTGGCGGAAGACGTTGTGCCGGAATCTGAGTGCGGCGAAAGAACCCCCGCAGCAGCCTTTTGCTGAAAGGTCGCAACGGCTTGGCGCGAAGCAATCAATCCATAAAGGCGCACGCCAACAAACGCACAAAGAAGGATCACTCCTGTCGTCAGCAGGATACGTTCCACCGAACGGACTATACGGGCCCTTGGCGATATCGCCTCTACGGTCATTGACACCGTCCTCGCGCGAATCTGGCCCCGGGAAAATCAATCTGGCCCTGCTAAATCGGAATACCCTTAACTCTATGCCGTGGAAGATACTATTTTTTATCGATTTTTGATACTGGGATATCCCCTAGGCGTAGACCACGCTAATCATCTCCTCTTACGCTCCGCCCTCGCCCACATCCGTATCACCGTCCGCGCCCGGTTCTTCATAGCCACCGTCCCCTCCCGCAAATACCTCGCCAACATCTCCTCCGCCTCGTCCTTCAGCGAAGTTTCCTCGAGCGCCAGCAGACCCATCCCTTCCACCGCCGAACACCGCACCACATTACTCTCATCTTCCGTAAGCAGCCACATCGTTCGCGCTATCCTTAGCCGCTGCGCCCGCGTCCGCGCCACACGAGGTACCACCAGCCCCAGGTGCCAACGCGTCCGAGACTCCTCCACCGGCAGCGCCTCCAGCAAACCCGCCAACTCATCCGCATAAGGCTCGAGCAGTTGGCCATCCCGTTCAGTTATCCGCCGGGCAACATCCGCAGCCCGCTTCCTTACCTCCACATCATCCCCGAAAAGCTCCCGCACCAGAGCCCGAACCCCAGTCTTATCCCCGCCAATCTTCTCCGCAATCACGCGAGCCCGTCCCAACCCCCACGTACCACTCCCCAACCGCCTCCCCAAAGAATCCATGCCGCGAAGTATATTCAAAACCAACCGCCACCAAGTCGCCCGACCGCAAAAAGCCTCACTTGACAATCCAGCGAGGTCAAAACCCATCCGAATCAAGAACCCTCTGCCCCTAAAAGTAAAAGTCTGGACTCTCAAAGCGAGAAGTCCAGACTTAAGTTATCTATTTCGAATACTTTGCGTACTTTTTGACGGTGTGGGGGTACCCGAAACTACTGCCCGGCAACACCCGAGGTGCGGCTAGAATGAGCCCGCCGCGTCTGCGCAACGATCGTCCGCCGCTGCTTCGCCCCAAACACCCACTGCCGCACCGGACCCACATCCACATGGACGAACTGGCTCACCGGATAATACCCAACCCCGCCAGCCTGCAACGAAAGCGCCGCATCCCGCAATTGCGCGGTCGTTACCCCCGGCACCCGCAAATCAATCGCATGCCCTTCCATATGTTGGCTATGCTCGGCTACGCCCGTCTGCGGAGAGTTGTGCCGCAGCGCCAAATTCGTCTCCGGCGTCCTATACCCGCACACGATATTAATAATGCTGTCGAGTTTCCCCAGCCGTGCCAGCATCGCATGCAGCACGTCGAATTCCTTGGGATCGTAGCTGCTCACGTCCTGCGTATTGTGGTCGCGCAGGAAGTAGTTCAGCTTCTCGAGCGCCTCCGGCACATACGTATCCCCAATCCGGTAAACAATATCCAGATTCTCGCCCGTATGCAGGTTGGTCATCTTCAACTGATACGGTTTCCCTTCCGCTGACGCCACATCCGAAGAAGTCTCATCAGGAGCCGCCTCAACCGGCATCACCCCCGGAACAACCGCTTCCCCTTGCATCACCGGATGCGTCTTCAAATGCATAGAGCTCTTAAGCCCCGCATGCACCCGAGTCTTCACTGTTCTGGCCCACGACGACCCACTCACCCCAAACACCACAACTGTCGCCGCCGCAACCATTGCGAAGCCCTTCACGCTGAATAAACGCATCCATACTCCTGGCCCTTCAATCTCCGCGAATGTGCATTTGCCAATGCAATCTCCCAAATCACATTCGCTGATACCAGTTTACCCAATCAATATAGAAATCGAGTGTAACTTTAGCGTCATACTTCCAAACTATCCACAGAACAACGTGTAACCCGCTGTTTCTCCATCATTTACCGCTTACCTGTCCTTTTTGACAGTAACCTGCCTGTATACCAACTTGGCCGCCGCTATATCTTCAATCGCAATCCCAACAGACTTGAAAACCACCGGCCTATCTCTCCGGTCTATCCCTCTTCCATTCAACAACTCCCCTAGCTCAGCCGCCACCTCGGCCTTCGCCAGCAGAATATCCCCAGGCTCCCGCATCGCCGCCTCGCGCGACTCCACCACCACCGGCCCACGCATAGCATCATCATCCAGCTCACGCCGATCCGGAGTCACCGCCCCAACCGCACAAACCACCGCATCTTTCTTCAGCCATTGGCCTTGCAAAACCGGCACCGGAGAACTGGTCAGCGTCAACACCACATCCGCGCCTCTCACCGCTTCCTCCGCCGAAGTAACCCGAGCCCCAACCTCCTCAGCAAATCGCTGCGCATTCTCCTCTGTCCGGCTCCACACCCGTATCTCCTCAAAACTCCGAACCCGCGCCAGCGCCCTCACATGCGACCGCGCCTGCACCCCGCTCCCAAGTATCCCAAGCACCTTCACCTCCTTTCGCGCCAGGCAATCCACCGCCACCGCAGAAACCGCCGCCGTCCGCATCTCCGTGATCAGCCGGCCATCCATCACCGCCAGCGGTTCGCCTGTATCTGAGCGAAAGAGTTGAATCATCGCCATATGCGTATGCTTCCGCCTCTCTGCATTTCCCGGATAGAACGTGACCATCTTCGCGCCCATCACGCCGTCGTAGACGGCCGGCATCACCGCAAACCATCCACCGTGCGAGGCCACCTTCATCACCGATCGCAAAGGCTGAACCACCCTTCCGGCAGAAAACTCGATCAGAGCCTGCCGGATCGCCGGAATCAGGTCGTCATATGACAACACTGCCCGTATCTGATCCTCATCTAGAAATATTTGCTTGTCAGTTGGCATAGATATCCTTCATTATCATCCCCGCCATCATCGCTGTGGCACCCTTGTAGTTATGCATCTCGACCCCATTCAGCTTCGCGTTCTCGGTTCCCTCATCGAAAAAGAGATCACCACGCCCGAAAATTACCCTCTCTCCCTCAACGCCCTCATCAACGCATGCAACCAGCGATCCAGCCGCGACCCTGTCCTCGATCTCACCGAAGACGAAGTCCGCCGGGCTCTCCACTCCCTTGGATGACTTAGACCTCGTCAAGACAATCCACGACGCGCGCGTCCCTAAGTACGAACACCGCATCCGCACTGTCCTCAACCTCCGCCGCGACGAGACAGCCGTCCTCTGTCTCCTCATGCTCCGTGGCCCCCAAACCCCAGGAGAACTCCGCAGCCGAGCCGACCGCCTCTACCCCTTCGACGACCTCGCTGCGGTGCAGTCCACGCTCGAGCGTCTCGCCGCCCGTCCCACCTCCTCTGAGACAAACGAAACCTCTACCGGCCCCCTCACAACCATCCTCCCTCGCCAACCAGGCTCCCGCGAGGCTCGTTTCGCGCACCTCCTTGGAGATCAAGCCCACCCGGCTTCTCAGCGCGACCCCGACGGCACGACAGAAACTCTGCCAGCCCTCAATCCCGATTCCCCACTGGGCCAGCGCTTCGCCCACATGGAGGCCGAAATCTCTACCCTCACCACCGCCCTCAGGGATATCCAGGCAAGGGTCGACATCCTCGAGTCAAACCGTTGATCCGTATGCTCAAATGGTTCTGATCCCTTGCGTTCCCGGGCCAATTGAACTAGAAAAAAGCCTCCCCATGTCGGAATCTCTCACTCACGCGCATCCGTCTAACACTGCGAACCGGCCATGGCCGACGCGAGGAAGACATTCGGCACGAGCGCCTTGCCCGGCTGCTGACCCAGGTCACCGAAGGCATTATCTGCGTTGACAGAAATTGGCACGTCACCTTCGCAAATGAAGAGGTCCGCCATCGTAGCAAGATGACTCCCTCCGACCTGGATGGCAGCAGGACATTATGGGAGATCTATCCCCATCTCAACGGTACCGATATCGAAGACCTCTACCGCAAAGTCATGCGGACAGGCGAAAAGGCGAGTATCGAGTACTACTCCGAGCGCCTCGATGCGTGGCTCAATGTCTCTGTCTTTCCCACGGACGAAGGTATCGTCCTCTACTATCACGACGTCACTGATAGAAAAGGAGCCGAGCTCCTTCGAGATACCTCTGCCCGCCAGCTCCGCCAGGTGCTCGAAACCACCACTGACTCCGTGGCCAGCATCGACCGCGACTGGAAGATCTCCTTCCTCAATCGCCGCGCCAAAGAACTGCTCAGCCCCAAGGGTGAACTTCTAGGCAAAAACCTCTGGGATGAGTTCCCCGTCGCTGCACAGGACGAGGAAGTCTTCCGTTACCTCCACCGCGCCATGGACGAAGGCGTTCCCAGTGAATTCGAGACCTTCTACCCGGACCCTCTCAACCTCTGGCTCGCGATCCAATGCCGTCCGTTCGAGGACGGAATCGTCCTCTTCTTCCGCGACGTCAGCGCCGAACGCGTCTCCCGCCAGATCCTCCTCGATCAGCAGGCAACCCTCGCCTTCGTCCAGCAGACCGCCCGCGTCGCCACATGGGAGATGGATCTCGTCAACCGGCACCGTCGAATTCGGCGAGGGCTCCTATCCCGTCTACGGGCGTCCTCTCTCCGAACTCACTACGATTGACGATCTGGACAAGATCATCCGCCCTTCCGACCTCGTCCACGTCCAGCAGGATGCCAAAAGAGCGATCGACACCAACAGCATCAGCATCGTCGACTACGAGGTCTTCACTCCCGATGGCGGGACTCTCTGGGTCGAATGCCGCCGCGTCCCCGTCTACAACAGCGAAGGCGTCGCCACTCACCTGCGCGGCATGACCTCGACATCACCAGGCGCAAGAGGAACGAAGAAGCGCTAGCCGCCTGCGAAGCCCGCTACCGCGTCCTCGCCGATCTCAATCCCCAGGCCATCTGGATGGGAGCCCCTGACGGCAGCATCACCTACGCCAACCAGAACTTCCTCGACTACATCGGCTTCACCATCGACGA
This sequence comes from uncultured Acidobacteriaceae bacterium, assembly GCA_963774735.1. Classification (GTDB taxonomy): domain Bacteria; phylum Acidobacteriota; class Terriglobia; order Terriglobales; family Acidobacteriaceae; genus Edaphobacter. Next base: position 27,701 of record CAVZGJ010000024.1, on the reverse strand, counting down.
ACTCGCGGCCTGGGCTGGCTCGATGCCTTCTATCCTGGCGACCGCGCATCGCGTTCTCGAATCCTGGACCCACTCCGTCGCCACCGGCGTCGACTACGACATCGAAGCCCGCATGATTCGCGCACGCGACGGCCATGCCCGCTGGTGGTGGCTTCGTGCCCAGCCTGTCCGCGACGACTCCGGCAAAATCCTCCACTGGCTCGGCGTCGCCCTCGACATTGACGACCGCAAGACGTTCGCCGAAACCCTCCAGCAGCGCCAGGAGGAAACCGAACGTCAACGTGCCGAACTCGAAACCATCTACCAGAGCGCCCCCATCGGCCTCGCTCTCTTTGACCCCGTCGAATTCCGCTACCTCCGCATCAACGACCGTCAGTGCGAAACCCTCGGCCTTCCCAGAGAGAAGATCCTCGGCCGCCCATCACCGAACTCGCTCCCCTCAAGGGCCTCAGAGAGATATTCGAACAGGTCGCCAAGGGCCATCCTGTCAGAAACCTTCTACTCGAAGGCGAACTCCCTACCCGGCCTGGCGAACATCGTTACTGGAACGTAAGCTACTCGCCGGTCTACAACGCTGACGGCATCGTCGAGGCCATCGCCGCAGTCATCCTCGAGGTCACCACCCAGAAGAAGGCCGAGGCCGCTCTCATCCAGAGCGAAAAGCTCGCCGCAGTCGGCCGGCTCGCCAGCTCCATCTCTCATGAGATCAACAACCCTCTCGAGGCCATCACTAATCTCCTCTATCTCATCGCCCTATCCGGAGATCTCCCCGAAGGCGTCCGCAACTACGTTCAGACTGCACAGAGCGAACTCTCCCGAGTCTGCCAGATCGCAACCCAGACGCTGCGCTTCCATCGCCAGGCCGTACGCGCCACTCAAGTCAGTGCAGCCGATCTCGTCGAAGCCGTACTCAATCTCTACCAGGGCCGCCTCAGCAACTCCAGCATCCAGGTCGAGGCCGACTACGCCACCGCCGACCACCCTCCTTTGTTTCGAAAACGACATCCGCCAGGTCCTCAATAACCTCATCGCCAACGCCATCGATGCCATGCGCCAGGGCGGCCGCCTCCGAGTTCGCGCCCACGACGCCACTGGCTACTCCGCCAAACCCTGATGGCCACGTCCCGGCCTTCGCATCACCATCGCCGATACCGGCCATGGCATGTCGCCTGCCGTCAGGGCCCGCCTCTTCGAGCCCTTCTACACCACCAAAGATCTCAACGGCACCGGCCTCGGCCTCTGGATCTCCTCCGGCATCGTCGCCCGCCACCACGGCCGCCTCACCTTCCGCAGCTACCGAGCATCCCGTCCACCACGGCACCGTCTTCTCTCTCTTTCTCCCGCGCGTCGAAGAAGCCGACGCACCCATCATCGAAGCACGCTAGCGAATCCGTCTGCCGCAAAGCAACTGGACTCGTGCTATCAACATCTCAGCCAAGGACCTCATCATGTCCAATCACTACGACGCCATCATCATCGGATCCGGAGCAGGCGGCGGGACACTCGCCCTCCATCTCGCGCAGGCAGGCAAACGCATCCTCATCCTCGAGCGCGGCCCGTTTCTTCCTCAGGAAAAACTCAACTGGGACACCTCCGCCGTCTTCCTCGACAACCGCTACCACACCAAAGATGTCTGGCTCGACAAGGACGAGCAACTCCTCCACCCCCAGCAGGCCTATTTCGTCGGCGGCCAGACCAGGTCTACGGCGCCGCCCTCTTTCGCCTGCGCACTGAAGACTTCGGCGTTCTTCATCACAAAGGCGGCATCTCGCCCGCATGGCCCCTCACCTACGCCGACTTCGAGCCCTACTACACCCGCGCCGAAGAGCTCTTCGCCGCCCACGGCCACCTCAACGATGACCTCACCAGTCTCGACCCCACCGAACCCTTCCACTCCAAGCCCTACCCGTTTCCCGCGCTCCCCAGCGAACCCCGCATGCAGGCCATCCACGACGACGTCAAGCTCGGCTATCATCCGTTTCCCAGTCCCTTCGGCCTCAAGCGCAACATCGCCGACCCCGTCGAATCCAAATGCATCCGCTGCGACACCTGTGACGGCTATCCCTGCCTCGTCCACGCCAAATCGGACGCCGACATCAACTGCATCCGCCAGATCATGCACCTGCCCAACGTCACGCTGCTGACCGAGGCCAAGGTAACGCGAATGGTTACAAATGCAACCGGCACCGCCGTCACATCTGTGAAGTCCAGCACAACGGTCCTGCGAGCGACCGGCCCGAGCTCGCTACTTACTTCGGCAACATCATCGCCGTCTGCTGCGGAGCCATCAACTCCGCAGCTCTACTCCTGCAGTCCGCCAACGACAAGCACCCCCATGGCTTGCCAACAGCTCCGACATGGTCGGCCGCCACTTCATGTACCACCAGGCCGACGCCATCCTCTCCCTCAGCTTTCAATCGTAACGACGACAGTTACATGAAGACCTGGGGCACGAACGACTTCTACTTCCGCGACCCCAACGGCGAATACGACTTCCCGATGGGCACCGTCCAGCCCATCGGCAGCTTCCACCACGAGATGATGAAGGGCGACGCCCCGCCTTCACTCCGGGGTTCGTCCTCGAGACGATGAAACATCACGCCGTCCCCTGGTGGCTCACGACCGAAGATCTGCCCGACCCGAACAACCGCGTCACGCTCGACAAACGGCCCTGATGGAACCCCGCAAGATTAAGCTCTCCTACACCGACAACAACGTCGAATCCTTCAACCGCCTGAAAGACCGCTGGATCGATGTCCTCAAGCAGGCCGGCCACGCCGAAAGCTCCGTCCCGTTTCACGCCTACTTCAAAAAACGGATCCCCCTCGAAGGCGTGGCCACCAGAACGGTACCTGCCGCTTCGGCACCGACCCGAAACATCCGTCCTCGACATCAATTGCAAGGCCCACGATCTCGACAACCTCTATGTCGTCGACGCCAGCTTCTTTCCGTCCTGCGGCGCCGTGAACCCATCGCTCACCATCATCGCCAATGCTCTCGCGTCGCCGACCACCTGCTGCAGGATCGCCTGACTTGAGGGTCCTCCAGAAAACCGTCTACTGCGAGCAAGTTTGTTCAAAGACCGAAGTATTATGTCTCGGGAGCGTTTTCCCGCATTTTCATCGGCACCGAAATCAGCCGCCCATCACCGGAGATCCCTAATGCCGCAAGCCCCCACCCGCCTCATTCTCGCTGCACTTCTCTTCTCTGCATCGCCGTCGCACTCCCAGGCGCCCGCGCCAGCCAACACACCCTCCTCGTCAACATCGACCACCGCCCCGCCACCTCCCTCAATGGCGACTGGCACGTCATCGTCGACCAGTACGCCACCGGCCTCTACGACTTCCACCAGAATCTCCGCAAAGACGGCTTCTTCATGAACGCCCCCTTCGACCCCAACGGCCATCCGCAGGACTACAACTTCGCCAACGCCTCCACCCTCAAGGTCCCCGGCGACTGGAACACCCAGCGCCCGGACCTCCTCTACTACGAAGGCCCCATCTGGTACGAGAAGGACTTCGAGCACACCGCCAAGCCCAACACCCGCACCTTCCTCCACTTCGGCGCCGCCAACTACCGCACCTTCGTCTGGGTCAACACCAAAAAAGTCTGCGAGCACGAAGGCGGCTTCACTCCCTTCGACTGCGAGATCACCAGCGTCCTCAAGGACGGCAAAAACTTCGTCGTCCTCTCCGTCGACAACACCCGCATCGCCGACGGCGTCCCCACCCTGCAGACCGACTGGTGGAACTACGGCGGCCTCACCCGCGACGTCTCCCTCGTCGAAGTTCCCGCAACAATTCATCGACGACTATGACCTCCACCTCAGCCGCACCGACCACAGCCTCATCGAAGGCTACGTCCACGTCGAAGGCGCACCCGCCGGCACCGCCGTCACCGTCACCATCCCCGAACTCAACGCCAAAACCCAGGCCACCATCGACGCCAACTCCCGCGCCGCCATCAGCCTCCCCGCAAAATCTCTCAGCCTCTGGTCCCCGGAAAATCCCAAGCTCTACAAGGTCGAAATCTCCTCAGCGGACCAGCGACAAGACCGAAGACGAGATCGGCTTCCGCACTATCGAAACCCGCGGCACCCAGATCCTCCTCAACGGCCAAGCCCATCTTCCTCCGCGGCATCTCCATCCACGCCGAAGCCCCCTACCGCACCGGCCGCGCCTACTCGCAAAAAGACGTCGACACCCTCCTCGGCTGGGCCAAAGAACTCGGCTGCAACTACGTCCGCCTCGCCCACTATCCCCACGACGAGCGCATGACCCGCACCGCCGACCGTCTCGGCCTCATGGTCTGGTCCGAGATCCCCGACTACTGGGCCCTCCAGTTCGACAACCCCGCCGTCCTCGCCAAATCCAAACAGCAGCTCACCGAGATGATCCGCCGCGACCGCAACAAGGCCTCCATCATCCTCTGGTCCGTCGCCAACGAAACCCCCAACACCGAAGCCCGCACCAAATACCTCACCACCATGGCCGACCTCGCCCGCCAGCTCGACCCCACCCGCCTCGTCACCGCCGCACTGCTCGTCCGCACCGAGAAAAACCCAGACGGACCGGCACCAACAAGATCGTCGACGACCCGCTGGGCAAAGCCCTCGACGTCATCGGCACCAACGAGTACATCGGCTGGTACGAGCAACACGCCGAAGGCGCCGACACCACTACCTGGGACATTCGCTACCAGAAACCCCTCATCATGTCCGAGTGGGGCGGCGACGCCAAAGCCGGCAACCACGCCCCCGCCGGCGACACCCACCCCGCCCTCTGGACCGAGGAGTACCAGGCCGAGATCTACCACCACCAGATCGCGATGCTCAACAAAATCCCGCAGCTCCGCGGCACCAGCCCCTGGCTCCTGATGGACTTCCGCTCCGCCCGCCGCGTCAACCCCGGCCTTCAGGACAACTTCAACCGCAAGGGCCTCATCTCCGACCAGGGCGTGAAGAAACAAGCCTTCTTCATCCTCCAAAAAGCGTACAAAGAAAAGACCTCGGCAAACCCGAATAACAATGACGACGAAGCTCGCTCTTTCGCTCGCTCTGTTCGCGTCCATTGCCAGTCCGGCAGTTGCTGCCACCGCTGCAACCGCCGGACTTCGGCCCCAACGTTCTCGTCTTCAACCCCTCGATGCCCCCAGCGACCATTCAGGCGCAGATCGACAAGGTCTACGCCACCCAGCGACGCAACGAGTTCGGCCCCGAGCGCAACGCCATCCTCTTTCTCCCCGGCGACTACACTGTCGACGTCCCCATCGGCTTCTACACCCAGGTCCTCGGCCTCGGCGCCTCACCCGACAGCGTCCACATCACCGGCAACGTCCACTCCGACGCCGCCGCGCGCAACAACAACGCCACGACCACCTTCTGGCGCGCCGCGGAAAATTTCTCCGTCGCCCCCACCGGCGGCACCATGCAGTGGGCCGTCTCACAGGCCGCGCCCTTCCGCCGCATGCACGTCCAGGGCGACATCGTCCTCCACCAAAACCGCGGCTGGGCCAGTGGCGGCTGGATGTCCGACGCCCTCATCGACGGCAACGTCGACTCCGGCACCCAGCAGCAGTGGATCTCCCGCAACAGCGAGTGGCACAGCTGGACCGGCTCCAACTGGAACATGGTCTTCGTGGGCGTTCCCAACCCGCCGGAAGGCGAATGGCCCAATCCGCCCTACACCAAAATCGCCAAGACCCCCATCGTCCGCGAAAAGCCCTTCCTCCAAATCGACTCCTGCCGGCAACTACAGCGTCCGCGTTCCCGCGCTGAGCACCAACAGCTCCGGCATCACCTGGCACGCCGGCATCCACTCCCGGAAAATCCATCCCCATCGCGCAGTTCTATATCGCCCACCCCACCGCGACAACGCCGCTACCATCAACGCCCAGCTCGCCAAGGGCAAAAACCTCCTCCTCACCCCCGGCATCTACGACCTCACCGAAGCCCATCCGCGTCACCCGCCCCAACACAGTCGTCATGGGTCTCGGCTTCGCCACACTGCACCCCGTTAACGGCACCGCCGCCATGACCACCGCAGACGCCGATGGCATCATCATCGCCGGCCTCCTCTTCGACGCAGGCCCCACGAATCTCCCGTTCTTCTCAGATAGGCCCCGCACAAAGCCAAAGCCAGCCACTGCCAAAAATCCCATCTCTCTGCACGACGTCTTCTTCCGCGTCGGAGGCGCAGGCGTGGGCCGCGCCGTCGTCAACCTAGAGATCAACAGCAACGACACCATCGTCGATCACACCTGGATCTGGCGCGCCGACCACGGCGCCGGAGTCGGCTGGACCAGCAACACCAGCGCCGAACGGCCTCGTCGTCAACGGCGACAACGTCACCATCTACGGCCTCTTCGTCGAACACCACCAGCAGTTCCAGGTCCTCTGGAATGGCAACGGCGGCCGCACCTACTTCTATCAATCCGAGATCCCCTACGACCCGCCCGACCAGCCCAGCTTACACCAGCGCTCCCGACACCAACGGCTGGGCCTCATACAAAGTCGCCGACACCGTCACCACTCACGAAGCCTGGGGACTCGGCATCTACAGCGTCTTCCGCAAACCCGACGTCATGCTCACCCGCGCCATCGAAGTTCCCGTCAACCCAAACGTCCGCTTCCACGACATGATCACCGTTGCTCTCGGCAAGCTCGGCGAAATCAGCAATGTCATCAACGACACTGGCGGCCCCACTGCGATCGGCCCGCGTGTGACCCCGAAGGTGACAAACTATCCTTGATGGGCACCGCTCTCCGTTGTGCGAATTCGAGATTCATCTCATCCCGTCGGATTCGACTTCTCTGCGCGTCGCTTCTTTTCAGTGCGAATCTCGGCGGACAGCAGCCGGCGCCTGCTCAATCCCCACAACTCCCGGACGCACCCAGCACGTCCGTCATCTCCGGAACCATCACCGACTCCCAGGATGCAACCGTCTCCAACGCCAACATCAGCCTGGAAAAGATCGATGACAAAACCTTCCGTTCAACGCAATCCGACAGCAACGGGCTCTTCTTCTTCAAAGCCGTCTCACCCGGCAAATATCTCATCCAAATTACCGCCCCCGGCTTCGCGTCCTGGAACATCAAAGACGTCGTGATTGGCTATGGCGAAGATCTCGTCCTGCCGCCTATCGTGCTGGGCGTCGAGTCCATCAAGTCAACCGTAGACGCTATCACCCAGGAAGATCTCGCCGAGCAGCAGATCAGCGCCGAGGTCAAGCAGCGCATCATCGGCATCCTCCCCAACTTCTACGTCAGCTATATTCCTGACGCAGCCCCGCTCACGCGCAAACAGAAGTTCAAACTCGCGCTCAAGGTCACCATTGACCCCGTCACCTTCTTCACCACCGGTGTCACCGCCGGCATCGAGCAGTGGCAGGGAGATTTCGCAGGCTACGGTCAGGGTTTCAGCGGCTACGCCCAGCGATATGGCGCCACCTACGCAGACCGCGTCAGCTCAACCTTTTTCGGGGCCGCACTCCTGCCATCACTCCTCCATCAGGACCCGCGCTATTTCTACAAAGGAAAAGGAAAAATCATCAACCGCGCCCTCTATGCGATCTCCACTGTAGTCATCTGCAAAGGCGACAACGGGCGCTGGCAGCCCAACTATTCCAACGTCCTCGGCAACCTCGCCGCCGGCGGCATCTCAAGCCTCTACTACCCCGACAGCGAAAAGCACGACCCTCAGGTCACCGTCGACAATATCTTCATCGGTATCGGTACAGGCGCAATCGGAACCCTCTTTCAGGAGTTTCTTCTCAAGCACCTTACCCACGGTGGACCGCCCGCTCCACCAGTCCACGGCCCGCAGCCCTCGCCCGCAAAAACCTCTGCCGATCAGCTATTTCCATAAACCGGAACAGCAGCGCCCTGCACCACCGACGCCTCGTCGCTGCACAAAAACAGAATCACCCGCGCAATCTCCTCAGGCTTCGGCCATGCCGCAAAATCCGCCTTCGGCATCGCCTGCCTGTTCACCGCCGTGTCGATGATGCTCGGAAGAATCGAATTCACCCTAACGCCCGATCCCTTCAGATCTCCCGCCAGCGAGTCCATAATGGCTACCGCAGCCGCCTTCGACGCCGCATACGCCCCTGCCCCCGCCCCATGATCCACCGCCGCCTTCGCCGCCACATTCACGATGGACCCATGTCCCTGCTTCAGCATCGCCGGCAACACCCCCCGCGCCAGCGCATAACCCGAACGCAGATTCAACGCCAGCATCGTATCGAAGACCTTCGTCTCCATCTCCCATAACTTCACGCCGCCCGCATAGCCCCCCACCGTGTTGACCAGCGCATCCACTCTTCCAAGCCGCGAGACAATACCCGCAACCAATCCGTTGACCGCACCTTCATCGGTTACATCCACTGCCGCCCCCTCCAGCGCATCCGCCCTCGAGCCGGCAGCCTTCTTTAACTCCGCAAACTCTCCTTCTTTGCGATAAGTCACCACAACCTTCGCGCCTTCTTCAAGAAATGCGAGACTCACTGCATTGCCTAACCCACCCGTCCCTCCGGCAACCAGCACGACCTTACCTGAAAAACTAATCTCCATAAATCCTCCCCGTCCTCTCGCGATACCGTAGATAAACCCGCTAAATCAGTACAAGGCAACGCCCAAAGCTGAGATCTTCTTCTGGACTTCTGGACCCAAGGCCTCCTGCGCGTCCGGCGCCATCTTTTCCACCGTCCCCATCGCACGCTGGTAAGCCGATCGAGCCTCGTCCTTCCGCCCCGCGGCCAGCAACGCATCACCCAGAGTCATCTGCGGTTGGTACTCATTCGGAGCGATCGTCACCGCTTGTTGTGCCGCAACAACCGCCCCCTCAAAGTCTCGCTGTTTCATCAACTGGCTCGACTCAGCGACATAACTCAGCGCAGAAGCCAGTGGCACACTAAATCTCCCCTCAAAAACCTCAACGCCATCCTGAATAGAGGCGACCGGAGTAAGCCTCTCGAACTCCCGATAAGGGTTCAGCGCACTCGAACCGAATTCAAATCCCGTCAGCGTTCCCGCGCTGATAAATACCGGCCCATCAATCACAGATGGAACGGGCCGTTGAATCTTCGTGAAATAAGTATCAGGCGTAGGCAAGGACCTGCACGGAATTCCATAATCCTGCGGACGCAAAAACGGATCCGCAAAATAAGCGAACCAGCATTCCTTGATGCCATGCGCATCCGTGTATTGCTTCACCGCAAGCAGTTGCTGCGCCCAGTCTGTATTCGAGTCCGTCAGATATTTGTAAGTCTTCGAAGGCCCACCCCAAAGCTCATTCGAGTAAGCCATGTAGTTCGGATAAGCTCTCGCCGAAGATGCTACCTGGCAAAGAAGCAATCCCGCTACCAGACAAGCCCAGCCCCGATTCCACACCCTTCCCGAAGACTCAATCCATGCCCAACAACCGCCCGCCGCAAAAACGCAGAGAAAAACATATACCGGCAAAATGTGCCGCGCGCCAATGTTCAAACTTGAGCCCATCGCAACCCAGAAATAGATAACCGCAGGTATCAGCAGAAACAAAATCTCCCGCCACCGCCTCAACCGTCCGCTTGCCACCGCGGCAAAAGCAAGCGCCACTAGTGCCAGCAGTCCGAGTGTCGATTTGATAACCAGCACAGCAGGGAAGTAGAACCAGACCCCGTGCTCATAAACCCTGCCGAAGATAAACGAAGGCATCCCGTTCGCCATCGCACGCACATCTGCCAGCCCGTACAGGTACGACTCAGGCAAAAGATGTAACCGAGCGAGCAGCATGATGCCCTTCGCCTCCGCCGGACGCAAAGGATGCACATACTCCGCAAGCGAAGGATCGAGCGCCAACCCCGCCGGTCGCGCCGCATATCGAAACCCGTAGAAAGCCCACAGCACTCCCACGGCAATCACCCCAATTGCCACCAGCGACCAGGCTATCTGCATCGCTCGCCTGCCGCGCCCCTCGCCGTTCAGGCGGAACACAACCTCACACCCAGCCAATGCAACCAGCATCGGCAGCAAAAGAACAGCCGAGTGCTTCGTCGCCAAGGCCAACCCCGCCGCTATTCCAGCCACAACAAGCCGCCCCGCCGATCCCACACGGCAGTACCGGTAAAACGCATACACCGCAGCAAAGAAGAAACACGAAACTCCGGTATCGGTCGTGACAAAAGCGCCATGGGCCAGAACAGTAGGCTCGAAAGTCAACAACACCAGGGCCACAAAGGCTGAGCCGACGCCAAACATCTCTCGTGCCGCGACAAACACCAGCAAACCCATCAGGATCGCCACAACTCCAGCCGCAATTCGTACACGAAACGTCAGCGACTCCGCACTAAACTCTGGAGCATTGCCAAACAGCAGGTCCCGCCCGCCAAAATATGCTTCGTCTTTAAAGAACCGATGCTGCAGTGCCGGCACCTTCAGCGGAAGATGCAGCAGCGGCATCGTCCCCAACAACTTCATCAGCGGCGGATGTTCAGGATTCAATCCAAAGTCGTGCGTCTTCCACGACATGTACCCTGCAAAGATGTGGTCGCCTTCGTCCCACGTCAACGACTCCTGCCTCACCGTAGACGCCAGTTGCCACCCAAACAGCAGCAGCAAGAGACACACCCCAGCATTGATGTAGATTCGTCGCGGCTCAATCTTCATACGCCGCTCTATCCTAAATGCTCGACTACATCTCCGCCCATCGTCGCAGCAGGTTGTGATAAACCCCGGTCAACTGAACCCCGGTCGGACTACCCGGCGTCTCTACTGCCAGCCGCTGAATCGCGGTATCCAGGTCATACAACAGAGTTCTGTCCCCATCGCTGCGGATCATGCTCTGCACCCAGAAAAACGAGGCCACCCGCGCCCCCTTCGTCACCGGAGCGACCCGATGTAGACTCGTCGCCGGATACAGCACCATATGTCCTGCCGGCAGCTTTACCGAGTGCATACCGTACGTATCCTCCACGTACAACTCGCCGCCCTCATACTCCTCCGGAGCCGACAAAAACAACGTCGCTGAAACATCTGTCCTGATCCTCTGTCCCGTCGTCGCATTCGACCGGATCGCCGTATCCACATGCGTGCCAAAATGCCCGCCGCCCGTATACCGGTTGAACATCGGAGGAAAAACCCGCAGCGGCAGCGCAGCCGACATAAACAACGGAGACCGCGCCAGCGCCGTCAGCACCATCTCTCCCAGCTTTACCGCCACCGGATGCCCCTCAGGCAGCTGCAGATTTTCTTTCACGCTCTGCGCCTGGTATCCGGCCGTGACCTTACCATCCACCCAATCCGCCGCATCCAGTGCAGCTCTCGCCTGCGCAACTTCTCCAACACTCAACACATCCGGAATCGTAATCAGCATCCACTACTCCTTACAAAACATCTCTCACCATCAAAAAATGATCGTCATCCCGACCGAAGCCGCGGACGGTCTCATCGTCCGCGGCGCAGTGGAGGGACCCCCGCATTTTGTCTCTGCCTCTGCTTGTCCTTCCAAACAACGCCTAGAACTTGAAGTTGATCCCAATCAGCGCACTCGCCCCTGCTCCCGGAACCAAATGGCTCGGGTGCGGCAGATCGATGTAGTACCGGTTCAAAAGATTATTCACATTCGCCTGCAACTCGAGCTTCTCCGTTATCGGCCGCCTCAGCATCGCGTCGAACAACCAGTACCCCGGAACCTGTTTCATCGCCACACTCGTCACCACAAATCCCGGTCCATTTGGATTCGGCGCATAGCCCGTCGGAACGAAAGGCACAGTCGAACTGGCCGTCCTACTGGCAACATAGTTCCCGCCCAGCCCACCACTCAGCCTCCACGGCAAACGATGCGTCACAAACAGATTGAACGTCTGCTTCGGCACATTCGCCAGCGGATACCCCACAGCAGTCGGGAAGAACTTCGAGTAGATCACCGCGCTATCCAGATACGCATAGCCCGCAACCAGGTCCATCCCCTGAGGCAGTCGTCCCACCACACTGAATTGCACACCCCTCACCAGTTGATTGCCCGCCGCGACAATATTGTTCGAGTTCGTCGGATCCGTCTCCCGCGCATTATCCTTCTCCGTCCGGAACCAAGCCCCCTCCGTCAATAGCCGCTCATTCAGGAAGCTCCACTTCACGCCCGCCTCGTACGTCTCGTTCTCCTCCGGAGCCGCCGAACTGTTCGCCAACCCAATGCTCAAACTCAGCGACTCCGCCGCCGGATTGAAGCTCGTCCCATAGTCGAAATAGACACTCCCATGGCTCGAAGGCTTATAAACAAAGGCCGCACGATAACTAGGCTGCTCATCCACTCTGCTGATCGGCGCCACTGGAGCTGTCACCACTCCTCCCGCCGGCGGCGCAGGCTGCCATAGGTTGTACCCCGTATCGAACCTGTCCCACCGCACACCCCCACTTAACTCAAACAACTCACCCAGCTTCACCGTATCGACAAAATAAATCCCAACGCTCTCCGACTTCGTATGCACAATCGACGAAACATACGGCGTGCCCGCAAAAGCCTGCTCCGCATTCGGATTCAACAGGGAAGTCGAAGGTACCGTATTAATCTTGTTGATCGTGTAGCTCGTGCGAACAGGGTTCGATATCTCCTGCCCACCCTCGACACCCGCAACCAGCGCATTCCTGATCCCCAGCATCTTGAACTGCGCTGTCACCTCCGTCTGGTCCCACAGATCACCCTCAACGCTCTTCACCTGGATCTGGTTTCGGTTCACCACCATCGAACTCGGAGCGCTCGCCGCCGTATAAGGACAAGGCAGCGCCGTATTCACAGCAGAAGTCGGCAGACTAGCTACCACCCCGCCCACAGGCACGCTTGCCGGAGCATTCGAACAAATCTGCGGCTCCGTAATCTGCGCCTGCCGCGGATAATTCGCTGCCCGCGCAATCGTATGCAGATTCAAGCCCGGCGAAAACTCATGCTCCGCTCTCAGCGTCAGAATGTCGTCGTTCGTCTTGAGGTAGTTCTCATCCGGAAACCCGTAGTACTTATGCCGAATCGGCCCCGGGGCGGGCGCATTGTTGAACCAGGGAATCCCATAATCCGGCGTGTCATTCTCCTGCAGGTGCACATAGTTCAGCGTCGCCCGAGTCTTCGTGTTCAGCCCCACCGAGACCGAAGGCGCCACTCCATACCGCCGCACCTCGGCGAAGTCCCGCCCCGCGACCCCAGCCTCCTCACCCATCAAATTCAATCTCGCGGCCGTCCCGCCCATCACGCTCAACTCACGACTATTCAGGTCCGCCGTAATTCGCGCAGTCTTGTCCGTCCCAAACTGCGCCTCCACATGCGCGAACCGTTGCACCGTCGGAACCTTGCTCTCCTGATTGATCACCCCACCCGTCGACCCGCGCCCAAACTGAACCCCAGCCGGGCCCTCCAGCGCCTCTACCTGCTCATAGTTAAATGTGTCGCGGTAGTAGCTCCCAAAATCTCGAATCCCATCCAGAAAAATATCGTTCCGCGCCGTAAATCCACGGATCGTCAGGTTGTCCCCCTGCGCTCCCGCCTCACCCGCCGCCAGGCTGATCCCCGGAACGTTCCGCAGAGTATCCCGCAGCGTCGTCACTCCCTCATCCTTCACCACAAAATCCGGCACCACCGTAATGCTCTGCGGCGTATCGATCAGCGGCTCAGTAAACTTCGTCATCGAAACCGAATCCGTAATCGCGCTGGTTACAGAAACCGTATCCTTCGCCTGCACCCCCACCACCATCGTCGCGGCATCCTCCACACGATAGTTCAGCCCTGTTCCCTCCAGCAGCAACCGAAGCGCCTCATCCTCGCGATAGAGCCCATTCACCCCCGGCGAATCGAACCCCGCCAGAGTCCCCGCCGGAAGCACGACCTTCACCGTCAGCCCCGTCGTCTTCTCATAAGCCTTCACCGCCTCATCCAGCGGCCCGGCAGCAATTCCGAACCTCTTCAGCGGCAGAGTAGCCTCCGCCCCACCCGGACCCGCAGCCTCCGCCTTCTTCACACCTGCCACGGCAGACTTCGTCCCCCCCGCCACCGCATACACCGCCAGGGTCCCCGCCGCGATCCATCCACGCGACCCCCACAACGTACTCCTCCCGCTCTTCACACTCATCCTTCGTTTCACTGGCTTACCTCCCCTAAGAACTCGCAAAAAAATCCTCAGCAACAGCCCCGGGCCTGTTGACCTCAAGGTCCGTCATGAAAAACGGCACACTTCGTCCTCGACCGCGAAGCCTCACTGACCCGCCGCGGCCCCATCGGGCAACGCGGGAGTGAAATCGCGGCCTCATTCCCTGAAACAACTCTCCAAAGAGATCAAAAGGGGCCGAACCGAATACACAATATAAGACAACATCAGTCCGATATCTACCCTGGTTATACGACAGATTTAGTCCTATATCAAGCGATATCTTGTAATCGGGAGAAATGATCTCCTTTTTAGCCAAATAATCTTCCCCCATAGCCCAAGAGCCGCCCGCAAATTATTGCGGATATTTGGCTTAGGAAAATGTCGAAATTCTGTAAGAAGGAGATGAGTTTTCGGTAAATTCCATTTTTCATATCCACAAAAGGAGACCCCACCTGACTCTTCAGAGGTATAGGGTGCGCCGAGCTTTGGCCCTCGAATTGCTTTATGCAATTTCAGTGAATTTTGGAGGATGCCCCTTGAACAAGGTGTTTAGTAAGTTTTCAGCAATTCTTGCAGTCTCTATTCTCTCCGCAGGTATGGCGCTCGCGCAGATCACAAGTGGAGACGTCGTAGGAACCGTCAAGGACGCAACCGGTGCTGCAGTCCCGAACGCGTCCATCGTTATCACTAATCAGGCAACCGGCGTTAAGACGACTCTTGCAGCCAACAGCAACGGCGAATTCCATGCTCCCAACCTGCCGGCTGGCTCATATGACGTAGAGGTCACGAACGCCGGATTCCAGGCCTATAAGCTCACGGGCCTTGTGGTCGACATCAACAAGACCGCCACGAAGGACATCGTTCTCTCGGTAGGTACCACCCAGTCGGTTGAAGTCACCGCCGACGCCGGCGTGGTTCTCGACACCACGACCACGAACCTCACCACGACCTTCTCCACCGAAGAGCTTGCCAGCCTGCCCACCGCCACCGTCGGCCTCGGCGTGTTGAACACGTCGCTGCTTAGCCCCGGCGTTGCCTCCACCGGCGGCATCGGCATCGGCGTCGGCCCCTCCATCGGCGGTCAGCGTCCCCGCAACAACAACTTCACCATCGAAGGTATCGACAACAACAACAAGGCAGTTACCGGTCCGCTCGTCTACGTGCCCAACGACTCCGTCGGTAACTTCACCCTCATCACCAACCAGTTTTCGCCCGAATTCGGCCACTCCTCCGGTGGTCAGTTCAACACCACCGTCGTCTCCGGCACCAACAGATTCCACGGTTCAGCTTACGAGTACTTCCAGAACCGCAATCTGAATGCAGCCACAGGAGTCGCAGGCGGCAAGATCCCACCCCCGCGCTATGATAACAACCGCTACGGCGGCCAGATTGGCGGTCCGATCCTCAAGGACAAGCTCTTCTTCTTCGTGAACTACGAGCGCAACTCCATCGGCCAGAGCACGACCCCCTATTACCTCTGCACTCCCACTGCTGCCGGTCTCACTGCGCTCAACGCCCTGCCAGCCTATGGATTCAGCTCCACTAACCTGGCGCAGTACCTCAAGTACATGCCCGCCTCCCCCTCGCAGGTTGACGCCACGACTGACCTTGCCTGCGGCAACCAGGCAACCGGTGGTCAATATCTCACTGTCACTAACGCCACAGTCTATCAAGCCAATCCAACTGCCACGGCGAAGATCCCCCTTGGCAACTATCTTGTCACCGCTCCTTCGTTCAGCAACTTCGATGCCTTGACTACAAGCGTAGACTGGAACCTTAGCTCCAAGGACAGCATCCGTGGCCGCTACATCTGGAACAGCCAGGGATCGATCGATACTTCCGCTTATCTTCCGGTCTTCTTCACGACCCAGCCCTTCAGCTACGACCTCGTCGCGCTCTCGGAATACCACACCTTTACCCCCAATCTAACGAACGAATTCCGTCTCGGATATAACCGCTACTCGAATGTCTTGGGAGCCGGCAACTTCTCCTATCCGGGGCTCGATTCATTCCCCAATCTCACCTTCTACGACCAGAACGGCCTCAATATCGGTCCCGACGGTAATGCTCCTCAATCCACCATCCAGAACCTTTACCAACTCACGGACAACGTCAGCTGGGTAAAAGGCAAGCACTCCTTCAAATTCGGCTTCGACGGCCGCAAGTACATCTCCCCGCAGTACTTCACGCAGCGTGCTCGCGGCGACTATCAGTGGGACAATCTGGATGAGTTCCTTCATGACTTTGCGCCGACCAACTTCGGAGAGCGTTCAACCGGAAACCATCCCTACTATGGTGACCAGACTGCCTTCTACGGCTACGGCAACGACACTTGGCGTCTGACCCCGACCATTACGCTAAACCTCGGCCTGCGCTACGAGTTCACCTCCGTTCCCGTCGGCGAGCGCAACCAGGCACTCAACGCTGCATCTTCAGTACCTGGCCTCGTAAGCTTCCACGCCCCGCAGCCGGGCTACACCAACTTTGCACCCCGTCTAGGCGTCAACTGGTCTCCTGACCCGAAGACCTCTGTCCGGGCTGGTTTCGGCATGGCCTACGACGTTCTCTTCGACAACCTCGGAACCCTCTCCTTCCCGCCGCAGCTATCGACCACGCAGGACGTAGGTACTGGCCTCGCACCAGGGTTTGGCGCTCCGAACTTCCTCAAGAGCGGCGGCCTGCCCGCAAACGCCGCCATCCCGACAGGTCCCGCCTACAGCACGACCTCGGCTCTCCTGCCGGATCAGGTGCTGCCTTACGCAGAGACCTACACCCTCACGATCCAGCGCACTATCGGTTCGGCTTACACGGCTGAGATCGGTTACATCGGAACCCGCGGTATTCACCTCGCAACCCAGGATCAGATCAACGTCCAACCCAAGGTGACGACTGCCAACCAGCTCTCAACTTCGGTTGGTACGACAACCCTGATCCCGGCTGCAAGTGCTACAACAAACCTCGCCGCGATTTCTGCTCTTTCGAACATCGTGCCAACTTGGAAGGCCGCAGGATTCACCTCCAAGATCACGTCTTACCAGCCCTACTCGCAGTCCAATTACAACGGCTTCATTGCCAATCTGACTCGCCGCTTCCAGCAGGGCCTCCAGATGAACCTCTCCTATACCTGGTCGAAGACGATGGACGATGCTACCGCCGAGGTCTTCGCCACCGTCCTCACTCCTCGTCGTCAGCAGAACTCGCAATGCATCGCTTGCGACTATAGCCGCTCCGCGCTCGATCGTACCCACCGCGTCAGCCTCGAGGTGCTCTGGGATCTGCCCTACTTCAAACACTCCGACAGCTTCGTCATGCGCAACGTCGTCGGCAACTGGCAGGTCTCTCCCATCTACACCTATGAGTCGCCCGAATATGCAACCGTACTCTCCGGCGTCAACTCCAACCTCAATGGTGACTCTGCCGCGGCGATCGGCCGTACAATCATCAACCCGAATGGAGTGAAGGGAACTGGATCCGGTGTTAACCCGGTCTACAACCCCGCTCTTGCAGGAAACTGCGCGGCTGGCGTCACGAAATGCAACGGCAATCTCGTGGGCTACACCGCCATCAACCCCAACGCCTACTACATCGTGGCCGGCGCTGGCACTCTACCGAACTCAGAACGTAATACGCTTCCCATCCGTCCGATCAACAATTTCGACATTTCGTTGCTGAAGCGGATAACGGTCTTCGAACACTACTCGCTGGCGTTCGGTGCTGGGGCCTTCAACGTCCTCAATCACGCTCAATACATCCCTGGAACCGTTGACAACGTCAACGCGACCAGCTACACAGCGGCCTACTCGTTCCAGACGGCCAGTGCTGGAGCCCTCTTCAATCACCCGGAGAAGCAGTTCCAGAACAACGCTCGTGCGATGCAGTTGAACCTCAAGTTCACCTTCTAACCCAACATCAACCAAGCAAAAAGGGTGCTCTTCGGAGCACCCTTTTTGCGCTTCTGCCCTGCCTTTCCGCCCTATCTTTCCACCCTCCAGCACACCCCCATCTGCACAGCCAAAACCCTTATAATAGGGATATAAATCATGGCTGACGATCTCTTCCCCCAAGATCCTAAAAACCCCGAAATCCCCTCCCCCCAGGACGCCAACTCCAACAACCCCCCGCCCGCCGGCAGTCCCCCCGACGGCCCCCCGGGAGACAACGTCCGCGGCCGAGGCGCCGCCTTCCTCTATCCCATCAATATTGAAGAGGAGATGCGCCGCTCCTACCTCGACTACTCTATGTCGGTCATCATCGGCCGAGCCCTGCCCGACGTCCGTGACGGCCTCAAACCCGTCCACCGTCGCGTCCTCTACGGCATGCAGGAGATGGGCCTCCAGTTCAACAAGAAGCTCACCAAGTCCTCCAAGGTCGTCGGCCACGTCATGGGCAACTTCCACCCCCACGGCGACGCCGCCATCTACGACACCATGGTCCGCCTCGCCCAGCCCTTCAGCCTCCGCTACCCCCTCGTAGACGGCCAGGGCAACTTCGGCTCCGTCGACGGCGACCCACCTGCCGCCATGCGATACACCGAGGCCCGCCTCACTCGCATCGCCGGCGAAATGCTCGCCGACATCGACTCCGACACCGTAGACTTCGCCCCCAACTACGACGAGTCCACCACCGAACCCACCGTCCTCCCCGCGCGCATCCCCAACCTCATCGTCAACGGCTCTGGAGGCATTGCGGTGGGCATGGCGACCAACATTCCGCCCCACAATCTCACCGAAGTCGTCAACGCCTGCATCGCCCTTATCTCCAAAGAAAAGTCTGACACCCGCTCCGACCTCGACATCTGCCTCGAGCATGTCAAAGGCCCTGACTTCCCCACCGGCGGCTTCATCTTCGGCAAGACCGGCATCCCCAACGCCTACCGTACCGGCCGTGGCCGCTTCATCATGCGCGCCAAGTGCTCCATCGAAAACATCTCCGGCGGACGTCAGGCCATCATCGTCACCGAGATCCCCTACCAGGTCAACAAAGCCAGGCTCATCGAACGCATCGCCGACCTCGTCAACGAGGGCGTCATCACCGACATCGCCCGCGACGAGTTCCGCGACGAATCCGACCGCGACGGCATGCGCATCCACATCGGCCTCAAGCGCGGCGCCGAGCACCAGATCGTCCTCAACCAGCTCCACAAGCACACCCAGATGCAGGACTCCTTCTCCATGATCTTCCTGGCCGTCCACAACGGTCAGCCCAAGGAGCTCCCGCTCGACGCCGCCATCCGCGCCTTCCTCGATCACCGCATCGAAGTCGTCCGCCGCCGCACTGCCTTCCTCCTCGGCAAGGCCCGCGACCGCGAGCACACCCTCCTCGGCTACCAGATCGCGCTCGATCACCTCGACAACGTCATCCGCACCATCCGTCAGTCCGGCAGCCGCGCCGAAGCCCGCGAGAATCTCTTCCAGTACTTCTCCGGCAAGAAGATCAACCTCCGCGGCACCGAGCTCAAGGGCGTCACCCTCGACCCCGCCAAATACGGCGTCGACATGACTTTCTCGACCACCGGCACCCTCATCCTCTGCTACAGGCAGATCGACGCCATCCTCGAACTGCAGCTCTACCGCCTCACCCAGCTCTCCATCGACGAGACTCTCAAAGAGCTGGCCGAAGTCCGCGACAACATCACCGAGTTCGAGTCCATCCTCGCCTCGCCTGCCAAACTCCGCAAACTCATCGTCAAAGAGCTCGCCGAGATCCGCGACAAGTACGGCGACGCCCGCCGCACCCAGATCGTCGACGAGACCACCGAGCTCCAGCTCGAAGACCTCATCGCCGACGAGCAGGTCGCCGTAACCGTCTCCAACACCGGCTACCTCAAGCGCACCCCCATCTCCATCTACCGCCAGCAGCGTCGCGGAGGCACCGGCCGCCTCGGCATGAAGACCCGCGAAGAGGACTTCGTCGCCCAGCTCATCATCGACTCCACCCACGCCTATCCTCCTCTGCTTCACCAACACCGGCCGCGTCTACTGGCTCAAGGTCTACGAGATCCCCGACGTCGGCGCCGCCGGCAAGGGCAAGGCCATGGCCTCGCTCATCGCCCTCCAGCCCGGAGAAAAAGTCGTCACCATCCTCCCCGTCCGCGACCTCGAGGAAGACTCCAAGTACGTCCTCTTCGCCACCCGCAACGGCACCGTCAAGAAGACCGCCCTCAAGGACTTCTCCAACGTCATGGCCCGCGGCATCATCTCCATCAACATCGAGAAGGACGACGAGCTCATCACCGCGCGCATCACCGACGGTCAGCAGGTCATCTTCCTCGCCACCCACGACGGCCAGGCCATCCGCTTCAACGAGCAGGATCTCCGCCCCATGGGCCGCCCCGCCACCGGCAACCGCGGCATCTCCCTCCGCAAGGGAGACTACGTCATCGGAGCCGCCGTCACCCCCTCCAACGAAGCCCGCAACAAGGCCCGCCTCGAGCGCGCCGCCGCCAAGGGCCTCACCTCGCAGGTCGAAGCCGCCATCGACGAAGCCGGCCTCTCCACCGATCTGGGTGGCCCATCCTTTGCGGCAGTATCGCAAAGGGTGGGTTCCGACAACCCCGACGGCCAGGAGGCCCTGGGCACCGATCACGAGATCGACCCAGCCGCAGCCGCCAAGCTCGCCAAACTCGACGAGAAGCTCGGCCTCACCCCCTGCCTCATCCTCTCCGTCTCCGAGAACGGCTACGGCAAGCGCACCGACGTCGACGAGTACCGCCTCCAGTCCCGCGGCGGCAAGGGCGTCATCAACATGAAGACCACTCCCAAGATCGGCAAAGTCACCGGCATCAACCTCGTCGACGACACCACCGAGCTCATGGTCATCAGCCAGTTCGGCAAGATCATCCGCATCGACACCAAATCCATCCGCGCCGCCGGCCGCAGCACCCAGGGCGTCAAGCTCCTCGACCTCGAACCCCAGGACAAAGTAGCCGCCGCCGTAGTCATCCCCCCAGAAGAAGCCAAAACCCAACCCGAAGAGGGAACGCTTCTGCAGTAGTCCTGCACTAGACTTCACTCAACGACTAGCCTTTGTCTTGCTTAAGGGCACGGCTTCAGCCGTGCCGCAGAACGAATAGATAAGAAGAGGGTGCGGACTTCAGTCCGCACCCTGCACCATCCTTACACCTACGCTCATTCACCTGCCCCCAATGGGGTATTTAATACTGAAGCGATAAGCGTAATGTGTTTCCTGAGAGTTCAGGTTTGATTGGTCATTCCTGTGTGCTGTCCGGCATCGGCATCCGGACACAGAACAGCGAAGACCAAGGGGGCAGCATGACTACGTTCGTTCTGGGAGTTCTGATTACAGTAATTATTCTGGTTGGTTTTGGTTTCCTCTCGACCGCCTGGGTCGGATATTTCTTCAAATACCCGAAACAACACGACCCCTCGCCCTCACCAGACAAGAACAACTGATATCGCGCCGGGTGGCCACTTTCGCGAGCGAAAATCCAAAACCCTACCAGTGATCTCCCTCAGCATCCTCTCCCGAACCACCCGGTTCGCCCGCGTCTGATACCCCTTCCCATCCCTCTTCAGCCACGCTCCACTCCACGGATACTCCCCGTTCCGTTCCCGATGCAAATCCAATCATGAATGGCCTGTGAACACTGCGCGGGAAGACAATTACACCTGCCTGACAAAGGGCTGACATGCTTCTCTGGGCGGCCGCCATAGGCTGCTTTTAGAGCATTCCTCCCCGGGCATATTCATTGAGAGTGGTTCGCAGTTGATTCTTCGCTGAGCGTGCTGTGTCTTCTTCTGTCTCGATCGTTGCTACCAGGAGCGGGCTGCTGCCAATTCGAGTATTGGCTCGACATCGAGGAGAGACCGTGAACCGGAGATTCCACGCACGATTTTGTATCGTTCTTTTTACCATCACCTTCTGCGCCCTCGGTAGTGCCAGCGCGCAGACCACCAGCTACAAGCAAACTAATCTTGTTTCGGATGTCCCGGGCATGGCCGCGAATCTCGACCACCGTCTCACAACTCCGTGGGGCATCGCACTGTCATCCGATCAGCCGTTCCGGATCGCCAACAACGGCAACGGTTCGTTTACGAGCTACGACGCTACCGGCGCCAATCAAGTATTTCAGGGCAATGTCGCAGCGCACGCCGGAGCAACGTTGCCGTCAAGGCCAACCGGCGTGGTCTTCAATCCAACAACTACCTTCGCTCCTCGGGGAAGCCTTGCCAGCCCGTTCCTCTTCGCAACCGAGGATGGAACGATCTCCGGCGAGTACACAGACTCCCAAGGAGACATCCTGCAGGCGACGATTCTGGCCGTGGACAACTCGGCACATGGAGCCGTGTATACCGGCCTCGCGATCGCAACTCCGGATTGCTGCGCGCCCTACCTCGCGGTAGCGAACTTCAACGCCGGATTCATCGAAACCTACACATCGTTGTTCGACCCTCTAGCAACTCCCGGAAACTTCACCGATCCGAACCTGCCGGCGGGCTACGCTCCCTACAATCTGCAGGTAATTGGAAACCAGATCTTCGTGACGTATGCGCTACAGGACGCCGCCAAACATTCGGCGGTGACCGGAACGGGACTCGGCATCGTCAACATCTTCGATCTTGAAGGCAACTTCGTGAAGCGGTTCGCCTCGAACGGGCCATTGGATGCGCCCTGGGGAGTGGTCAAGGCGAGCGCCCACTTCGGAGCGTTCAGCAACGACATCCTCATCGGAAACTTTGGCGGCGGAATCATCAACGCGTTCGATCCCGCAACCGGAAACTTTGTCGGCACGTTGAATGACGCCGCCGGCAACCCGATCATCGATCTTGGTCTGCACGGGATGGCGTTCGGCGTGGGCAATACCGGCGACCCGATACGCTCTACATCACGGCGAGTCTGTCAGGTGGAAATCTTGGCGTGCTCGGGGCGATCTCGGTCGATACAACGCCACCGCCGGATTTTTCGGTGACGACTCTGGCTGGGAACAGCGCAATTACTGCCAATCAAGCGGCAAATTTCACGTTCACAGTTACTCCGACTTCAGGGTTTCAGGGCAACGTCGACTTCTCCTGTACGGCTCCAGCGGGGATTACTTGCAGCTTCAATCCGGCGTCCGTGTCGACGGTCGGCGGCGTTGTGAATACGGCTCTTACGGTGACGGCTTCGGCGAACATGGCTCAGCGTGCGTTACCCGGCCGGATGGGTTCATCGGGCTTTTTGTTTGCGGGCCTCGGCTTGTTTGGCCTTGGACTGTCGCTGCGAATTCGGCGCCCTGGAGGCGCTGGGTTGCTCTCACTAGCTGTTGCGCTCATGCTGATGACTGGCGCTTGCGTGGGATGTTCTGCGGGTTACAACACGACGGCCTCAGTGATGCCACCGGCAACAACTGGGCCAACAGCGACGTCCAACCCGCCCGCGACGCCGGCTCCTCCTCCAACTCCGCGGACCGTGTCGATTCAAGTGACCGCGCAGAGCGGAGCTATCTCTCATTCAACCTTGCTGAGTCTTACGGTGCAATAGTCTGAAGGCGATTTGGAAAGGATAGCGTTTTGGTAGAGGGCCCAGGATACCCTCGCCCCCATTTCGCCAGGCCTCAAACGCATCATCAAGAACGTATTCGAGAGCTTGACGGGAGAAAAGCCTGCCTGCTGAAACCCGTCGGCCCAGACGAGCACAGTGTAGCTTCGCAGATGTTAAGGAGACAGGCGAGAGGCTTTTCCTCTTCGACAATCGGATTCATCCTGGACCGACTCCTTCACAACTGGTGGCAGCGCGAACAGCGCATTCGATACAGAAAACATCTCCCCGCTCGTACCGATATAGTCGTTATACGACGCAACAAATCTGTATCCATAAGGCCGCAGTAGCATATCGAACGGCATCAACGCACCCCCGAAGACCCCATCCTTCGGCTGCAGATCGTTGAACTCTACGTAGATAAACTTCACCGCTCGCCGTTCCATCAGCGCCCGGCAACCCTCCAGCACAACGAGGTCAAACCCCTCTGTATCGATCTTCAGCACATCCACGCCATCGATCCCGTTCTCCATGCAAAACGTATCCAGCGTCGTGATCGCTACACGGATACTCTGGCCTGTCTTCCCGTATCTCTTCGCATACTGAGCGTTAGGTGTCAGGCTATTCACCTTTGACTCGTCATACACAAACAACTCCGCCTCGCCTGCCTCGCTCCCCAGCGCGACATTCACGCTTCGATGTCGAGGGTTCCCGGCGATCCGCGCATTCAACGCATTAAAGGTCGTGGGATGCGGTTCAAAACTCACCACCTGCGCACCCGGAAACTCCTTCAGCGCCGACTCCGCTGTACTCCCGTCATTCGCGCCAACATCAAATACCAACCCAATCGGATACTGCCACATCCCCGCCAGACGACGGATATCCGTGAACGGATCGATACCAAACCTCAGCATCGGCCTCACCACAGCGACACCTCGTCGCGCCAAAATCCCTTTGATCGTTTTAGTAACGCGCGAAGTAACAAATCTCATAGTGGTCAAAATAAACCATTCTTGTTCGAGCAATTAACGACTAGCCCTATCATCAATCCAGAAGGCACCTAAGTAAACCATCCGCAATTATCCATGCATCGCCGATAGGCGGCAGCAGCAAAACTTCCTCAACCAATCCGATCGTGTGCCAACGCTGTTCTCCGTCAACAACCCTGTCCCGCAACATCACAGATTACCGATCATCAAAGACGAGCGTCGCCGTCTCAAAGAAAAGTCGATGCTTTCGATAATTACTGTGATTCTTGTTCTCGCCCCACGTTAAGCCGATACCAAAAGGTATCTACAAAAAAATAGCCATACATAAGAAATGCCAAAATTCGACGAATTCCACAAGATAGAATCACCCGAACGCCAAAACAGGAAAAGGGAAACCCAAAATTTCATGCCAACAACCACCCAGGAAGAAATCCGCTTCGGAGGCCTCACGATCCGCTTCCTCGTCACCCCGCAAGCCTCCGGAGGCTCGCTCTCCATGTTCGAGTTCGAAGTCGCCCCCGGAGCCAAAGTCCCCGTCGCCCACAGCCACGACGCCTACGATGAGACCTGCTATGGCCTCGAAGGGATCCTCACCTACACCGTCAACGGACAAACCATAGAGGGGCGCCCCGGCGACTCAGCCTTCATCCCTCGCGGAGCCATCCACCGCTTCGAAAACCTCCACTCCGCCCCGGCAAAAGCCCTCGCCATCATCACCCCCGGCCTCCTCGGCCCCGACTTCTTCCGCGAGATCGCCGCCGTCCTCCACTCCACCCCGCCCGGCACCCCACCCAGCCCCGCCGCCATCGGCGAAATCATGCGCCGCCACGGCCTGACCCCCGCCCCCTGACATGCCATCACGTTTGACAAAATAAGCCACCAAAACCCTATCTCAGTCCTCGCTAGAGCAGCCTGACCCGATAATCGAAGGCTACTTACTCGCATGTAATGAATACTTTGCCGCCATGGCCCCACTCAGAACCCAATAAAATCAGGACTTTGCCCACTCCCCAAACACCGAAGTCCAATCCTAACCAACACCGAATGAATACTTTGCACACATTCAGGCAGGGAGGGGGGACCCTCCATCACACCAGCACCGAAAATATGACTCAGCATTGACATCTCTCTGACAACACTCCCGTTCTCACTCGATACTCTTCCACCCATCAGTTCCTGGGTAAATTTCTGTCTCCCCAACGGAAAGAGAGTGAGGCCACTCATGCCACACACGCCAAGCCGCCCCGCCGTTCTAAGCCTTCTCGCAGCAGCCCTGACCCTCCCGGCCGCTGCTCAAACCGCCGGTACTTACGCCGTCACCAATCTGGTCTCCGACGGCTCCGTCCCCGCCACCACAATGGACGCCAACTTCATCAATCCGTGGGGCATTGCCAATGCCACCCTTTGGATCAACACACAGGCCACCGGCTACAGCTACGTCATCTCGCCCGCCAACGCTGCAGCCCCACCCGCCACTGGCCCTGTATCCTTCAGAGTCACCATCCCGGCCGCCACTGGCGGCACCACTGCCACCGGCTCACCCACTGGAGTCGTCACCACCAGCTCAGCCCCCACCGGCTACCTCCTGCCCAACGGCACCAAGGCAAGCTTCCTCTTCGCCTCGCTCGACGGCATCATCACCGGTTGGAACAGCAAGCTCGGCACTACCCTTAACACGGTAATCGTCGCAGAAGTCGCAATCAACAATAACGCCGCCGGAGCCGTCTACACCGGCCTCGCCCTCGCCACTAACACCAATGGCACCTACCTCCTCGCCGTCAACTTCGGCAAAGGGACCATCGAGGTCTACGATAGCAACTTCGCCTCCGCCAAACTCGCTGGCTCCTTCACCGATCCAACCCTCCCCACTGGCTATGTCCCCTACGCTATCCACACCATAGGCACCCAGGTCTTCGTCACCTACGCCCTCAAATCCTCCACCGGCCCCACCATCGCTCCCGGCGACGGCCTCGTCAACGTCTTCGACACCAGCGGCAACTTCGTCAACCACGTCATCCCCGCCGGCGGAAACCTAAACGCCCCCTGGGGTCTCGCCATCGCCCCGTCCACCTTTGGCCCCTTCGCCAACGATCTCCTCGTCGGCAACTTCGGTGACGGCATCATCAACGCCTACGATCCCAAATCCTTCGCTTACCTCGGCGAACTAACCGACGGCACAGGTAAGACCTCACCTACGCGAGCCTCTGGGAGCTCTTCTTCGGCCTCACCGCACCCTCTTCCACCTTCGCCGGCAATCTCAACACCCTCTACTTCGCCGCCGGACTCACTGCAGAAAACACGGTCTTCTCGGCGCCATCAATACCAACTCCACCGCTACCGGAACCCCAACCTACGGCTTCAGCGCCTCAGCGTCAGCTCTCACTGTTTCCGCCGGCTCATCAGTCACTGCCGTAGTCAGCGCCGTTCCCACGAACAACTTCAGCGGAACAGTCACACTCGCCTGCCCCAACCTTCCCACCGCAGCAACCTGCAGCTTTTCCCCGGCAACACTCAACGTCTCTTCCGGCTCTCCCGCCACTAGCACCGTCACCATCACCACAGTCAAGTCGACGTTGATCGCCGGCCAGCAGTCCCACCCGTTCCCCCGCATCCTCCGCGGAGCCACCACAGCCGGAATCACCGTCGCCCTCTTACTCCCCTTCGGAGCCTTCTTCACCCTCCGCCGCCGCTACGCCCCAGCTGGAGCGCAAGCCATCAAACGCTTCACTCTCTTCGGACTCCTCCTTACCACCCTGAGCTTTATAGCCGGCTGCTCCAGCACCAGCGACGTCTTCGTCCCCGGCACCCCCACCGGGACCAAACCACTGTCCATTACCGCCGCCTCCGGCTCCATCATGCAAAGCACGACGATCAACCTCACTGTGCAATAAATGCAATAAATCAAACCCCATCCCGATTTTGTGATGATGATTCCTATACAGCTCCATTGCGAATAGGTGTTTCAAGCCGTCATGTGAGACACATCTACGTTGATTGAGAAATCCGCTACAAAGTGGACACGTTAGACCTTTGGTAATCGCCTCTCGCACCCAAAATCTCTATATAGAGAGGCATCATTTAGCAGCCACCCCACTCCGCAATTCCACGAGATCATGGTCAAGCATC
>CAVZGJ010000023.1:0-204961 GCA_963774735.1 uncultured Acidobacteriaceae bacterium | reverse complement strand
AGCTCTCTTCGGAAACTACCCGAAGACATGCTGCTCAGCCTTGTAGTTATATATTTACCCAATCTATTCAGTTGTCAAAAATCCAAGAGCAGAGTTGCGCGATTCGTATCGCTGCGTTTCCGCCATCGCGCCCTTGGGCGGCTCGAGCATTCCTGCTCAAGGTTCAACCTCCGCCGATAGCAGAGACCCAACCTCAAGCAGACTTCACTTGATAATAACCCATTCGAGAAGATAATGGTGGAGCTGAACGGGATCGAACCGTTGACCCCCTGCTTGCAAAGCAGGTGCTCTCCCAACTGAGCTACAGCCCCTTGCTGTTTTCACAACAACGATGACCAGTATAACTGGCCGTCGGGATAAGGTGGTGGGCCTGGGTAGATTCGAACTACCGACCTCACCCTTATCAGGGGTGCGCTCTAACCAACTGAGCTACAGGCCCGGCACTGCGCCGATGCACCGTGCATCGAATCGCATGCTGCTCTGTTGTTGAACTCGCGGATACCGCGAATCAAAGTCGAGCTCTCTCGAAAAAGGTTTCGAGGACACAGTTGAACGTGCATAGCAGCTACGCCGCTATTGACCGTCGATGTTGAAGATATCGACAAAGAGAAGGTTTAGTTCAGGCTCATCTCCGGTAAACGTAATGACCGGAGACGGTACTTGGCAACATCACTATCAAGCTCAACCCGAAGGCTGCCTGCAATCGCAGGACGCTGAAGTGTGCCAAGACGTTCTCTCTTAGAAAGGAGGTGATCCAGCCGCAGGTTCTCCTACGGCTACCTTGTTACGACTTCACCCCAATCATGAATTACACCTTGGGCGGCTGCTCCCTTGCGGTTAGCGCACCGACTTCTAGTGCAACCCACTTTCGTGATGTGACGGGCGGTGTGTACAAGGCCCGGGAACGTATTCACCGTGGCATGCTGATCCACGATTACTAGCGATTCCAGCTTCATGGAGTCGAGTTGCAGACTCCAATCCGAACTGAGGCCGGCTTTTTCCGATTAGCTCCCCCTCGCGGGTTTGCAGCGGTTTGTACCGGCCATTGTAGCACGTGTGTAGCCCTGGACATAAAGGCCATGAGGACTTGACGTCATCCCCACCTTCCTCCCCGTTATCCGAGGCGGTTTCGTCAGAGTGCTCAACTAAATGGTAGCAACTGAAGATAAGGGTTGCGCTCGTTGCGGGACTTAACCCAACATCTCACGACACGAGCTGACGACAGCCATGCAGCACCTATATAGCGGTCTATTGCTAGACGCCGACGTTTCTGCCGGATTCCACTACATTTCGAGCCCAGGTAAGGTTCTTCGCGTTGCGTCGAATTAAACCACATGCTCCACCGCTTGTGCGGGCCCCCGTCAATTCCTTTGAGTTTCAGCCTTGCGACCGTACTCCCCAGGCGGATTGCTTATCGCGTTAGCTTCGGCACGGCAGGATTGGGTACCTGCCACACCAAGCAATCATCGTTTAGGGCTAGGACTACCAGGGTATCTAATCCTGTTTGCTCCCCTAGCTTTCGTGCATCAGCGTCAGTTATGGTCCAGTGAGCCGCTTTCGCCACAGGTGTTCCTTCCGATATCTACGCATTTCACCGCTACACCGGAAATTCCACTCACCTCTCCCATACTCAAGCCCGACAGTTTCTAGTGCAGACTATGGGTTGAGCCCATAGATTTCACACCAGACTTATCAAACCGCCTACGCACCCTTTACGCCCAATAAATCCGAACAACGCTTGCCCCCCTCGTATTACCGCGGCTGCTGGCACGAAGTTAGCCGGGGCTTCTTCTATGGGTACCGTCATAATCTTCCCCATCGAAAGGAGTTTACATACCAAGATATTTCATCCTCCACGCGGCGTTGCTGCGTCAGGGTTTCCCCCATTGCGCAAAATTCCCCACTGCTGCCTCCCGTAGGAGTCTGGACCGTGTTTCAGTTCCAGTGTGTCCGTGCGCCCTCTCAGGCCGGATACCGATCATCGTCTTGGTGGGCCATTACCCCGCCAACTAACTAATCGGCCGCGAACTCCTCTCCAAGCGCATTGCTGCTTTGACTCGTAAGTGTTATGCGGTATTAGCTAAGATTTCTCTCAGTTATTCCCCACTCGGAGGTAGATTATTCACGTGTTACTCACCCGTGCGCCACTTTACTCAGGGATTGCTCCCCTTTCTCGTGCGACTTGCATGTGTTAGGCACGCCGCCAGCGTTGATTCTGAGCCAGGATCAAACTCTCGTTTAATCTTGGTTTGCTCGCCATCCAACGACAGGGGTCGGGATGGATCGAGCGCCTCCGCTCGCTCGAAAGGAGCGAAGGTTAAACTAGTGAGAATGACTAAACCAAATTTCGTATCATCTCACGACTGGCACGTTCAACTATGTTGTCAAAGATCCTGACTGCATCCGCCTAAGCGGGCAGCTTTGGATCAAGGACTAATCGGCATAAAGCCAGATTTGTGTCCTCGAACTTGATGCGCTGTTTATCGTCTGTTGTTGCCGCTCAGTGGGATCTCTCGACTTGCTTACTTTGGCCCGACTTCGGCTCTTCGAGGATCGCTTCGGCGGTTGGTGACGTTTTAGCGAACTTTTCAAGGTTATCAATCTTGAATTCACTTGTCAAACTCTTTTTTGCTTTTTCTGGAGTTTTTCTTCCCCAGAAGAAGCAAGAGCTGGATCAGTTCGCACAGCGCAGAATTTCAAAACATCTTGACGCCCGAAAACGAGCGCAGAGCACTTGGCTCCTGGAACTACTCAATGATTGCAGTGGCTTGGGTTTGGATTGCCGGTCGGCCTTCTGGCTCTCAACCGCGAATCAAACGCTTGGACTGCGCTCCATCATCCCTTTACTGCCGGCCCGGTACCGCCTGGACCAAGGTGAGAAGCATTCTTCCTTGCAACTCACTTAGAATACCTTGCTTTTCACTCTCGTGCAAGCCGATATTCCTCTTTGCAACTTTCTGAGAGTACCAGCCTGAACCTCTCTGCGCAACCCTTCGACTGTTGAAATCTCGCATTTCCTGTACAAATCCCCGATATAACGCCCGGCGTTAGAATCATCCCACTATGGAAGCCAATGAAGTCAATGAATTTGCCAATCAAATGAAGGAGTCCGGAGAAGGCGGAGGCGAGTCCCTTCGACTCATCTCGCTTGGAATCTCCATCCTTGCCGTTCTGGTTGCCATGGTCACCGTTCTGGGGCATCGCAGCCATACTGAGGCCGTATTGATGCAGTCCCGAGCCGGCGACCAGTGGAATGAATACCAGGCAAAAAAGATCCGCATGGACAATCTCTCCGTCGACATCGATTTGCTGGCTCTGCAACCCAGCAACGACCCCGCCGCCGTAGCCGCTAAGTCGAAGGAATATAAGGCACATATCGAGAAGTGGCAGAACGACCTGGCCGAGGAGCAGGAAAAAGCTCGCGAATTTGAGCGGGAAGTCGCCAGGGCGGAAGCTAAAGCGGCCCGCTACGACCTGGGCGAAGCACTTCTGCAGATCGCGGTTGTCTTATGCTCGATAACCCTTTTCACGCGGAATCGAGCCTTTTTTCTTCTGGGTTTAACCATCGGAGCGGCAGGAATCGTAGTTGCCTTCTCTGCGCTTCTGGTCTCTTGAAAAACCAGAGCCAAGGTTGACAGATTACCGACCCGAAAACCGCCCCCTCTCGCCATAAACCGGACAAATTTTCTTGTCTCCGCTCGAAGGCCTAAGTCCGGGCTTAAGCCACATCGATGGAATACTTTGCGCAATATTGTAGGGGGGAGGGGGCCTGAGCACTCCACTCAGCTCTAGCGCGAATTGAGAAGCCGGGCCAGAAGGTAAGCAGCGGTAGCAGCGGCTCCCCCGATGGTGACGGTCTGAACGGCACTGCGAAGCCAGCCGGTGCCTACTAATCTCCCCTTGAGGGCGCCAAAGATTGCAAGAGCCACAAGAGTAATCGCAACCGAGTAAGCGAGGGCGGTGCCAATATCAGGAATCAGGTGGGATTCTGTGGCTGAAGCTGGGTGAACGAAGAAGTAGGGGAGCAGAGGGATGAGTCCACCGGCGATATAAGACGCCGCGATGGTGAGAGCTGAGCGGTGGGCCCGATTGGAGGCAGGCTCTTCCAACCCGAGTTCGAAGCGCATCATGAAATCTACCCACGCGTCAGGGTTTGCTTTGAGCGCATGCAGAACAGGTGCAGCGCTGTCGCGATCGACGGAATACTGCCCGAAGATCTCGTAGATCTCTTCTTCTTCATCTCGTGTGCGCTCCACAATCTCACGTTCTTCTCGCTTCTTTTCCGAGGCATAATGCTCGGCGTCTCCTTTTGCCGCGAGGTATCCGCCCAGCCCCATCGCAATGGACCCCGCGGCAATCTCGGCGAGACCGGCAAGGACGACAATGTGGGATGAGGTGACAGCTCCGGAGAGTCCGGCGGCAAGAGCGAAGGGGACGGTGAGGCCGTCCGAGAGGCCAATGACAATGTCCCGGACTGTTTCAGTGGATTCGAAGTGGGATTCGATGTGTGGATCGGCGGGGTGGGCGACTTCGTGCATGGCGGTAGTTTATTGCAGACTGTTTTGGCGGAAGCGAGAATAAGCGACAGCAAAGGCGGTTATTCAGGAGAGCGGTGACGTTTGGCCATGCGGAAGTTTTCGGATCGGGATAGAGTCTTTCACCAAAGGGAACCGTCTGTAGGAGTAGAGGTTGCTCCCCAAGGGACGGCAGGCGGGAGGTTTATTATGACGATGAGTTCCACGCAGCGCTGGCTTGTGAGGATTGCTCTGGCAACTACTGTTGTGGCCATGCCTGCAGCGTCGGCGATGGGACAAGGCAGCCAGGATGATGTTCGGCCGGGTGCGGCATCGTTCGCAGGTGGGCAGATGGTGCGGGGTACGGTAACAGCTTCGGCAACCGATCATCTGACCGTGAAGACCGATGCGGGTGACGTTTACCAAGTGGCGATCTCATCGAATACTCGATTGATGAAGGAACGGCAGCCGGTAAAGCTTGCTGACATCAAGGCGGGCGATGGCGTCGGCGCGATGGGTGTGCTGGACCCTGCCACAAAGACAGTCCATGCGGTGTTTGTGACGGTTGTCGATGCCGAGCAGTTGAAGAAGGCCCGCGAGAATATGGGTAAAACCTACATCACCGGAAAGGTGACGGCAATCGATCTGGATGGGTTGAAGATAACGGTCGAGAGGCCGGATGGCGTGAGCCAGGTGATCGCTGTGGATGAGAACACTTCGTTCAAACGCGGCGGACGCGGGATGGCAGCGATGACTAGCGGAGCAGGCGTGGTGGATGTACCGGCAGGTCAGGGTCAGGGTCGCGGGAATGGAGCTGCAGCTACAGCAGGAACCAGCGGTTCAACGAGCGGAGAGAGTATTACATTTGCAGACGTCAAGGTAGGAGATTCGATCGTCGGGCGGGGCGGCTTGAAGAATAGCGTCTTTGTGCCGACGGAGTTGGGCGTGATGACCGGAGGCATGGGACAGAGGCGGCGGAGAACAGAAGGTGCCGCACCTGGTGCTCCGGGAACCGCGGCTCCAGCGGCATCGACTCCTCCTGTAACACCACCCACGACGCCGCAGTAGCGCAGGAGTTGGTTCTCTTGAAGTTCTTCGCAGATTGAATTTTCCTTTTAGCATTCCGTTTTCTTTATGGAGTGTTCCGCGTCTCTATTATTTCTTCACGGTGAGGGTGTGTGCGGCGACTGATTCAGGCTACGACGTTGAGTTTTCTGCTGGGCACGACGGTGTGGGGCCAGACGACGTCGGCACCTGTCGAGCCAGCCACGGCACAGACGCTCGCCGAGTCCCGCTACGACGACGACTGAGGCGAGCGGCGGAACGATTACGGGGACCGTGAAGGCGGGCGCGGTGCCTCTTCCCGGTGTTGCGGTAACCGCGACGAATACGTTGACGGGCAAAAAATATGCGACCACGACGGATGTGAACGGCGCGTTCGCGATGGCGATTCCTCGCAACGGGCGCTATGTAGTGAAGGCGGAGCTGGCGGCGTTCGCGACAGGGACGCAGGAGGTTCTGATTAACGCAGCGGGACAGAATGGTGGCAAGCCCGCGCAGGTGGCAGTGTTTGTGATGCAACTTGCCTCGCGAGCGCAGGAACAGGAGGCGAGGCAGGCTGCGGCGGCCAGCGCCGGAGCTGCACGTGGAGTGCAGGCACTGAGCGTGACAGGCGATGGCCTCGATGCGACGGATGCGAGCGCGGGCGGAGGCAGCAATGCAGGTGCGCAGATGCCTACGCTGAGCGGACTGGGAGGGGACGCGGCGAGCGCAGATTCGGTGACGGTAAGCGGCGCCCAGGGACAGACGAATGGGCTGGCTAACTTCAGCGAAGACGATGTGCGGCAACGGATTCAGGACGCTATTCAGCAGGCACAGCGGCAGGGCGGCGCTACTGGCGATATGGCGAACATGGTCGCTGGGATGCTGGGCAACATGATGGGAGGCCAAGGGTTCGGCGGCCCGGGCGGATTTGGCGGCGGTGGCGGCGGAGGGGGAGCACGTGGCGGCGCGGGTGGCGGAGGTGGTGGACGCGGCAGTTTCCGCGGGTTCAATCCGACGCAGCCGCACGGGGCTGTGTTTTATCAGGGAGGAAACGGAGCGTTGAACGCAGCGCCTTTCTCTGTCGCCGCAGCTCTGGGAGAACCAGGCGCGCAGGTCGTGAAACCAGAATCCATGTCGAACCGTTTTGGCGTGAGCTTTACTGGATCACCTTCGATTCCCGGATTGGTGAAGGCCAGCACGAAGCAGTTCATCTTTTTCAATGTCACGGGACAGAGGAACCTCAATCCGCAGATATTCAATGGAACTGTACCAACGCTGGCGGAGCGGAGCGGAGATTTCTCGGGGCTGGCGCAAACACTATATGACCCAGCAACGGGGTTGCCGATCCCCGGCAATAACCTGAAGAACGCGCAGACTCCAATGTCACCGCAGGCGCTGGCGTTATTGAGCTTTTATCCTGCACCAAACGTTCCGAATTCCGGGCCGTTGAATAACTACCAAACGGTGACCAATGCGGGGCAGAATGCGACGACCGCGGCGCTGCGCTATGTGCGGAACTTCGGACAGAGCACTGGCTTTGGCAGAGGGGGCGGACGGCAGGCGGCCAATGCGCCTAAGACGCTGCGGCAGAATATCAATTTCAATGGGAGCTACTCTCACACAGCAGGTGACATCAGGAACATCTTCTTGCCGTTGGGTGGGTCAACATCCAGCGAGGGGTACGGTGTGACGGCCGGCTACACAGTGGGCTATGGGCGTATCACCAATAATGCTTCGATCAACTGGAACCGTTCGCATGTGACGACGCAGAACTACTTCACGAATGGTCAGAACAATCCAGCAGTGGAAGCGGGTGTGCTCGTTGGGGACTCGACGATTCAGACGAACCCGTTTTATTACGGCGTGCCTTCGCTGTCCTTTGGCGGTGCGACCGCCTTTACCGGGCTGAGCAACGGGCAACCGAACAATACAATCAATCAGACGATCTCGTTCAGCGATTTTGTGAGCTATAGCCATAAAAAGCACAATATGCGCTATGGACTGGATATTCGGCGGGTGCACGCGGATTCGATCGGCGGTACGCCGTCCAATCTCCTCGGCGCGACTCCGAGCACACCTCTCGGGGCGTTCAGCTTTACGGGATATGCGACGCAGAATCCCGCAGCCGAATGCGTCTCTTCGACCACAGTGACCTGCCCTGTAGTGCCGGCAAGCGGATCGGGGTTTGCAGACTTTCTTCTGGGGCTGCCGCAGCAGGCCGCAGTGCAGGCAGGCTTGAACAAAACGTATCTGCGCGCCAAAGTCTTTGACTGGTATGCGCAGGATGACTGGCGAGCAAAGTCAAACCTGACGCTAAACTTTGGATTGCGATACGAGTATTTTTCACCGTATGTCGAGAAATATAACCGGCTGGTGAATCTGGACCACAATGCGAACTTCACTCAGGTGGAGGCGGTCCAACCAAGTCAGGCGGGCGAATTCAGCGGATCTTTTCCGCGATCGCTAGTCAATCCTGATCGCAGCATGTATTCGCCGCGATTTGGGTTTGCGTACCGGCCGAAGTCGAAGTTCTTCAAGGAGACGGTGATCCGCGGAGGCTACGGGATCAACTACAACACGGGGCAGTATGCAACGATCGCGCGGCAGTTGGCCAACCAGCAGCCCTTCGCCGTAACGCAGACGAATCTCGCGGGGCAACAAGGGTGCGGGACGTTCGAGCAGTTTACGCTGGCGGGAGCGTTCAACTGCTCCAACGCGGCGGTGCAGAGTAACTACAGCGCGTTCCTCAATTACCGGCTCGGGCATGTGCAGATCTGGGACCTCGATATTCAGCGAACTCTGCCGATGGGAATCGTCGCCAACATCGGCTACGACGGCTCAAGTGGCGGAGCTCTGGACCTGGTGGAGGCGCCAAACCGGACAGCCACAGGCGTGTTGAACCCGGGGGCGCAGCCCTTCGCCTATGAGAACTCGGTCGGATACTCGCGGTTTGAGGCGCTGCGCGTGAACGTGCGGAAGAGAATGCAGAAGGGGATATCGCTGCAGGGAACCTATCAGTATGGGCACTCAATCGACAATGCCTCTTCAATTGGCGGGGCAGCGCAGACCGTGGCGCAGAATCCTAACGACCTGGCCGCGGAGGAGGGCAACAGCTCGTTCGACGTTCGTCATAAACTGACGGGCAACTGGGTGTTCGAGTTGCCGTTTGGACCCAATCGAGCTTTGTTATCAAAAGGTGGATTCTGGTCGAAGGCGCTGGATGGATTTTCGGTCTCGGGAGACTTCACGTTTGCGACCGGTACCTACTACACGCCGAACTATCAGTTGACGGTGCAGGAAACGGCGACAGGCTCGAGCAGTTCCTTGCGCCCGAACCGGAACTTCAACGTGCCGATCAGCGGTGCAAAACAGATTGGCAACTGGTTCAATACGGCGGCGTTTAGTGCTCCGCCCGCCGGTCAGTATGGAACGGCATCGCGAAATTCAATTGAAGGCCCGGGGACAAAGGTGGTGGACGTTTCGTTGTCGCGGACGGTGCAGCTGGGAGAAACGCGGTCGTTCGAAGCTCGTGTGACGGCGGCAAATGCTCTCAATATTGTTCAGTTCTCGGGAATCAACACGATATTGAACTCGCCGACGTTTGGACAGGTGACGGGAGCAGCGCCGATGCGGACTCTTACAGTGCTGGCGCGGTATCGGTTTTGAAGACAGCGATTAGTGAGCGGGTTTGATTGAAGAGAGGTTGTTGGCAATGAGTCATCGGCGCTTGTTCAAGAGAACGAAAAGCAGACGAGGCAAATATATCACTGCGTTTCTGCAACGCCTTGTGGCGGCGATGACGATTGGTGCGATGACGGGAAACCCTATGTTGGGGCAGCAGCAAGAGAGCCCGGCCGGAACTTTTACGCTGAAGGTACAGACGGACATCGTGCTGACGAATGTGGTGGTGCGGGACAAGAAGACGGGCGAGGTCGTGAAAGGTCTGAAGGAGAGCGACTTTACGATTCTCGAGAACGGAAAGCCGCAGAAGATCGCCACGTTTGACTATCAGAATGTGAACGAAGCGGCTGTGCTGCAGGAGAAATCAACGGTTACCGGAAAGGCCTCGATCGCCGATCTGCTGAACAATAATTTTGCCGCGAGTCCGGCGCAATTGAAAGACCATCGGCTGATCGTAATGTTCTTCGACCTGAGCAGCATGCAGCCGGAGGATATCGATCGCGCGGTGGAGTCGGCGCAGGACTACGTCAACAAGAAGATGCAGCCGGCGGACCTGGTCGCGCTGGTGAGCATGGCTACCGGATTGAGCATGGATCAGGACTTTACCGCGGACAAGGCGGCGCTGCTGAAGGGTTTGGGGAAGTACAACGGGACCGAGGGAACCGGGTTCGCGAATGGGAATGAAGGGGGAAACTCGGCTGGGACGGCGGATGACGCCTCAAGCTTTTCTGCGGACGACAGCGAGTACAACGCACTGAATACGGATCGGGAGCTCTATGCGATTCGAACGATTGCGAAGTCGTTAGAGCGGGTCGATCAGAAGAAGAGCCTGTTGTACTTCAGCGGCGGCTTAACGCGGCAGGGGATCGAGAACCAGGCGAGCATGCGGGCGGCAACGAATGAGGCCGTGAAGGCGAATATGGCGATCTATAGCGTCGATTCGCGCGGGCTGGAGGCGATGCCGCCCGTGGGCAATGCTTCGACGGGAAGTCTCCGCGGAACTGCTGCCTATAACGGTGGGGCGATGCAGAACAATCTGAATGCGAACTTTGGCTCGCAGGAGACGCTGGCTACTCTTTCTTCAGATACGGGCGGTAAGGCGTTCTTTGACTCGAATGATTTTGCTCCAGCGTTTCAGCAGATCCAGCACGACACGGAGGCTTACTACATTCTTGGGTTCCACTCGACCGACACGAGGCGCGATGGGAGCTATCGGCATCTGACAGTGAAGCTGAACCGCAGCGACGCGAAGATCGAGTACCGGCCCGGATACTATGCGCCGGCGGACTTCCAGCACCAGAAAACCGAGGACCGTGAGCAGGCCCTGACGGAGCAGATGCAGAGTGACCTGCCCGCGACCGATGTTGCGGTGTATCTGCAGGCCCTTTACTTCCGGATGGAGGAGAACAAGTTCTTTATTCCAATCTCGCTGATCGTGCCCGGGTCGCAGATCCACAGCGTGAAGAATGGCGATCGGGACAAGGCGAACATCGACATCATGGGTCAGGTGAAAAACGCGCAGGGGATCATCGTCGGAAACGTTCGCGACAACGTGAAGCTGGCATTGGACGCGGCGCAGCAGGTGCAGAAGAAGAATATTCAGTACTCGACGGGATTTACGTTAGCGCCGGGCAAGTACCACCTCAAATTTGTGGTCCGAGAAAACCAGACAGGCGCCATGGGCAGCTTCGAGACGGACCTTCAGGTTCCGGATCTGAAGAAGGTTCCCTTGAAGCTAAGCTCAATTGTGCTGGCGAGCCAGCGGGTGCCAAATACTGGCAAAAAGACGGTCAGTCCCTTGGTCCGCGATGGCGTGGAGTGGATTCCGAATGTCCCGCATGTCTTCCGGCAGGACCAACATCTTTATTTTCTGTACGAGGTGTACGACCCAACGAAGCAGAAAGGCGAGGCGGAGCCGGCCGCATCGCCAGGATTGTCGCGGCGCGAGGGTGGGCCGGTGCGGGTGCTGACAAGCATCGAGTTCCTGAGCGGAGGCGTGAAGGTGTATGAGACGCCACTGGTTGAGGCGAAGACGGTTAACATTCCGGAACGCGGGGCGGTAGCTTTCCAGTTCGATGTTCCCCTGTCGCAATTAAAGCCGGGAACCTACGTTTGCCAGGTGAATGTGATTGATGATGCAGGCGGGAGCTTCAGCTTTCCCCGAATAGCCCTAATGGTACAGCCGGGGGCGTTGCCGGCGGTTGCTACCGCGACAGGAACGCCCGCAGCTGCGGCGCCAACCCCCTGACGGGCATGCTATTGACAGTGGTTATCTTGCGGAGAGGATGATTTTGCTGAATTGTGTGAGGTTTCGCCATGAGTCCTCATCTTCGTTTCGCTTCGTGTTCCCTCCTCTTCTTCGGCCTCCTAAGTGTTTCCTCCTCTGCCTCTTGCGAATTCAATACAGGTGGGCAGCAAAACCCGAATCCGACTGATAGCCAGCGCGAGTTACGGCATCAGGATCCTCAATGGGAATCGGTCCGGCTTCACCTGCCGGATCCCTCGACTGCGAGTGCGGAACAGTTGGAGACTGTGGGCGATGTTCTGCGAGCTCGGCGCTTCCCTGAAGACGCGATTGATTATTACAACTATGCGCTGCAGCGTGGAGGCGACGAGGCCACTCTGATGAACAAGCTTGGTGTGACCCAGCTCGAGCTTCGGCATACGGCTGCGGCGCGCGCCTATTTTTCGCGTGTCGTGAAATTGAAGAAGAAGGATGCGGTTGGCTGGAACAACCTCGGAGCAGTGGAGTACGTCGACAGCCGATTCGGTATCGCGATCTCCGACTACAAGAATGCGATCAAGCTAAATAAGAATTCGGCGATATATCACTCGAACCTCGCAACTGCGCTGTTTGAAGAGAAGGACTACAAGCATGCTCGAGAGCAATTCAAAATAGCAGTCAAGCTCGATCCGGACGTGGCCCACCATGATGGAGTTGGTGGCCTGACGGCTCACATGGTTTCCCCTGAAGACCACGCACGCTACTGCTTTGAGGTGGCGCGGATGTATTTAGAGCTGGGCGACGAGGCCAAGATGCTGCACTACCTGACTATGGCCAGTGAAGCAGGCTTCGACGTACTGAGCGCGATGCGTGAGGATGGTGAAATGGCAAAATATCGCAAGGATCCGCGTGTGATCCTGTTGGTGGAAAATGCGAAGGCCCTGCACAACGGCAATACGACGGTAAAGAGCGCGCGCAGCGAAGTGCCTCCCCTTCCTCCGGTCCAGCACTGATTTATTTGTAAGGGCAGTGACGACAGTTTGAATTGCAGCAGTAGCCTCGTTTGAGGTGGTATGCGGCGGTGAAGACGAGATATGGACCTTCGTAGTAGAAGTCTTCCGGGCCCAGATCGTCTGGGGTGGCATCTGGGAGGGGCGGAAACTTCTCGCTGGAATCGGTGGGATCCGACATAGCTAAAACAATCTTAGTCGAGCAGTTGCTGCGGACTTGGGGATTGGAACCGCCTGCAGCATTGTGGGGAACTCGGCGAGTGATTTAGTCTCCTGCTCACCGTCGAGATGGAGGCTGCCGTTGCGGTATAGAACTTGTTTTCCCGGAACGGCGGGGATCCGGTCGCCGGGAACGACGATGCCTGCAAGGTTGGCTGGGTCGGCGGCGGCGACTGGGACGATGATGGTGCATTCCCGGGAACGTGAGCCGCGGAGGGATTCGACCGCTTCGGGGAGAGCGTATTGTTCACCGGAGAAGCCGGAGACGAAGCGGCCGCCGCGGATCTCACCGCGAGCCTCAAGACGCCGGAGGATGTTGAGAAGGTCGCGCCATTTGGGGGCGTTGGATTCGCGGGTGAGGAGGTCGCGGAAGAGGACTCCATAACGGTTGAGGAGTTGGCGAGCGAAGGACTCAAGCGCAGTGTCGGTGCGGCGCGCTTTTTCAATCGCGGTTGGGGTGGCGCCGAGCTCATCGGAGAAGAGTGACCAGCGGCCAGCGGTGTTGCGTGTGGGGCGCTTCCTGGGGTCTCGAAGGTGGTGGAACGGCGGCGGGGATCCATGCAGGCGCGGAGTTGGTCGAATCCATCGGCCGCGGCGAGTCCGGCGGTGGCGAGCTCCCAGAGAGCATGCTGTGTCTGTTGGCGCGTTAGACACGCTATACGTTGGAGATCGTTAGCGAAACAGGCTCCGCGCTGCTGGAGGAGGGTCCGCAGTTCAAGAGCGTGGGGCTCAGAGCTGCAGCGAGCTTTTCCTCTTCGACCGATTGCTGAGCGAGAGCGTGGGGAAGCCAGTCCGCAGTCTCGCGGATGAAGAAGGTAATGGGAGCGGCATTAGTGGGGACACTCTGCGTGGCCGGGAGTTATCCTCCGCGGATGACCATGCTGGATGGGGTGAGATCCTGCCCCAGCCTACGGCTCCGGAGAGGCAAAGGGCGTCGAGATGGCGAGGATCGTAGTTGGCGACGCGGGCCGGAAGCAGACTGCGCTCCCACTCGATGGCAGGAGCCTCGAAACCTTCGAGCTGGCGGAGGGCTTCGAATACGCCTTCTTCGCCAGTTAGCTGAGTTTGCGGGGCGAGATGCTGCCACTGGAGCAGCCAGCGTATATAGACGGCGGGAGTGACTGGCTCGATCTCTTTGCGGAGGGTGGCTACTGTACGACGATGGATGCGCTGCAGGATGCGGCGTTCGCACCATTCGATGTCGTGGTCCGCGTTGGGTTCGGGTGCCGGATATTCGAAGGTCCCTCGCATGAGGAGGCCCTGCATCTCCATGGCCAGGAACGCCTGAAAGATGGAGGCTGGGTCTAGGCTCAGGGTAGCGGCGAGTGCGCTCGTGGTAGTGGGGCCTAGGATTTGTAACCAACCCTGAGCTAATTTTTGGGTTGCCGCCTCTCTTGTAACCTTATCGATTACGCCTCGTTGTCTCTTGTTGCATTTCGAGAAAAACAGCTTTGATTCTTCGCCTCACTCAGAGTGAAGACGTCCTTGGGCGATGCATAGAGGATCCCAATGTGGGCGAGGCGTTCAGTGGCCACCCAGCATGGTTTGCCGTTGAGATCGAGAGTCTGGGCCCGGCCCTTTTGGGAGAGGCGGTCATAGAACGCGGGCCAGTGGCGGGTTTCCTCGCGGTCAATGACCGTGAGCGGCAGAGCGATGAGCGAATGGAGAAGGTCGTGAAGCTCGTTTTCATCGCAAATATCGGGCCATATCTCTTTGCGGATCGCGGCGATTGCCCCAGAGTCGATCTTGCCAGGCTCTTCTGGGATGGTGCGACCCAGGCTCGTGGTGCGAGCGCGACGTTCTTCCAGGCCGGCCTCGTCCAGATAGGCGTAAGGGTTGGCGTTGAGGAGTTCGTGGGCGAAGACGGACGGCGTCGGGGTATCGATGGCAAGACAGCGGATGGTGCCGTCTTTTATGCCGCGCAGTAGTTCGAGGAGCCCGTCGAGGTCCATCGCTTCCTGCAGCGTGTCCTGCATAACCTCGTTGACGAGAGGGTGGTCCGGAATCTGGATATCGCCGACAATGGTCTCGAAACACGCTGCAGCCTGAGGAAAGACCGAGGCCATGAGGTCGTCAGAGCGCATGCGTTGAATCCGCGGGGCGATGCGCTTGCCTTTGGACATTCGCAGAAGCTGCAGACTGCGCGAGGCGGCCCAGCGCCAGCGGTTCTTGAAGATAGGCGAGGCGATAGAAGCCTGTTCGAGCAGTTCTCTAGCGGTGTGTTCGGTGAGGAATTGGAAGACATCGGAGAGAGGGAAGCTGTGCTGCTCCGCGAGAGAGATGTTGACGCCGTTGTCGGTGGCGGCCGCCTGCAGCTCGAAGTTGAAGCCCCGGCAGAAACGCTTGCGGAGAGCGAGGCCGAAGGCTTTGTTGACCCGGCCACCAAAGGGAGCGTGCAGGATAAGCTGCATCCCGCCGCCGTCGTCGAAGAAACGTTCGGCGACGAGAGTAGTTTTCGAGGGGACAGCGCCGAGGACTGCCCGGCCGGTAACAATGTAAGCGATGAGTTGGCGGGCGCCGGACTCGCAGACACCGCACTCCTGCATGAGCCAGGCCATGGTGGAGTCGACTTCCGGATTGGCTTGGGAGATGTACCCGGGCGCTACATTTGCCGTGCGCGCGGAGATCTGTTCGCGGAGATCCCCGACTCCGTCAGAGAGGACGGCGGTGCGTTGCGGGGCTTCGCCTTCCCAGAAGGGTAGCGTGGGCGGAGCGCCGTGGGCGTCTTCAACCAAGACCCGGCCTATCGCTTCAATTCGCTGGATTCGCCAACTGGACGTGCCAAGTAGGACGACGTCTCCCGGGCTTGAGTCAACGGCGAAGTGCTCATCGAGCGTCGCAATCTGCACGCCTTCGGGCTGGAGAATGACGTTGTAAAGCGCAACGTCGGGGATGGCTCCGCCGTTGGATATAGCAATGCTGCGCGCGCCGCGGCGTGGATGAAGGATTCCGTGGACGCCATCGCGCAGCAGATAAGCCCCGTAGCGACCGCGGGAGGATTCGATGCCTTCAGTGAGCAGGGTGATGAGCTCATTAAAGGCTTCGCGCGTGAGGTTGCGGTAAGGGTAGGCGCGTCGAAGGGCGTTGTAGAGAGCCTCTTCTTCCCATGGCTCAGCTCCGCAAGCGGCGACAATCTGCTGCATCAGGATGTCGGTGGGTCGCTCAGGAATTTCTAACTGATCGAGTTCGCCTGCACGCATCTTCCGCACCAGGGCTGCCTGCTCGACGAGGTCGTCGCGGGTCGTAGCAAAGAAGCGGCCTTTGGGAATGGCTCCTCTCCAGTGACCAGCGCGTCCGATGCGCTGCATCGCGACCGATACAGCGCGGGTGGTGCTGATCTGACACACCAGGTCGACGTCGCCAATGTCGATGCCAAGCTCCAGCGAGGCCGTTGCGATGAGGATCTTGATCTCACCGTTCTTGAGGCGTTGCTCTGCGTCGAGCCGCAGGACGCGAGAGAGTGACCCATGATGGGCGGCGACGTTTTCGGGACCGATGCGGTTGGCCAGTTCGAAGGCGATCTTTTCAACGAGACGGCGTGTGTTGACGAAGACGAGGGTGGAGCGGTGGTTTTGCGCATGCACCGCTAGCTTGTCAAATATCTCGTTCCACATTCCGGTGTTGGTAACCGAACTGAGCTCGTCGGAGGGCACTTCGATGGCGATGTCCAATAGTCGGCGTTGGCCGACCTGGATTATCGTGGCAGGATTACGGCCTGGATAAACCCCTGTGAGGAAGTCGGCTACCAGCTCAATCGGATTCTGAGTGGCCGAGAGGCCGATTCTTTGAGGCCGTCGCGCGAGACCAGTCAGGAATTGGCCGGGGCTCAGGCGGTTTTCGCCGGTAACGAGGGCATCCATTCTCTCCAGGGAAAGGGCAAGGTGAGAGCCGCGTTTGTCGTCGGCCACCGCATGGATTTCGTCGACGATGACGGTGTGGACTCGACGAAGGTGTTCCCTGCTCTTGCCTGCCGTAAGGAGGATATATAGGGATTCGGGTGTGGTGACGAGGATGTGAGGCGGGTTGCGAAGCATGGCGGCACGCTCTTTCGGAAGGGTGTCACCTGTGCGGACGCCGGTGCGGATCTCAGGGCAGAGATAGCCGCGGTCAATGGCCAGCCGTTGGATCTCGGCGAGTGGGCCGTTGAGATTTTTCTGAACGTCGTTCGAGAGAGCCTTGAGGGGGCTCACATAGACCACCTGCGTGCAGGGAGCAAGCTGGCCGGAGATCGCGGCGCGCAGGAGCTGGTCGATGCAGACCAGAAATGCAGCCAGGGTTTTGCCGCTGCCGGTGGGGGCAGAGATGAGAGTGGCGTCCCCTCCGAGAATGCTGGGCCAACCGTGTGTTTGCGGCTCAGTGGGACTGCCGAATTTGTTGAGGAACCACTCGGCGGTGACGGGATGGGCCCATGCGAGAGATTCGGGAATTTCCAGCGTCATTGGGTGATTGTAACGCGGTTTTGTTCGTTGTTTCTTCGCTGTTTATAAGTCAGCTAGCGGCTGGTCAAGTCGCGCACCAAACGCGCTCAGAGA
The DNA here is from genome assembly GCA_963774735.1 of uncultured Acidobacteriaceae bacterium. Classification (GTDB taxonomy): domain Bacteria; phylum Acidobacteriota; class Terriglobia; order Terriglobales; family Acidobacteriaceae; genus Edaphobacter. Next base: position 187,737 of record CAVZGJ010000023.1, on the reverse strand, counting down.
GGGCAAACTAACTCGCTAACCAGCCTAGTCGCTGATTTACATGTTGCCTACGCCAACATCGGAGGCCGACGCGGCATTGCTGGATTCGTCGAGATACTGCTCGATGACTTTTTCAAGAACGCCTTGGGCAGTGAGGATGAAGTCGATCGCGTCGCGGCCCGCACCGAAGCCTCCGGGGTTGGGCGTAATGTAGTGGGCCATCGATTTGACTTCCTTGCGCGCGTTGGCAGTGGCGATGGCGAGCCCGCACTGCCGCATGACTGGCAGGTCAATGATATCGTCGCCGACATAACAGAGCTGGTCGAGCGTCGCCCCGGTCTTGGCGAGGATGTCATTGATGGCGTCCATCTTGTGGGACTGGCCCTGGTAGACGAACTCGAGCTTAAGGTCGTGGGCGCGAATAGCAACGGTGCGCGAGTTCCGCTTGGTGATGATGCCAATCCTGAGTCCACCCAGACGTCCAAGGGAGATGCCGAGGCCGTCGTGGGCGGAGAAACCCTTGGCCTCGATCCCATTGCCTTCGGAGTCGGGAATGACGAAAATCTGGCCGTCGGTGAGAACGCCATCTACGTCGAAGATAAGGATTTTGATGTTTTTCGCGCGGGATTCAACGGTCATTCGTTGATGATACCTTGGCGGGCCGAGGAAGAATTTGCTCCAACCCGCCAAGATATTGAACGTCCTTCTGGACTAGCGCCAGTGACCTTCAACCCAGACGTAGCCGTCGCCACGATGATCCCAGTGCCCGCCAACCCAGTGGGCATGGGCATGCGGTGGCTCGACGTAAGATCCGGGAACCCAGACATACGCATGGCCATCCCAACGATGGTAGCCTTCATGCCAGGCCCATCCCGGATGCTCGTGCGGCGGTGGCGGAATGGTTTCGACGGGGCGTGCAGGTGGTCCGATGCGAACGACAACCTGGGCTTGGGCAATGCCTGCGGCCATGAAAAGGGCACAAGCGGCAGTGGGGAGGAATTTCTTCATAGGGCAATCTCCTTGTACTCCTGCCTGGTTAGGACGTCGATTTCAGGAGGTAAGTTGTTGTGGAGATTACGCTTTCCCTTTTTTCCTGCAGGTCGTTTTGATCCAACTTCACGAATTATCGCTTCAACGCATACGGGAATTCAAAGACAACTCCAGCGATGGGCAACACGACATTGACGAGCTGAGCTTTCTTGTCGCTTGCGAAGTAGACGCGACCCCGGGCGACCTCGCTGGGCGGAATCGAGGTTGCAGCAAGATGCTGCTGGGAGGCCACCTTCTCCGCGGCTTCACGCTGGGCAGCTTTTTGCACCTCCGCATCCTCCGATTTGGCGGGTAGTGAAGCCTCGACACCTGGCGCAACCGCGAGGAATCCTGAAGCCTGCGGCACACCCTGAACAGGGGAGGCGGCAGCAGCCGGGGGGAGATTCAGCTCCGCCGGAGGAACGTACAGCAGCACTTTGGGCTTAGGTGTAACAACCTCGACCCTGAAGTCTTCCGGGGAGACGCTGAGGGGCATGTCTGTGTTGTTCGTCACGCTAATATCAGCCCGGGTATAGATACCTTCGTGCGAGATGGAAACCATGACCGTGAATCGCGGAGTAACCATAACCTTATAGTTGCGGCCATAGTGGGTCTGGTTGACGCAGCCGGCATCCGGCTCGCAACGGACGATATTGTCGGGGAGAATGGTCTTGGGAATACTGGCTGCAAACGATGATGCTGTGGAACCGATTGCGGCTGCGAGCAGGAACTTTGAAGAGAGTGTCATGGGGCCTCCTGCCATCACAGGTAACGTAACAGTTACTAGTGAGGTACAGAATTACCCATTAGTTGTATGGGGCAAACGCGAAGGGCTGCAGCGTTCGCATTCGCGTCGCATACAGCCCTTCGAGGAATCTGGTGGGCAGGGCTTCGCCGCATGTAATCGTGCGCGGCGTTACCGTTAGATTAGGCGGGCTGGATGTTGGCTGCCTGCTTGCCCTTGGGGCCCGTGGTGATGTCAAACGTAACGCGCTGGCCTTCCTGGAGCGACTTGAAGCCCGAGGCATTGATTGCTGTGTAGTGCGCGAAGAGGTCCTCTCCACCATCCTCGGGGGTGATGAAGCCGAAGCCCTTTGCGTCGTTGAACCATTTCACTGTACCTGTTGCCATTCTGTTTCCTGCTTTCGTTAGGACGATATTTCGCCCTGTCCTCTAAGGGTAGCAGGATGTGAGCGAATTTCAATCAATATCATTAGAAGTTTCTTATTGCAGTTCGATGACAGGAAAGGCCGATTCGAGGGACTCGCTTGTGAGAACAGCTCATGGCCTTTATATTTGCGGCTTCGGCACGAGTTTGTACGCCCGCGTGACGAGTTCATCTCTGAGGGAAAAACATATGATCCGCGAACAGTTTCTAATTGCGACCTGGATTTTAGCCTGTAGCGTCGCAGCCTCTGCCCAGAATCCGGCTGACGGGTCCGGTGGAGTGCGCAACATGCCAATGACTGGTACGCGGGCCAGCCATGGCTGGTGGGAGCGAACTTTATCCCTTCGGATGCAATCAACGAGCTGGAGATGTTTCAGGAGGAGACCTTCGACCCGAAACTTATCGACAAGGAGCTGGGATTGGCCGAAGGAATCGGGATGAACACGATGCGAGTGTTTCTGCAGGACCAGTTATGGAAACAGAACCCGAAGGGTTTCACGCAACGGCTGGATGTTTTTCTGAATATCGCGGCCAGCCATCACATTCGACCCTTGTTAGTGCTGTTTGATTCGTGCTGGGAGACGAACCCGCATCTGGGCCCCCAACATCCCCCCATTCCAGGAGTGCACAACTCGGGTTGGGTGCAGAGCCCCGGGAAAGAACGGCTGATGGACAGGAGGTTTGAGCCTGAGCTCGAAGCCTATGTGAAAGGTGTCGTGGGGGCATTCGCCAAGGATGAGCGAGTGCTGGGATGGGATCTGTGGAACGAGCCGGATAATCGCGGAGGAGACAAGGAGGATGATGAAGCAGCGAAAGTGGCGCGCGTGGAGGAGCTCCTTCCGAAGGTGTTCGCCTGGGCACGGTCCGTTCATCCGGTGCAGCCGCTGACCAGTGGAGTGTGGAAGGGCAACTGGTCCGATGCGGCGAAGGAAAGCACGACGACGAAGATCCAGCTGGCGGAGTCGGATGTGATCACGTTTCACAACTACGGATGGCCGGAGGAGTTTGAGGCGCGGATTCTGGAGCTGAAGCCACTCGGAAGGCCGATAATCTGCACCGAGTATATGGCGCGGGGGAATGGGAGCACATTCGATGGAAGCCTTCCGGTAGCGAAGAAATATAACGTGGGCGCAATCAACTGGGGCCTGGTGGCCGGCAAGACGCAGACCTATCTGCCATGGGACTCCTGGCAACGGCCGTATGTACTGACACAACCGACGATCTGGTTTCATGAGGTGTTCCGGGAGGACGATACGCCTTACCGCCAGCGAGAGGTGGACCTGATCCGGGAACTTACCGGACGAGGTGTCAAGACGGGAAAAGAAAGCAGCGCGGGAGCGTTTCCAATGCGATGATGGATGGGAGATTTTCCCAGGGAATCGAATTTGTGGGGCAAGAAGCGAGCCCTCATGTGACTCTTATATAGAAGACAAATCGGTGAGGTAGTCTATGCTGCTTAGTTTGAGTTCGCGCTTTGTGGGGAATGTTTACATTATCCAATGCACGGGCCGCGTGGTTCTCGGTGAAGAAGTGAAAGCGTTGGAGGCCGAGCTGGATCGGGGGAGCCGTGAGTTTAGCCGGTTTGTGCTGAATCTGACCGAAGTCAACCGGCTCGATAGCATCGCCCTCGGCCTTCTGGTGCGCTACGCCGAGCGGATGGGCCGCGCCGGGGGAGGGGTTAGACTCGCGGGTTCGCCCCCGTTCGTTGTGAATGTACTGAATATGACGAAGCTCTCGGGGATGCTTCTGAGCTATCCCACCGAGGAAGAGGCAATCCTTTCGTTTTTGAGGCAAAAGGCGGCCAAGGGGCCGAGCGAAAGAAGCGGTCCACGGGTTTTGGTCGTCGATGATTCGGCGGACTTGTGCGTGTTTGTGAGGACTGTCCTGGGACAGCATGGGTTCGATGTGAAGTCGACGTGCTCGTTTCGGGACGCGAAGATTCTGCTGGGCGTGGATGGGGTGGAGTACATCGTGGTTGGCCCGGGAACGCCCCAGCTCTCGGCCGAGACTGTGGTGCAGTCTCTAACGGCTTTGGCGCCGGCGGCGAATGTGGTGCGGCTGGATGCGGACTTCAAGATCCGGGATGCGCGGGAGGCTACAGATGCACTGCTGCAGATGTTCGGAGTAAAGGGGAGTTCGGGTTCGGATGAGACGGCGTGAGGTCTTGAAGTCGTGCCTGCTGGCGGGGGCGTCTTTGGGCAGGGTGGGGTTTGCTGAGGTAGGGGCTTCTGCAGGCGAAGATGTGGGCGTTGGGGAAGACCGGGCTTCCTGGGTGGCAATGCTGGACCGAGTGGCGGGACCGGTGCTCGAGGCGCTGAGTGAGCGGCGACTGAAGGCGTCGATGCCGGTTGAGGCCTTTGCGGGACGTGAGCAGGACAGGCGGAAGTGCACGTATCTCGAGGCACTGGGCAGGACGCTGGCGGGCATTGCTCCGTGGCTGGAGAATGGGGCGCGGAGCGGGGACGAGGGAAAGCTTCGGGAGCGGTACTGCGAGATGGCGCGGCAAGCGATCGCGGCGGGAGTGGATAAGGGATCGCCTGATTACCTGGACTTTGGCGGGGACAGGCAGACGATTGTAGATGCGGCATTCCTCGCGCTCGCTGTTGTGAGAGCTCCGCACGAGTTGCGCGAAAAGCTCCCCATGGAGGTGAGGAAGCAGCTTGCGGCCGGATTGCGGGCAACGCGCGGATTGTTGGCGGGATTCAATAACTGGCTGCTCTTTGCCGCAATGATTGAGGTTTGCCTGTTCGCGCTGGGCGAGGATTGGGACCGCATGCGCGTGGATTATGCGCTGAGGGAGCACCAGAGCTGGTATCTGGGAGATGGGACTTATGGGGATGGGCCGCACTTTCATTGGGACTACTACAACTCGTTTGTCATTCAGCCGTTTTTGCTGAACTTGATGGATGGGGTGGCGGGGCAGGAGCCTGTTTGGGCAGCGATGAAGGAGGGTATCGTTGCCCGGGCGAGAAGATATGCGTCGGTACAGGAGAGGATGATTGCGCCGGATGGCACCTACCCGGTGGTGGGACGGTCGATTGCTTACCGGTGCGGGGCGTTTCAGCTGCTGGGGGAGATGGCGCTGCGCGAGAAGCTGCCTGAGGGAGTTGCCCCAGCTCAGGTGCGAGGAGCGATGACGGCAGTGATGCGGCGGACGCTGATGCCAGCTGGCACCTTTGATGCTCAGGGGTGGTTGAGAATCGGGCTGGCTGGTCATCAGCCGTCGATCGGAGAGCCTTATATTTCGACTGGGAGTTTGTATCTGTGCACTGCGGTCTTTTTGCCCTTAGGCCTTTCGGCGCAGAGTGCTTTCTGGAGTGGAGCGCCGACGCCGTGGAGTTCGGTCAGGGCCTGGCGCGGCGACGACGTAACGGCAGATCATGCGGTGGATGGGTAGGTACCCCCTCCCCCCGTCAAAAGTCGGCAAAGTATTCGAAATAGATACTTTAGGTCCGGACTTCGGTATTGCTCTTTGATCGCAACGCATCCGAAATCATCGATGGCGTCCGCCCGGGGTGGGGGGATTGTGTCAAGCGCCCCAGTCTGATTTCTTCAGGTTTCAGATTCGGACACCTTCCCGGGGTATGCTTGGAGGGTTTCGCAGATCGACCCAGGAGTTCCTCGGATGCGTTTCATGCGAGTGCTTGCAGTATCGCTGTTTGCCGTTGCGGGTCTTCCATCATTTGGCCAGGGAACGGTGGCGACCGCGCCGCCAATGGGATGGAATAGCTGGAATCACTTCGCAGGCCATGTGACGGACGCGGACGTGCGATCGGCGGCTGACTCCCTGGTGAGCACAGGTATGCGCGACGCAGGCTACGTGTATGTGAACGTCGACGACACATGGGAGGGCAAGCGGGATGCGCAGGGAGTTCTGCATACCAATGAAAAGTTTCCGAATATGAAGGGGCTGGGGGATTACATCCACTCAAAGGGGCTGAAGTTTGGCATTTATTCTTCGCCCGGAGCGAAAACCTGTGCGGGGTACGAGGGAAGCCTAGGGCATGAGGCGCAAGATGCAAAGTTGTACGCAGAGTGGGGCGTTGATTATTTGAAGTACGACCTGTGCTCCTTCCAGGACAACATGCATCATGCGGAGAAGGAGCATCCGAACGATCCGAGCGCAGCGAAGAACTTGATGATTGCGGCTTACAACAAGATGGGCGACGCGCTGAAGGCCACGAAGCGGCCCATCGTTTACAGTCTTTGCCAGTATGGGGTCGACCAGCCGTGGAAGTGGGGTCCCGGTGTGGGCGCGAATATGTGGCGCACTACGGACGATATCGACGATACGTACGGACGGATGATTGCGATCGGATTCAGCCAGGCTGGCTTGTCAAAATATGCGGGGCCGGGACACTGGAACGACCCCGACATGCTTGAGATCGGCAACGGAAAGATGACGGAGGACGAGTACAAGACCCACATGAGTTTGTGGGTCCTGTTGGCGGCTCCTCTGCTCGCGGGGAACGATTTGACGAAGATGTCGCCGGTGGACAAAGGGATTTTGATGAATAAGGAGGCCATTGCGATCGATCAGGATTCTCTTGGGCGGCAGGGGGATCGTTTGTACGAGAGTGGCGACCTAGATGTGTGGACGAAGCCTCTCAGCGGAGGGAGGGTGGCGATTGGGCTGATTTAACCGGAGTTGGAGCGTGCGGGATGTGTCGGTCGATCTGGGCGAGATCGGGTTCAAGGCCGGAGCAGATGTGCGGGATGTATGGAATGCAAAGGACCTGGGACGGCGAAGCGGAGTTTTTACTTCGAGGATCCCGAAGCATGGAGTGACTTTGCTGGTGGTCGGTAAGCAGTGAAACGCGAAGAACGGGGTCCCCAAGAGTTCAGACCTACCGCGAATACCGACGCTTCACTCTGGAATTCTGAAGTCGTAGACCCGTCCTGCGGCGGCGCCTCCTGACCTAGCTCCGCCTGTGCCACCGCCAGCCATGGTAGAGGACTGGCCAGTACCCATGAAAAACGCATACTCGCCGGGCACCATGGGTGCGGTCAGCATGATTTTGTAGGTTCTGATTCCCGCATGTTCAGCGGTGAAGGCTACTTTTTTTTCTTCCTTGACCCCGGACTTGCCTCCGGTGATGCCGCCGAAGCTGCCAATCTGGAACTCTCTCCGGTTGTCTTTCTTTTCGAGGCTGATGAGGGCGAAATCAGAGGAACTGGCTCCGTCGGGGACGTAGATGTAGAAGACTGGCTGGCGCTCGTTGATGAGGTTTTTTGAGTGGGGGCCGTCGAGGTAGGCGTCCCAGTGTTCGTTGCGAAGGCCGTAGGTGAACATGCTGCCAGCCTTGCCTCCGACCTTCGCCTGGCTGATTGCCTGTCCCTCGATTCGAGTGAAGGCGTTGGCGTTTTTCCAGTAGACGCCGACCTCCGGTGGCGGGAGGCTGGGGTCGTTCGAGATGGGTGTGGCGGCGACGACAACCTGGGCAGCAGCCGGGGCAGGATTGATCATCACCTTGATGACTTCGTCGGAGACCTTGGCGGCCTTGAGTTCCTTCAGCGCATCGACGCTGGTGTCGAACTGGAGGGTTCCACCCGCGGAGGCGCTGCGGATCTTAGCGATGATGACGTCGTCAGACAGGCCGAGACTGGTCATATCGATGACGTCTTTGTTGGTGATCCTCTTGCCGAGCGACTGGCTCCAGGTGGTGGAGACGAGAAGAAGAAAAACGGCTGCGAGGAGAGTGGTGAGTTGCTTCATGAGACCTCCAACCAGACTTCTTGGCCAGTACCGGGTCCCTTGTTTCTATGCGGTGGCTCTACGCTAGAAATCTAGCACAGGCGTGGGTGAAGCTGAGGCTCCCTCACCACGAGAGGGCGAAAAATGTGGGCTTGATGTGGGGACGCGCCGTCAGGGCTTGATGATGTCGGGGAACTTGAACACCGTGTCGGCGATGGGGAGCACGACGTTGACGGGTTGATGCGTTGCGCCCGGATCACGCTCGAAGTAAACGCGGCCGTGGACAGCTTGGTTGGGTGGGATAGTGATTGCCTTCAGGTGCGGCGTCGCTGCCGCAAGCTGGGCTGCTTCCTGCGCTGCTCTTTGCCGGGCTGCTTCGATTTCGTGATCCCTTCACTTGACGGGATGTTGGCGACGACGGCGGCTGGAGTGACTTGCAGGTTTTCGGGTCTGACGTAGGGGAAGACCTTCGAACGGCTGGAGAGGGCTTCGATGCGGAAGTCCTCGGGGGAGAGGCTGATGGGGTTGGGGGTCAAGTTGGTGATGCTGACATCGGCGCGGGTGTAGGGGCCCTCGTTGGAGAGGAAGACCATGACGGAGTAATTGTCCGTGCTGAGTATCTTGTAGTCGTGGCCGAAGATGCTGTGGTGGATACAACGTGTGTTCGGCTGGCAGACGACGACGTTGTAGGAGGGGGTATTCCGGGGCAGATTGGCCGCGAGGGAGAAAGTAGTGGCGGTGAAGAGGGAGGAGACAAAAGCTACGCGAAGGACATTCATTGGGGAGCCTCGCTTACTAACGTGATGAGACTAGAAGCGGGTACCTCATAAGCCAATGACACGGAAGTGTTAGGCTGGCCTCCCCCTCCCGTCAAAAAGGATGCAAAGTATTCTAAATATGTCACTTAGATTCGGACTTCTGTCGGGTGCGTGGCCTTAGAGGGCTGGGTTTGGGTAGGGGATTGCTGGGGTGTGGCTTTTCGGGTTTGCGGGTTTGTCAAGTACTGGTCGACGGGCCACCCCGCCCTCGTCCTATAGACTCTTCGTGGCGCAACTCGAAGACGAATTGAATTGAGGACAAGTGGCTTGCGATACTTCGGCGAATACCAAAACGAGATCTACTTCAGTGGCCTTCACGGTGTTGTCCCTAAGCTGCCGGTTAATTTCAAGCTTCTCGAGCAACAGGCGATTGCAGCTATGCCTCAATCCGTCGTCTCCTACGTCATGGGCGGGTGCGGCGACGAGTTCACCCAGCGCCAGAACGTCGAAGCCTTCAACCACTGGGGTCTCGTCCCACGCATGATGGTGGACTGCTCCACCCGAGATCTTTCGATCGACCTCTTCGGTCTGAAACTCCCCACTCCGATCTTTCTCAGTCCCATCGGCGTCCTCGGCATCTGCACGCCGGACCAGCGCGGCGACCTCGCGACCGCTCGCGCCTCTGCCAAGATCGGAGTTCCGATGATCGCGTCGACGTTGTCGAACGATCCACTCGAGGCAGTTGCTGAATCTTTGGGCGAGACGCCCGGATTTTTCCAGCTTTACACCTCGAGAGACATGGCCGTGGCCGAAAGCATGGTTCATCGTGCCGAAGCCGCGGGGTACAAGGGCATCGTCGTTACGCTTGATACCTGGCTGACCGGCTGGCGTCCGCGCGACCTCAACGACGCCAACTTTCCCATGCTCCGTGGCCACGTGCTCAAGAACTACTTCTCCGATCCGTGCTTCCGCGCGTCGCTCGCCAAGCCGCCCGAAGAGGATCCAGGGGCCGCTATTCAGCATTGGGCCGGGACCTTCGGCAAGGTGCTGACCTGGGCAGATCTACCCTGGCTCCGTTCGCTGACGAAGCTGCCCCTGATCCTGAAAGGAATCTGTCATCCTGACGATGCACGGCGCGCCATCGATGGCGGAGCCGACGGAATCTACTGTTCGAACCATGGTGGCAGGCAGGCGAATGGCGGGATTGCCGCCATCGACCTGCTCCCGGGTGTCGTCGAAGCAAGCGGCACGACGCCGGTTCTCTTCGACTCCGGCGTCCGCTCGGGCACGGACATCATCAAGGCGCTCGCCATGGGCGCGACCGCCGTCGGCATAGGGCGCCCTTACGCCTGCGGGCTCGCACTCGACGGAACGGACGGCGTCGTCCACGTGCTGCGATGCCTGCTCGCCGAAGCTGATCTGCTGATGGCAGTCGACGGCTTCCCTACGATCGCCGACCTTCGGCGCTCGGGCGTCACTCGTATTCAGCCCTGAGGTATCGACAGAGGATGAGGCGTGGTAATCGCTCGGCCCTGACCCGAGGCGAGGGCTTCACCAACCGATCGCGATTTGGATATTCAGCGGATTGTTATGCGAGATATAAGTGGAATAACCGCCAACGTCGTCATAAGGAAATCCATAGGCAAGGCCGTTGATGGCGTTCTGATGCCAGAACTGCGCATAGTAGTTCGCTGGAGCACTCTGATAAAAGGTTGAACTGGGTGTCTTTTGCCAGAACTTCGGATCGACCAGCGTGCCGTTCGGATTGAATGTCCCCGGTATGGCGACGTGCCTGTAGATCGCGGCAGAGAGATCGGGATAGCTGCCCAACCCTGAGGCATTTGGGCCTGCCTTGGGAATCGTCAGACCGTTGCTCTGCCAGATCTGGTCGATGTAGGCAGAGTAATAGTCCGCATACTGACCGCCCGCGTTGAATGCAGCATCGGGACTGAGGATTCGGTAGGGCGCCTGGACCTGCGCGAGGTGTTGATATTCGATAGGTACCTGGGCAAGGAACCGTTGAAAGGTCACCGAACGGTCCTCCGCGAAGGTCGCTGCGTTCTCCCCGACTGTCACCTGGTATCCGTCCGCGCACAGCATTTGCATTGTCAGCTTGATGCCGAATGCATCGACGCGGGTCGTATTCCCGTGGAACGCGGGTGGATTGTCGCCGATGGTGTACTCCATGAAATCAAAATATTTGCTATTCACCGCAGTGGCGTCGGTCCCGGGACCCAGGTAGACGTAGACCCTTCCGGAGCTGTTTGCCGGCATATCGAAGGTCGACTGTTCTGCGATAGAGCGGGTCGTGGTGACTCCATTAATTTTGACGCTCCACCAGACCTGGTTGTCCGGGTACTGGCCATTGGTTCGATTAAGGAACTTGAACATCATGACGTTTTGCGCAGGAGGTATCGTACCGGGGTCGACCCAGAAACCCGGCGGGAAGCTGTTCGCCGGCGGAGTCGCGCAGGCGGTGTTGGTGCAGGCGGTGTCGGCGCGGGCGGTGTTGGCGCGGGCGGTGTTGGCGCGCTGTGTGGCGCTGGGAGTGTCGGCGCTGGCGTTGCCGTAGATGCTGTAAGCGGTGGGACGCCACCCGATCCGCATCCAAACAGAAAAAAAACAGGTACGAGCAAAGAGAAGGTCGCGACTCTGGCGAAGATGTTCATTCCAATTCCTTGTAGTGAGGGGGGTGAATGCAGAGGACACAATTCACACCGGTTGAAGTTGAGGCAGCTCGGCGGTTCTCAATTCATCGGCTCTACGACGGTCCAAAACCCATACTCGCATTCATCTCCGGCAACTAACCGCCGGCTGAGCACGAGCACACACCACAAGAAACACCTGTCTCACTGAGCAGGCAGAGTGAGATACAACTTTCCCAAATCAGTCAGTACACCGTCTCCAGCAAGCAGGCTGGTAAAGTGCGGGTCCGGGCTCCAACGCCCTGTGAACCACGCATATCGAAAGACATCCGCACGGCCCTCGCATGTCGCGACCATGCTCGTCATCTGCGCCTCCTGCTTGGCGAGTGTGTCAATCTGGGCGCCATCATTCTGACTGTGCCAGTTTGCAAACTCCGTCACCCAGAACGGCTTGTTGTACTTGGTAAGCCGGTCCAACTGTGCGTCCAGCCCGTAGTCATACCAGTGAAAGGCGAGGTAATCGATCTGCGGATCGCGGTTGCTGTTCGCTGCGTGATAAGCAGCGTAGAAAGCATCAAGCCACGCCACGGGATCTTCATATCCTGTCATCGTTCCCCACGTAATCGCAGGTCCGACGATCTTGACGCCCGTCTGCGCTGCAATCGCTTCAAACTGCGGCCACAGTTGCGCGGCCTGTTGTGGCGTCATATTCGACTGACTCACAAGGTTCGGCTCATTTAGTACCAGCATGTACTTGATGCCCGGATTCGCCTTTAAAAACGTGACGAAATTGGCGGCGTTGAAGGTTCCGTTCCACAGCATCGGATAGAAGTCCATCGCATAACGCGCAGCATAGTCGGAGGGTACCGAAGCGTTGGGAGCCGGGGCCCAGTTGTACCACCAGCTCACTCCCGGTGAAAGAACGGCGAGGTCGCCTGGCGATGCCAGATCGTACGCGATGCCACGCTTTGCGCTTTTGGATATCGGAGTGCTTGGCGGTGGTGGATTCGACGGCGGTGGAGGTGAAGGGTTTGAGGTTGAGCCAGTACTCGCCAGCGGGGCCATGCTTGCACCGCTGCCGCATCCAGAAAACGCGAGACAAGCGGCTAGCGCAAAAGGCACAACTGCTCCACAAGCCTTTGCAGGTATCAAAGAACGCATCCAGGGTATTCCTTCCGATAGCTCTACTTGTTCAGAATCAGACAGTCCTCAGACGCTTTAATTGAGTTGATCCCTGTCCGAATGTCTCTGGCGATTGCGTGTCCACGGCCTGGAGAGCTCCGCGTTGCGTCTCCATCCAAATTTGTAACTATATATAAACACGCCACATAGCTTCGGTCTCTTACACCGAAGTTGTAGCCGTAATCCGTGCGGAAGCTATTCTCCAAAAATAATCGTTCGGACCGTCTCGAACACGGAATATTCAGACATGTGGGGTGTTATGTCCTCATCAGATCGGCTCGCTCCTCTGAGCGGCATTAGTAGCGGGCGCTGTATTGCAGTACACAACCGGGAGAGCGGGACGTTGCAATTTCACGCTGCAAGAGAAGATCAACTACCGCACGAACAAGTGAGGTTACAGATTAGCGACTTCAGTTTGACTCTCCCTAAACCAAGGTCATAGCAACGGAACACAAAAGGAGCTTATGAATCAGTCCACTTGGGTCACGCCGGATTTTGAGGAAATCTCACTCAACTGCGAAATTAACTCGTACGCGCCAGCCGAAATATAGACGGGCTCAAAGTGCGGATTAAAGTGCTGGGGGCCGCCGCAGGTGGCGGCCTTCCACAATGGAATTGTGCCTGCGCAAACTGCGTTGCCGTACGAAGTCAACGACCTCATGTTCGGGCGAGATCTCAATCTCAGCTTGCCTTCGAGGCTGGGGAGGGTTCGTGGTTCCTGATTAACGCGTCACCCGACCTTCGTGACCAGCTTATTACGACCCCCGAGATCCATCCTGATCCGAAGAAAGGTTTGCGTAACTCTCCAATCAATGGCGTGATCCTTACCAGCGCCGATCTCGACCATGTTCTGGGACTTCTTCTGATGCGCGAGTTCACCCCTATGCGGATCTACGCTACAAGGACTGTCCGAAACATCCTGGAAGCGAACAGCTTCTTTCAGATGCTTGATCGTCTGCCCGACCAGAGCCGATGGATAACCATCGAACCAGGCGTCGGCTTTTCTGCTGGTAACAATCTCATCTGCACTCCAATCGCTTTGACGGGCACCTTTCCTGCCTATGTAGGAGTGGAAGAGCGGGCCTCGCTGGACGTGAGCGGCGCTACTATAGGCATGCTCCTGGAGAATGAACAGGGTAGGCGCATCGCATATCTGCCTGCTCTTTCGTCTCTGCCGCCCGCGCTATGTTCTCTTCTGTCTACATGTTCAGTGGTTCTGGTTGACGGAACTTTCTGGAGTGACGAGGAGCTTCAATGCATCCAGCCGGACACACCCTCGGCACGTTCGATGGGCCACCTTCCAATCGGCGGCCCCGAAGGCTCTCTCGCAGGCTTCGCTGATCTGGCGGGGGCGCGAAAGATTTATACGCATATCAATAACACAAACCCGATCCTGAACGAACAGAGCCCGCAGCATAGAGCAGTTCGCGACGCAGGCTGGGAGATTGCATGGGACGGACTGGAGATCGCGATATAGTGCAACCTGACGCTGGTTTGCTCGACAAAGCCGCTCTTCGCAATCGCCTGGAACGCGTGGGCGAAGCGATGTACCACCACAAGCACCCATTTCACTTGCGCATGCATGCAGGCGAACTGACGCGAGCCCAGATGCAAGCCTGGGTACTCAATCGCTACTATTATCAAAGCCGAATTCCAATCAAGGACGCGATCATCCTTTCAAAATCCGACGATGCAGACTTTCGCCGCGTTTGGCGAAAACGCATCATCGATCATGATGGAGATACAGGTGCCGGCGGCATCGAAAAGTGGCTGCAACTGGCCGAGGCGGCAGGACTCAAACGTGACTACGTCACGGGGTGTGAAGCAATTCTGCCCGGTGTTCGCTATGCTGTCGACGCGTATGTCAATCTTGTCAGAAACGGCTCTCTGCTGGAGGCCGTTGCATCTTCGCTGACCGAGATGTTCGCTGGAGAGCTAATAGCATTACGCATGGATGCGCTCGCGAAGCATTACCCCTGGCTCCAGCAGGGCCTGATGTACTTTGAGGGCAGACTTACGCAGGCGCCCCAGGATGCCGCTTTTGCATTCGAATTCGCATCCGAGCACGCTATTACGCCCGAGCTACAGGCTTCAGTCATTCGTGCCCTGGAGCAAAAGTGCGCTCTCCTTTGGGCACAGCTGGATGCTCTACATTACTGCTACGTCGAACCTGGACTCGTGCCCCCGGAACCTTCACTCTTTCGCGGGGGACCAGATGACTAGCTCCGCATTCGACATCAGAGTTCCGCGCCTGGCGGTTGGTTGCCGAGTCAAGGTTGCTTCCCCAAACGAGACGATGCTCCTGGTTCCCGAGGGTGCGCTTCGGCTCACCGGGGCTGGTCGCGAGATTGTCGGTCTAATCGACGGCCTGGTTACCGTTGAAGGCATTGCCGATATTCTGCGGGAAAAACATGCCTCCGAGGCCCCCGACACGATCTCCGCCGACGTTAGACAGTTTCTCGAAAAGCTGCACGCTCGCGGTGTGGTCGTCTTTATTGACGAGGCGAGAGTATGAGCCTGGAAACAGAAAGGCTCGACGTTGCAGATCAAACGTTCGAAGGTCCCGGCCCGCTCTCACTAGTTGCCGAAGTCACGCACAGATGCCCATTGCATTGTGTCTATTGCTCCAATCCTTTAATGATGCAACCTCCCAGTCTCGAGTTGACCACTGAGGATTGGAGTCGGGTCTTTCAAGAGGCTCTCAGACTCGGCGTTCTACATCTCCATCTGACGGGGGGCGAGCCACTTGCACGAAAGGACCTTGTGGCACTCATTGCGGCCGGAAGAGAAGCGGGCCTCTATGTAAATATGGTGACCTCCGGTATCGGGCTCAATCTAGAGAGACTCCACGCCCTTAAAGACGCCGGGCTCGAACATATCCAGCTGAGCCTTCAGGATACGGATGAGGAGAAGGCGAACGAGTTTGCGGGCGCTCGAGTCCACGCTCATAAGCTCACGCTCGCCGCCCTCATACGACATCAGAACTTAGCGTTCACGGTTAACATCGTTGTCCATCGGCAGAATCTGGATCGGCTCGATGCGATGCTTGAGCTTGCGGAGTCGCTTGAACCACATAGAATCGAAATTGCTCACGTGCAGTATTACGGCTGGGCGCTGAAGAACCGTAACAGATTGATGCCGACACCTGTTCAGGTTGAACGTTCTCTGAGGCAAATAACTGAAGCACAGTCCAGACTCAAAGGGCGAATCCAACTTCAGGCAGTCTTTCCGGATTACTACGCTCGTTATCCCAAGGCATGTGTCGGTGGGTGGGGTCGTCAGATGATCCTCATTGATCCCATGGGAAGAGCGCTTCCATGCCACGCGGCCGGAACGATTCCTGATTTGGAGTTCGACTCCGTTCGGGAGCGTAGTCTTGAATGGATTTGGCGTCATGGAACTGCTTTCAATCGTTTTCGCGGTCAGGGCTGGATGGAAGAACCGTGCATAAATTGTGAACGGAAAGACATCGACTTCGGAGGATGTCGCTGTCAGGCTTTTCAACTCACCGGCAATGCTTCGAGCACTGATCCTGCGTGTGGTCTAAGTAAACGACATCACGAAATGATCGCGATTACACAGGCGCCCATTGCAGACGATCAACAGTGGGTTTATCGCATCCTCACCGACTCGTAGTTCGCTCTTGTGGTTCAAGAGTGCCGTAGGTGTTCCCCGGTCTGGAAGCGGCCTTGCGTTTTTGCGCGTTCTCATCGGTACAAGTACGTGAGGAAGTTGAACTTGAGAAAAGAGGGTCGCCCAACTGGGCGACCCTCCAAGTAGATATATCAAGAAGCAAAAGTTAGAAGAAGAAGCGCGCGGATAACTGCAGGCTGCGGTTAGGCTGCGTGCCTGTAATCTTGCCGAAGCCGGACGAGGTAGCGAAGGTTGGCGTGGCCCCAACCGCAGTCACAGTGAGGGAACCACTGGGCGACTGGAAGTTGGTATGGTTGATGACGTTGAAGGCATCGACTCGGAACTGGAAATTGAGAGCCTCCCATACCTTGAAGTCCTTTGAGACCGAGGCATCGAAGTCCAGTTCGCCTGGCGCACGATTAGAGTCGCGTGCAACGTTACCGAAGCCCGTTGCAACAATTTGGGTTCGCGCGCCATTAATTGTGTTGTAAACCGGTCCGGATGCCGTTAGCGCGAAGTTAGGATCGGCTGCGGAATCGAAGTATTGCACCGCAGCCCCGTTCTTAGTCCAATTTGCCTGCTTGACGAGCTGAGGGTTTCCATTCGGGCGCTGCGATGCGCCTGGGATCTCACCGGTCTGTGTAATGTTGACCGGCAGTCCGGTGTGAGCGATCAAAACCGGAGAGATATGCCAGTTGCGTAAATACCACGGACCCGGGGTTGTGTAGACCATAGCGAGGTTTAGCACATGTGTGACGTCGATGTTGCTGACGGCCAAGTCCTTAATGAAGTTCGGACCAGCAACGGGATATTGCGAATTTGCCGTGCCATTCGGCGCCGAGAAGTTATAGATGGTGCTACCGTCGTCCATACTCTTCGAGTAAGAGTAGTTGGAAAGAATTGCGAGCCGCGTGTTGAACTCGCGTTTCACAGTTACCTGCAACCCGTTGTAATTGGATCCCCCTGAGTTGTTGTTCACTGTAAAAGCTTTGAGGTTTGGAAATGGCAGTGCATTTTGCGTTGCGAGGCTCGTGTTGGCGAGGGTTACGGCAGGTACCGACGACAGCGGAACCTGGTTCTGGTTCACGTTATAGGAGAGATGAAGTGCATGGTTCCCGACGTAGTTGACCTCCAACGTAAGGGAGAGTGGCAATTGTCGCTGGAAGCCAATATTCCACTGCTCCACCATCGGCATGTGGCTTTGGTTATTGAAGGAGATTTGCGCGCCGTACGGGTTCGCAGCTGAAGAACTGACCAAAGCAGCGAAGGGATTCTGCAGGTTTGGAGGAGGCGCAAGCGGGATACCCTGCGAAAGAGAGAATGGCTGGGCGATCCCGGTCCCGAGGTTGTTGGTGGTGATGGTATTGTCAAATCCCGGATACGCGAGTTGACCACCGAGATTCTGGAAGATGGTGCCGTAGAAGGTACCGAAGGCCGCGCGGACAACTGTCTTTTCGTTGATGCTGTAGGCCAAGCCGATCCGCGGCGAAAAGTCGGCCTTCGGTGTGTTGATATTGAGCGAACGGGAGACGCCATTGAGTCCGGCCGCCAACAGGACTCCAGTGTTGGGGTCGATTCGGCTGTAGATATTGGTGGCAATCGTCAGCGGCGACTCGTACTCGTAGCGAATTCCCAGGTTGAGGGTCAGCTTGGGCGAAACCTTCCAGTCATCCTGAACGAAGATGCCGAAGTTGTAGTTGCGCCTGCCGGTCGGAGGCTGGGACTGCTCATAGCTCGTCGTCTTGATCTTGCCGAGGAGGAAATCAGCAATTTGCGTATTCGGCGTTCCGGCGGCTCCATGGTTCGTAATCGAGCCGTCAAACGTGAAGAGCCCCGGTGGGGTAGTGGCAGGGTTGAACGAGTTGAACTGATTCTTGCGAAGTGATGCGCCGGCCTTGAAGGTATGAGGGCCGTAGGTCTTCGTAACCGTGCCAAAGGGAGTGTAGGTGTTGGTGATGTTGACCTGGTTCGTGTTGGTATCCGCGCCGATGTTGCTAAAGCCAAAATTATTGCTGGCGCTATCTTGAGCGGTCGTACTGGCGGAGATCTGGGGTGTCTGGTTCAGGGGCAGCGACGCAATTCCGAGCGTCTGTGCCACATTCGTTCCGGTTCCCGGAGGGTTGCGAAGCACAACGTTGCGGAAGAAGCCCATGTTCAGGTCCATGACGAGAGACGGGCTCCATACGCGCGTGTAGTCGATCGAAGGAAGCCATGCGTTCGAGCAAGAGCAATCCCACGTCGTGTTGAGCAACGGGCTGTTGTAGGTGACGGCGTTCGGGGACGAGTTAGTGTACCGGTAGACATTAAAGCTAACCCGGTCATTCGGTGTAAGCGACTCATCGACACGGACCACTATCTTCTGGATATGTCCCGTCAGGTTTTGCAACGAAGTCCAGTTTCCGGTGAACCGGTTGTTTACCGCATCGAAAGTGCCTACCGTGTTCGGAAGCGGGAGAATGGCGAGGATTTTTGCGGCCGCGGGGTCGATGGGGCCGATCTGGTTGTTTGCAAATTGTGGCGTGTTTGTGCCACCAGGTTGATAGATTTTCTGCGGAGAGGCGGAGAGATCGCCCGAACGCTGTGCCGCAGTGGGGACCGTTTGTGTCACGAGCGTCGAATTTGGCTGGATCGTGCGGTCGTAGTTGACGAAGAAGAAGGTCTTGTCGCGGCCGTTGTAAAGATGAGGGATCCGGATCGGTCCGCCGAATGAACCGCCGATCTGGAAGAAGCGGTCGCGGTTGCGTGGCGTGACGGCTCCGGTCGTCGCGTTGATGGTGTCCTTGTGGAAGTACTGATTGGCGTCGAACGCCTCATTGCGCAGGAGGAAGTAGATATTCCCGTGATAGGTGTTGGTGCCGGAGATGGTATTCACGGAGATCACGGCGCCCGAGGTGCGGCCATACTCGGCCGGCGCATTGGTGGTGATAGCGCGGAACTGGTCGACACCATCTGGGGAAGGTAACGTTGCCGGTGTTCCTGTCGAGGCGACGATCGTCGAAACACCATTGAGCAGCACTTCGGTGTTCAACGTACGGCTGCCATTGATTGAGAGCTGCGAGGTCGATGGTTGATCGCCCGCGCCGCCGTGCACTACTCCGGGAATGAACGCCAACAGGTTTTCTGTAGCACGTTGCTGCAGGGGAAGATTCTGGACGTCCTGCGGAGAGATGAGCGTTGAGATGGTTGATGTGCTTCGATCCAGTTCCTGGCCGCTGGACGTAACCGTCACCACCTCGGTTGCTCCGCCAATTTCCATCGTGACATTGACTGAAGCGACCTGTGCCACCGTTGCAACGAGGTCGTCGATCACGGCCTGCTTTAGCCCCTCGGCTGTCACTGTAATCCGATAGGTTCCGGGGATGACCTGCGGCGCGACAAAGGCACCGGCAGAGTCTGAGACGCCACTGAAGACCGTCACGCCAGTATTCTTATTGAAAATGACGACCTTGGCGCCCGGCACAAGAGCACCGGTGGGATCGAGAACCTGACCTCGAATGGTCGCGTTGGTGTTCTGTGCGTGAGCTACGCCTGCGTTGGGAAAGACAGCAGGGATCGTGCACCAGCCGATAAGGCCGAGTGCTACTGTTGCCGCTGGATTCCGAAGAATACTTCTGATTCGAACTGAAATATTGCTGATCATACGAGTGTGATTCACGAACAGCCTCCAATGACGCGTTACAAAAATTCTTTTAGAAACCATAGTTAACTGCCACATTGCTGCCAATTCGATCGGGGGTGTATCTTCCGAGAACTCCTCCGGCAAATTGTCGATCCGCAATTGCCAGAGACAAACGTTTGTCTGAATAAGTTTGCAGACAAAACAATTGCGGTAACAATAAGAAAACATGCGAATAACCGTTGTCAACCCCAGAAAGGAGGATATGGGAAATAGTCCTGTTTCGGGACAAAAGCGATCCCTTCGCCAACAGAGACGGCGCTCCAAGTATTTGATCGATGACCGCGCGAAGAATGCCGGTTAACGCGCACCGTTAGTAACCGGGTAGGGTGCGTCTCTAACTTCTGGTCGCCGACCCAGTACCGAGATCTTCAAAGCATAAGAGGGGATCTTCTGAGGATGGCCGCACCCGGTGGCAGGATGCCAATCGCATGATGGTCTTCGGTTTGTACCTGCGCCGAACCGGCTGTCTCAGATGCGAGACCAGCCGGTTTGGGTGACTAAAAAACATGAGATGGGGTCAGTATGTTTCGGCTTTAGTTGCTGTTTGCACTTGTCAGAGCCGCGTTGGAGCATGCAACTGGTGCGTTCACCGGGTTGCAGCGAGCGACAGCATCGTTGGGAAGGCTCACGGAGTACTGGGTCCACTGCGAAGGTTCAGACGCGGGGTAGTCTGTGCTGAGCAGTTGCGCGCCGCTGACTAGTGCGGCATCGCGACGAGTGGTCTCGCCGGTTCTCGCCTCCTTCGTGTCGGCGTCGGTGCGGGTGCGAACGAGATAGCCTTTGCGAACGAGATCGGCGATGGTCTCCCGGGTTCCGTCGTTCTCTTCGGTGAATGCGCAGTCCGGCTGGCCGGGCACAGCGTTGGTGAAGATCACACGGCCACGAAGTGAATCATGTCCTTCAAGGTATACGGGGCCTACGGGACGCTGGTCCATCAGGAAGACGACCTTGCCACGTGCCTTCGCAAGAGTGGGCCACTGGTTCTGCAGAACGGCCTCTTCCAAAGTCTTATGCTTTCCTCGAACCTGATCCGGTGTAATGATCTCGCCGGAAGAGAAGACGGAACGGATCTCTGCATCCAGCGCGTCGAAGGTCGATGATGTGAACTTCTCGGTGGGGAGCGCGTGATACTGCGGAGGAAGGTCGGTCTGTTTGGTCTCGAGGAGAATGTAGATGGGCACATGCTTCGGATGGGCCTTTGACCACGTACGGACGATCTGCAGACATGCGATAAGGGGCTGGCAGGTGCTGCGGTAATCAAGGTCCTGCACGTGCATCACCTTGAAGCCGGGCTTGTTCATGATTCCCTGTGGATCGAACGCAGGATCAGCCGGCAGACCAGCCGCAGCAACAGCGGCCGGCCCTCCGGGATGGGCATAGCGACCGCCCGCGCTGTCCGCATAGATGTCCAATTCAATCTGGCGAATGCCTGAGTTCAATTGCTGATCAAGAGGACGGTGCCGGTATTCAAGGCCTTGATAGAGGATGGGATTCTTTTCGTTCACCAGCCTGGATTCACTGACAGCGATTCCTGCGTGGTAGCTGTTGTGCGAACCGATAACCTGCACTTGATTCATGCGGACAGCGTTGTCGGGGGTGGTCTGCGAGTAGGCGAATGTCTGCAGGCCCATGGCGAGAGCTGTGAGGCACAGGGTAGTGGATCGATGAGCGTTCATCAAGGGAGGGTCTCCGTTGTGTTTTGAATAGGGGTCCGGTCCAGCATCCTTGCTGAACCGGACCCTTCCGGGGAGGAGGTTAGAAGGAGAGACGCAATGCGAACTGCACCTGACGGGATGGATAGACGACTGTCGAACTGTATGCACCGAAGCTTCCACCATCGGTGACGGCGCTGTCGGGGTACTCGAAGTTGGTTGAGTTGAATACGTTGAAGGCTTCGACGCGGAATTCGAGCTTGCTCGACTCCGACCAGAGGGGAAAGGTTTTGTGGAGCGCGAGGTCCATCTGGGCGAAGGCGGGGCCTCTCAGGCTATTGCGTCCCGAGTTGCCGAAGTACTGGCTCGGCGTCGGCACAGTCACCTGACTTGCGAGCAGCGTTCCGGTGAGGGTGCTGCTTCCCTTCTTCCAACTCGACTTCGGCGCGTAGACTGCCTTCGATGTGCTGACCAGGTTTGGCCGTACCGCATAGGTCGCGCTGGCGCTCGAGACCACAACTTGCGAGGTTGGAGCGTAGGTCAGGTTGATTGGCAGACCGCTTGTGACCACGTTGATCGCCGAAACCTGCCAACCGCCCAGCGTCGCCTGCTGCCATGC
The DNA here is from genome assembly GCA_963774735.1 of uncultured Acidobacteriaceae bacterium. Lineage (GTDB taxonomy): Bacteria > Acidobacteriota > Terriglobia > Terriglobales > Acidobacteriaceae > Edaphobacter. The sequence continues at coordinate 165,698 of CAVZGJ010000023.1, read as the reverse complement.
TGGTGCACTCCGACCGAACATTCGGCCTTTACCGAAGGGGAGGTCCGCGATGACGGACAAGGTGTCATTGAAGGGCTGGTCGTAGCTCGACGGTCCACGATCTGCCGCCGGATTGTAGAGATTGACCACGGCCGAGTCCCCACCGAAGGTCTCAAGGTCGGCCGAAGCATTGTTGAACGCCCTCGACCAGGTGAAGGAGTTGATCAGGTAGATCCCGTTGCTGTATTGCCGCTCGAGCTTCGTCTGGAGTGAGTTGTAGATGAGGTAGCCCTGCGGGAGGGCCGTCAGGATGTTGGTGAAGTTGGCGATTGGCCGCCGAGCTTGCTGCGAGAGACAATCCGCAGCGATCGTGTTGCAGTTTACCGGCTCAGTCGATCCCTGGTTGAAGTCGGCGAGGACGGGGATGTGGACCCCGTGACTTCCAACGTAGGAGACTTCAAGCGTCGTATCCTTCATCAGCTCTCGTTGCACAGTCAGATGGTAGGCCTGGATGTAAGCCGCTTCGAAGTTGCGTGGGATATAACGGGTTTGTGCGGCCAGCGTCGAAAAGTTCTGTGCCGAAGCGAAGTTGGTCTGGTAGCCCGACTGCGTGGTGCGGAAGCAGGTGCTGGGGTTCTGGGTCAGCGACGTGCAGAGCGGTTGTGTCGTGCCAGCCGCTAGATTTGGCGGTGTCTGGTTGATCGTTGCATCTACGATGTAGGGGCCGTTGTAGCCAAGCGTGCTCTCACCGCCGAAGCGGAAGTAGTGCATGTACCCGATGCCATACCCGCCGCGGATGACCGTTTTCGGATCGACCTGAAAGGCAAAGCCGAAGCGGGGCGCCAGATCCTTCTTATCCAGATTGATGAGCGATTGGTTGTACAGCGAGCCACCGGATGCCTGTACCAGAGTGTTAGTGGTGGGATCGAAGTTCGCCAGGTGATTGTTTTGCTCCCAGTTCGGCGTTACCAGTTCGTAGCGCAGACCGAGGTTGAAGGTCAGCCGGTTGTTGAATTTGAAGTCGTCCTGAACGTAGCCCATGTACCAACGACGCTCATATTGAATGGTTGCGAGATTGTTGAGCTGATAGCTGTTGCGTGCACCGACGAGGAAGTCGGCCAAGTTATATGCCTGAGAAAAAAGTGTGGTGCCGCTGACTGCGCCTCCCGATGGACGACTGAACTGGCCGGCATAGAAGTCTTCTCCGTCCTGAGGATGGAAGTCCGAGATGGCCTCGTTGAGGTAGCCGTATTCGGCGCCTACTTTGAGGCTGTTACGGCCCTTGAGAAACCCGTAGTTGACTTTGGGGTTGGCGACGTAAGGACTGGTGAACTGCGGATTCGTGGTCTGCCGCCCAAACTGCGAGAACCCGGTGACGGCCTGGCTGTTGAGACCGCCGTTTACGCTGGGATCGCTTGGGATATTGGCGATGTTGAAGTCTGCCAATAGATTGTCGGCGCCGATATTGACCGGTGCTTTACCACTCTGCGTCCAGGTAAGGCCCAGCCGGAGTTGCAGAATCGAGTTCGAGGTGGGAGAGAAGTTATAGCCGCCGGCTATCTGGCGCGTATACGCATACAGGGTGCCGTTGCTGTTTCCTCCAGCCAAACCAGGAATATTCGGGGCCAGGAAGACGACCGAAGAGCTCTGACTGTAGCGGGCAAAGGCGGTTGACCGTGGACTGATGTACGCATCCACGCGCACATCGCCCTTATTTCCATTGTTGGTATTGGCGGGTGTTGACGTGAAGTTCGGACTTCCCGGCGACGGGGCCGGAGTGTTTGGCGCTGCGTCGGCCTGGAGGACACTCAGCACTTTGGCGGCGAATGGGCTCTGATCGGCGGCAGGAATGATGCCGTTCGGGTACTTCACGCCCGTGATCGGGTTGATCAAGGGGATCGGATTGCCGGCCGCATCTGTGAAGATTCCCTTCGCCTGCGCGGCGGTCGGCACAACGGCCGTCTGGATTGTTCGATTCACGATGCGCAATCCTTCATAGTCAGCGAAGAAGAACAGCTTGTCGCGCTTGATCGGACCACCCAGCGTAGCGCCAAACTGGTTCTGCACCAACGTCGGCTTCACGCCGGATCCGATGAAGGGGCCATAGGCATTCAGATCAGTATTACGGAGATAGTCGTAGATGACCCCGTGAAAGTTGTTCGTTCCGCTGCGAATCGTTGCATTGATGATGGCGCCTCCAGCCCGGCCGTACTCCGCGCTGTAGTTGTCGGTCTGTACCTTGAACTCCTGCACCGCGTCTGGCGAGGGGATGACGGCCTCATTCGAAAATCCCTGGTTTGCAGTCTGGTAGGCGTTGTTGTCGATTCCGTCGAGCTGGAAGTTGTTCGTCATTGAGTTTTGGCCGTTGACGTTGTAGGACGCATCGCGGGGTGGGGCGGAGAGCGTTTCAAGCAGCGACTTGCGCACGCCCGGAACCAGCGTCGACAGGTCGGCGTAGGAACGGCCGTTCAGCGGGAGTGTGACCGCTTCGCGAGATTGAATTGTCTCTCCGCGATCGCTGGTGTCTGTCTCGAGTAGAGTCGCTGCACCGGAGACGGTGATTGTCTGGCTGTCTGCTCCGACGTTTAACGCAAGATCAACACGCTGCCTGGCACCCACCGTCACCGTAAATCGGTCGGTGTCCGACTTTTCGAATCCAGAAGCCTTCACCGAGATTGTGTATTCACCAGCCTGCACATTCGCGAACTCATAGTTTCCGTTCGCATCCGTCTGCCGGGTTGTTCCAATGCCCTTTGCTGGGCTAAATAGCGTAACCGAAGCTGAGCCGATCGCTGCCCCAGTCGGATCCTTGATTGCGCCGAGCACGCTCGCCGAGTCAAATTGTGCCATCGCCGGCGCCACGGCCAGCAGCAGGAGAGTAAGCAAGGTGCAACAGAGCATTGCGGCGTCCAACAGCGGTGCCTTATTTGAAGAGACTGACTGCCTTCGATTCTGAGAGAGGGGAAATTTGCTACACATGCGATTAGCTCCTCATAGTGACAGGTCTGGCGTGATCGTCGTCTGCCCGATGACCCGAACTCTAGCCAAAGTTCTTGCACTCTCTCAGTCAATTCGCCGCAACGCGAATGTTAAACGGCGCACGCGGTATGTTTTGAATGATTTACTGCCTCTTAACAACCGTTGGCGTGTCGTCGGTTTAACTTAGCTTCCGCTGTTCAGTCACCACATTTGCATTTACAAAACGTTCATCGCGCACGTGTGTACTTGAGTCAGAGCTTCGACCGGCCCACGATGCGCAATCAGTCTCTCCAACTCGACGCAAACCGGGTGGTTGAAAACGATCCGAGATGGGAGTTGGTGGAGCGCATCGTTGCCTCTGCTGCGTTCATACGATCGCCCCGGCTCTGCAGTCTGCTGATGCACCTCTGCGAGTTGGGTCTGCAGGGGAGATCCGACGAGATCAACGAGCAGAGTATCGGAGAGGCCCTCTTCGAGCGGGCTCCTAATTACGATCCGTCGATCGACGGTATTGTGCGCTCCCACGCGAGCCGACTTCGTCAGCGGCTTGAACAGTACTTCAGCGAGGAGGGCGCGAGAGAGACACTTCGGTTGTCAATTCCAAAGGGTGGCTATACGCCGCTCTTCGAGGCCCTTTCAGAACCCGTGCTTGAGCAGTCGAGCGTAGTCTCAACGCACCCCCGGCCCGCCGATCGCCCCTCCGCGGTCACGACCGATCCACCGGCATCGGACAGATACCGTCATCTATTTTGGGCAACCGGCATCGCTTTGGTGGCGGCGTGCATCTTTATCGTCTTTCTTTGTGTCCGCGCACACTCTGCTCACTCGCTTACTTCGAGCACAGCGAAGCACCCACTTTGGAGCGTTCTCTTCGAGCCGGACCGCTCCACTCTGATCGTCGCGTCGGACACCGGGCTAACCAGTCTGCAGACACTCACCGGAGTGAACGTCAATCTAGCGGAATACCTCAGTGGCGATTATCGGAGCCATGCCGCTCCTGCTTCCGGGACCACACCAGAGCTCGCGAGGGTGATAGCGTCCAGACGGTATACCTCCATAGTGGATCTCGACATTGTGACGAAGCTCTATCAGATTCCGGGGGCTCCGCTCAACCGGATACAGCTGGGCTATGCCCGTGACCTTCGTCCAAACGATCTGAAGAACAGGCCGGTAATCCTTCTGGGCTCGAAGGAGGGCATGCCCTGGGTACAGCTCTTCGAGGACAAGATGAACTTCGTCCTTGTTCATGATCATCAAAACCAACGCTTCGTTGTTCTGAATCGTCTTCCTCAGAGCAATGAGCTGTCTCGCTACGAAGCGGCTCTGACTGGCCCGGTTCATCGTGTCTACGGCTTGATTGCCTTACAGCCGAACATCGAGGGCTCGGGACCCGTCCTGCTCCTCGAAGGAACTTCGATGGCGGGAACTGAGTCAGCCGCCGACTTTGTCTTTGACGATTCCCGCCTCTTGCCATTCCTGGCAAAGATCAAGCAGAAAAATGGATCGTTGCCCTACTTCGAACTTCTTTTGCAGTCGAATAATATGAACGGAAGCGCCTCAGGCTCCGCGATTGTCGCCTATAGAACAACGGCACAATAGAGATTCGCGCGAGGACCGTCGCGCCGCCCAGGATGGCGTAAGGCGCTGCGGTCAGGTTTGTGAGCGTGCGTACTGACTTCGGTCAGTCTCCTTCCAGAAGCACACGCAAAGTGCATTTCTTAGTCCCGCTCCACCACTGAATTTAGTCGTGTCTCAATAAGTGATTTGACGATTTTTCGTTGGATGATATAGGCGAAATCGGCCTCTTCCGAGACTGTCTGGGAGCGCTCCATATGTACGAAAGTTCAGCAGCCAGATCCCGGCTTGCCGCGATCTGGCTGCAACCACAACCAGCAGATTTTTAGCCCGCCAGCTGGTATGAACTTTACGTGCCCTTCCGTGCAGCTATTGGCCGACGCAAGGTTGGGGTTAGAAATACTGGGGCATGATCGGTGCATTTCAAAATTGCGGGGCGCTCTCCGGACACTAGAGCGCCTCGCAAGATTGAGGGCTATTGGATTTCGATTCCGCTCAACAAGGAGTTGTTGACGACCGAGGTAAACGTAACTGTGAAAGTGCCGTTAGCATCAGCTTTTTCGGTGAACTCCTTGATCACCGCCTTGTTCTTAATGTCGCCCGCAGCCGCGAAGATATCGAAGTTCGTCAGAACCTGAGTTCCATTGATGCTGACGTTGAACGTCCGCTGGCCTTCAGGGGCGGAGAAGAAGGTTTCGGCGAAGTGCAGTCTTACGAGATGGCTGGTGCCAGGAGTGAAGCCTGCAAGGGTGTAAGTAAAGTTTCCGGTGCGCCCGCTCTGGTATACGGCCATTGGAGCAGGAGCAGAGACGCCACTGAGATCGATGGTGTTTTTGTGGTTTTGAGTGCCGCCGCCACTGAAGTCAATGTCGGCGAGGAACGGAGCGATGGCCGCACCACCGGCGTTGATCTGGGCACTTCCCATTGTCGGACAGGCGCTAATTGTGGCGCTGGCCTCGGCCGAGGCAACCGACACGCCTGCGAAATCTACCGCCTGAACTACGTAGTAGTAGGGCGTAGCACAGACTGCCGTCGTATCTTCATACAAAGTGGCAGACACTACGGTCGCGATCTGGTTGCTGGCAGATGGAACGAACCCAGGCGTGGTTCCGCGAAACACGTTGTAGTATCCAACCGTGCAGCCCGGGCCGGCCGAACTGGCGCTCCATTCGAGGTTGATCGCGTCCTTGGAATCTTCCGCGGCGCTCAGCCCAGCCGGTGCTGCTGGGAGGACACTGCAATTGTCGCCTCCGCCCGGCGTAATGGTCATGGAGTCCATGCGGGAGACGCCTTGAGTGGCGACGTTGAATAGCTGGATGGTGTTCTGGCCAGCATTTAGGGGGACCGAGAGACTTGAATTGGCAAAGGTATTGAAATCACCAGTGACGGGGAAAGACAGGTCCGAGGTTATGATGACGCCGTTCACCATAATCCCCTCAGGCCTCACTGTGACCCCCGGGAACAGGCCTTGGGCGAAAGCGTAGCGGAGTGTCAAAGTGTAGTTCCCGCTCGTTGGTACCACCACATTGGAAAACGACGCCGTACCCTCGACCGTGTAGGCCATATCAACGACCTCCTGGGACGGGCTGACCGCGTTCGAGTCCGTGATGTATGACGGGAAAAAGGAGCTTAACTCTTCGAAGCAATCGAAACCGTTAAGCAGTGCGTCTTTGAAGTAATACTGCGTTCCGCCAGCTACCGGCACGCCGGCGACAGTGCCAGTTCCACGCGAGACAGGAAACTGTGAGGGACATGGACCGGCCAAAGCGGCCCGCAGACCCAATGACATCAAAATCAGTGCAAGAAGAGATGCTTTTTTCATCACAACACCTTTCAGTATTAAGGTTTCAGTAACCAAGAGCAGACAATCGGCCGGTTTCTTTCTATCGTCGATCGCAAAATGGGGTTCTCGTCATCAATGATTGGGTGAGTTAGAAGAATCTCCTTTCAAGCGCACCTGGGTATGCAGGCCGTCAGTCCGCTCATTCCAGCGATTTGCACCGTGCGTGGCCCAATGTCGGGCCACGCAAAGGGCAGCCTAAAATTCCATTTGTTTAATGGATCGTGACGCTGTCGAATGTTGCTGTGTTGAGGGTCGTTTCCCTCTTCGAGGTGACGGCCAGACCAGCAGTGACAGCACCAGTCATGCCGATATCCTTTGTAGAGACCTGCGTCCAGTTGATGCCGTCGGCAGAAGCAGAGCCCGTGAAGGTGTTACCGGCGCGTTGCAGTTTGACCCAGACAGGAACATTGTCAGCAACCTGACCAAGGTCCGCAGTACCCACGCCAGAGGCGGTGCGAATGATCATCGCAACTCCATGGCCCGGGGTAGCGAAGACACCGGCGAAGGCTGCATCGTCTGCCGTCGAGGCACGAACCATCACTCCTGCTTTTGCCCATGCATCGGTACCGGTCTGGCTGTCGACATGCGCGATGATCGTGAAGTCTCCAGTGGCCGTCTGATAGGCGTAGTTGAACTGATCGACACTACCGAAGATGTCGCTGCCGCTGCCGCTCACAGTGAATGTGCCTGCATTAGCGGTGAAGCTGCCGGGGGTTCCAGGGCTTCCAATATCGAGATCGCTAAACTGGCCGCCAGAAGTTTGACCGGGCTGAACAGTGAGAGTGACGTCGACGGTATGAACCAGTGAACCAGAGGTTGCGGTGACTGGAACGGTGTAGGTACCGGGCTGTGTCGACGCGCTGGTGGAGAGAATCAGGGCCGAGGTTGCCGATCCCGTGATGGATTCGGGTGCGAAAACTGCGGATATTCCCACCGGCAGGTTGGATGTGGTCAGAACGACTGGAGCGTTAAAGCCGTTTACCGCTGTCGTCGCGATGGTGTAGGTGGCGCTGCTTCCGGGTTGAATGGTGTTCGAGGTGGGGTTGGAGGCGACAGAGAAATCTGCGTTGCCCGACGTAGTGGAGAGATTGAGCGTCGCTTGAAAGTCATGCAGACGGTTCGCACTAAATGAGGTGATGAGCGGGAAGTAGGCCCGCTTGGTTGCAGAGGCAGCCGTGGCCAGAGTGAATGTCGCTGTCTGAGGGACGGCCGCGCCGGTGAAGGTGAGTTGAGGTACGTCGAATGTTCCAGTGCCTGCGGGCAAGCCCGAGGAACTGAAGCCGACGGTGCCGGAGAAGCCGTTTACTGGCGTCACGGTGACGTCGTAGACGACCGACGTGCCAGGCGTCACCGTCTGGGGCGAGGTCGTGGAGACGCTGATGGTGTAGTCCTGCGCGGTGGGGTCCGCTACGGTCAAGGAACCCTCCCAGACGTTTTCGAGGGCGCCGCTCTGACCGATCACTTCGATGTTTCCGGTGCTCAACATCGGCGCCGGCGTCGTCGTGGTCTTGACGGTCAGGACGACAGGCACAGTCGCGCCGGGAGACAGCGTGACCGTGGGGGTGTTGAAGGTGGCCGACGAACCTGAGTTGGTGCAGGAGACCTTACCCGCCGTCGTCCAGGTGCAATTGCCGGGCAGGTGAGCGGTGGATAGTTTCACCGTTCCGGAAAATGTGCTGCTGGCAGTTACATTCAAGTTGTAGGCGACGCTGTTGCCCGGAGTTACCATCTGGCTTGGCTGCTGCGAGGTGATGGTAAATGTCGGTACAGCCGCAGGGTCCGAGTTGGGAACAGTGTTCGCGGGGCAAAATGTGATTGCGTAGCCGGACGCTGGCAGAGGAACAACGTTGAAGTCGCTCGATGGATCATCGAAGGCGTAGCCGTAGACCGATGGGCAGGATTGTTTCAGGACAGCTCCGCGGTAATTGGTATCCCAGGCGACGTTATTGCAGGCCTGCGGCGAGGCGTAGGGGCCAGCGCAGCAGTAGTTCGCGGTGCCATACTGGCTGCAGAGGCTTTTGCAACCGACGACCTGTCCTGCGGCGTTTAGCTGCTGCTGACCGGCTGGGCAGGAGGCCCGCAGATCAACCTGGCAGGCGGCGTTGATCGCGTGGGCTGGGTTGGGATCGCTGAGTTGGACGGACATTGGGAAGTCAAAGCCGTCGACCAGGCTGATGTCGTAGTTGTCGGCGCCGGTAGGGGAGCCGCTGAGGGTGAACTCGGCCAGACTGGTGTTGCCGGCTCCGGCGTGGGTGCACTGCAATCCATTGCCGCAGTCTCCAGTCTGACAAGAGCCTTTCCCGTTGGCGTCGAAGGTGCATTGACGACGTCCCCAAAAACGGCCGCCGACCCAAGGCGTTGGCAACGAGGTGGTAACAGTCGCGCCGGCCGGCAGTTCCAATCCCCCGGACGAGCCGTTGAATACGGGTGTGGGAGTGCCAGCGCCAGCCACCCAGACAGTCTCAGCGCAGTTATTGGTGATAACAAATTGACGGGTTTGTGCAACCGCCATGCCGGTAAGAGCAAGAATGGCGATCATGACCGCAAAACTAGCTCTCTTCAGGTTGTTCTTACTACCTTTCGATTTGTGAACCTGGGCTGAGTCAATTCCCACTAAACAGACTTCACTTGATGAATAAAATTCATGTCGGACGAGACGGGGTTTGGAAAACGCTGATTGTTTTCTATGGATCCAGGGAGTGGTTACGAGTGCCTGGATACACAGGGGCCTAAAGCTCTGCAAAGGTAGGTTCAAAATGCGCTCCCAGTGACTTGCAACGGTTAAAACACGAATTTAGATTCCAAACTTCGAAGAATATATGCGTCCTTGGATTTTCCGTAAACAGTACGAAGGTCGTGGTACCTCCGCACGTTATCAAAGCGATTCGTTACTTACAGCGACTAATTCATAGTTATTGTTTAGAAGCTTGCGTTCCGGCGCAAAACAAGACTTTGTGCCGGCCCCATGGCATTACCGGAGTAGTTTCCGGAGAATAGACACCCTAGCTGCCTATTTATTCCAAAGATAGAAAATTAAGCAAATGCAGTGCCGCGGAGAGCCGATGAAAATAACATCCAAGCGGGCTCGATCCGCACAATCGATTTTAATATCAGAAGCAAGTAGACGCTTACGTTTGAGGTTGTACTCGGAACAGTTGGAAGGTGGGATTGGAAGACACTCTGCAAAAGACACGCCGCAAAGGTCCGATTCCTCCGCTAGAGTCTCGCGAGCAACAAATAGAAGGCAAGAATGCTAATGAGGTAGATGGCGGCAATCAACATGGACGCAATGGTCCCTTGGTTTCGAAGGTTGTCCGACACTTCGGAAGCCCCGTCACCGTGCTGTACTCTGTCCGCACTATTGGACTCCGTTGAAGGGATGCGGTCCGTTTTAGACTTCACTAGTGTTTTCTCCGTTAATACATTATTGGAATCGCATTTCCACAGATGATCTAGACAAGGATTTCGTGGTTGTCGCGACACATGGAGATCAAACACCTCAGTCATCCGTTTATTCCGCGAATGGGGTAACCTTCTTGGCTTGAAGTATGCCAACGCTGGAAATACAGATCTGGGTCGATCTCGATCATAGCCCGCGACATTTTGGAAGTAGTTACGGACTGACAACCAACACGGGTGGCGATGGAAGCCGGAAGCCGTTTAATCGGGATATGCGAACTGCTGCGGAAGTTGTGGCACTATCCCTGTGGCAGGAAGAGCATTGCTGAGAATTCCCCATGGAGGGAGTAGAGGCCAGCACGTAAATCAATCCTCGGTTATTCCAGGTGACAAGATGCAATGACCCTTCGTTACGGCTATGCAATGCAATTCCAGCAGACTGGATGACCATGCCCCCTGACGCCTTCATTAAATGTTCAGGACCGACAAGCATAGTGACTACATCATCAGACAAGCTGAACACAACCAATGCTAGAGGCTCGTTGTCAACGATCAGCAGGCGTCCTCCTATTAGCTTGTACTGCGCAGTCATATCAGATGCGATCCCAGAATTGGCCATGTGGAACGGAAAGGATACGCGACTTTGAAACCATGTTGCGAGCTTCTCGGACGAATCCGTTGCAATGTCCAGGGGTAAGGCATTTCGTTTGAGTTCCTGATAGGTAAAAGCCGCTGTCTTAAGCAGGGCTCCGGCTTCGTTCTGTTGGTGTCGCTGATACATAAAAACGCTGCCTACGCCGAGAGTGAGCACAGCCGCTATTGCCGCGGCAGACCAGGCGCTAATCGGCGTTGTTTGTTTCGCGGTGACTCCTGGCTCAATGCGAGTACGTTCCGCATGCTGTATGGCTCGCATCACGGCTACTCGCAGAGAGTTAGGCGCCGTAACTGATGGTCGGGCGCTACGGACTCGGAGAGACAAGGCCTCTGCCTCCTTTAACGCCTGACTGCACTGGACGCATTTCCCCACATGGGATAGAAAATCCTCGCATTCTTCCCCGGTGAGCTCCCCGTCAATGTAAAGCTGAATGTTCGCCTCGCACTCCGCACAGGTTCTCACGCTGGCCCCGCCTTTCCAGATTGCATCAGCTTATCCGATTCGTCAGTTAATGGAGCGCGCAACTTGGCACGTGCCCGGCCGAGGGAAGACATCACGGTGCCCGCAGGACAGTTAAGCACAGAGCTACGTTTGGGAAGAGAGTTCCTCGAACTCACGCAACATGAGGATTTCCTGGAATGGCAAAGGCGGCTTCCGAATCGCCGCCCGTATCCGGACCACGTCCTCACCCCTTTCCGGCATCTGTAGATGCGTCATGCCCTTTCCCTGGCAACGCCTCGACAAGCTGGCTGTCAACGGCAATTTTCACATAGAGTGGCTCCGAGATGTCGCGATTTCTTAACACCTCGTCAAATCATTTATTCCATACCGTCTGAGCCAGACTTTCCAGCGTCAATGCGATCACGGGTGTCTCTAGGCTTAACATGGCGGCGCCCTCATGGACGGTCTGCCTTGTGCGGCGCCCCCTCCCTGATCGGGACTTCACTTCGTTAAGGGGCCGCAAATTGCGTCGATACGCCTGGAATAAAGTAGAGCCTCAAGTGTCTTGTCTGTCATGCTGGGCAACCTGAGTGTCTCTGCCCGCTGCGCTGGAGAGATATGGCTCATCGCGGCAGCGCCTGCGCCAACAATAACGTTAGATCCAGAGTCGAGCGGCCCTTCGCGCATGGTGAGGGAATTCCTGGATTTTAGTGCCCTCTCGTAAATAACTCGAAATGAGGTAGGAGCTCAATGAAAACAAATGACATGGATGACGCGCAGTCTTTGCAGGCGTTCAAACGCGCCCTCTCTCTGGAGTGGTCGAAGTGGTACAAGGAACTTTTAACGACAGCCCTTGCAGGGAAGGACGATGCCAACGGAAGCTTTTCGCTCGTCGCGCGGTCAGAGCAAGCTTTTACAAAGATGACCCGGCCTGCCGAAAGACTGGAGGTCCCCGAATGGATGGAAGCCGATTCGACAGATGATTTGATGAAGGTTGTGGAGATTCTCAGTCAGTACGGTATTCGCGTCCTTACTCAGGAAGAGATCGCAGAGCAGCTGCCCTTGTATCCACACCCTTTTGCGCCGTGGTCCATCAATTGATCGCCGGATAGGAACTGGATGGGATGGAGCAGACGCGTGGAATTCAGCGTGGGCTCCATGAAGTCTGCGAGGTAGCTATGGCTGTAGTAGGGCCCCTTGTTTGCGTTTGCTTCTGGGTTTTCTATTCGGCAATCTTTGCCAACGTCACTTGCGCAGGCGGATATTGTCACGCAACCAATAACCGCGAACTAAGCGAAATGGGGACAACGTAATATTGAGTAACTCTAATATTCAACTGTTACACCACGTGTGCCTACCGGTGAAAGATCTGGCGGCGGCCAAGCGCTTCTATATTGAAGGACTGGGATTGACGCAGCACAATCAAATCGCGTCATGGATCATGATCAATGATTTCAGCGCGATTCATCTCGTGGGGACTCCAGCGCCAGCTCCGCAGGAAGGCTCTTCTCGACCTGTGCGTCACTTTGCGCTTCGCGTTTATGATCTCGCTTCAGTAGCTGTCAGGCTGCTGGACGCCAAGATGCAGGTATTTCAGATGGATTCGTCCTTGAACCGGCAGGAAGTCAAATCCACTCAAGACACTCTCTCGTTTGGCACCGGCACCCTGTTTGTGGAAGATCCATCGGGAAACCTTATCGAATTCATAGAGGTTGGCAGAGGCCTCTTCTCACAATTTAGTTAGTTCCCGGCGTCGTTGCGACTTAGCATCAAACGTCAGGATGTTCATAGGTTTCCCCTGATCGACTGAGAGCCCCTCACGCGGAATAAACCCGCGATCACGGTGTTCTATCAACGAGTCCAAAAGCAGCGTTACATTGGCCTTGGCTCGCACCTCATTATGTTCAGGAATAATCCGCGGTGATTCCCTATATTGGTCCAGAAATGGCTAAGATTCTGGCGGCAAGGCATGAGCCCCCTGATATCGCTTCACCGAGTTGCGTTGACGACAGGGTACATGATCGGGAAGCCAACGCTGGATTGCCGAGGCACCTGGGGTCTTCCAGACTGCGTCCCTCCAAAATACTCGTCGCCCGGATCGGCTTAACCGTGCGACATCTCATAGAACGCTTTTGAGTCGGCCCAGAGCGTGTGGAGGCAGGCGGGTTCGACTCCGGCGATGGTCAAGTAAGACTCGTCACTCATTCGATGGCATTCCCAGGGTAGACAGATGAGCCTAGACGTTAAAGCGCCGAAAGAGTCGATGACCGAGCGCAAGAGACAAGCGAACAGGTTTCGACAAGATATCTGTTATCTTTTTCCCTGCTTCTTGTTGGTTGTAATGCTTCTAATCGCGGTGTCGGCCCTCATTTTCTTAGCCCAACGGTTGCCCTTATTTATTCACGACTATGAGCTACTCCGCCAATGGACGGATTGGCGTCCACTCTCGTTGGGGAATTGACGGCTAGGCCCTATGCATTCATGCATTGTTGGCATTTACGAACATGCAGCAATAGATGGAATCCCCGAATGGAAAACCCTGCAGACAAGATGCCACACCCAAACCAAAAGCGCACGGGGTCGATAAAGCCATTTGCCACCTTGCCGGGTATTCCATTCTTTAATACCGTTCTTCCGTTGAGCCGCAACGCCCTGAGCTTCTTTATGCGAACATTCGACGCACTAGGAGACCGCGTGCAACTCCGTGTTTTCGGTCGCGATGTTTTACTCTTGTGCAATCCCGACGACATTGAAGCCGTCCTTGTCAACGATCGCGATAGCTTCGGTCGGTCGACTGAAGTGCGTAATCTCCGCCCTATACTCGGCAGTGGCCTCTTTGCCAGCGAAGGTGAGTTATGGCGCAGTCAGCGCCGCCTGATTCAGCCGAAATTCCAAAGTAGTGCAATTCAAAGTTATGCCGCTGCAATGCTGGAGTGCGCCTCACAGCAGATCGAGTCTTGGCGCCCAGGAGAGGTGAGGGACCTTCACTTCGAGATGATGCAGTACACACGTGATGTAGTCTGCAGGGCTTTGTTTGGGGGAAGGCCGGATGCCGATGCAGCTGCCATCGCCAAGGCCGTCACCACTGTCTTCGGCGATTTGCGCAGTGAGGTTCTTTACCTCACATTGTGGAGAAGATTGCCGCTGCCACGAAGCGTTTGTTGGAATCGGGCTGTAAAGGTGCTGGATGAGGCGATCTCGCGGACTATCTCCCATAGGAGGACGGCGAGAGCGGGGGCAGGCGGCCATGACTCGTCTTCCGACATGCTGAACCTTCTTCTCGATGCGCGCGATGAAGATGGTACCTCGATGTCTGACCAGCAGGTTCACGATGAAATCATGACTATGTTTCTCGGCGGTCATGAGACCTCCGCACTCACGCTTACGTGGGCGATGCATTTGCTCAGCACCAACCCAAAGGCTCAGGATCGCGCAGCTTCCGAGGTCCTCAAGGCCACAAGCGGCCGTTCGTTGCGTCCAGAGGATCTCCCGAGCCTTCGCTATCTCTCTGCGATTGTTCAGGAGACCCTGCGGCTCTATCCGCCGTTGTGGAGCATTGGACGCCACACGAGTCGGGACACGACACTCTCTGGCATTCCCCTTGCCAAGGGAACCCACATCTGGTTGTGTACCTATCGGCTTCATCGTGATCCGCGCTGGTTCTCCGATCCTGAGAAATTTGAGCCCGAGCGCTGGCTCGATGGGACTTCCCAAAAGAAGTTCACTTATATTCCTTTTGGGGTGGGGCCGCGTATTTGCATCGGTCAGCACTTCGCGATGGTCGAAACGGTCCTCGGGCTGGCAACGATTCTTTCTCGCTTTCGCCTTTCCAGCCCGACTAAAAGCAGCGTCACCCCCGAGGCCTGGATCACCCTTCGCCCAAAGCATGGTCTGCCACTCCTGATCGATGCGCGCTAGCCGACCAACGGATTTTGTTAATCATCAATTGACCGGCCTTGTTCGTCGATGGAAGTAACTCTTCGCATCTTTCCCTACATTCAGAGCATCTCCACCAATTCTTTCCGCTCCGAATCATGATTATTGTTGATTGAGAGTCGTCGCGATCAGATGATTAGCGCCGAGCCGTGGTCCGCTCGCGCCGATTCCCCAGTTCCGTGGGCAGATAAGATATCTCGCAACCGGGACCGCGCTCTAGCGAGCCTCGACATAATTGTTCCTACCGGACAGCCGATCACCTCCGCGATCATGCCATATGAGAGATCCTCGAACTCGCGTAGCAGAATCACTTCCCTGAAGGGATCCGGGAGTTGCTGAATAGCGTTACGAACAAGTTCGATCTCCTTTTGAGATAAGTAATTCGCGTATGGATCATTGGATGTGTCGACGGCGATCTCTGCGATACTTTGATCGTCAGCCAGATCCGCGATTCTTGCCACCGTGCGCATATGCCGCAACTGATTGAACCAGATATGCCGAAGGATTGTGAATAACCAACTCTTCAGGTTGCTGTCAGGCTTTAGATTGTCCCACGCGTCCAACGCTCTAAGGCAGGTCTCCTGCGCCAGGTCAGCGGCATCGAATGAATTTTTGGTGAGCGACAGAGCGTAGTGATATAACGCGTCGAGATGCTCGCATAAGACGCTGTCATCCATCCGGCCTCGTATCCTCTAACCTTTTCTATCGAAGGCAGAGTCGGCGCGCTTATACAAAAATGACAAACATGTCCAAAAACGACGAACAATCGAATGAGTTATGAACGCGGGAGGGAATAACCGGCAAGCGGCCAGAGCACTATTCCGTCGTCAAGCCAGGCGATTTTTTCTCCATCCCCGCCGAGGTCCCCAGCTGTCCATAAAACGGAGAGATTTTTCATTCGAAATAGGGAATAGATTGCCCTGTGCAGGTGTTTCTTTAACGACGAACAATAACGCTGCCTCAAGATCGATAGGAGGGAGGAGTGGACAGCAATACATCTTCGACACTTGACCAAAAGCTGAGCACTCGCATCCTTACTATTCAGAACGGTGAAACTCGTCCCCTGTACGGAACTGATCCAGTTGGCACTCTCGCTCCTTCGTCCACCTTCCTTGTCGAACGATTCGACTTAGAAAACATGGTCTGGCAGACTCATTTAGCAACCGATCACCTATTAATGTTGTGTCTGAAACCAGCCATCACCTGGGCCAGCGAGAGAGATAAGGCCGTCAACCAAATCACTCTATCCGCCGGCCAGGTGGGATTTAATTCGCGATGGGTGCCAACATCTGTCCGTTCACATGGTCCTACCAGCCAGTTATGGGTACGCTTAGCAGATTCAACCCTGATGGAAGTTACACAAAACTCGACGAAGAATGGGCCTCTGGAATTTCTTCCGACCCCTATGATCGTCGATGATCGATTGACAAACTTGCTCTATGCGCTTGAGTCGGAGCGCAAACGTGGCTATCCCGCAGGATCACTGTATGTCGACGGAATCGAGCTGGCCCTCGCCACAATGTTGGTGCGCTCCTATAGCGTCTTTCCCCAGAAGTCACCCAGAACTCATGGTGGCTTGGGATCGCTAAGGATTCGACAGACAGTGGAATTCATGTATGCGAACCTAGACCGGCCGCCAACCTTGCGAGCGCTCGCCAAGTGCGCACGACTGAGCCCGTCTCAATTCTCAGCTCAGTTTCGCGCTAGCACCGGAGTCACACCAACTCGATACATGCTCCGTCTTCGTATCGAGCGCGCCAAGCAATTGCTTCGAAACTCGAGACTATCGGTACTAGAAATTGGAATGACAGTAGGCTTCGATAACCAGCAGCATTTTGCTACGGTCTTCCGCCGCCTCGCGGGGATTTCTCCGTCAATCTATCGCCGACATGTCTAACTGACGTCTCGTTGCGTAATTCGCAATAGATAGCACTGGTCGAATGTACGCGAGCAAAAGGGTTTAGAAGTGGGCCGCCACAATCAGGTCTGACCGCAAGGCCCGCGCCTCCGTGAAGGCCCGACTCAACTCAAAAGATTGTATTTAGACGAAGGCTTATCGCTCCGAAATCGTGGCCTTCAGCACCTCCGGTTACTCCTTTATCAATGCTCGCCGAAGCTCACCTTCAAACCCCCGAAGACCGTGAAGGGAGCGCCGGGTGAGACGAAGGTGGTGTTGCGAACGGGGTAGTCTCCGCTGGGGTATGGGGTGAACTCGCGGGCGATGAAGGCGCCGCTGTCGTTATAGGGCGAGGTGGCGAGCTGGCCGGTGGTGTAGTACTTCCGGTTGAGCAGGTTATTCATCTGCGCAAAGAGTTCGAAGTGCGGATTGAATGTGTAACGGGCGCCGAGGTTGACCACGGCATAGGAAGGGACTTTGCCGCTGCCGAGATAGTACTGGCCGTCAGGCTGGTGCAGGTTGTTCTCGTTGCCTTTCACGTAGGAGCTGCCGATGGCGTTGACGTCGGCGCTGATGCTGAGCTTCTTGAGCGGGTGGTAGTCCGCGTAGACCTTGAACATGTTCTGCGGCACCTGCGGGATCTGGTCGCCGGGCACGATGGTGATAGTTCCGCCATCGGTCACGCCCTTCTCGCCGCTTGTTGCGTTGCTGTTGCTGCTGTTGCTGCCGGACCCGATGACCTGCGTGCTCTGGTAGGTGGCTTGGAGGAAGGTGTATTCGACGCCCGCGTCCAGGTTGTGCAGATGCGCAAGGGCCGAAGCTTCGACGCCCAGGCGACGGGTCTTGCCGAAGTTCTGGAAGTAACCGAAGCCGGTCTGCTGCGATGCGACGAAGAGCAGATCGTCATTGTTGATGGTGTGGAAGTAGCCTGCGGACCAGCGGTAGCGGCCGTCAGGATTGCCGCGGACGCCGAACTCATAGGTGCGGGCGACGACCTGCTTGAGCGGCGGATCGCTGACGAGGGCGTTGGGCAGCGAGCAGGGGAAGTTAGGGTCGGCGCAACCGAGTTCGGTGGATGTTGGGGCGCGGCTCGATTCGCCGTAATCAAAGTAGGCGTTCAGCAACGAGCCGGCCTTGTAGACAACGCCGGCGGTTGGGTTGAAGCGCTGGAAGGTGTTATCGGCGGTCAGCCCGGGCCGGCCCGACGTGCGTCGGTGGCAGCCGGTCGGTGTTGTTGACGTCGGTGTGGTTGTAACGGCCGCCGGCGTTGAAGACCCACTTGCCCACGCTCAGCGTGTCGGTGACGTAGAAGCTGGGCGTGGTGGTGACGCCGTGCAGGTTCACGCGGTCGTCGTCGAGCGTTCCATGTCGTCGCGCTCGCTGCCGTCGTCGAATGAAGGGACGCGGGTGATGGTGAGGCCGTCGGTGTTCAGGTATCCCCACTGCGAGTTCTGGACGAAGGTGAGGCTGCCACCGTCAAAGCCTGCGCCCACGCTCAGTTTGTTGTGCGCGGTGTTCCAGGAGATCGCCGCGGTTACGCCATAGGCGTGCTGGCGGTTCACCGTATCCGTGTCCACTGCCAGTGCACTTTTCAGCCGGCTCTCCGCTTCCTCCCGAGTTGAGTCTCCAGGCTGCGGCGATGCAACGCAGATACGGGAACGGCGTATTGGCCGCCGTGATGGGCGTGGTCGGAAACGGTATGCCGGCCTTGGTGAGAGCAGCCTTATCCGCGGCGCTCAGCGTATAGAGCGACTGGTCGAAGCTGTCGTCGTTGATGTCGCCGTTGGAGGTATTGGTGCGGGTATAGCGAATGTAGGCGTTGGCGTTGATGGCGAGGCCATGGCTGAGCGACTGCGTGGCGTTGATGGTGAGGAACGGCGAGTGCTGATTGGTAGCGTCGGGAATGGAGTAGACGCTGTTATAGCCGTGGTTGAGACCGACGGTACGGTTGATGGCGCGGATGTCCTGCGTGCCATTGCCGATAAGGTCGTTGATGGAGTAGCCGCCGGAGAGCTGAGACGATGGTATTGCTTGTGGCGTAGCCAAGCTTGGCGAAGCTCTGCTTGACGCTGGAGGGCGACTGCACGCGCCAGCCATCCTCGTGGAAGAGGGTGCCGGCTGCGAACCAGTTCCATGGGCCATGGCTGCCGCCGTACTCGCCTTCGACGGCGCGACGGCCGAAGTTGCCGCCGTAGGAGCTGACGGACAGACCGCTGCTGGTGAGGCCGCTCTTGGTCTGAACCGTGATTGCCCCGCCGAGGGTGTTGAGTCCGTAGACGGGGTTGGAGCCGGGGATGAGTTCCATCGTGGAGATGGCGATCTTGGGGATGAGATCCCACTGGACGACGTCGCCGAAGGGCTGGTTCTGGCGAACGCCGTCGAGGTACACAGACAGGCCCGCGGGTGCGCCGACGAGCGGGGACGCTGTGTAGCCGCGATAGTTCACATCGGGCTGGAAGGGGTTGTTCTGATTCTCGTTGACGTAGACGCCGTTGAGGCGGCGCTTCATGGCGTCGGTGAGATCGATGGCGTTGGTATCTTCGATGGTCTGAGCGGTGAGCGTCTGGACCGGAACGGGGACGTCGGACAACGGCACATCAAGGGTGCCGATTGGCGCAGATGCAATTACATTTACGGTCGTCAAGACGCCGGCGACGACCAAGGTAACGTCGCGAGTGATGGGGGTTGAAGATTGGACCTGGAAGTTGATGGTCTGCGAGGAGAAGCCAGTTTGGGCGAGGACAAGCTGATAGCGGCCGAAGGACAGATCTGGAATTGTTAAGGACCCGTCGGCGGCGCTGTCGAAAGTGCGACTGATGCCAGCGGTCGGACCGGAGAGCGTGCCATGGATTTGCAGCGGATGTCCAGTGGAGTCCTTAACATGCACTCGAATCTCCCCGGTTCTCCCGGACGAGGTATTTGGGGAGGTTTGCGCTAATGCAGAATACAAAGGAGGGATGACTAGTGCACTAGAGAGAACTGGAGAGAAGCCTTGCTTTTCGACCTTTAATCGATAGGCACGGTAGGCAAGAGTGTTGATTCTAAGGATGCCCTCTTCGTTGGGGGCGAGTTCGCTGAAGTACTGATTTACTTTGCTGGACAATGCAACCGTGGCCTTTAGACCGACGCCACTGAAATCGACGACTTTGAGGCGAAGCTCTCCTGTATTGACCTGAGCGATAAGAGAGCAGGCGACAAACCACAGGAGAAGTGCGGGGAGTGACTTCCCAAGAGACAGTACAGGCCGCTTGATCATCATTTGAAGTGTTCCCTAGAAAAACCAGGCCTCGTCAATCAATGGCAGAAACGTCCTCACTGATTTGTTTCCAAAGGCTGTCCGCTTGGTAGCTTTGCAAGCGACGAATTCACTTTAGCTAACCAGCTTGGAAAGGGACGCGAAAGAGCTTTGGCGTATTCAAGCGAGGAACGGTCGCCACTTGCGATAAGGACGTTGACATAGTTCTCGAGACTCAAGTGGCTCCATGGCGAAATGGGCCGCTGAGTGATATCAGTGAAGTACCATTTGCCAAAGAGTGTCCATCGATCGTCGGTTTTCGTGCTGTTCAATTTAACCCGGATAGCCTCAATCCTCGCAAGATCTGGCTGTTTCGTGTGATCAAAGTTATTCAATGTGGATGCGAAGTCGGCGAGATCAGCAAGCCAGGAGGGCGCCTCGCCGGTTGGAGGCAGATCGAGAACCCAGGCAGACGAGCCGCCGGCGATCAACAGAGATAGACCGTCTGGGCTAAATGAGATGTGGGGAGATCCGTCAGGCGTAACAATCGGGAGCTGAATCTGATCGCCCGAGAGTGTATCCCAAAGTCTAACCGCCTTATCTCCAGCGACTGTTGCGACAAACCTACTGTCGGGACTGAAGAATGCCCGACCAACGGGAGCTGGATGCTGCAGAGGAGCCACCAACAACTTACCGTTGTTGGCATTCCATATTCGGGCGGTGTGATCTCTCGATGCAGTGACAATGAGCGAGGCATCACTGTTAAATTCTGCGGATGCTACTCCAAATCCATGACTCATGTCGACACCGGTTGGACTCCCGCTCTGGGCATCCCATGTCTCTGCTGTCGAGTCGGCGCACGCCGTGACAATCCTCTTGTCATCAGGGCTGAACTGAGCGCTGAAAATGCTGTTGCGGCGAGGCAATCTCAAGGTGCGTTTCCCTGTGCGTGAGTCGCGGAGATCAGCGAAGTCGTCCCCCGTCGCGATCAAGAGCAACCTTCCATCACTGCTGAAGCTGACACTATAGGCAGACTCGTGGTATTCGATCAGAGGAGACAGGGGCTCGCCGGTTGCTGCATCCCAGGTGCGTACCTTCCCCGCCTCTGATGCGGCTGCGATAATCTTTCCATCTGGGCTGAAGCTCACCGACCACGCAGAACCCAATAACTCCATGGAGGAGAGTAGTTTTTTGCCAGTGTTGGCATCCCAAATCGCGATCTCGCCACCGTCCGTACCTGTCGCGATTCGTTTGCCGTCACGACTGAAGACTCCAGAGACCACTTCATCGTCATGATCGAGCGATGGAGCCAGTTGGAGTCCGGTGCGAGAGTCCCAAACTCGGGCGGTGTGGTCCGTCGAAGTGGTCAGTATCCTGGTTCCGTCGGGACTGTAACTCGCTGACGTCATCGCTCCTTTATGGCCTTGAAGCCTCAGCGCAGTATTGGCGCGCTGTTCTGAGAGAAGACGAAAGGCCAAACGGGAAGCTGCCAAGTTATGGGGTTGCAGGCGTAGGCTCTCAGCCAATAGCTGAAAAGCTGCCGGTTTACTGCCGGTTTCCGCAAGCTCGAACGCTTTCAAATAATCTTCATACGAATCCGTCGTGGTCTTTGAAGCGTTAGCCACGCCAACAGGTGCCGTCGATCCTTCTTTACTATTGGTGATCGTCTGGGCAGCCAGACTGCCGTTTATCAGAGATAGCAACAAAACGGAGGTTGGGAGCGGCCCCTGACGCCGCAACAGAACAGAGAGAGAGAACATCGATTCCTCTTCGTGCGTCTAGCGTTTCTACAAAGTCCAATCGAGGGCCTGCAAGGAATAGCCTTAAGCAGACCCTCGAAAGACGACAGGCGATAGGCCTATCCGTTCAGGTGTTACCGGATTTCAATCCCGTTCACCATCGGCTGGTCGTGCAAACCGCTGGCAAAGCCAATGATGATCTGGTTGTTGACGGGAGTGATGTTGGGGAAGGTCTGCACAGTTGCCGTCATGCCAGCATTTCCAGCAGCCGCAAAGATGTCGAAGTTCGTGAGTACTTGTGACCCATTGATGGAGACATTGAACAGTCGAGAGTTGGCGGTCGTGAAGAAGAGTTCCGCAAAATGCAGAACCACGGTGTAGGTCCTGCCTGCCGGGAGGTTTGGAATGGTGTATGTCATAACACCCTGATGGGCATCCGCATACACTGCTGCAGGTGCTGCAATATTTGCAATCGCCGCAGGAATGGTAATGACTGCACCACCAGGAGCATCGTCGTTGCCGCCAATGACGTCGGTATCACCGATGAAGCTGCCCACAACTGTCGAGCTGCCGGCATTGATGGCGATGACATCCGCAGACATAGCTGCAGTTGAAGTTGATACATGTTGCGATGACGGCGAAAGTACCCCGGTGCTGTCAGCCGCTTCGACTAGGTAGTAGAACATGGTCGAGGGGGTGAGCCCAGTATCGGAGAAGCTTGTGGTTGTGATGCCTTGTGCAACCAGGTTAGCGGCCGAGGGTGCGAACCCAGGAGTAGTGCTCCGGAACACGGAGTAGGTAACTCCTGAGCTGACGCTTGCCGTCCAGTTGAGGTTGATTTGGCTCGCCGAACCTGTCATGGCCGTCAGGATGGTAGGAGCAGAGGGCACCGGGGTTCCGCCCGTCTGAATCTCGATACCATTCACCATAGGCTGATCGCCCATGCCATTGATGAAGGCAATGACAATCTGGTTGTTGATGGGAGTAATGTTAGGGAAGCTCTGAACTGCCGCCGCGAAGTTGGCATTTCCGGCTTCCGCATAGATGTCAAAGTTCTGCAGGACCGGCACTCCATTGATCTTCACATTGAACTGTCGCTTGTTGGGGGCCGAAAAGAAGAGTTCTGCAAAATGCAGGACGACAGTGTAGGAATTGCCGGCTACCAGATTAGGTATGGTGTAGGTGACAGTACCCTGATGCGCATCAGTATAGACAGCGGCAGGTGCCGCTACATTCGCGATCGCCGCAGGGATAGCGATAGCGTGACCATTGACTGCATCATCATTACCACCTGCGAAGTCGGTGTCGCCGATAAAGGTCGCACTGTTGGCAGAGTCGGGCACTGCTGTAGAACTGCCTGCGTTGATCGCGATCACCTCAGTTACTCCCGAGGCGGCTTGCGTCTGGGCCGAAACCTGTTGCGACGCTGTTGGTCCGGCGCTGTTGACCGCTTCAACTACATAGAAGTATGTGGTTGCGGCGGAAAGGCCTGTGTCTGAGTCGGTGGTGGAGGTCAGACCCTGTGCGATCTGATTGGCAGATGAAGGAACGAAGCCGGAGGTGATGCTCCGGAAGACAGAGTAAGTTACCCCCTGCGTGGTGCTTGCTGTCCAGTTTAGGTTGATCTGGCTGGACGATACCGCCGCCGCCATGACACCGGTTGGTGCTGCCGGCAGAACGGGAGCGGTAGCGTCGCTGACGGTAAGAGTCAGTGATGTTGTTCCCGTCTGGCCAGTCGAGTTTGTTGCCGACAGAGCGATGGCATACGAGCCAGCCACTGTCGGCGTACCTGAGATGACTGCGCCGTTGAGGCTCAGCCCTGCAGGCAGACCATTTGCGGTGAAGCTCACGGCGGCTGGGTTGGAGGTGATCGTGTAGCTGAACGGCTGGCCTACAGTGGCAGTCGCGGAGGTAACGCTGGTAATGACCGGCGTCGCCGCATTGACGTTCAGGGTAAGTGTCGCCGTGCCGGTCTGGCCAGTTGAGTTTGTGGCCGACAGGGTGATGGAGAACGGCCCGGTCACCGTAGGCGTACCTGAGATGACTGCGCCGTTGAGACTCAGACCTGCAGGCAAACCGGTTGCGGTGAAGCTCACGGCCGCTGGGTTGGAGGTGATGGTGTAGGTAAACGGCTGGCCTACAGTCGCAGTCGCGGAGGTAACGCTGGTAATGATCGGCGTCGCCGCATTGACGTTCAGCATAAGCGTCGACGTGCCTGTCTGGCCAGTTGAGTTTGTGGCCGACAGGGTGATGGAGAACGGCCCGGTCACCGTAGGTGTACCTGAGATGACGGCGCCGTTGAGGCTCAGACCCGCAGGCAAACCGGTTGCGTTGAAGCTCACGGCGGCTGGGTTGGAGGTGATGGTGTAGCTAAACGGCTGGCCTACAGTGGCCGTCTCACTCGTAGCACTCGTGATAACTGGCGGTGTTGTGCTTGCAGCAGCGAAGGACCCGATGACCTGGAAGTCAAACAACGAATATCCGAAGGGTCCCGACCGAGTCTGGCCGCACATCCGCACAAAGCGGCCAGACCCATTCAAGCCAGTGTAGGTTCTAATGACACTGTTGCCCGGAACGGTATTGCCCGTAACGGTCTGGATGGTCGTCCATTTGGACGAGCTGCAGTCGGGGGTAGACGATTCAGGGAAGACCGAGGGATCGTTACTTACCTGCAGCAGGTAATTGGCTGCTGCGGCACGTTCCCAGTCGAGAATAATGGAGTGGATATTCGCAGTGTTTTGCAGGTCAATGACAAGTGATTGTGGATCCACACCATGGATGCTCTCCCATCGCGTGCTCTGGGTGTTATCTACTGCCATTGGAGCTGTGTTGCCCCCAGTGATGCTTGATGCGGAGGTTTGTTTGAACAGCGCCAGGTTCGTATCCGCCTGCAGAGGCAGGGTGGCTCCGAACAGACTCGGTGCCAGGCTTACGTCTTTACCATCCACAACTCCGTCGAGGTTTAGATCGAACTGTGCGTTGGCTGGGGTGATCTGATTGATCGGATTGACCTGACCGTTAGAGTTCGTCATCAGAGTCGTGATTGCTTCCTGATCGGCTACGTTGACTACGCCATCGGGGGAGACATCGCCTTCAAGAACATTGAAAGGAAGATCGTAGGTTCCATTCAGCGATGCGCCGCTCGAGAGGCCGGTCAAATGCAACTGCAGCGCCTGAGCGTTTGTGACGTTTGCAAGGGTTACGGTCACGAGCATTCCAGTTGAGTCGATCGTGACTGACTGTACGCTTCCCTGCACGAGCTGCGTCGATCCAGGCTGAGCGTTGAGTACGGCTGCCGGAGCCGCTGAAAGCGGCTGGGCAAAGTTCAGTTGGAGCGTGTAGGTCTGGTTTGGAGCGACACGCGTCTCTGTGGTCGGGAATCCGGATGGTCCAAACGGGAAGAGCGGAATGCCTACCGGGGTCCCCGCGTGACTCTGAACAGAAGTAGCAAGGTAGACAGGATCTGAAAAGTCGCCCAGTAGTTGTTCCGGAGTGACGACCGTATTGTAGATGCGGACCTCGTCGATGTTGCCTTGGAATCCGTCCTGCTGACTCGGGTCAGAGAGATTTTGTTGACCGAACCATAGGTCTCCGCCTCCGTTTGCATTCTGTGCGGTTCCCTGCCCTGCGAGCTGACCGTTTACATAGAGGGACCGCTTGTTGTTGGGGCCGTCCTGTACGAGCGCCAACTGTGTCCATACGCCGGAGGTTGCCGCTGGGCCCGTGATAACAGTCCCCTGAGCGCCGGGAGTACCGCTGCGTGCCTCCCACTGGCCGTTGGTGTTGATCCAAAGACCGTATTCGCTACCCTGGTCTCTCGACTTGACGATGATCGAAGCACCGTCAACACCCTGTTCGTTGGAGGGTGTGCCTTTGCCAAAACCATTCAGCACTGTCGGGTTGACCCAGGCCACGAGGCTAAAGCTCTGCTGCGCGGTGAACTGCAGATCAGGAGAGTTGTTTACCACGAGCCGGTCCATAACTGTAGTTCCGTGAAAGTTCCAGGATCCCCCGATGTAGCCGGTGGAGGTGGATTCAATCTCGTTCGTCCCACCCGTATTGGCTGGCGGAGCAGTCTTCACGGCAGTGTGACCGTTTCCGGTAAGGTCCACAGAGCCAGTCGCGTTCAATCCCTGTTGAACTCCTTCGTCCATCGGCCAATATGCGACCAGCCCGGGTTGGGAATATTGTTGAAAGGTTGTCGCAGAAGCGATATTGCTCGCGTTTGATGGGCCAGATAGGTTAGTTGCCTTGACCGAGTAGAAATAAGTCGTATTCGGGCTCAAGGCCGAAGGGTTGGTCAGAAGGCTATCATTGATGCCCGAATCAGCAAATGTTGTTTCCTGGCCTTGTGTGGTGGCAATCTGAGCAGGTGTGCAGCCAGCACATGTTGCACGAAAGATGGTAAAACCAGTGTGCGCTGTCGGAGTGCCGAAGTCCGGGTCACTCCAGGTCACAGTAATCTGCGAGTCAGAATCAGCCTGCGCAGCAACATTTAGCGGGACCTGGGTCGGAGCACCTGCCGCAACAGGAGGCGTGCCGTAAATCCACAGATATCCTGGTCTATTGTCTGCCGGGATCGAGAACAATGTCGTAGAGGTTTTGCCGTTGTTGGTTGTGGTGAACTGTCCGCTCTGGGCGGGTTTTTGATAGCAGGTGAAGTACGCCTTTCCACCCGACACAATCGGAAGCGAAAATGTTGGTGTTTGGCACAAAGACTGTGCTGCATCGTCTGTCGTGATGTTCCCCGAGTTGTAGACAGCACCCTGCTGTAGGTTGCTCGCATCCCAGGCGCGTATACCGTTGTTGCTCTGCCAGACTATGCCATTGGTGGTACCGTTCGCAGAGATAAATACTCCTGCATTTTTGTCGACAGGGCCCTCTGGCGAGGCATCCTCGGAGCTTGAAATATATGTATTCGTGGCTTGGTTATAACCAACCGCACGCGATCGAGCGCCGGTGCCTCCAGAAAAGTAGACGCGGTTATTGAAAAACGCTGGCGTATTGAAGAAGGCTGCGTTTGGAACGGTAATCTCTTGCACAACATTGTCATCCGTAAAATCTTTCGGAAGGTTACTGCTAAGTGTGCTGCCCTGAGACGTGTCTATACCGCCCAGATGCGCACGATCCAGAACGTACATGACCCCGGCTTTGCCGCCACCCATAAGTAACTGCTTTGTACTACCATCCGGAGCGGTTGTGTCGAAGAGCAGCGTGCCGCCCGCACCAAGGTCCTCATCTCCATTGTTGAAAGAGTCCCACTGCGCTGGCGTAAACCATACATCCGTATCAGAAAACGGTATTTGCAATTCGTTGTTACCGCGGTACGACACTGTTCCAGCCGGGGTCGTATCGAAGGCGAGCACGCTCATCGGCCAATTGGTTCCCGTCGAAAACACATTGCCCTGACTATCCTTACCCATGGCCGGCAAGGGGTTGTTATTGGAATCTTTGTTGTCCCAGTTACCGCCGTTGCCGGTAATGACATACATCTTATTCAATGCAGGGTCGATAGCAGGACTAGCACCACCCATCCAGATTCCCGCTTCAAAGGTCCTATCCGGGGTCGTCGTAAAGGCAGTCGTTTGTTGCAACGTTGTCGCGTCGTATCCCACGACGAAGCCGGAGTACGGCGTTCCATCACTGTGCGATGCGTAGGCCAGATACACGGTGTTATGGCCATTGAAGTTGTCCAGCATTAGCGCCGATCGGAGGTGCGAATGAAGAGGATAAAAGGGGATCCTTCCAGGCGTCGCGGGGAGCGGTTCATTATCCATCTCGCAACCTTGATTCTGTGTATCAGGAGGTTGGTTCGCCGGACAAGGCGCGCTGGTATCCCCGGCAAACTGGCCGTTAAATTCGGGGTTGATTGTGACAGGGCTATTACCCACAGCTTGCCCGGACTTCAAATTGATAGCCCAAAGCAGTTGTTCGTAGGGATGCGTGGCTGGAAGAGTTCCGGTGTCTTTGAGTGCAGACACCACATAGATGATTCCCTGCTTCGGGTCGATTACTGGTGTTGCGGTATTGCCAAAGAGAGGCGTGATGTCGTCAGCGGCATGAACATCTTCCTTTGGAATGGGCACTGCCGTCGTGTTACCCGTCGGCACGAGGTGAAACTTCCAGATTGGATGGGAGCTCCCGGTGTGCGGCTGATAGCTGCTGTCTCCATCAGCGTCGAAGGCATACAGAGTCGCATTCTCCGTGACAACGAAGACGACATTGTTGTGCGTCTTGCCATCCTGCCAACCTCCCGGAATCAGGCCGCTCGTCGCACCGCTTAGATAA
This sequence comes from uncultured Acidobacteriaceae bacterium, assembly GCA_963774735.1. Taxonomy (GTDB): domain Bacteria; phylum Acidobacteriota; class Terriglobia; order Terriglobales; family Acidobacteriaceae; genus Edaphobacter. Next base: position 137,732 of record CAVZGJ010000023.1, on the reverse strand, counting down.
AGCGGTTGCGCGAAGACTTGTCCGTCCACTTGCTCGGAAAAGAGAGGCACGAAGTTGCCCGGAGTGCGAATAAACGAAGGGCTGAGAATGGTCTCGCTTGCGTTCACACCTGTGTGTTTGGTGTCGACCTGCCAGGTGGTTATGTCGGGTCCCTGTGCAAGTACCGTCGATGTGCAGAGTAATCCAATAAGACTGAGGGAGAGAGAGCGTGCAAGCGATCGAATTCGCAAAATTATCTCCAGATAGAGCCCGTGACGGTCCTAGGTTGAGTTCCGCTCAAGCTAAGACCAGATGCGGTCCTCGCGCAGAACACAACTGCAAGCGACCTTGATCCAGTTCGGGGGGTATTTCGGTGATCTAAAGGGAGGCTATCCCGGATGTCCGTAGCCTGCGTTTCAGAAATGGTGGTTTTGTTTGCAATGCGAGTTAAATCGGCATTCGTCAGAGAAATCGGGATTCATCTCCCGAAAGTCCGCTTTCACTAGTGTGTAATTCGATAGATGAAACCGTCGACCTTAAAACGCCTCGAGGCGGCCAAGGCATAGTACGAAAGCCCGGCCTATCAGGCCATATGCCATCATCGGCTCAACGGGGCGATGGCGATCTATCTCGGGCTGATCGCACAAGCCGTCTAGAGCAAGTCCACATCTGTCGGTCTGCAAACAAGGTGAAACTCAGCATCGCGGTGTATCAACAACTTGCGGAGAAGCAGGCCGCAGAATGCGAAATTCAACTATCCAGGGCATCTTACGCATAAGATGATATCTTCCGACTTTGGGGGTCGAGAGGAGGGCGCTATGAGCTTGTGTCTTCGAAGATTGTTGGCGGTGGTTGCGGTTTTTGGGTGCTGCTCGGCGCTGGGCGCGGATGCCGGGAGCAAGGTCACGGTGTCGGGGTGGATAATTGACTCGGCGTGTGCGTACACAAAGGGGCTCGACAAGCCGATTGGAGTTGCCTGTGCCAGGGCATGCGCGAAGAACGGGTCGCCGCTGGTAATCCTGCGCGATGACGGCACGATCTTTATGCCGATCGACAGCAAGACGCCTTCTTCGTCACAGAACTCGAGGCTGATGCCGTTCGCGGGAGAGCACGTCACGGTCACAGGTACGGACTACGTGCGCAACGGCTCCCATGGGCTCGTGATTGAGGCGATCGTTCCGAAGGCTGCGAAGTAGCCTCGCGTTGAAAGGAGTGACAATTCCTATGGCAGTGGCTCAGGTTTGGAAGAGTTCGAAGTTCGCGATTGAACGCAGCCGGGGCAAGGCGCCTGGCACCACCATCTTTCGATTGGCAGGGCCGTTTACGGCGCGGGACATGCACAGCACGCTTTCTCCGATCGCACTTCGCAACACGTTTGAATCGGAGGAAGGCGACGATCCGCATGTGCTGCATATCCTCGACCTTACGGATGTCCCCTACATCGACTCCGCGGGGCTTGGGATGATCGTCAGCCACTATGTCCGGTGCCAGAGCAGAGGCGTTCGGCTGGTTTTGGCCGGAGTAAATCCACGTGTGATTCAACTGCTCGAGATGACGAAGGTCGACGGATTTCTTCCGAGAGTCGATACGGTCGAAGAGGCAGATCGGCCGTAAAGGCACGGTTGGTTCCGTGGGGTGAGCTTCGCTTGAATGTCCACCTCAATGCGATGAGACTGCGCGAAGATGGGGCACCTATGCCTTGGGCCTGGGACACCCGCCAGAGGATGAGTCGTGGTATCGTTCGGGCATCGACCGTTCTATAGTGGAAGACAGTTTGAAGGCATTCGAGAGAGGGAACGATATGAAGAAGGGTTATTGGGTGGTTGCGTACCGGACGGTCGGCGACGAGGCGATGATGAACAACTACGTGGCGCTGGCTGTGGCGGCGGTAGGGCTGTTTGGGGCGCGGCTGTTGGTGGGGCCGAAGAGCGTGGTCACGGCTCGGAAGCGGGGTTGAAGCAGATGACGGTGTTGGTTGAGTTCGACAGCTACGAGATCGCTTTGGCGGCGTATGCGAGTGCGGATTATAAGAAGGCGCTGGCCGTGCTTGGGCCGAGGTGGTAAGGGATTTTCGGATTGCCGAAGGGGCTTAGCCGCTCGCTCTCAAATTGAGGCTCAAGATGGACGACCCACAAAAGACAGAGCAGTCTTCCGGAGTGCGAGATCAGGAGATCCGTGCGGCACTGGATCAACATTGGGCGGCGTCCGATGCCAACGATTTTGAGACGGAGCACCTCATCTATCTCGAGGACGCGGTCCTGGAATACCCGCAGTCAGGCGAGCGAACCCGCGGTCGATCCAACATACAGAATCAGCGCGCCGGTCAGCCGAGCAACAAGCGGTTTTCTATCCGGCGCATCATCGGCAGCGGTGATCTATGGGTCACCGAATTCATCCTGACCTATGACGACAAGCCGTCCTACACCGTGAGCATCATGGAGTTCAAGGGCGACAAGGTTGCGCGGGAGACACAGTACTTTGCGGATCCATTCGCGGCTCCCGCATTCCGCGCTCAATGGGTCGAACGGATGGACACATAATCTCGAGGCGCGAGAATCCGCCAACGACATCCTCCGATAGAGGGACAAGAGATGGATTGGAAACGGTTGGTCCAGTTTGCGCTGTCGGGCAGCAGTCATTTGGAACAATATGCCATCCTGCTGGTACGCGTTTCGATCGGGCTGTTCTTCGCCATCTCCGGGGCAAACAAATTGTTTGTCGCCGGCGGCATAAAACCTGTTTACGAAACGCTCGTGAAGGCCAACGTCCCGTTTCCCCACCAGACGGCTTATTTCGTGTCGGGTGTCGAGTTCGTTTGCGGATCCTTGCTGGCCGTGGGGTTTTTTTCAAGCGCGGCCTGCGTGGCTTTATTGATCGACATGATTGTCGCCACCCTGACCAGCGCGCTTTCCACCCTGCCTAAAGGACTTTCGCCTCTTAACTGGCTCGACGATCTCCTCTATCTTCCGGAAGTCCTGTACGTGCTCTTCTTTATCTGGCTGATCTGCTCCGGTCCGGGAAAGTTCAGTGTCGATTACTGGCTCGCCGGCAAGTTGCTGAGGTGATCGTACGGCCGCACTTGCGGGGTACCCCTCTCCCCGTCAAAAAGTGTGCAAAGTATTCGAACGAGGTGGGTTAAGTCTGGACTTCAGGTGTGGACCTGGTGCGGCTCCTTGCAGGTCCTGATCGGTCTTTCGGGGTGGTTTGTCCGGTCAGCGTCAACCGTACGTAAGATCTGTGCTTTGACCAACCTCGATGATATAGCCGTCAGGATCGCGGATGTAGCAGCGGATCTCGCCGTACTTGGGGATCGGTGCCGTGATGAACTCGGCTCCTCGACTCTTCCATAGCTCATAGCACGCTTGAATATCCGCAACCCGGAAATTCATAAAGCTGCTGATGTGATTCGGGTCGGGGACGCTGAGCGATACCGTCGGCTTGTCCGGAGTCGGCCCGCCCCCCACGTTCAAGATCATCCAGATATTCGCCAGCTGAAGGTACGGAGGCGCGTTGCCGTCACCCATGGTCAGAATGCGAGCGCCGAAGACCTTCTCGTAGTAACGAGCCGATCGCTCGACGTCGGCGACGGTGAGAAAATGCGCGATGCTGATCCCTTCCTTCGGGGGCATCTCATAGCTCTTCTGTTCGATTTGTACGCTGCTCATTTGACGACTCCAATTCGGATAGATTTACCGGCGGGGGAAACCACGGAACCAGCCCACACTTACCGACTCACTTTTTCTTCTCGTTGAGTGCCGCTAGAAGAAGTTTCAGAACTGCTTCATCAGAGAACGGGTTCTGGCCCGAGATCAACTCTCGATCTTGAAGGGCGTAGCTCCCCCATGGAGCGACCACACTTACGTCGCCGCCCGCCGTACGCAAGGCGAAGTCCGGGTAAAACAGAACCTTACCACCAATCTCAAGCGGCTCCCGCTGCTGTTCTTCCGCCGTCGCAAAGATAGTCATCTTATATCCGGCATAGATCCAGCCTTGAGCCTTGGCGTGCGCTCCGGCGACATCGCCCGCTGCCAGCGCTGCGACGAACTCCCACGAATTCGGAAGAGCCGAGAGCAGTGAAATCGGGCCATGGCAGAGCACAGCCGTAGGCTTGGACGTTTCGTGAAAGTGTCTCAGCACGATGCCGGCATTGGGATCATCCAGAAGATCGATCATCGGGCCATGGCCGCCCGGAACGAAAACAGCGTCATATTGATCCAGGCCCGACGCGATGACATCCCTGATGCGAACTGGATCTCTGAGCCCAAGCAAGCCGTCGCGGAATAGCATGTAGTCCTGCAGCTTGGCCGCGTCCCCGCCGAAAAAGCCGACGACCTCGGAATGGACATCCACCTGCGGCGTATTGCCGGTGGGGTTGGCGAAGGTGATTTCGTAGCCCTCCTTCATCAGGGCGCGAACCGGAACCGTCACTTCGTTGAGGTAGTAGCCGGCACCCGTATAAATCTTGCCATCCTTCAATGGCAAACCGCGACCGCTCGAGATCAATGCCAGGATTTTTCCTTTTGTTGCCATTTTTATTCTCCTCTGTGAAATCGGAACTAAGACTGGAGACAGACGGGACGTTGCGCTTGATGTGGCTTATGACTGCGGAAATCCGAACATTAACCACGACTGATTGGCTACCCAATGCGGGTAAAGCTCGGTCATCTGGTTGAACAGCTCCTGGTCGGACATCGCGGTTTTCTGTAGCCGATCAAAATCTTGCAGGTAACGCTTGGTGTCCTGGATCGTCGAGGGAGAGTCGGGCGCGCCAGGCTTCTTGTGACCGGCAACAACAATCGCCGGGTTCAGCGCGGCTAACCGGTCCAGCGCCGCGATCCAATTCTGCCGGCTCTCGGGGGTGGTGTCGCCGACATACATGCGGCATTGGTTGTACACAACGTCGCCAGCGACGATCAGGCCGATCGATGGAACGTGTAGAGACGTCGAATCGGGACAATCGGTGCGGCCCTGCTCGATGATGCGCAATTCGTGGCCCTCAAGCGTAAACGTGCCCTGCTCATAGGGCTCAGGCCCAACCAACTTCGTGGGCACTTGTCCAGGAAACATTCGGCGGGCCAACTGCTGCACTGGGGGAGACAAATACATCTGTATGCCTTCCACCGCCTTGGGAGTTGCGATCGCCCGAGCGCGTGGAAAACGGTCGAGGAGAACGCTCAAACCGTAGAAGTGGTCGAAATGCGCATGCGTTATATAGATGGTCTCCAGGTTCCGGTTATGCAGCGCAATCCAGTCCGCGAGCGCCTCGGCCTCAGCCACCGTGGTCATGGCGTCCACCAGTACCGCGTCGTACTCGCCGAAGATCAACGTCGACGTGGCCGGATCAAAGCCGAGCGGCTCGCCGAAGGGCCTTGGCCGCTCGCCGACCATAGCCTTCCCCGGGGCGGTAAAGACGTTGACACCAAGCGTCTTCGACGTGACGGGAGCGGTCATGTGCGTAGTCTCCGTAATCCGATTCATAGTTGAGCCCGACGAGGAAAGGCAAAACAATTAGACCAAGGTATTGGGCCACACTTTGGTATCGTTTGCAAATCAATTGTCCGCTAAACCCGTTTTTCGGACCGCAGCATTCAGAGAAGAACACGCCCGAATCTAAGTAACAGTTTCGCTTAAGGGCACAGCTTCTTTGCTTAAGGGCACGCTTCAGCCGCGCCGCTTAGGAGTGGAACAAGCGCGGCTTCTTTGCTTAAGGGCACGGCTTCAGCCGTGCCGCAATAAGAACGTAATGCCCGCGGCTTTAGCCGCTGAGGTCACGCAGCTTTCTCTGAGCCGACGAAAAGGGATAAGCCTCCGGCGTTTCGCAGAGACCTGCAGTGACAGGGTTCCGATGGATATAGGTACGGCGGATTTCGAAGTCTTCCGCGTCGAGGATGCGATGGTCGGTGAAGCCTCGTTGCCAGACGGGGAGTTTAGAGGCAAGACGGTGTGAGAAGCCGCCCTTGATCAGCCCGACGGCGCGTTCGAGGGTGACGACTTGCGGGGTGAGCAGGATGTGGATGTGGTCGGGCATGACGACGAAGGCGTGGAGTTTGTAGTGACCTTCGGCTCGGTAGTGCTGTCAGGGTTGCGACGAAGAGTTCAGCATTGGTGGGAATTTGGAAGAGACGGCGTCGGTTGTAAGTTCCGCTTGTGATGAAGAAGGTTCCGGGGCGTGATGCTCGGGTGGGGATCGCCATGAGGCGATTCTAACGGCGCGTACCTCAGGGGCTGAAGCCCCTTGCCTTGGGGAGGGTTTGTGGCACGGCTGAAGAGCCTGCCCTGAGCGAAGCCGAACGGGTGCCCTTAAGCAAAACGGTTCGAGCTTCGCTCGAATGTGCGTTTTGGCGCAATAAGGATGGCCACCCGGTTTGCTTAAGGCAATAACGTCGACGAATATTTCGCTTTGTTAAGGGCACGGCTTCAGCCGTGCCGCCTGGGAGTGGAATAAACCCGGCTTCAGCCGCTGAGGTCGACGAGCTTTCTCTAAACGGTTCGAGCTTCGCTCGAATGCCCACCTTTACGCGATGAGACCACGCGAAGATGGGCACCAAAATCTAGATATGGGCCACCCGTCCGGGGACTACCGACGCGCCTAAGGCCGAAACTGAACTGCCGCTCGCTTCCGCGGGCAGAACACTCTCGGGGACTGTTGCTTTCCGTCGATTCGGGCGATGACTTCGCTTCTGAACTTTGCGTTCGGAGTTCGAAATTTTTTCAGAATTCTTTCGAACACAATCTCCGAGCGAAACAATTCCGATAAATTTCATTTGCCTCCATCCCAATGTGTCTCCATTACGAAATAACTTCTTCTTGCGCAAGAACTGGGAAAATTCTGCGTATAGGAAGTCGTCGGCTTCTCTAGGGAAATTTTCGAGATCCGCGATTTTGAACGCTTCGAACCAGCCTCGTGCAACATAGTTGAGACGTTGTATCTTTTTCAGCAAGGTCTGATCTATCTCGGACTGCAAGATTTCTTTGATTCTTTTTTTGAAATTATTCTTAGTTTTACTGGATACCAACGGCCTCTCGCCACGTATAAAGCAAACCCAAAAAATCGAACCCGTCTTTATAGCGTCTGATTGTCGTCTTTCCACCTTTCGTGAGCGGATGCATGTCGAGTTTTAGATCGTCATGTAGCAGTTGATATGCGTACTTGTAGGCAGCAACGGCTTCCTGTTGCGTTCGACACATCACGACGAAGTCGTCGGCATAGCGAACTAACCCATAACCCTTCTTCGTCATCGCTTTGTCGAAGGAATGCAAGTAGAAATTAGCGAACAGAGGGGAAAGAATATTCCCTTGGGGGATGCCCTCGCCTGCTGACCTAAAAAGTCCTCGCAAATCTTCTTCTATCAGCTGAATATTTTCAACTTCACTTGTAAGCGCCCTTTGAATGAAGCTTAGATTTTCTTTGGATTTTATGATTGTTGAAAGCTTTGTTAACAGGATACTGCGATCAACGTTGTCAAAAAAACTTTGTATGTCGGCTTCAAGGACCCACTCTAGTCCTGTTTTAGCCAGGCGATGAATCTCTGCGATCGCGTCACGAGTGCCGAGTCCCCTTCGATATGCGAAACTGCACGGCTGATCAAATTTGCTAAGGTTACTAACTATAGTTAGTAGCGTGAGGGTATCCCTTTTCAATCTCCGAGTCAATTGGCTCGTTGAACTCGTTCGTCGAGTTTTCAGGGAATTTTAACTAGGTAGTTAGTTAGTCCCTGTCTCTTTCCCGACCAACGCAGCTAGCCTCCCACTTAGTAGTGGGAGGCTAGCTGACTGCTTCGGCTTGGTAGTTACGTTACTTAACTAGCTGCAGCCGCTTGTGCTTCCGCAGGACATGCATCGGTAGCAGGAGCCGCTGCGGGTCATGATGGCTCCGCAGGTGGCGCAGCTTGGGGCGTCGCCCATGTCGTACATGGACTTCATGGCGTCGGCGGCGTGGTAGATGCCTCGGTCTTCGAGCGTGGGCATTCCGGGTTCGAGGCCGCTGCGGGCGCTCAGGTCAGGGGCGATTCCCTGCTGCGGTGGCGTGGTGGTGTAGTGGTCCTCAAACTTTGGGCGCCGCAGCCAACATGCGGGGGTCCCCCCGCTCCGCGCGTTGGATGACAACAAGGGGCTGGCGGATGACGCTTCTGAGAGAGGCGTCAAACGCGGGACGATCGTGTTGCCGGGGCTGGTGACGGTGCCCTCCACGGGGATGGCCTGCTGGGGGCCGAGACCGGCGAAGAGGTCGAGCTGGTGTCCGGAGAGGAAGCGGATCTGGATCCAGCGGAAGATGTAGTCCATGATCGACTTGGCGTAGCCGATCTGCTCGTTGCCGGTCCAGCCGGAGGGCTCGAAGCGGGTGTGGGCGAACTTCTCGCAGAGGACGCGCAGCGGCACGCCGTGCTGGAGGGCGAGCGAGACGGCCGTGGCGAAGGAGTCCATCAGCCCGGAGACGGTGGAGCCTTCCTTCGCCATCCTGATGAAGATCTCACCAGGCTGCCCGTTGGGGTAGAGGCCGACCGTGATGTAGCCCTCGTGTCCGGCGAGACCGAACTTGTGGGTGACGCGAGGCGCGCTCGGCAGGGAGACGGTGACGCACGGCGCGAGGCGGGGCCTGGGCGTCCGCCGAGTCGGAGTTCTTCATCGCGGCTTCGGCGATCTGGCGAAGCTGCACTTCGAGCGCGGTGATCTTGCTGTTGGCGGCCTCGACGGCAGCAGCAGCAGCGGCCTTGGCAGCAATCACAGCCTCTTCGATCTCGATCGAACCGGCGGCTGCGGGAGCGACTGCAGCCATAGCCTTGGTTCCCTTCTTGTCGGCATCGGTCTGCGCGTTGACGTTGAGGGGCTGGGTGCCTTTGGAGTTGTCGCGGTAGATGGCGACGGCCTTGAGGCCCTGACGCCAGCTCTCCATGTACGCCTCGGCGATGTCGTCGACCGAGCAGTCCTGCGGCAGGTTGACGGTCTTCGAGATCGCCCCCGAGAGGAACGGCTGCGTCGCACCCATCATCTTGATGTGGCCCATGTAGGAGATGCTGCGCGTCCCCTTGGCGGGCTTGAAGGAGCAGTCGAAGACAGCGAGGTGCTCGGGCTTGATGGCCGGCGCGCCTTCGATGGTGCCGGTGGCGTCGATGTAGCTGACGATGGCATTCACCTCAGACTCGGAGTAGCCGAGCTTGATGAGCGCCGACGGCACGGTGTTGTTGACGATCTTGATCATGCCGCCGCCGACGAGCTTCTTGTACTTGACGAGGGCGAGATCAGGCTCGATGCCGGTGGTGTCGCAGTCCATCATGAAGCCGATAGTGCCGGTGGGAGCCAACACGGTGACCTGGGAGTTGCGGTAGCCGTGACTTTTCCCCGAAAGCAAGTGCGCCGTCCCATGCCTGGCGGCGAGGCGTCGATGAGCTGGTCGAGCTGCGGGACGAAGAAGGGCTCGGTGGAGTTCTTGGACTTGCCGATGTTGTTGACCTCAGCGCGGTGCATGCGGACGACGTCGAGGAACGGCTCGCGGTTGACGTAGAAGCCGGGGCAGGCTCCGCCGGCGATGTTCGCCTGCTGCGTAAGCGGAGTGGCCGCACCCAGTGCCGGGCACGACTCGGCGATGCGCGAAGACTGCCAATACGCATCACCACAAAGGATCGAGGTGAGTGTAGCGGCGAAGTCGCGGCCGGCGTCGGAGTCATACGGCAGACCGAACGCCATCAGCAGCGCGCCGAGGTTTGCATAGCCGAGACCGAGTGGGCGATAGTCGTGCGAGTTCTTCGCGATCATCTCGGTGGGATAACCCGCGGCGTCGACGATGATCTCCATCGCAGTAGTAACGATGCCGATCGCGTGACGATACGCAGGAATGTCGAACTGGCCTCCCGGAGTGAGAAACTTCAGGAGATTGAAGGAAGCAAGGTTGCAGGCGGAGTCATCGAGGAACATGTACTCCGAGCAGGGATTGGACGCATTGATGCGGCCTGTGTTTTTACTGGTGTGCCAACGATTGATAGTGGTGTCGAACTGCATGCCCGGGTCGCCGCACTGCCAGGTGGCTTCGGCGATGGTGTGCATCAGATCGCGTGCGCGGTATTCCTTGACGGGCTTCTTGTCCTTGACGGTGCGTGTGGAGAAAGGACCGTCAGACTCGACGGCGCGCATGAACTCGTCGGTGACGCGGACGGAGTTGTTGGCGTTCTGGAAGAAGATGGAGGTGTAGGCCTCGGAGTCGGGACCAGAGCCGTCGTAACCCGCCTGCACGAGATGCCAGGCCTTCTCTTCCTCCTTCACCTTGCACTGGATGAAGTCTTCGATGTCGGGATGCTCGACATTGAGGATGACCATCTTGGCAGCGCGGCGCGTCTTGCCACCGGACTTGATGACGCCGGCGAAGGCGTCGAAGCCGCGCATGAAGCTCAGCGGGCCGGAGGCGGTGCCGCCGCCGGAGAGGGTCTCCATACTCCCACGGATGTTCGAGAGATTCGAGCCTGCGCCCGAGCCCCACTTGAAGAGCATGCCCTCGGTCTTTGCGAGGGTAAGGATCGAATCGAGCGAGTCCTGAACCGAGTTGATGAAGCAGGCCGAGCACTGCGGCTTGCGATAGCCGGTGACGGAAAATTCAACTGCGCAGGAGTGCGGATTCCAGTGCCAGTTCTGGGCGTCGGAGTTCGGCTCTAGGCGGTCGCAGCCAACGTTGAACCACACGGGCGAGTTGAACGCGACCTTCTGGTTGAGGAGCAGGTGGGCGAGCTCGGCGTAGAAGGTCTCGGCGTCAGATGGGGTGGCAAAGTAGCCGCCGGTGATGCCCCAGTCGCGGATCGATTCTGCCACGCGAGTGATCAGCGCACGAACACCGGACTCACGCTCGGTGGTGCCGTTCAGGCCATGGAGGTACTTCGACGCCACGATGTTGGTGGCGGTCATGGACCAGTCGGCGGGAACCTCGACGTTCTTCTGCTCGAAGATGACCTTGCCCTTGAAGTCCTGGATGACAGCATCGCGGAGCTCCCAGACGATCTCGTCATAGGGGGAGACGCCGGGGCGGGTAAAGTGGCGGCTGAAAGTCAGGCCCGGGGCGCGGGAGGTGAAGGGCGGCGCGGTCTGGTAGCTGTCGGCGCCGGGGGCGGTGTGGGTTTGGCCCGAAGTCTGGTTGGGGATGGTCGCCATGGTGAAACTCCTTCTAATTTGATGAAACTCTATAGCTTTTGGCTCACTGCGTGCCTATCAGTTTTGCTCTAAGCCCGGGCCGACTTTAGACGACTTCTCCCGCTGTCTGGCGCTGCGTGGTTGAACCGGGCGGGGAAAACATCGGCGATTTTTAGGGAGCGACGAGAACCAAGAGTCTACGATTGCAGTCGTGAAAGTAACGCCCTCTGTGGGGTGTGTCAAGTATAAAGCACAACATATTGTGTTGCCTGTGCGAATACCCGTATTAACGCGCTGTAAATGGCTCAAAGGCGTGAAAAACAAGGGTTTTTGCTGTGGATTTTCGCCAAAAGCCGCGAAATTTATGGGGTTTACTGCTCAGTAATTGGCATCTTTTGAGGGTAGGCGCGGAGGGGCGAGAAGGGCAAGGCGCAGAAGTGGTGCAGATAGTGTGGATTGAGGGGTGATGAGGGTGGAAATGTGGGAAAGAGGGCAAAGTCCGTGATCCACTTATCAGCATTACCGCCATAACCAACTAACCAGTACAAAATCGATCGCAAAATGGACGAATGAAGGTTAAAGCCTGTTCATTTGTCATCGGGAAATGGGTCAGCAGTTGGGAGCCGTTCTCTGGCGTCCTTGCATCCTTTATATCTCCAGAAACAACTGTAGTTGAACCCCGTATAGCGCCGCCAGTCTTCGACTGATGATCTTGGCGTCATGTGCACTTGGAATTTGGTAGAGTTGATCTCCCGGTAACCATTCTTCTCTAGATAGCTGATTTGCCAGCCTTTGTCGGTCGGTGGCTCCACGATAATGCGGTCTTCTTGTCTCGTTTGGATCCACTTCTCTTTCACTCCGACTGACACATAGAATGAAGTGAAGTTGGCGGTGTCTGCTCCGATAGCGTACGCAGCGCCTTTATACGCGACTATGGAGTCCTTCACTTCGAAGTCGATAGTGAAGGTCACACCGGAACCTCGCCACCATTGAGGTAGTCGTGCATTGTTAACATCCGCGGACCAATAACAATATGATCGGTTACAGGGGCTGAGACTACTTGGCTTACCACTGAGCTTCTTGGCAGGCCGCAGGTGAGGGGTCTGCTGTGAAGGATGAGGCCGTCACCAAGATCCTGTCGAGCGTATTCATTTGTCAGAAGGAAAGGGGTCAGCAATTGGGAGCAGTTCTCTGGCATCTTTGCATTCTTTGTACTTCCAGAAGCAACTACGGTTAAACTCAGTTTTTCTATCTACAGCCAGGCCACCCATGAAGCTCTGTCGTAGGTGGTGGAGCGGTAGGCCAAAGCATACGGGCATCAACGCGCTTCACCGAATACATATATTTGAAGGTAAAACGAGGAAAGGTCACATCACAGGCCGCGCCTGAAGAGGATACACTGATCGACTCTACCGTATCTCCTTTTTCATACTTCCATTTTGACCACAAGGAATTGTATTCACCCGCACCGCGAGAATACTTAACGCCCGTTGTACCCACTCCATATCCGGTATTGATCGAGTCCAATATCCCATTTATGAAATAGAGATCCACCGCGAAACCAGCAGATTTTACTGGTGGAAAGGGGAACAGTTCAAAGCCCAAGGGTGGATTGTGACGAAACCATACCAAGTGATGACGCTTTGTGGCACCTAGATATAAACCGTCACACGCGCCTCTAGGATCACCACATGCATTGCGTAATGTGCTTACATTCACCCCATGAGCCTGGAACAGAGCCTTAGCACTATCCATTGTTGTATATCCAGGTTTTAAAGTCGCAAGTAACTCTGTCAGTCTTTCAGCCTTGCGCTCTGCTATCACAGAATATGCAAATGTCATTACCTCGGCTGCAGTCACCAGGAGCAGTAAGGCAATGAAGATATACTTTGTTTTTCTCCTCATTTGTACATTCCGTTTCATTGACTGCTATAGCGTGGGTATGGATTGGGGTCATGATATGGATTGAGAGAAAATTGAGGCATGGGCCCGGTATCGTCGTTCATTGTTGGCGCGGCGGTGCCGTGCTCATGGATGGTCATGACAAGGCGGTCTCCTTGCCCAGGGATTCGTGTCATCACTCCTTGTGTGAGATTTGGACTGGGTCCGCTCACTTCCGTGATCGTGAACTTCTGCCAATATGGTGGAGTAGGTGGACTAGTGTTACACAGCGCCGGCGCAAGACATCCAATGCCATCCTCGAATATGTTGGAGTCTGGACTTGATGAAGTATATCCACCCTGACCATCGGGCATTGTGCCTTTTCTTTGAAAAGGTAGGTGTTCGGAAATTGTATACTTCAATTGCATCAAGCCATTTGGAACAACATACTGCGGCACTTTGCCATCTAAAGTAACTAACCGCCAAACATTATGGAGAATAGTGGTTGCAGGATTTGCATCACTAGGCAAACCTTCGTCTCTGGACACTACAGGCACTAGTCGCAGATTTATGCTCACTGGAGCGCAACTCGCAGGCGCGGGGTCTGCCGCGAACGATGAATCCGAGGACGTGAACTTTGCAGCTCCAAGTGTCGCGTTGCCCTTATAGAGAATGTTGGCTCCATAGGCTTGGGCCGTGAGACCTGAACGGGCATATTTCTTGGTGATGAGAGCGGCGAGATGGGAAGCGATTGATTCCGGCGTCGAATTTGGTCCGTAGGGAACGATGATGCCAAACCCGCTGAAAGATCCCTGGCTGAATGACACAGTCATCGAGCCACTCCCGCCCACGGCCAACCCGCTAGGGGCAATTGAGGAAAACCCGGAAGTCGCATCAACCATCGCCGGGCATGCATTCTGCTGCGCGTTGAATCCTGTAGCGGCGTTGACCGTGAATGAAACAGGTTCACTTTCGCCCCACGTATTGGATACGGTAAACCGATGCGTTCCAACCGTGGCATCGGCCGCGATCGTGTAGCTCAGTGACGCGGAACTCTGGTCTGACGAAGCTACGGATATGTTGTCCCCGTCCAGAGGACGGACAGTGAAAACGCCGACGAATCCTTCATCCATCGCCCACCCGTCCGCCGTCACCAAGATCCTGTCGAGCGTATTCATTTGTCAGAAGGGAAAGGGGTCAGCAGTTGGGAGCAGTTCTCTTGCATCTTTGCATCCTTGTACTTCCAGAAGCTAAGCATTCCATTATTTAATTGCCGGTAAAAGCTGGCCAAATTCTGTACATGGTTTGAACCGAGTAAAACAGGAAAAATCAAATGAAGTTAACTGCTTAATTGTATCTGGTGGCGTATGCTCATTATAGTAAACATACTTTATTTGGCCGTTGAGCGTTTCTCCGCGATTCGTTACTTTGTAGTACGGGTACCGACTAAGCTCGCCGTCAGTGTTTAGCATTCCAAATTCCCCCATTGTTTCATCTCCTCGTTGGAGACCTATAACAGTTACAACAAGAGTCCATTCAAATTCGTTCTCAACTCTTATTTTATTTAAGGGGAACCGAGTAGGCAACTGAAACAATTTTCTTCGAGACGATGCCATTATTGACTGAAAAAGAACCAAAAGCTTCTGCACTGCGTCCGCCTAACCACTCGTAGAGATCAAGGTAGTCGTGCTGGAAAAGCCAATCTGACCAGATGTACCCCCTGACCTGAGGATCATAGAAGGAGCTATTTACTATCCTGATTTCATACTTACAACTTATAGCGGTGCAACTTCCGTCATAGTGTCCCCATGCTCCCCAGCGATGCATCAATTGTTGAGCATCAGACCATATACTCTGGTTGAGATTAATCTTTTGCATATCTGCGACCAACTGTTCAGCCCGCCAACGCAACATCCACTGTTGATATTGGACTGCAAGAAAGGCTAGTAACGACAGGGACAAGAACGTACATCCTACCGTATAGACAATACGTGTTACTAGCCTTCTATGCAGTCTAATTGCCATGTAAACACCTCCGTTGGCAGGTTAGATCAGTGGCCGCATGGGCCTTTGACTAAGCGTAATGTTTGCAGATATGAAAGCAAATGGTTCTGATCAAAACCATTGAGAATGGTAGGTCCTGATGGAAAGTTCACTACGATTTTATCGGTAGAATGCTCACCACTTTTGTCAAGAATCCGGACGCTACCTAAGTCACGTGTAAGATGCTGAGGATCAGTGTATACCACTGTAAAGTATCGCTCTGGATCATAGATCCCTGTGAGTGAAGGTCCACCTGCACTCCCTATAAGATCACAATATGCTCCAGGGTCTTGTGTGTCTGTTTTACCATACGACCCGTCAGGCAGTGGTTTACTCAAATGCTCTGATATTTGTGAACTAATCAATGGAGGTTTGTTCGCATTGTAGTTACCCTTAGTCCACTTACTTAGTTCGTAGCTCACATCCCTTCCAGAACCAGGGCCACCACGAGAATTAGGTACCCACGTACCACTGTCGTATGTGACAATAAGGGCGAACGTTAGGTTTACAGGAGGGCAACCCGCAGGCGAGGGGTCTGCTGTGAACGATGAATCCGAAGACGAACCGGACGGACCCGCAGGCGTGAAGGTTGCAGTTCCAAGTGCCGCGTTGCCCTTATAGAGAATGTTGGCCCCGTAGGCTTGGGCAGTTAAACCTGAACTGGAATATTGCTTCGTGATGAGAGCGGCGAGATGGGAAGCGATTGATTCCGGTGTCGAATTTGGTCCGTAGGGAACAGTGATGCCAAACCCGCTGAAAGATCCTGGCTGAATGACACAGTCATCGAGCCACTCCCGCCCACGGCCAACCCGCTAGGGGCAATTGAGGAAAACCCGGAAGTCGCATCAACCATCGCCGGGCATGCATTCTGCTGCGCGTTGAATCCTGTAGCGGCGTTGACCGTGAATGAAACAGGTTCACTTTCGCCCCACGTATTGGATACGGTAAACCGATGCGTTCCAACCGTGGCATCGGCCGCGATCGTGTAGCTCAGTGACGCAGAATTCTGGTCTGACGAAGCTACGGATATGTTATCCCCATCCAGAGGACGGACAGTGAAAACGCCGAAATCGTCCTGCAGGTGTGAGCCCTGTAGATAGAAGGACCCACTTGTTCCGCGGTCCGCAAACTGGGGGCTGATCGACGATACTTGCGGGGGTACCGGTGAGAACTGCAGATAGGTGTAACCCAGATAGATGTCGTCTTCCTGTACTACTCCAGGGCCGCCGCCCGAACTAAACGAAGAGCCTGGGGCATAACCCGGGTCGCCTGGCGTGAACGCGGTTCCTGGATAGTAGTCATAAGGATTGTAGAAACCAACACCGGAGGTGTAATAGAACGCGATGAGATAGTGCTCGCTGTAAAGCGTGTATGTGTCGCCAAGGTGCACTGATGTGCTCTTTGGATACGCCTCGGCAGCCCCGGTCCCCTCCGCGGCCTTTGCGTCCACCTGTGAAGTGCCGTCGTACAGATAACCGATGACACCCGCGTCGTAATAGTACGCAACCTCGTATGAGGTTTCTGTAAGGGAATAACCATCGATTTCTGATGAGTTCGTGCTTTGAAGAACTGCTGTATACCCCACTACGTCCTGTCCGAAAGAAGCAGGATGACCCAATAACAGAAATATGAACACGACCGATGCAAGATACAGGCGTCGAAGAGAAATCACCGTTGCCCACCCTTCTTCAAAAGCTGGGGTTGCGATACGTGGGGTGGTAGAACGGCTTGTGAGGTCACGGATTTGGAAAATTCCTCAGTCAAAAATCGGTCGAAGCGGGCAGTTTCGCTCGGCATGAGTTCATTACGAAGATTTCGGACTTCATCATTGATAATGCCGTCTCGATCCTTCTGTAGCTGTGTCAATGCTGCCGGTAGAGGCGGCGGACCACCTAAGCCAAGGCCAACCCTGCCTGCATTTGCTTGCCTGTCAACCTGAATCACCTTGGCTGCTTCAGCATCCTTGGCTGCAAGCTTCTTCTCCAGAAGGAGTGCGCTTGTGCGCACTTTCGCGTATGCATCATTGGAGAGGCCAATCTCTTTTTGATAATGCGTACGAAAATCTTCACCGTTTCGACCGGCTTTCTTCAATTCGTCGGCCCGGCGATCCAGATGGAGTTGGTAAGCAAGAAAATAGCGGTAGAGCACCGGCAGGGTTGGGGGCACAGCTTGGGCATGTTGTTCAGTGCGCACGCCAGTTTGCGCCAATAGCTGCACAGTTGTAAGGCACAACATAATCGCTATAGACAATAGCTGCCGCCGAAGATAGTTGGGCTGTTCAATTCGCTTCACGGTTCCGCACTCCTTGAAAGCTTGGGCTGCCAATCGGAGTAGGCAGCGCGAGATATAGAACTATTGAAGCGTGACTCCTACTTCGATTACGCCAGTTCCCGAATCGAGATGACCGAGTGCCTTGCCAATGACTGCGCCGAGCATCTGACTACGATCAGTGCCTTTCATGGCATATCCGGGCGTGAGGATGTAACCGAGCATATCCCCTGGATGGATCGGCCCGTTCTCTGCGCTCACCTTGGTTGGGACGATACCGATCATTGCCATCGGGACTTCGTCTTTCATGTGGGACGGGTCCGTCTTCTGCCTTCGGCCACGTGCTCCAGGTTTCGTCAATAGATTCCCATCACAGCAGTGGAATATCCTTGTGAGGATAGAACGAAACCACCCTCAACTTTCTGGTTGATCACAAGAACATCACCTGGCTCGTAGCTGTTCCTGTCCCCCTGTACATCAACGGATTCAGCATAGTCACCCCCAACGTAAAGAATTACTCCACTAGCACCAATCCCGGCACCGAAGGCGGGCCAGCTTTTCAAAGAGGACCAGCGCCATCCTGCAAAATTTACAGTTCCACGAGAAATTACCGCAAGCACGAAAAATGGAAATATTGTGACGAAGGCCCCGGCAATGGCGCCCACGATACCGAAAAGTATCATCGAGATACTGAGGATTCGATTGCCCATCGCGATGATAGGGATTCCTACCAATACCCAGCCAACTGCGAAGAACGGCGGACTCCAGATAAACAATAGAACACTAGCCGCAGGGTCTCGAAAGCGCAATCCTGAAGCAATGACGGATACGAACCAGCAGATTGCTAACGCTGCTAACGAAATCGCGATGCGAATTGGCGGGGTTGGAGTAGGCATCGGTTATTGAAAAGGCTGCAGCTATGGCTCTAAGACTTGAATCCCTGTTTACGGACATCCTCCGGTCCAGAGGATTATTGAGGACCTTTGTAAGTGACATGCAAGGACAGTTGTAACGCGTTGAGAATCTCAGCTTCCATCTCGGAATGCGGCTTTTGCGTAATCGGGATTTGCACGGAAGAGCGGGAGGCGATGGCATCTAGATTCGCAATAATCTCCCTGACGAAAGATGAGTCTGATTCAAGCCGATGTATGCGGATCAGTTCCTGGATACCGGCTAAGTAATCGGAGGCAATCCGTGTTGCCGGATCATCCGGGCCATACCGCGGCCCGATGTGATTCTGTGATCGGCTATACACTTAGGCTCGATCACGTCCCCGAGTTGGTCCAAGATTTCCTCCGGCCATTCATCTGTCAAATCGAGGTGCGGAAAGTGTTCTGTCGCAGCCGTCGTGAAGCCAGGTCTTGCCCGCGTGACCAGTGTGAAATTAGTCGCCGAGCCAGGCAGCAGAGGATGTTCCTCGCCTCTCACCAAAGGTTCCGACCAAGAAGCGAATCTCCCTGGAGGCGCTCCGGGGATTCCAATCCTTTCTTTCACCGTTGACATCGCGATCCCACCCTTCCATAACTCACCTTCGGCTTGCGCCTGAGGATCGGGATAGATCACGAGTTCAAAATCCGTCAACGGATCTTTCGACTGCTTTTCGTTTTCGAGATGGTAGGTGTATCGAAAGCCGCTGAGGGTGTCTTCGATGTGAACGCGCAGGTTGAGGGCAATCTCATTGTGCAGGTAAAAGCTTCGCTTTGTTTCCGTGCCGTCGGGATTGGGCCAGAGAACGATTACGCTGTGCTGGTCCGGAGACAGAAATACCTTTCGATTGCCAGAGCCATCGGGAACGCGTCCTTCTCCCGACCAGATGGGAATGGGAGGCGCTGGGCAGCTCTGGGCGAAAGTGGCGGTGGGGAGGGCTAGCAGCGTAGCGGTCACGCACACAAAAATCCACCTATTGAGCAAGGGCGATCTCCAGAGCATTTGCAATTACTGTCTCCAGACCGGGTTTCGCTTCCTTTACGAAATCGAGGCTTCCGGCATCCAAATGGATCTCGTCCTGGGAGTGTAACTGGGCGGTGAGTACCTGCTGGGCGCGTTGGACAAAGGGGGAGTTGGGATCCAGTTCGCGGTGCAGCACATACATCTGCAGGCCGAAGAGGTAGTTCTGCGTGATGATGGATTGAGATGTGCCCTTGGCAAACCTCGGACCAATTACCATGAGGCTCCGTGCGTCCCGCACGGGGTTGAACACGCGATCCAACTGGTCGCCTATTTCTTTTGGGAAGTGACGCAACCGCCTCGGGAGAGTATTGGTTGCCCTGCGAGCGACCTTGAAAGGTCATAGTTATAAAACCGGGCAGCGATGTGGAGTCTACAGCGAAACTCCGCGCAGTGGTTCCGGGAGCGATCGAAAGAGCGGCATTCATCGGGGTCCAATCGATCACCGCGCCGCCCGTGGTCGGGGTGTCGAGGTCGCGCTCGCTGTGCTTCGTCGCATGTGCGGTCCAGTTCAATCGCGATGCCCGCGGGCTGCTGTCGGAGAAAGTTACGAGGACGATCTTCTGAATGGATTGCCGGGCGCGGCCCCCATTGGCCACTTCGTAGGTGTAATGGAGACTCCCATCGGCGGAAGCTACTTTGAACGTAACATCGGGGTTCACAAGCATGTGGGCTCCAAACCGAAGCACCGTCGGCTGTGCGGACGATGCGCCAGCGGAATCCGGGATGTAATACACCACGTATTCCGCCGGAGGCGGATCGTAGAAGACATACTGCCCTTTGGGAAGCTGGGAGGTATCGCCATCTTGAGGCCAGAGTGGAACGGAGCTCAGCATAGCCATCTGTGCCTGAGCCCATATGCCGGATACGAGTGCAATTGCCAGCAACGCAATCTTCGCAAACATTTGTGTGTCTCTCCTTCAGTTAGGCCAGTGGCAGTGAGCGTGATTGCTCTCGTTGATGGAGTGCGCTGACGAGGCACCATGATCAACGCATGCTTGGAGGAATCGGGGAATGTTCACCGTATAGTGCGCATCACACTGGTTCGTTGTGGCTGCAACATCGGCAGAGGTACCTTGATCATGCGAAGCATGGGGGCTGTCCCACGGATGGACGATAAGATTGTGAGGCCGTACTGGAAATAATTCTTGGTGATGAGCGCGGCGTTTTTTGCCGTGATGGGTTTCCTCTGACTTCATATCTAAGGAACTGCCGAGAGTGCCTTTGTCGCGGCAGCGCGTACGCCTGGAGCCCTCCTGTTATCTGCTGCGACTCGCAAAAGTGATGCCTGGTTGTCCAGGACAACGTTCTTTCCCATCCACTGAAGAGTCTCAATTGCATGGATGCTTGTCTGGTCGTCGGGATCGCCAGCGTAGGCAGCTACTTCCTTGCCAATGTCGCGGTTGTCGGGTCTTGCGACCTGAATCGATTGAAGTATGTCGTTCCGGCTTTTTGAGGTCTGGTCCTGGCGTCTCATGAATTGCACAATCGCGCTGGTGCTATCGGCTTTTGACGGTGCAGCTTGCATGAGAACACCCGCGACGCCTGCGCCGATGGTTGAAACTGCGTCCTCCCTGGCGAGGTAGGCCTCCAGAACCGGCAGAAGAGGAGAGCTGGCGTCCGGATGCAAGCCCTGGATTGCCATTCCCGTGATTCTTCTGATTGGAATATCCGGATCGACGAGAAGCGCGGCAAACGTGGAGGTTTCTGGGGAGAGCAGTGCCTGACCGTCAGGCCGAGTTGTTATTATTTGGTACAGGGCATCCGCAGCTACACGACGGACGGAAAGATGAGGATCGCTGGTCGCGTGGAGAATCAGCGGCAGCGCTGCTGCCACGTTTTCCCTACTGGATTGCACGAGTCGTTTGAGTATAGGATCGGCTTTGTCAAAGGGGGCCTGCGTCCCTGCATCCATGGCTTCAAGATCGTGGAAGAGGTTCTCAATTTCGTTATTCTGAGCGTGCGCTCGCGTGGTCGCAGCCATCCATATTATGAGGAGTACGAAGAGCAGTTGATTGTGGGACTTCATTTTTTGGCCACCTGGTTCCCTTGTAAGGGGAGCCTGTTTTAATGTATCGGCAATGTGGGGCTTGAACCAATCACTTCAGGGCGGAGTCCGGTTAGACACGCCGCGATGTAAGATGTATCGCTGCTGGGCGGCGTGTACAGGTAGAGAGTAGTGTTCGCAACCTTCACCTGATGGGCTGGGTAACAGGTGTGTTGGTAAGCGACGTGTCCAGTGCTGGATGCGGCATCGATATAGGTAGTCATGCTCCAATCAATGGAGCCGAATGGGACGCTCAGTGGATTCTGACCTGATCCAGCCATGCCAACGATTGCGTCAGTATTGGTCACCGTCGGCGAGAGTAGCCAAACGTTTGTACTAGCTTTTCCAATAGCCTCTCTCAGGAAGCAATCTTCGATTCCGGTGGAAGGGGAAGTACGGTAGTCGAGATATACTTCGTCGTCCTGCGAACTAGGGAAGCCAGATGTGGAGCGCCCCACCTGACGAGGATTCATGATGGGTCATTTTTGAGCTTCCGGATTATCTTGAAGACATCTTTGAAACAGCGGGCGCCAATCAGGAGGACTATCGTCGCAGCGAGCAAACCACCGAGCGTTATGACGTTGACGCGCTGGAAGTCTGCCGAAGCATGGAAACGGTGCGGCATGCCCAGGAAGCCAATAATTGCAATATAAAACTGCTGCCGGAACGTCCCATTCCATATTTCTGGAAGTAGAAGGAGAGCAGCCATGCAGAAGCCGAACATTGCCTCTACAAGCAACCGGATGATGAGCAAGACTTTTTTCACCTAGCCATCGTTTCAGGCATCCCAGCAGTCTGCAAGGTGCGCTTTCGAGATGTTTTTGGGTGAGCCACTTGGAACGCCCGAGAATCTCTCCTGACAATATGCTGTCGCGGCGTCTCTGTGATGCCTTCTTGGGCACAGAGCATTTTAAAAACTTCCGTTTGTTCGTTGGGATCGTCCGCATATCCGGTCACTTCCTTTCCAATCTTGCGGCTGTGGGATCTTGCAATATTCGTGATAGCGTCCAGTAAGATATCTTGGCTTGCCGAGGTTTGATCCTTCCGTCTCATGAATTGCACAACAGCGTTGGTGCTATCGGCGTCGTTCGGGGCAGCTTTCATGAGCACTGTAGCCACGCCCGCGCCGATGGGAACTAATTCAATTAGCGCATTTAACGTCCGATATTATGTGCTGTTCTTGTCCAACGTAGCCATATATTTCGTAAGGCTGCTGTCTCGTTGACAGTAGATCCTTGACCGACGAAGTATGAAGTACCCACACACCTCCGCTACCTTCATCGGCAATCATGTTTAAGTCGAATTTACTATCTTGTCTTTCACTTGAAATCCAGGCACCTTTTCAACCATTGTTGAAGACAAACCACCACCTACTACTCCCTCGTCGGGTGCAAGAATGAGGCGAATATCCATCCAAAGGTCCGAGCCCATTAGCTTATGGGGATTGTCGCCGGTGCTAAAGGTCGACAGTCGTGTATTCAGTAACTTTGCAGCGCCCTCTGGAAGGACGATTGGTGCGATGTCTAAAACGCCATCACTCAGTGCCGCATGATAGCCCGGAAGAATTGCATTGATGTCTACGATGAGCTCTTTGAGAGTCTGTTGACCGGAGCGGAACGGAAGCGGTGTCCCACAAATGCTGGGTTCCGCTCCGACTATTATTCCGAGAGGAAGGTGGTTTTCCACCCCAATTTTGAGTAATTGCTGAAATGCTGATTGCAACTCGGTCGGCTGAATGGTCACAATAGAATCAAGCCGCGCAGGTGAATGCTTCTCATAGGTCACATGGTAGCCTCGCGTCTGTGGCTGCTGACCAAGTGCGGCTACCAAAGCAGCTATGACTAATATTTTCATCATTTTCTCCAAAACCAATGTTGCGTCAGGGTAGTAGTTGACCGTTGATCTTAATGCTAGAACATGAATAGGTGATCACATACTTTCCGACCGGATACGTCACATTGTTCCAAGTGTCAGTCACCACTTGTGTGAAGTTGGTTGTAGCCGTCGAGTTGGGGCAGGCAGGGGAGCAAAATTTGAAAGTATCGAAGAGTTGGCCTTTAGCGTCTGTCTGGCCATTGGACATCAGGGGAGTAAGATTTAAGTCCATTCGGACCCGGCCCGACGGTAACGTTTTCAACTATTTGCTGTCCCGCGACCTGAATGGGGTGGCCGTTCTGGTCGTACACCTGCCTGACAACGTCCTTCTCCCAGCCAGAAATCCCCGCCGGGCACTTTGCTGTTGGTGGGAAGGTAGTCGCTATTGGTTGCCCGAGGTACAACGTTTGGAATACTGGGATGGTTGTCGGGATTGGGGCGGAAACAGATGCAGCATTACAGGCCGCCTTAACCGCTGATGCAGTCTCGGGGGCTGTATTCGACGTAAAGGATGGACCAGAAAACTGAGTGTTCACAGTGCCCAATGTGGTGTTTCCACTATAGACAACATTGGGGCCGAATGCTTTTGCTGTCACCCCATACCGAAAGAAGTTCTTGGTAACGAGCGCAGCGGTGTTGGCTGCGATAGAAGCAGGCGTGGAGTAGGGGCCATAGGAGACCGTCTGACTAAGCATTGCGTATGAGGTAGCGCCGCTAAACGAAATAGCCATGGTACCGCTGCCACCGGCGGTTCCCATAGAAGCTATCGATGAGTATCCAGCGTTTGGGTTGGAGGCGACGTCGCATGAGTCCGGTATCGTCGTATTGATGACCGCAAAGTTCACACCATTGCTTGTGCCTTCATTGTTGGTCACGGAGAGAGTGTAGGTTCCGGGCGAGTAACCCGTGAAGTCGTAGGAGAAGCTTGCGGTGCTTGACGATGGCGTACCCGTGAGCGTGAATGGCATACCGCTGCCTGAATAGTTGATGGTCAGTTGATCTCCGGAATTCTCCACGAGATTTGAGCCGCTGATGGTGAGTGTCCCCTGGTCCCCTTGGCTAACGCTGGATGGGGTAATGCTGGAGATCTGTGGAGTTGGAGACGCGACGTTGACGGACGCATAGGCCAGGCCTACGTATTCGCAATCTTCATCGCCCTCTCCATCGTCGAAACAGGCAAGGCCATCGGACTCCATTCCGTATTCATGTCCTGTGGCAACCGGGGCGTTTGATTGCAGCGAAAATGCAGCAGGGTCGTAATCGTCTCCGACGCTGTAGTCGCTTGCGATGTTTCCACCATCCTCGTCTGCGTAGCCATCTACTTCGATTTCATCGATATCTTCATAATCATCGAACTCGACCAGCATGTAGCTGGCGACATAGAGGGTGTAGGTGCTGTCGACACCGACAAACGCAGTGATGTAGAAGGTGCCGTCATCGTATACACCGGTCTGCTGCTGGGCGTCGACAGGTCTTGTGTGCAGCCAACGTACTGCTCCGAGCAGGCAGACCATCACGCAAACGCTCGTTATCCAAAAGCGGTTTGGACGCTTCATCGCGCCAGCTCCTTCTGCGCCTGCAAGCGCGCCGACCTGGAAGGAACGACAGACATGGATGTGGCCAGGGGGCCTTGCAGATAGGCCTGGAGATGATCTGTTGCGTCATGGCCGACGGCTGCCTTGAGCTGATCGATCTCTCCCTGGACATGGGTGTTGAGATCGAGTTGCATCGTGTACAGATGAGCGCGGCCGGCGGCGAGGGTATGTGCCGAGAGCGGATTCTCGCGGCGGGCTTCACGATCCTGGGTTGCGAAGTCATGAGCCTGTTTGGACATCTCGCGTGTGTAGTTTTCCACCTTGACGCTCTTATCCACCAGAACCTGCCACTCGCTGGCGGAGAGGCCCAGCTTCTTGCGGAGGTGGTCCTCAATCTCATCCATGTTGACGTGGCGATTGGGATCGTTCGCCAGCCTGTCTCGTTCCATATGAGCGATAAGCGTAAACAGGCCTCGGTAGAGATTCAGCAAGGGGATTGGGGGACTGGCGACGGGAGCAGCTTCCGCAGAGGGGGAAACCGGGTTGCCGAGCTGCAGATCGGAAAGATCGCTGACGACGGTGTCCCCGCGCGCATTGCGGCTTTCCATGTGTACGGTCAGTCCCAGGGTTGGGGAAAACCATGTCTCCAGCGTGTGTGTGCGTTGACCGTTGGCGTCTTGAAATATCTGCCGCCTTCCCGTAGCGGGAAATCCCGATAATTGCTGGGTGCCGAGATCGGTATCCTGCTCCACTGTCTCCTTGCTCGATCGGACAAGGAGCGGCGACTGCGCCGAAGTTGAGCCGGTGAGCACACGTTCGAGCGGGGCCGTCGTGTCGTGCAGAAAACCCTTGGTTGGCTGGTAGATCTCACGCCGCACGTTTCCGGATGCATCGCGAGTGTATACCGTACGCCGCATGAACGTGAATGGCTTCCCCAATGGGGAATGCAGCGTCGTCGTTGTCCAGAGTACCGCAGAGAATGCCTGGACGGATTGCGGTGGATTGCCTGAGGCTGCATGGGTATCGAGGGCGGCCATGCCGATAAGACAGAGAAGAAGAACTCGCTTCATGGTTCTGCGCTCCTTGAAAGCCTGGTTTGCCAATCGGAAATGTGGCCTTATTGCAGAGTGACCACCGCTTCGATGACGCCAACGCCGGAGTCGAGGTGGCCGATGGCTTTACCGATGACGGCCCCGAGCATTTGAGTGCGGTCGGTGCCCCTCATGGCATAGCCTGGCCTCGATGAGGTTACGAGCAGGTCGCCCGGCTTGATCGGACCATTCTCGGCGCTGACCTTGGTGGGTACGATGCCCGTCATCGCCATCGGCACCTCCTCGTCCATGCGCGCTCTGGCGGTGCGCTGCCGCCTCCCGACGACGCCCGGTCTTGTGGAGTAGATACCCGTGACAGCGGTGGAATAAGGCGCAGATGACTTGAGGAATCTGCCCTCGGAGGCGGGATCGATGACCAGCACATCGCCCGGCTCGTACTCGTCGCGACCTCCCGAGACGTTGACCGACTCAGCGTAGTCTCCGCCGGAGAGGACGCCGTTCCAGGCAGTCGATTGCACCGTGCCGTCGGGATATGTCATCGATGCGCCGCTGCCGGCGGTCAATAGAACGTTCCCATTCACTTCCAACTTCGCACCTGGAGTCGTCGTGCCGATGCCGACGTTGCCGCTGAAATACTGGTAACTGCTGCCTGTCGAAGTGATTCCAAAAGCGGCGTGCTGGTGCATAAAGCCGCCAAGGCTATCCGATGGATACTGGAACAAGCTGAGGGATCGACTCAGGACATGAACAGAGTCTTCGTTGAAATACCATTCAAATAGTTCGTTCGTTCCGGTATTTGAAGAAGTTGGAGTCTGTAGCAGCAATCCACCCACTGCGTTCGTTCCACCCTGATTGAGAAATGTGCCGATGGAAGAACCCGCAGTTCCAGCAACTACCATGCTGCCGCTGGAAAATGAGATGGGCGACTGTCCTAAAGTTGAACTCCCAGTAAATAGCGGAACTGTGTTTGTCGTACCACCCGACGTGGTAACAGTGGTTTGGCCTTCAACTGCGACCGCACAGAACACAAGCCCAAGCAAAACCACTTTGGATAGTTCCATCGAAACTCTCCGACTTTTTCTTTTCCCGATCATTGAGAGGTGCTCCTTTTCTCCGAATGTGAATCTTGTATAGATGATGTCTATGGATTGTCGGTAAAATCTCAGAGAAGCGTCATGATTATGTGAATTATCGAGTGTGAGCAGCCTGCAGAAAATGGTGGTTATTGCAAGCACTTTCCGTTTTAGATCACAAGTGATTGATGGCCGTTATCGAAATCGGTTGAAGTGCCGCTGAGGCTTCCAGATTGTGCAAGGACTGAGTCTAACGCCGCCGCAGCCGCTGTATAGGCTGTGGTTTGCGAGGTGCCGTCCGGGAAGATCAAAGTTGAGCCGTTGAGAAGAACGATGCCGCCGCCGTTGATATCCATCACGGCTTTTTCATTGGTGTTCCCGCCAGCAACCCTGAATTCATGAAATCCACCATGATAGGTGATTGGATCTTGTCCCCAGGTCCATGCGATGCAGAGAGATTGAGTCCCCACGGTGTGGGCGTTGTGCCGTTTCCGGAAATCATCCCTTCATATAGCAAGGATGGGCTGATATTTACATTTTTGTTTGGACTTCCGGCGGCATCCGAGCGCAAATAGATATCTGAACCGATGATGATATTCCCATTAACTGTGAGTGCCTGCGTTGGAGTCGTTGTTCCGATCCCAACATTACCGCTGGTTGGAAAAATATTAGTCTGAGCTGAAGCGCTTGCTGCCAGCAGCACGATGGAGGCACCGCACCAAAGTGTTCTCTTCTGCATGTTGAAGCATCCTCTTTCTGTCCGTATGACTGAATCAATCTGACCGAAAAAATGACGGCAGTCAACGAATTCCTGAGAAACTTCAAGGATCTAATTCCCACAATGGGAATCCCGGAAAATGAATTTCGAAAAGAGTGACTTATTTTCAGCGCCGAAAACCAACTATCCATAAACCAGCATTCCATCAACCTCGAGCTAACCCCGGGTCTTCGCAGCCGGCGGGGGCAGGAGGGTCCGAACCTGACGCAGGAGTGCCGTCGCATCGACTGCGCCCTTTCGGATACGCCTTCGCATCAATTCGGCGTTCTCCGTGTCTCCCTTGCTCTCGTATTTGCCCAGAGCGTCTATATCCTTCAAGACCTCTTTGGACTTCTGTTCGTATTCCTTTTTCAGCTTTTTCAGAGCGTCTTTATCCATGCAACGAGCATAGGCGCAATTTGCAGGACTGCACAGAGCCCGACCTGACGACTGTCGATAAGACCTGATCAAGCGCCAAAATTGGTCTGGCCAAAAATAAACTTCAAAAAAGTGAAGTTTTCTTATCGTCGAAAAACCACCATCCAAAAACCAGCATTCCACCATCAATTCACCACAACTTAACCATCAGAACACCACGTTTTTCCACCCGTTTTGCCAAAACCCCCTGCAAAAACAGGGATCCACCGGCCACGGGAAAATTATCGCAAAAGGGGCCGCTGTTCGGGGTGGGTGAGTTTGATTCGGTCCTTCGAGTCGGGGGTTTGGGCGGCCATTGGATCCTTCGACTCTTCCTGTATGACGGTGTAGGTGGTGTAGGCGAGCAGTGCGGTGAGAAGAAGAACGTTGATCATCATGCCGGAGAGGTTCACGGCGAACTGCCCTATGGAACGGCCGAGAACCGGGGTCAGGAACCAGAAGATCAGGACGACTGCAATGATGGGGCGTTTTTTCTCGGGATTTTTCCCGCTGAGCGCGTAGGCGAGAGGGATGAGAAGAAAGACGTAGTCATAGGTGAGGTGCTTGAAAAGCAGAAGGCTAGCGAGGGAGATAAGAGTGAGTTCTGTTCCTCGTGAGAGGCGATGGCGGCTGAGAAAGATGGCGTAGGCGACGGTGCCTGCAAGCGAGATCAGGTAGGAGTAGAAGATTGCGCGGGAGAGAGGGACGTGGGGGCGGAAGAGGAACTCGGCGTAGGTCATCACGTCGGCGAGGCCAGGATGGACGGAGGTCCTGGCGACGATCAGAGGCTCGCGCGCCAGGAGAGATAGCGGCGTCGGAAGCAGGAGATGGATGCCAAAGAGGCCGATGAGGGCGACTCCGATGGCAATGAGAAGAAACCGTATACGGCCGCGAAAGAGATGCACGAGTACGGCGAGTGGGGAAAAGTTGTATTTCGCAAAGCTGACGCCGAAGCTGACCGCTCCGAGCCCGGTAAATCCGATCGCGTAGGCCGCAGAGAAGAGAAACAGCTCGCAGAGGCTCATCTGACCGGTTTCGAGAGCGACACGGAAGGGCGAGCTCATCCACAACAGACAGAGAGTGAGGGCGGACTGAAAGTGGTCGAGAGAGAAAAGGCGCTTCAGCAAAAGAACCGAGATGACGGAGAAACAGATGCTTGCGATGCACCAGACGACTTCTGCGGTATGGAAGTCGAGGAATCCTAACGGCAAGAGAATCAGATACAGGATGTGGAGATAGTTGGGTGGGCTGAAGTGTTGCGCGTGATGAGAGGGTCCGGAGAGCGCCTCCTGCCAAGGGTCGATGTGTTGATCGATCAGGTGTGCGGTAATCCACTGAAGATCGTGACTCTGATATTGGAAGGCATGATGGATGCCGCGAACGAGAGAGAAGAGAGCCGCAGGCCCTAGCAGAAGGAGTGTAATCGCTCGAAGTCGATTGCGAGTTTGGCTTTCGAGCATGAACCTCCGTGTGGATGCATCAAGTCCATGATGACGGACCAGAATTATCAGTAGTCAGGAGGCAGAATAACCTAGCGATAAAGATCGCCAGATGTCAGGCGCGGACCAAGAGTGCGGACAAGATCGGGGATGTCGTAGTGGAGGAGGACTCCGGGGAGGATGTCTTCCGGGGCGTCGATGGGCATCGGGACACGCATGAGGCCTGCGTAGCTCTCGAGGGTGCGGTCGATAGTGATGTGCTTGAGGCGCGGATCGAGGACGGCAGCGTGAAGCAGCACAAGGCCGAGGTGGCCGCTGGCTTGTGCAGAGATCTGGTTGGGATCGACAGTGGTGCCCCCCGATATGAAATTGACGGCGGCGATCACGTCGTCAACGCGCAGGCCCAGAAGGGTTTTGCCGACAAGCTCAGCACGTAGCGTGGTGAGGTAGAAGGGGCCAAGAACGGAGGCTTTAGTCTCTTCGTTGCCTGGTGGAGATGGACGCGGCGCGACGACGAGGACCGCAGTTCCAGCGTCGGCGAGGGCTCGATATTTGCGGATCTCTTCGGCACGCGAGGGTTCGAGGGCAGGGTCGAGTGAGTCTTTGAGGACGAGAAGCGCGGGGTGTTTGCCGTCGGCGGGACGGTAAAACTCGGCCAGTATGTTGATGCCCGGCGCGGTGGCGAGCGAGAAGCGGTGGCGTACATGATTATCGCCCTCGGGAGGAGATGCGAGCGGCTGGGACTGCGTGTTAATAGGAGCCGGATCGCCAGGCTTCACCGTGGCGCGAGTGACTTCGCGAACTGTCTGCCGCAGTTGCGGCTCGGTCAGCGGTTTCGGTTTGGGAAACATGGCATAGCGTTTGAGGGTAAGGCTCTGGACGGTTTCGCTATGGGGATAGCTGATTGAGACCTGGCCGGTGGGCGTGACTTGAAAGGCGGACGCGGGGATGTTCGCAGGCGGACCGAAGGGGCTTGTGCCGGACGCGGGCGGTGGAGAAGGGATGAAAGGAGCGTCGGAATGGGCGAGGTGCGTCAGGAAGAAAGAGACGATCTGCGAGGTGATCGGGCCGAGGTTGCCGTGGCGGCCGATGCCAGTGATCCACTGGAGATTGGCTGCGGCTGGGATGGAGTTGGGGGTGTCGGGGTTAAGGGTTGGACCTGTGGGGATGCCTGGTGGCGGATTGCCGGTTGGAGTACCTGCGCTGGCGGGATCGAAGAGGGCGTAGAAGCGGCGGGCTTCGGTAGTGGTGGCCAGGGCTCCGGCAAAGGGGAACATGTCCTGCGCGGTGGAGATGATGGCGTAGGGCCGGGGTGCAGCGACTTCAACCCAGTCAGGGAAGTCGAGACCGGAAGCGATGAAGTCGGGGATAGATTGTTCGGCGTCCTGTGGGCCGAGGGCGGGAAGAAGCGTGTCGAAGCTGGTGAGGTAGCAGGCGACACCGATGGCGTGAATGCGGGTATCGAGTGCTCCGAGGAGAGCGGTCATGGTGCCGCCGCCGGAGCAGCCGAAGGCTCCGATGCGATTGGGGTCGATCTCGGGGCGGGAGACGAGGTAGTCGACGGCGCGGATGCTATCCCACGCGATGATGCGGGCGGGGGCATCGCCGATGAGGGTGGGTTGGAGGCCGGCTTCGCCATGTTCGCCGGTGGAGGCTTTGAGGAGGGTTTTGGACGAGTCGGCGGGGTCGGGGTATTGGAGACGCTCGCCCTGGCCGATGGGGTCGTAGGAGAGGACGGCGAAGCCGTTGCGGGCGAAGGCGCTGGCGAAGGCGTAGTCGGTGACTTTGCCGGTGAAGCCGTGGCCGGGAGAGACGACGATGGCAGGGAGTTTTTGCTGCGGGGCGTTCGGTTTGGCGTCGGGAAGATAGAGGAGCGCGGTGACGGGGAAGTTGGGTTGGGACTCGTAGAGAATTTTCTCGATGCGGAAGCCGTCGGCTTGCGTTGTGCCGAGGGATTTGGCGTTGAGGGGAGTTTTTTCGGGGAAAGTACCAATGAGAGCGAGGAGTTTCTTGCGGACCTCGCGCTGCCGGGCCTCTGCCTGAGCTCGAGTGGTGATGGCGGCAATGGTGGTGCGGCGTGCCGCGGTCTCTTT
This sequence comes from uncultured Acidobacteriaceae bacterium, assembly GCA_963774735.1. GTDB lineage: Bacteria > Acidobacteriota > Terriglobia > Terriglobales > Acidobacteriaceae > Edaphobacter. The sequence goes on along the minus strand of CAVZGJ010000023.1, from coordinate 106,214 downwards.
GGCGGCGATGTCATCGAGAGATTGTGTCAGCTGAGTGCGGCCGATGTTGGAGGGACTGTTCGCATCTGGGCGGGCAGCTGTTTGCGCGGAAAGGGCAACGGCAGCCAAAAACGTCGTCACGGAGACGAGGTGAACGTTTCGCATCGTTCAGCCTTGATATAACGCCGCGAAGGGAAGGTCAAGAGAGGTGGTCGACACAAACCTATAGAAGGAATGATTTGGAGCTGTGTGGGAACATCCATGTAGCGTGATGCGTAGAGTCTCGAAAACATCGACAGGCTGGGCGGGAAGCGGGGAGCGGGGAGCGGGGATGGAGACGATCGAGAGGAAGAATGTTATCGCGGCGCGGGAGGTCAAAGCCCCGAACGGTTCTCTGGCTGTTGTGGGGATCGCGCTGGTGGTGGCACTGATCCATGTGCTGACAAATGGGCGATATGGGCTGCATCGGGATGAGCTGCAGTTCTTGAGCGATGCCAGACATTTGGACTGGGGTTTTGTTGCCTATCCTCCACTGACCCCGTTTGTGGAGCGGATGAGTTTGTCGATCTTCGGAACATCCCTGGTGGGGTTGCGGTTGTTTTCGGTGATTGCGCAGGCGCTGGCGATCGTAGTGGCGGCCGGGATGGCGAAGGAATTAGGAGGTGGCCGCCTCGCTCAGGTGACGACGGCGCTGGTCGTGGCGACTTCGGGGCTGCCGGTGTTTGAGGGGACTGAGTTTCAGTACTCGACGTTTGATTATCTGTGGTGGGTATTGGCGGCCTACTTCATGGTTCGGATGCTGAAGGCCGACGACCCGCGCTGGTGGCTGGGGATTGGGGCAGCGCTTGGATTGGGCTTGCAGACGAAATATTCCATCTGCTTCTACATCGCCGGGATTCTGGGTGGGATGTTGCTGACGAGTGCGCGACGCTACTTTTTGAGTGGGTGGTTCTGGGGTGGAGTCGGGGTTGCGCTGTTGATCTTTCTACCGAACTTTTTATGGCAGGTACAGCATGGTTTCATCTCATACCATTTCCTCCAACACATCCATGTGCGAGATGTGAGACAGGGGCGGGCGAACGGATTCTGGCGAGATCAGTTCTTAATCAACACGAATATGTTTGTTGCGCCGATCTGGATTGCAGGGGCTGTAGCGTTTCTGATGAACCGGAGATACCGGGTCTTAGGTTGGATGTATGTGATTCCGGTTCTGCTTTTCTTCTTTGGGAAAGGCCGAGGATACTACGTGGCTCCAGCGTATCCAATGTTGATTGCGATGGGCGCTGTGGTGGGGGAACGTTGGGTTGGGTCGATGCGGCGAGGATGGCGGTTGGGGGTGGAGGGTGTTTTCTTTGCGGCTTTGGCGGCATGGGCGCTGTTCGTCTACGCGCTGATTGTGCCGCTGGCCACCAGCGGGCCGCTGCGGCAGTTTGCGTTGAAGAATAACGGCGACCTCCGGGAGGAGATTGGGTGGGATGAGTTGGTGAAGACGATTGCGGGAATTCGCGATTCCCTGCCCCCAGAACAGCAGCAGAGCATTGGTGTGATGGTCGGGAACTACGGGGAGCAGGGGGCAGTGGAGATTCTGGGGTCCGCCTATCATCTTCCGATGCCGATCAGTTTAACGAACTCGGCGTGGCTACGGGGGTATCCTGTGCCTCCTCCGTCGACGTTGATTGTGGTTGGATATTCGAAGGAGGATGCAGAGAGGACGTTTACATCATGCCGGTGGGCGGGGCATAACGGGAACTCTGAGGGGGTGAAGAACGAAGAGAGCGAGGACCATCCGGATATTTTTGTTTGTGGACCTCCGCGCATGCCCTGGGGGGAGTTTTGGCGGACGCATGAGCGGTACGGGTGAATGAAGGGGTTTTCCCGGAAACACAAAAGTCAATAGCAGAGGACCGACCACCTGCTTGTGGATAAAACGCTTGTTCGGTTTTTGTGGTGAGTTGTGGTGGGTTTTAGGCTTTTGGGGGGTTGGGTTAGGTTTTACCTTGGAATTTTGGGTGTTGACGAGTGGGAATCATACTTTTTCGTGCACGAAATATGTGGACAATTCGTGGTGAAGACGTGGTTCTTGTGTGGATTTTTGCTGGTGGGAAACGGCACGACAAAGACTGAGTGAGTTTGGCGATCTTCTGGTTTTGCGGTTTTGCGATCTTCCAATCTTCCGGTCTTCCGGTTTTCCGGTTTTCCCTTCGACGGGCCGAGGGGACTTCCTCTGAGGCTTTGCTGCCAGTCTTTTTTTAGCGATTTTTTCTGAATGATTGTGCACGAAATCGTTTCAGCCGCACTGTACCGGAAGAGTTACAAATATAAAATCCGGTATTGCATTCCTAATGTTAAGCTGTTGCGATGAGCACGCCTGCCAACTACGTTCTTGGTCAATCCGTGCGGGAACAGGAGCGGCTGATGTTTCAGGCGCGGCTGCTACGCCCGTATACCGAAAGATTCTTTCGTGCCTCCGGCATTGCGCCGGGGATGCGCGTGCTGGATCTCGGATCGGGTGTGGGAGATGTTGCGCTGCTTGCTGCCGATATCGTTGGGCCGTACGGCCGCGTAGTCGGGCTCGACCGCGATGCGAAAGGGCTTGAACGCGCACGGCAGCGTACGGTGGAACAAGGCTGTTCTTCGTGGGTCTCGTTCCAGGCTACCGAGCTGCATGATTTTTCCACCACCGAACAATTCGACGCCGTAGTAGGTCGCTATATATTGCTCTATCAGCCGGACGCCGCAGCGACCATTCGACAGGTGGGGCGCTTTCTCAAGCCGGGTGGCATTGTTGCATTTCATGAGATGGATTTCACCAACGCAAACCCCACCAGCCCACCCTGTGCAGTGTGGGACGATGCCTGCTGGCTGCTGGCCGAAATATTCCGCAAAGGAGGCGCATTCCCGGACTTTGGGCGCGGCGTCGGCAAGGCCTTCCTGGATGCGGGTCTTCCTTTTCCCACAGTTGTCGCTGAGGCAGTGACGGGCGGGGGGCGCGGCTCGTACATTTATCCGTGGATCGCCAATACGCTGCTGATGGTTCAAGGCAGAATGGCAGACCTCGGGCTAACCCCTCCCGCCGGATTCACTCTGGACCATACGCTGGAAGCCACCCTTGAAGAAGCGGCAGTTGCATGCGGTTGCCAGATCACCGGGCCGATACAGTATGGCGCGTGGACAAGGAAGCCGCATTAGCGTGTCAACGCTGCCTCGCATACTTCTTTGATGTCGCGGGTTTTGAGGCGGAGGCGGAGCCGCGCGGTGGCTTCGCGGTGGCAGAGGAGACAGAGGGTTCGGAGGTTATCGAGGTCGCATTGGCCTCCGCCTTCGGCTACGGGGCGAATGTGGTCGGCATCCCAGAGGCTGCGACGGGCGGTGATGGACTTCATGCCGTAGAGGCGGAGGCCGGCGGCTCGGGCTGGGCCTCGGGCTCGTTTGAGAGCGTTCCAGGCGGCGACGGTATCGATTTGGCAGACAGCGCAGATGCCTCGGTCGCGGGCAAAGACATGGTCGCGGAGGTAGCCTGGGTCGGTTCGGAGACGCCATTGGTGGACGCAGTAGTCGGAGCAGAAGGTGCGGCGGCGTTTGGCGAGGATTTCGAGATCGCACCAGCGGCAGAGAGGCAGGTTGTTGGGGCCTTTGGGTAGGGAGGCGCGGGTGGCGTGGCCTCCGGGAAGGGTTCGGGGGACGATCATGCTGGTTTGAGGATAGGGTCTTGGGTTGGAGTTTGGGGATGATGAGATCGGTTCATATGGCCGAACGGCGTCCTTGAAGCGCGTCACATCAAAATCGAACACTCTCGCGTTACATGTCTTCCTAACCCAAGAAGGAACAGACAACCGCAAAGACAAAATGCGGGGGTTTCTCCACTGCGCAGTTCACGATGAGGCCGTGAACTGCTTCGGTCGAAATGACGCTTTCTTTGTTTGTTTGGCGACCTTTGTTTGTTTGGCGACGAGGCGACAAGGGGTCTGGCAAATTATGATCGGAGGAGAGAGTGGAGGTTCGCGATGTCGAAGACGCAATCGACGATGGTGGCGCTGGGGAGTACGGCTCCGGCGTTTGAGTTGATGGATGTGGTGAGCGGGAAGGCTGTGGGACGGGATGATGTGTTTGCCTTCGTCTCGAACGATGCGCGGGCGGATGGGGCGAACTGCGCGGCGACGGGCTGCCACGGGCTGCTGGTTATGTTTATCTGCGTGCACTGCCCTTATGTGAAGCATGTGGAGGAGGAACTGGCGCGAATTGGGCGGGACTATCGCGGGAAGATTGGGATGGTGGCGATCTCGTCGAACGACGTGGCGGAGTATCCGCAGGATTCGCCGGAGGAGATGAAGAAGCAGGCGGAGCGGCTGGGATTCTGCTTTCCTTACTTGTATGACGAGACGCAGGAGGTGGCGCGGGCTTATGACGCGGCCTGTACTCCGGACCTCTTTCTGTTCGATGGGCAGATGTCTCTTGTGTATCGTGGGCAACTGGATGACAGCAGGCCGCGGCGTGGGGATTTTGGGAATGACTTGCCTGTAACGGGCAGTGACCTGCGGGCGGCGATGGATGCGGTGATTGCAGGAAAGCGACCGGACCCGAATCAGCGCTTCGCGGTGGGCTGCAATATTAAATGGAAAGAATAATCTGTTCGGTAGACTCAGTTCGATGCGAACTGATGTGAGGAGAGAGTGTGGATACGGTACTCGAGGAACTGAAGGCTGGGATTCGTCGGTTTCGGACGGAGATTTATCCGAACAACGAAACGACCTATCGACAGGCGGTGAGTGAACCGCAACGGCCGCATGCCTTGATTGTGACGTGCGCTGATTCGCGGATTGATATTGAGACGATTACGCAATCTGGGCCGGGGGACATTTTTGTAACGCGCAATGTGGGGAACCTTGTACCGGCGTATGGGGAGATGATGGGTGGCGTGAGCGCGGTGATCGAGTATGCGGTCTCGGCGCTGAAGGTGCAGCATGTGGTGATCTGCGGGCACTCGGATTGCGGGGCAATGAAAGGTTTGCTGGACCCGGCGAGCCTGGAGAAGATGCCGACGGTGAAGAGCTGGCTGAAGAATGCTCATGCCGCGCTCAGCGTGGCGCAGTCTCTGGCGGAGCCGGATGAGAAACCGAGCGATCTGATCCGGCGGCTGACAGAGGAGAATGTGCTGCTGCAGCTTCAGCACCTGCGGACGCATCCCTCGGTGGCCGGGGCGATGGCCAGGGAGGAGCTGACGATCTCGGGCTGGGTGTACGACATTGGACACGGCGAAGTGAGAATCACGGAGGACGGCGGCCGGGTGTTTCACCGGGTGAAGACTGAAGGTGAAGGCGCATGATTGTCCCCCGGGGGCAACAGCTGCCACGGATGCTGAAGCACGTCGGGATGCCACTATTGATACTGCTGTTGTACGACCTGGCGGTTGTGGCAGCTTACAAATTGATGCATTGGGAGTGGGTGGCGCTGCCGCATATTCCTCTGACGCTGTTTGGGTCGGCGGTTGGAATTATTGTGGCCTTCCGAAACCAGTCATCGTATGCGCGGTGGTGGGAGGCAAGGACGCTGGTGGGCGCGCTGGTGAGCAAATCCCGGACCTGGGCACGGCAGGTTACAACGGTGATGTTGCCGTTGAATGAGGCGGAGGCGGGGGAGTTGAAGGCGTATCAGAAGCGGCTGGTATATCACCAGATTGCGTACGTGATTGCGCTGCGGCAACATCTGCGTGGACTGGAGCCATGGGGGGACATTTCCCCGCTGCTGAATGAACAGGAGTTGGATGCGCTGCGGGATCAGAAAAATGTTCCGGTGGCAATTCAACATCAGATGAGCGCGCTGCTGCGGTATTGCCAGGTACGCGGATGGATCGACATTGCGCACTGGAAAGCTCTGGACAGCAACCTGGATCACCTTTTGACCGCGCAGGGTGGGGCAGAACGGATCAAGAACACGCCGATGCCGAAGCAGTATGACTACTATCCGCGGCTTTTTGTGCATATATATTGCTTGGTGCTGCCCTTGGCGCTGGTGATGAATATGGGCTGGTTTACACCGATGGGCTCTACGCTGGTGGGGTTTATTTTTCTTGCCCTGGATAGGATTGGGCGGGATCTCGAGGATCCGTTTGAAAACACCATTTTTGATGTGCCGCTGACCGCGATTACGCGAGGGATAGAGGTGAATCTGCGGCAGATGCTGGGCGAGACGGTGTTACCGCCGGCGGAGAAACCGGTGGGTGATGTGCTTTGGTAGGGCAGTGTCGTTTCGTCCGGCAAAAAAACTGGTGCGGGTAAAGGGTTTCTGTTGCTCCGGGGCTAGCGCGGAGGAAAAGGCGATCAGCTTTTTGGTCGGCCATTGGCGCTGGTCTGCAGGCGGATTTGAAGGTTAGGCTTTGATGGCCAATCATAAGTGTTGTGCTCGGGGGCAAATGGGGCGGGAATGAAGGCGAATGAGCTATTGCTGATTGGGTTGGTGGGGTGGACGGCGATTGGGGTGGTCGGTGTTGGGGTGTCGCTATGGCGTGGAGAGCGGGAACGGGCGCGACGAGGGGTCGGGTGGCTGGCTGGGGTTTGGGTCGCGTATATGGCTGTCGTGGTGGGGGTTTCGCTGGCTCAGCGGCAAAGAATCGTCGCAATGGGAGAGCCGCAATGCTTTGATGAGATGTGTTTTACGGTGATGCGGGTGGAGGAGGTTCCGGGATTTTTGATCCGGGACGGGCGGCGGCTGATTCGGGTGACAGTGGAGGTGAGGAACCGCGGAAGGAAGGCGCAGAGCGAGGGGCTGATCTGGGCGTATCTGGTGGATGAGCGGGGGAGGAGGTGGGAGGAGTCGGCGGGGGTGGAAGGAGTAGGGCTAACGACCAGGGTGACGGGAGGAGGCGCAGTGGTCTCCGAGCCTGTGTTTAAGGTGGCGGCTGATTCTAAGGGGCTTGGGCTGGTACTGACACATGGCCGATGGCAGCCCGGCTTACTGGTGATTGGAGATTCCGACAGTCTGCTGCACAGGCGGACGGTGGTAGATCTGGGACGGTGATTTCAGGTTAACGGTGTGTTATAGCCCGGGAGGAGGGTATTATTACTCCACATTTTTCCCTTGACATTTGCAAAGAGCTGCACAATAGGAATTCGGATTATGCGAAATACCCTAATATCTGCTGGCGATGGGTTTGGAACGGTAAGTGCATGTAAGTTGTGCTGTCAGAAGTGCAGAAACTTCGGCATGGGCCCCAAACCTACTGTACGGGGTAAGTTCCGCAAGCAGGGATGACTTCAAGAGACATGTTGGGCTTCGTGAATCACTGGACCTTTAGACACGAGTTGGTTTGAAGATTTGCCAGCTCCTGCATCACTTTTTTGTGTTTCACTCTCCCTCAACGCTGTGTGTTTTCGGCCTAGGATGAAGCCCTAATTCAACGGAATCGGTGATGCGCTCGAGCTACGCCTTGCGATAAGGACGTGCGGCCCAGTGCGTCGAAACTGTCCGGCGCGCAGCGGTGGATCCACTGCGCAAATGGTCGTGTTTGTTCACAAATCACTCTATTGGAGAGTTCGAGATGAACAGGATTCTTTGCACTTTCGTCACCGCTTCGGTTCTGGTTAGCGGCGCTGCCTTTGGCCAGAGCACACCTAAAACGACTCATACAAAGCAGCCACTGCGCGACAGCCAGATGGATAAGGTCACCGCGGGCCAAAGCGACGACTCGACCGTATCGGGCGGTTCGATCGCTGCGAACAACTCGAGTGTCACAACCTCCGCGACAGGGTCAGTGAGCCTGGCCGGCACAGCATTGATGGGAGCTAACGGTGTCAACATCGTGAGCTCTTCGGATGCGATGGTCGGGAACGGCGTTAACGTGTTCGACAGCAGCGTCGGATCCGGCACCACCACGGTCGAGCAGAGCAACGACATTAGCCAGACGGAGACCACAGGCGCTTCGATCGGCAGCTATCATCGTGGCCAAAACAGCCAACTCACTCTCAACAAGAGCTCGAACGTAACCGACAACACCAGCAAAATGTCGAGCATCAACTCTTCGCTGAATCACACGGCCAGCAGCGAAAAGTCGTACACCAACGACAGCGCGACGACCGACAATTTCGCGACCAGCTACACCAAAACCGATACCAACATGCAGCAGTCGGGAGGACAAAAGTCGTCGTCGTTTAGCCAGTCGGCTTCTGAGTCGAGCGCCGCCAGCAAGAGCAGCGGCACAACCAATGCCTTTGCGGCCAACGCGAGCGAGTCGAGCGGTACGACGAACGCGCTTTCGGCCAACAAGAGCGAGTCGAGCAGTTTGACGAACGCATTTGCGGCCAACAATAGCAAGTCGAGCGGCACGACGAACAATGAAGCTGCGAGCGGCGCTCTGAACGCAAGCGCTTCAAAGAGCTCGTCCGCAACTCTCGCTGGAACGTCAAACTTTGCCAACACCAAAACCAACGCGGCCACCTCGAACAGCACTGGGAACTTTGCAGCCGCAGGCAAGAAGGGCACGGCTTCGAGCGGCGGCACGACGACCAATACCAACAGCGTCTTCGAGCACTCCGAGCAGCGCTGCAGGCACCGGTACAACGAGCAATACCACCACTGCATCCGACGGCGCGGTTGCCGGCAATGCCACCAACAACACGTCCAAATCCGGCTCGAACGGCACAACCGCTAGCGGCACGCTTAATGCGGCAGCGAACAACACGGCCAGCGCTAATTTGGCGGCGAACGCGTCCCAGTCGGACAACTTCGCAACCAGCAAGACGTCTTCTGCAGGTGTAAGCGATAACCTCGCTGCCGGCCAGCAGTCGTCTGCTGCGTTGACGGACAACTTCGCAACCACCCAGCAGTCTGCCGGGGCTGTATCTGACAACTTCGCAACCAACAAGTCGTCGACCTTTGGCCAGCAGTCAGCGGAAAATGCTTCTGCGACCAAGTCTTCTTCCTTTGGCGAGTCTTCGAGCAACACGAAGGCGACTAACACCGCGACGTCCAACGACTTTTCGACGTCTAAGAACGTAAGTTCGTCGGATAACAAGTCCACCAGCACGGTTGCCACTCTTGTGGCAAGCGCGTCTGACACGAAGGCTTACAGCGCGGTGAAGAACACCTCCATCGTGAAGAACATTCAGGGCGCAGTGTCCCTGGACGACGCTTCGGCAACCAACATCGCGGTAGATGGATCGACGATCAGTTCGACGACGAACTACTCTGTCACGCTGGCTGGATCAGCGGAGCAGAATGCGACGGCGTTGAACATCGTGAATGCAGCCGGCGGGATGGTAGCGAATGCGCTGAACGTGGCTCACTCGTCCACCAGTGTCAATGCGCCGACGATCACCCAGAGCAACTCGGTCTCGCAGGTTAAGTAATAAGACGGCGAACAGAGAAGGATTCTCGGAAGAGAGTCCTTCTCCTTAGCTTCTCTAGCTTCAAGGAGGAATTATGCGTCGTCTTCTTATCATTGCGAGTCTTGCTCTGCTGACCCAGGCAGGCATGGCCCAAAATGCAGTGCAGCACAAGGCACAACGGCTGAGTGACGCTGCGCTGGATCGTGTAACGGCGGGCGGCTTTACAGCCGGCATGTCGAATGGGGTCGTGAACTTTCAGGGATCAGTGCCTACGAAGAACGGTCTGGTGACCGGGGCCGGCACGTTGTCGGTGCTGAGCACTCCGATGTCATCGACCACAAACAATGGCACGCTGACCTTGAACGGCACAGCCCAACAAAACCTGACTTCGCTGGTCAACATTAACGCAGTCAACTCAAACGTCAATGTGCTGCTGAATCTGAACGTAAACATCAACTCTTCGGTCGGAACACTCACGCAGACAAACCTGACGGGAAAACACTGATGAACTGGAAGCAACTTCTTAGAGTTGGACTGGTTATTGGATTGGCCAGTCCGCTTTCCTCCTCAGCACCCTTGTTCGCCCAGCAAACGGGAGGGGCGTCAGGGGTGCCGGGGAGCAAAAACATTCGCAGCCTTCAAGAGATTCGGGCCGAGGGTGTGGTGAAGCAGCGCTGGGACATCAGTTGCGGCGCGGCGGCCCTGAGCACGGTTCTTACCTATGACTATAACGACCCGACACCCGAGACTGCCATCGTGGTGTGGATTCTGCATCGCGTCGATGCAACACGGGTGCGGGAGCGGGGCGGATTTTCGCTGCTGGATCTGAAGCACTTCGCTGAGGCGCGAGGCTACCACGCGGAAGGTTTCAGCGGAATGACGCTGCAAGACCTGGTGCAGGAGAAAAAGTCGGCGATCGTTCCGATTCGGATGAAAGGCTTTGATCATTTTGTAGTGGTGAGGGGTTTTGCAGCCGGGCATATACTGCTGGCCGATCCAGGCTTTGGCAACGTGACGATGCGAGTCGATCGGTTTCAGGAGTTATGGAAGAACGGGGTCGCGTTCGTGATTCACCCACCGGACGAACGGATGACCGAGACGAAGGTTTTTACGATCGCGTCGGGAATGGTTCCGGATGAGACAACGATTACGAGAAGGATCGGGGTTACGGCTCCGAGCAACTACCTTTATTGAGGGAAAGGCGGGCTCGATGTTGCGGATGGGACTTTTGCTGGCGGGAGTGGTGGTGTTCTTGGGGTCAGGGGCCATTGAAGCTCAGCCAGCAGGCGCGGGTGGGGGCGGGCAAGGGCCGGCGCAAGCGAAGGATCCGACGGATTTGAAGCTGCAGGAGGCGTTGCGGGAACGGGATGCGATTATCCGGAACCTCCTGGAGCGCGTCTCTGAGCTGGAGTGGAGAGTCAACGGGGGGTTCACGAGCGCCGCGAAGCCTGAGGAGCGACCGGTGGTGTCCGGAGCTGCCAACAGCCGAGCGATTAACTCGGTTGTGTCCACATCAACCTACGACGTGACCGAGCGCCAAGCGACTGAAGCGCTGGATCAGGCACTGATTGTGCGTGGTGGATTGCTGCTGCCGTCAGGAACCATGGAGATCGACAACACGACTTCTTTCTTCAGCTCGTCGTCGGATCATCTGACGGTAAACGGGTTCGCTCTGCTGCCGGTGCTTGTGGTGGGTGACATTGAGTCGGAACGGGTGCGCGCAAATTATCTCTTGCCGACCTTCACGACCAGGCTAGGACTGCCCCACAAACTGCAGATGGATTTCACTATTCCATACGGGTATGAAAGCATCCGCTCGGTTGATGCGACGGGAAAAGAGATCGATGCGAGCAGCTTTGGGATGGGGGACATCTCGGCTGGACTCCAGCGGCAACTTACGACCGAACGTGGAAGACGGCCGGACCTGTTGGCGGCTGTCCGTTTCAAATCGACGACGGGTAAAGATTCCTTCAACCTGAGCAGCTCAGAGACTGCGCTGGGGACGGGGTTCAACGCAATTACGGGCAATTTGACGGTGGCTAAGTCGAATGATCCGGTGGTGTTCTTCGGGAATTTCAACTATACGGCGAACCTTGCGGCAAACCATACGACACCGGACCCGAACAATCCAGGTGGGACGATGGTGGGGCACTTTAAGCCGGGAGACGCGGCGGGTTTTGCGATTGGATCGATCCTGGCGCTGAACCCTGAGACCTCGATGACCTTTGGGTGGGACCAACGCTTTACGCGCTCGACCTCGTTGAATGGAGTGGCTATTCCTGCGTCGTATCTGGTGGAAGGCACCCTTCGGTTGGGCATGAGTTATGTGTATGCTCCGGGAAAGACGGTCGATCTGACCTTCGGCGTCGGGCTGACCCCGGATACACCGAATCTGCAATTCTCTGTTGGCGTGCCGTTCCGCATGACGGTGTGGGGGCCGAAGCCGAAGAAGCCGCCGACCAACTAGGCAGGCTTAGTCAGGCAGGCGGACGGGCAACAAGGAAGAGAGAGTGGAGAGTCGCGTCTTCGAGGAAGGTGATCTCGATGCGGAGGGCAATGACCTGCCCGAGATCGGCGGGGGCGGAGACGTTCTTGCGGCAGGTGCAGAGGTGGGTGAGCCCCATGTGGCCGGCGCGGGTAAGTTCAAGGCCAGTGGCAAGAATAGAGGAGTAGAGGTCAACGACGGCGCGGAGCTGGATCTCGAGTCGGAACTCCATGGTGTTGGGGGAGATGGTCTTGCGGTCCAGGATCCACCCGCCACAGTCGGCAAAGGCAGAGGTGAGAGTTGGGAGCAGCCCCTGACGCTCCTCGTAGCTGAAGCCCTGGATATCGAACGCTTGCATGGATTGTTAGGCCTCAGAGACGAAGGGGTGTTTTCCGTTAGGGTGTTCATCGGAGAATGGGGGGCTAAGCGTGAGGCAGGAAGAGGGGTACTGTAGTTACGTGACGGGTGTGGGTATGCTATTGCAACAACGTCCCTTGTGGATATTTTGAACCACTGGGCCTGAAGTATAGGAGGATGGAGATGCGAGGTTAGACGAATGGTGCTTGGGCTGGGGACGGATCTGATCGAAACGAGGCGGGTGCAGGAGAGTATGGAGCGGTTCGGAGAACGGTTTCTGGAGCGTATCTTTACGGTGGGAGAGATCGCCTACTGCATACGAAAGAAGAATGCGGCTGAGAGCTTTGCGGCGAGATTTGCGGCGAAGGAGGCGGGAGCGAAGGCCCTTGGGACGGGGATAAGCCGCGGGGTTAGCTGGAAGGAGTTTGAGGTGAAGCGGGAGACGAGCGGGAAGCCCACGCTCCATCTGAGCGGGCGGGCAGCAGAACTGGCGGGAATGATGGGAATTCAGCGAGTGCAGTTGAGCCTGACCCACAGCCGGGAGTTGGCGATGGCCGTGGTGCTGGTAGAGGGTTGAGCCTGTAAAGGCGGGATTGAAGCCGGTGGGACGAGGTGTGCATCTAGAGAACAGAAACGCTTTCTAATCAGCTGAAAGACAAATGATTTCGTGGGTAGAAATTGAGGGGTAATGTATCCTCTCAGTTACCGGCACCCGGCTTGTGTCATTGGTCATGACGGTGGTTTGTGCACCGCGCATTTTTTTGGAACAGGAGATTAAAGGAGAACTATGCCCAGCCAGCAGGAGGTCCGGTGGTCGCAGTTGAAGGTGGGCGTGATCGTGTTGATTTCGAGTGTGATCCTTGTCACGCTGCTGTTTCTGATGACGAGTTCGGCGGGACTTGGAATTCTGTCGCATAAGCTGACGGTAGTGACGTACTTTGTGAACTCCGCCGGGCTTAAGACGGGTGCTGCAGTCAACCTTGAAGGAGTAACGATCGGTACGGTGAAGTCGGTGACGATCGATAATTCGCCGGCTCGGAAGCTTACGCCGGTGAAGGTTGTGATGAAGTTGAATGAAAAGTATTCGGTGGGCCTGAAGAAGGATTCGAAGGCTTCGCTGTCGACGGTTGGCGTTCTGGGCGATACCGTGGTGGATATCAACAGCCAGTTTGCGGTGGGGCCGCGGCTGCAGGATGGCGATGAGCTAAAGACACTGGAGACGCCGAGCCTTAGTGATGTGGTGAAGGCCAGCCAAGGAACGATCGAAAGCCTGAACGTGATTCTGGCGAAGGTGAATGTCCTCGTCGATGATTTGCAGGCTGGCAAGGGAACGATTGGGCAGTTGATCGTTAACCCCGACCTCTACAACAAGGCCAACAGAACTGTCGATGAGCTGATGACGCTGGAGAGGAATATCAATGCGGGGAAGGGGTCGATCGGCAAGCTGATGACCGATGACTCGTTGTACAACCGGCTGAACGATACGGCCGCCAAGCTCCAGAACATTGCGAATAATGTGGATAGCGGCAAGGGTACGGCGGGAATGCTGCTGAAGGATGATTCGCTCTATAAGAATCTGAACTCGACGGTAGCGCACGCAAACTCGCTGCTGGCGGATGCGGATGCGGGTAAGGGCGGCCTGGGGTTGATGCTGAAAGATCCGAAGTTCCGGCAGGATTTGAGCAGTACGCTAACGCAGGTGAATACGCTGATCTCGGGCGTGAATCAAGGCAAGGGGACTCTGGGCAAGTTGGCTACCGATGATGCCGCTTATACGAACCTGAATAAGCTGCTGATGGCGAGCACGGACCTGGTAACGACGATTCGGAGCGACCCGAAAAAGTATCTGACGATCCATTTGAAGATCTTTTAGGCGGAGAGCGACGGCAATTGAGGCGGGTTCGGGCGGTTGCCTGGGCCCGTTTTTCGTGTTGGCCGAACGACGAAACTTTGTGATAAGTTGGGTCGTCTTCGTAATATCTCAAATATCTCAGCTCTAGGGTCAGGCTCCGGCTCTTCGCCTTTTCTAAGGGCCATCTCACAATTTCTATCTCCGAGGGAATCATGATTTCCAAGTCGCTAGCTGGTTTGTTGATGCTGTCTGCAGGGATGTGCCTGGGGCAGTCGTTTGTCGGATCGGATATGGCTCCGGGGCCGACGTCGGAACCGAAGAAACCGATCATCTTTGATCTTTCGGCGATCGATAAGACGGCGGACCCCTGCGTGGATTTCTATCAGTATGCCTGCGGCAACTGGCTGAAGAAGAATCCGATTCCCGCGGACCAGGCTCGGTGGGGACGATTCAACGAACTCGCAGAGCGGAACAATTATTTGCTGTACGAGGAGCTGAAGGCGGCAGCGGACGCTCCGAAGACTCCTTTGCAGAAGAAGTACGGGGACTATTTCGCGGCGTGCATGAATGAAGACCTTGCGAACAAGCTTGGCGCGAAGCCTCTGGACCCGGTGATGAAATCGATTGCTTCACTTGAGGACAAGAAACAGCTGGCAGCAAAAGTGGCGGAGTTGCAGTCGCAGTATGCGGTGGGCACTTTTTACCAGTTGGGCGTGCAGCAGGACCAGAAAGATTCGAGCCAGCAGATTGTGAATACTGCGCAGGGTGGCTTAACTTTGCCGGACCGGTCTTACTACCTGGACGATAACCCGCGGAGCCAGAAACTGCGCGATCAGTATGTCGAGCATGTGACGAAGATGTTTGTGTTGCTGGGCGACTCTCAGGATCGCGCGACGGAAGAGGCCAAGAATGTGATTGGGATCGAGACCGCGCTGGCGAAAGGCGCGATCGACCGGGTAGAATTGCGCGATCCAGCGAAGCGATATCACATCATGACGCTGGCTGAGCTTCAAGCTCTGTCGCCGAACTATAACTGGGATGCGTATATAAAAGGCATTAAGATTGGCGAGTTCAAGACCCTGAACGTAGCGACTCCGACGTTCTTCACGGCGATGAATGCGGAGATCGACTGCGGCCAGTCTGGATTCGATCAAGAGCTATCTTCGCTGGCATGCGCTGCGTTCGGCGGCTCCCGGCGCTGTCGAAGCCGTTTGTCGATGAGAACTTCAACTTCTTCTCGGCGACTTTGAATGGCCAGAAGGAGCAGACTCCGCGCTGGAAGCGATGCACGCGAGCAACGGACCAAGCGCTCGGAGAGGCCGTGGGGCAGGACTGGGTGAAGCAGAACTTTCCGCCGGACGCGAAGGCGAACATGGACAAGTTGGTGGCGGCACTTGAGAAGGCGCTGGGAGAGGATATCCAGCAGCTTCCCTGGATGAGCGACGCAACCAAAGTGGAGGCTAAGGCGAAGCTGGATGCGATTCGGAATAAGATCGGCTATCCGGAAAACTGGCGCGACTACAGTACGCTGGTGGTCAAGCGCGATGACCCGGTTGGCAATATGGAACGGAGCGTGGAGTTTGAGCGCCACCGTAACCTCAATAGGTTAGGCAAGCCGGTCGATGAGAAGGAATGGACCATGACACCGCCGACGGTGAATGCCTACTACAATCCGCCAAACAACGACATCAACTTCCCTGCGGGCATTCTGCAGCCGCCGTTCTTCGATAACAGCATGGATCCGGCCGTAAACTTCGGCGGCATCGGCGTGGTGATTGGCCATGAGATGACGCACGGATTCGACGACCAGGGTTCGAAGTACGATCCGAAAGGGTAATGTGAAGCAATGGTTCACGGCGGAGGACCTGGCGAAGTTCAAGGAACGGACCGAATGCGAAGCGAAGGAATACGACGGCTTCAAGGTAGCTGAAGGACAGAACCTGAATGGCCATCTGACGCTTGGCGAGAACACGGCAGACAATGGCGGCATCCGAATAGCATTTCAGGCGCTGCAGGAGGTCCTCGCCAAGGGTGGACCGAATGCGGAACCCGGCTATGTGAATGGGGAAAAGGATGGCTACACGCCGGCGCAACGGTTCTTCATCACATTCGGACAGGTATGGTGCCAGAACCAGACGGAGCAGAGCGCCCGGGTGCTGGCAAAGACCGATCCGCACAGCACAGGCGAATGGCGGACAAAGGGCACGGTGCAGAACTTCGATGAGTTCGGCAAGGCGTTTGGCTGCAAGGTGGGACAACCGATGATGCCGGCAAATTCGTGCCGCGTCTGGTAGTGAAATAAAATGTGGTAAGCCAGAGAGGCCTGGGCTTCGGCCCGGGCCTTTTTGTTGGCTTATGAGACGATGGTCTCCTTCGATGGGTAGCCGCCGTCTAAAGGAAGACCAGTCAGAATGTGTTGGCGAGGTTGGCACAAAGCCGCGTCAGCTTCTACAATATGCAGAGGAATCGAACCCTACAGAATTGCTCGCAGCAAAAGGTGGACGAACCCCGTTCACTGGCGAGGATTAAGGAAGCGCATGAAGTTGAGCAGGTTTGGCCGTGTTTCATTGGCCTTGGTAGTGTCCGTAGCGATGGGTCTGGGCATGACGGCGTGCGGTGGCGGCACGATTGGGTTCATGTGGGTCTTGGGAACGCAGTATAACCAGATAGCCGCTTTCAAGATTGATGACTTTACCGGGAACCTGACTCAGGTGGTGCACTCGCCATTTACTTCGGGCGGGTCAAATCCGGTTTCGCTCGTTGTGCGAACCGGGGGGCGGTATGTCTATGTAGTCAATAAGGGCGGCGGCGCCTCTTCGAGCGCCTCCGGATCTTTGCCTTGCGGCACCTCGGGCGGAATTGCCGAGTTCGCCGTGGGCGGCCAGGGCGTTCTAACCTTCCAGCAGTGCTTCACCAGTCAGGGTACGACTCCTGTGTGGGCGGCGAAGGACAGCACGGGTGGCTTCCTGTATGTCCTGGATTCTGTAGCTCCCAGCGCGAACTGCGACGCGACCCATATCAATACGGCGTCATGCTACGGCGACATCACGGTGTTTGCGTCGGACTCGAGCACAGGCCGCCTGTCGCTGGTTGTGAATCAGCAGATCAAGGATCCCAATACGGGTCTCCAGCTGACTTACTTCCCGGTTGGGCAACTGCCGAAGATGATGGCTCTCTCAGGTTCGTGTTTGTTTACCCTAAATTCGGATGGCAATCAAACCGTTTTCCCATACTCGACGGGCACGAATGGACAGTTGACCCTGACGACGAACTCTGTGATTAATTCGGGAGCGACTCGCGCTACCTCGATTATTGCGGGTGGAACCTCGGTTTACATCACCGATGCGGGCCAGGCGAACACAAACTCTCCCGGCCAGATTCTGCCCTTCACCGTTGGGAACTCATGCTCGTTGAACACCATTACGGGTGGGTCAATCCAGAATATTTCGCCTGCGGCGAATCCTTCTTATTCTCTGGTCGACAGCAAAAATCTGCGACTGTACGTGGCGAACCAGTCGTCGACGAACTCGACTACTCCGAACAGTTCGCTGTCGGCGTTCAATATTCTGTCGAATGGGACCATGCAGGTTCTTCCCGATCCTGGGAATAACCCCTATCCGATCGGCGGAGGACCAGTGTGTATCGTTGAAGACCCGTCGAATCAATATATTTACACGTCTAACGGGGATGGGACGGTCACAGGGAAGATTCTTGATCAACGAACGGGAGACCTTTCGAATCTGTCGAGAGGATCGACCTTTACGGCGGTCGGACAGGCGACATGTCTCGCAGTAAGCGGAAACGTAGACTAGCTGGCAGGCGGCAGCTGGAGAACCAGGACAGGATGTCTCTATGAATCCTGAGTATCGAGACAGCAGGAGTGGGCGGAAACGATCTGCCCCCGGAGTTAGGCAAGCATGAAGTGGAATAAGTTGGGCCGCGGAACATTGGCCTCGATATTGTCTTTGGCGTTGGTGAGCGTAACGGCGTGCAGCCGGGACTATGTGCTGGCGTATGTGTATGTAACGACCGCGAAGCCGCTAAATGCCTCTACGTCCCAGAATGGCGGCGTGAGCGCGTATGCGGTCGACTACCAGATCGGCTCGCTTACCCCGCTGGCTGATTCGCCAATTGAGGCTGGCCGTAACCCGGTGACGCTGGTAGCTTCGCCGAACGGTCTGAATCTGTATGTCGTCAACCACGACGATTCGACCGTGGGTGAGTACGCGATCGGCACAGATGGAAAGATTTATCTGCAGAACACGTATAACGTGACCGGCAGCGCACCTACGGCGATTGCGATCGATGCTGCAGGCGCGTTCCTCTACGTGGCGTTTACTTACCAGGTTGGGCCGAATGGCCAGCAGCTTTATTCGCCGGCGTCACCTGGGCCCGGCGGCGTGACGATCTTTCCGATCACCTCCGGCGGCGCGCTGGGTACTCCTTCGACCGTGAAGGTTGGAAACACTCCGATTGGCGTTGTAGTGAGTCGTCCACAATGCCAGGCTACGGGTTCGTACAACAGCGCGAACGCCACTTGCACTCTGACTGGCGCGGCAGGGTCGGGGACAGGCCACGAAACTACCTTCGTGTATGTGGTGGACCAAGAGGTCTCGCCCAAGGCGACAGTGCTTGGCTTCTCGCAGAACATGTCGACTGGTGCTCTGACTACGACGCCGGGAACAGTGATTACGACTGATTCCATTACGGGCAAGACGGTGGCGACGGGCTATGGCGCGGGGACGACACCAAGCGCGATTGCGGAGGATCCTTCGTCGCGATTCGTGTACATCACGGATGAGGCGACCAACCAACTCTACGGTTATACGACAGCGAACACCGGCGCGTTGGTTCCGATGAATACGAGCCCGTTTTCAACGGGAATCTTCCCGGTAGGAATCACAATCGATCCGCGAGGCGAATTTCTGTATGTCGCGAATCTGACGTCGAGTACGGTCGGCGCATATGCGATCGATCAGGAGACAGGCACGCCGGTTGGATCGGTTGGGTCGGCATCGACGGCGACCGATACGGCTCCGACCTGCGTTACGGTTGAGCCGGCGCTCGGCATCTATCTCTACACGTCAAACAGTCTCGCGAATACGGTTTCGGCGATGCAGCTGAATCCGCACAACGGCGGGTTGGGGCAGGTGCAGAATACTCCGTTCCCTGCTTCCGGACTGCCCACTTGCGCCGTATCGGTCGCGAATGGATCGCATCCGACGCAGATCGTCAATCCGTAATTTTCACTGTTGCTCTTGACCAAAAAGCCCCGCGATTGCGGGGCTTTTTGCTGCTTAGCGGAAGACGGCGGCCTTATATGGCGGGCGCCAGCTTTTGGGGCTTCCGGGAGAAGCGATTCAGAATCACTTTGCGGGCCGGGATCTCGACGAAATGGAAGACGGCGAGGGCGAGGAGAATCAGGATGACATAGGAGAGCCAGGGGTCCAGGGCGGCGAGGTGGAGGCGCTCGGGAACGCGATAGATGTGCAGCAATTGAAAGACATTGAAGTGGAGGAGATAGAGGCAGTAGCTGCTCTCGCCGATGAGGAGGAGGGGGCGCCAGGAGAAGATCGCCGAGATGGGGTGGGGGCCACTGAGGCCGATCACAAGGGCGGCGAAGACGGGGGTCATGAGACCGCCGTGCATCAGGAGATAAGGGAGTCTTGTGAACGAGGTCGTAGAAGAAGATGCAGATTGCGGCGAGGCTAAGCGAGGAGAGGATAAAGCGCTGGCGCGGAGTGAAGGTGATGAGCGTGCTGGAGCTTGCCAAGGGTGACGCCGGAGAGGAAGGTGCAGATGTAGGGGAGAGGGGTGTACTTGAGGAGACGGAGGAGTTGGGAGGAACTGTAGCGGTCGACGGGGCCGACGATGTGGTCGGGATTGAGGTAGAGATAAAGCGAGTGAGGGATGAGGCCGACGATCCAGAGACCGAGCAGGAGAAAGACGAGTTGCAAGGGCTTCTTCGGCCAGGGCAGGCGGATGAGCCACGGGAAGGCGAGGTAGAGGACGCACTCGCTGGTGAGGGTCCAGGCGACGGTGTTCCAGAAGGTGGCGACCGATGGGCTCCAACCTTGCAGGACCAAGGGAGTGAGGACGATTCCCTGCCAGAACTCAGCGTGCGAGCGGGCCTGCCACTCATCCTGAACCATGCGGGCAGAGATGAGGAGGACGAAGAGATAGACGGGATAGAGGCGGGAGAAGCGGGCCAGCCAGAACTGGCGCTTGTCGAGGTTGCGGCCGCGGTCGGCGTAGTTGTAGGTAAGGACGTAGCCGGAGATGAGGAAGAAGACCCCGACGAAGATGTATCCGTTATCGATGAAGGGATACAGAAGGCCGAGGTGCGGTGGTGTGAAGTGGAAGAGGATGATGAAGATGGCGAGGAGGGTCCGAATACCCGTAAGGGCTGGAAGCTGAGGCTTGCGTGCGGATGCACTTTGGGGAGCTGATGCCTGCGGCTGTTTGGTCTCGTGATGGGGCTCTGCTTCGAGGAGGCTTGTATTCACTGAGAATTTCCTTGTGGTGGTTGGATTCACACGTTACCTCTAATCAAACGCGGACCCAAGAGATTTGACGCGAAATTGAGGCCGCGAGACGCGGTTTTCTTCCCGTGCGAGGTAGGGGCCTTGGAAGTGCCTTTGTTTCAACGAGGGTCAGGCGGTGACGAGGGAGCCAATCTTTTCGCCGCTGACGACGCGGACGATGTTGCCGGGTTCGCGCATGCTGAAGACCATCATGGGCATGTTGTTGTCTTTGCAGAGGGAGACGGCGGTGGTGTCCATGACTCGGAGATTGAGGCGGAGGATGTCCGAGTAAGTAATCTCCGGAAATTTGGTGGCTTTGTCGTCGATTTTGGGGTCGGCGGTGTAGATGCCGTCGACGGAGGTGGCTTTGAGGAGGATGTCGGCCTTGATCTCCATGGCGCGGAGGCTGGCGGCAGTGTCGGTGGAAAAGAACGGATTGCCGGTGCCGGCGGCGAAGATGACGATGCGGCCTTTCTCGAGGTGGCGCATGGCGCGGCGGCGGATGTAGGGTTCGGCTACCTCGTGCATCTCGATGGCGGACATGACGCGGCAGTGGAGGCCGAGCTTCTCGATGGCGTCCTGGAGTGCGATGGCGTTGATGACGGTGGAGAGCATGCCCATGTGGTCGGCGGCAACGCGGTCCATGTCGATGGCCTGCTGGGCGACGCCGCGGAAGAAGTTGCCTCCGCCGACGACGATGGCGACATCGCAGCCGAGGGCGTGAACTGCGGCGATCTCTGCTGCAATTTTGTGGATGAAGACGGCGTCGATGCCGAAACCCTTGCCTGCAGCCAGGGCTTCTCCTGAGATCTTGAGGAGGATTCTTTTGTACATGTCTGAGGTTAGTATCGCATGGCTGGTAGGCGATTCGGGCGATATGGCTTAATCCGCGGGGGGTACCCCCTCCCTACCCTGAAAGCGCGCAAAGTATTCGGAATAGGTGAGTTAAGTCTGGACTTGAGGTCTACAGGGTCCTGCCTGGTGTGTGGGGTGGGGCGGGACGGCTGGGGTTGGTTCGTGACGGAGGTGCCTGGCGAGTGCGTTCGTTGTCAAGAGAGGTATCTGTGGAGAGTTGTAGTGAGTTCAGCGGACACTGAGTTCTCTTTCTGCAACTTTGGCGTCATCCAATTTCGTGCAACTTTGAAGGACAACGCGTGTACAGGAGTTTGCGGGCTGGAAAGAATCGGCCCTAAGGAGATATACGGATGTTGATGAAGTTTCGTTTGATGGCTTTGACGGCTGGATTGGCGATGGCAGCGGCACCCACAGTACAGGCCCAGGAGGTCCCGGGACCACACCCGCATTATCTGCATGCGCTCAGCGATCTGCGCGCGGCACGGCACTATCTGAACGATGGATGGGCGTGGGAAGCGGTGCGGCATGATGACAACGAGGCGATCCGGCAGATCGATGCTGCGATCGATGAGATCAAGCGGGCCGCGATTGACGATGGCAAGGGATTGAATGATCCATTCACGATTGACACGCACCTGAGCCCGCATGATCGCTTCAGGAAGGCGAAGGAACTGCTTTGGGCGGCGCATAATGATCTGGCGAAGGCTGAAGATGTGCCGCAGGCTCGTGGGTTGCGCGACCGGGCGATTGGGCACGTCGACAAGGCTCATCAGATTGTGGATGCAGCGCAGGCAACAGCGCGCTGGGAGTAAGGCAGGTTTTGCGACGGGCGCAGCTTCGGCTGCGCCCCTTTTGCTTTACTGCGTGACTGCTTTCGCCGTGGCCTTGCTGGCGTCTTTCACTCCCGTTGCGGTCTTTTCGCCAGCCTTCTCGGTGTATTCGACTGTGACCTGGGAGCCCTTCTTGGCACCGAGGTAGGTGTCTACGCTGCCCTTCTCGACGCCTTTGCCGGTGTCCTTGGCGCCTTTGACGGCTGTGCTGTCGGTCCACTTGATGGTTTGCTCGGTGCCGTCAGCGCCCTTGACGACAAATGTCTTGGTACCTTTGTCGACGCTCTTCACGACGCCGCTGAATATGTGCGCCACGTCTTGTGCAAAAGCACTCTGCAAGCCAATCGCGAGGGCGAAGGCCATCAATCCTGCCAACACTACGCTGAACCGCTTTGTACGAAAGAGTGACATCGTTCTTCTCCTTGATTCGGTTGTGGGGAGAGGAAGGACAGGCGGCCCTTCTTTTTTCCCGTATCCGGTTATGGGGATAATTACGTCCGACGTTGCAAGATTGCTTCCTACGCCCTGACCCTCACAGTTAGTCATCATCCGGGGTTTGGGGTTATTTCAAAGATAGCATCCGGGTCGTGCATACGAAGCTGGTCCAGTCTAGGAACCGATATAGGTGATGCGCCAGATGGCGTTGGCAGTGTCGTCGGCGACGTAGACGGCTCCGTCGGTGCCGACGCAGACTCCTGCGGGGCGTCCCCAGACGGTTCCATCGGGATTGACGAACCCGGTCATGAAGTCTTCGTAGGCACCGGTGGCGACGCCGTTGGAGATACGGACGCGGAGGAGCTCATAACCGCCGCGGACCGCTTTGTTCCAGGAGCCGTGGGAGGCGACGAAAAGATCACCCTGATAAGGAGTGGGAAACTGGGCGCCGGTGTAGAAGGCTATCTGGAGGGGAGCGAAGTGGGGCTGAAGGAGCGTGTCTCCGATGACAGTCTGGGCGGCGAGTTCGGGATGGTTGAGGGGGAGCCGGGGGTCGGGGTTGGGGCCGTTGTAGTACCAGGGCCATCCGTAGAAGGCATTCTCGGTGACGTGGGTGACGTAGTCGGCGGGGAGATTGTCGCCGAGATCGTCGCGCTCGTTGACGGAGATCCAGACTTTGCCAAAGGGATCGAGCGTAAGGCCGACGGGGTTGCGGGTTCCTGAGGCGTAGATGCTCTGAAAGACGCCGGATGGGGAGTAGGCGAGGACGTTGGCGCGATGGTATTCGATGTTGCTGGTGTCGGTGTTGGTGAGGTTGCTTGCGGAGCCTACCCCGACGAGGAGCCGCGGGGTGGACTCGGTAGTGAAGACGAGTGAGCGGGTGATGTGGGCGCCGCCGCCGGGGATATCGGTGGCGAGGGTTGTGGGGGGAGCCGAGGCAGTGGTGTCTCCCAAGGCGTAGGGAAAGCGGAGGATGGCGGTCTGGTCGCCGACGTAGAGGTATTGCGGTGCGGCGGCTGAGGGGTAGAAGGCCAGGCCGTAGGGTTGATCGAGGCCGGTGGCGTAGGTGCTCTGACTGATGGCGGCGCCAGCTGGAGTTGACGCCGCGGAAGACGGTGATTGTACCGGTGCCTTGCTGGGCGAGGAGGATGTCCCCGTTGGCGGCAGTGAGGAGATAACGGGCGTTGCCCAGGCCGGTGGCGTAGAGGGTGACCTTAAAGCCGGGAGGAACGATGGGCAACTGGCCGTTCTGACGGGGGACTACGGTTGAGCTGTTATTGGCGTCGCCGGTGGCGTAGGGCTGGGGGAGATCGGAGGGGAGGAGGGTGCGGCAGATACCGGGCTGCTCGGTGGTGTAGTCGGTGAAGACGGCGGAGCCTGAGAGGGCGAGCGTGCAACCGAGCGGAAGCGGCGTGGGGGCGTTGCCGGAGAGAGTGAGGATCCAGTTGGCAGGGGCGGAGGCGAGCTGCGGTTGGAAGGGAGCGGTGGGGACGGTGAGGGCGAAGAGTGCGGCGGCGTTGCGGAGGGGATCGCGGGCGATGTTCAGAAGCGCGGCGAGGGTGTTGGTGGGCGGTGAAGACGAGGATGGAGTGGCGGCGGAGAAGAGATTGCCGCAGGGGGTTGCGTCGCCGGCCACGCCTCCGGCGGAGTTGACGCAGACGGAGAGGATGTTGGCAAGAGTGTTGAGCTGAGAGGTGGGGACAGTGGCACCGGCGGGGAGCGAGGGGCCGGGGGTGGCGCCGGTGGAGAGGTCGACGAGGGAGGCGGCGAGGGTGAAGGCAGCAGAGAGGCCAGCGGAGTCGGTGGGCGAGGAACCGATGGCGGCGGCGGAGGTGATGAAGGGCGCGAGAGCGGAGACCGCGGCTACGGTGGTCCGCTCGTCGATGACGATGAAGGTGGAGGCAGAGAGAGAGCCGCATGGGCCGAGAGCGGTCAGGAGGGCGAGGGCGGGGTTGCTGGTTCCGGGAGAGAGGCCGGGATTGCCTCCGATGGCGGTGATGTAGACGAGCGAGGAGGCGGAGGGACAGGTGTAGGCCCCAGTGATGGTGAAGTTGCCTCCGCTATCGGAGGCTACGGCGTTTGAGAGCAGAGAGGTGGAGAAAGCGCCGTCGGCTGCCGCGGAGACGGCATAGAGCTGAATGGCGGATCCGGTGACAGGCTGCTGACCGCCGATGACTCTGCCGCGCAGGGCGGTGGGGGTCGGGCCCGGGAGGGTTGTGGTGGGGGATTTGGCAGAGTTGAGCGCGCAACCTGTGAATAGGATGAGGGCTGTAACCGTGAGAAGACTGTGGGCCGGAAGGAATCGGTTCATGGCAGCACTTCCATGGGGAGGATGGCGTGCTTAGGAAGGTTAAATCATCGGAGGGTGGGTTGTGTGGGTGGGCGGATCGCTTTCCTGCAAAATCTTCGGCGGGCGCGGGGAGTAGTGGGAGAATCCTCTGAACACTTATTCGGTTAAAACGATTGATTTGATTTCTTTCTCGAAGAATAAAACCCGGGCTGTTGGCCCGGGCTTTGGAGTTTGAGGAGAAGTTGGAACTAGGCGGAAGCTTCTTCGGTTCCTGCGGCTTTGGTTTGGGCTACGGTCCACTCGGGTGCGCCTACTTTGAAGCGGGCGAAGCGGCGGACGCTGATGTTCTCGCCGAGCTTTGCGACCTTCGAGGCGATGAGCTGGCCGATGGTCTGCGATGCTTCCTTGATGAAAGGCTGGTCGAGGAGGCAGAACTCTTCGTAGAACTTGGCGAGCTTGCCCTCGAGCATCTTTTCGATGATGTTGGCTGGCTTGCCGGTGGCTGCGGCCTGGGCGCGATAGACATCCTTCTCGCGCTCGAGGTCGGCGGCGGTGACGTCTTCGCGGCTGACGAAGCGCGGGTCGACGGCGGCGATGTGCATGGCGATGTCGCGGAGCAGCTCCTGGAAGTCGTCGGTGCGGGCTACGAAGTCGGACTCGCAGTTGAGCTCGAGGAGGACGCCGATTTTGCCGCCTGCGTGGATGTAGGTTCCAACCGCGCCTTCATTGGTGGTGCGGGAGGCCTTCTTGGCGGCCGAGGCCATGCCACGCTTGCGGAGGACGACGAAGGCAGCCTCCATCTCACCTTTAGCTTCTTGCAGCGCTTTTAAGCAGTCGCCCATGGGGGCGCCGGACTTTTCGCGGAGTTCCTTGACGAGTTTTGCGTCGATCTTTACGGCGGTATCGCTCATGATGATTCCAATCCTTGTGTTGATGATGCAGTGTGAGTGTTAACGAGTCATTGACGCAGAAAGAGCGTGGCGCCGAATTCGCTTTCGCGGGCTGCCACGCTCCACTGAGTGAGTGTTCGTGACTGCCTTAGACGGCTGCCTGTGCGGAGATCGACTCGGGCTCGGCGTCGGGCTCGGAGGCTGCGGCCGGGGCCTTGCGGATGTTTCCGCCAAGGACGGCTTCGAGGTCGACGGTTTCGTCTTCTTCAGCAACTGCGGCGGGCTCGGCGGCGGCTTGAATGTCGCCCTCGAACTCACCGTCTTCACCGATGTACGACGAGGAGACCTCGGTCGGCGTGACGTCGGCGACCTCGGCGCTGAAGGCCTTGTCAGAGACCATCTGGACGCCTTCGTAAGCCGAATCAGCGATCTTCGTGGTGAAGAGGCGGATGGCGCGGAGGGCGTCGTCGTTGCCGGGGATGACGTAGTCGACAACGGTCGGGTCGCAGTTGGTGTCGACGACGGCGACGACCGGGATGCCGAGCTTGCGGGCTTCTGCGACGGCGATGGCTTCGTTGTTCGAGTCGATAACGAAGATGGCGTCGGGCAGGCGCTTCATGGTCTTGATACCGGCGAGGTTGGTCGTCAGGTGCTTGCGCTCGCGCTCGAGCTTGATGACTTCCTTCTTGGTGAGAAGCTCGTAACGGCCGTCGGTCGACATATCGTCGAGCTCGGTGAGGCGCTTGACCGACTTCTGCACGGTGATCCAGTTGGTCAGAAGACCACCGAGCCAGCGGCTGTTGATGTAGGGCATGCCTGCGCGGGTGGCTTCCTCAGCGACCGCGTCCTGCGCCTGGCGCTTGGTGCCGACGAAGAGGATGAGCTTACCGGTGGAGGTGAGGTCGGTGACGAACTTCGATGCCTCTTTGAACATCTTGAGGGTCTTCTGAAGGTCGATGATGTAAATGCCGTTGCGCTCGCCGAAGATGTACTCCTTCATCTTGGGGTTCCAGCGCTTGGTCTGATGCCCGAAGTGAACGCCAGCTTCGAGCAGTTCTTTCATGGTTATGTTTGCCAATGTAGCTCCTTGGTTAAGGCTTGCGGGGTGTGAGCACCGGGGCCTGGATTGATCCCTCGTAAGGGAGATTTAACTCCTTGCCTCAGGCTGCGGCTTTTGGCCGAAGACGTGAGGGTGATGCGATGGGCGCCGGAGAATGTCCGGCACCCATTCCAACTGTGTGGGCCTGTTCTGGAAGAGAAGAAAAGCAACAGCAAAGGACTTTGCTGAGAGGCTTTTTCTATCGCTTGCTGAACTGGAAGCGTGCACGAGCACCCTTCTGGCCGTACTTCTTGCGCTCCTTACCACGCGAATCGCGGGTAACGAGGCCTTCTGCCTTGAGCGCCTTGCGGAGCTCGGGGTTGAATTCCATGAGGGCGCGGGCGATGCCGAGCTTGACGGCGTCTGCCTGGCCCATGACTCCGCCACCCTTGACGGTGGTGATGACGTCGAAGGTCTCTTCGATGCCGGCGATGCCGAGGGACCGCTTGGCAGCTGCGCGCTGCTGGGCGGTGACGAAGTAGACGTCGGACTCTTTGCCGTTGACGGTGAATTTGCCGCTGCCCGGACGCAGGAAGACGCGTGCGATCGAGCTTTTGCGACGGCCGGTTCCGTAGTACTGAATCAGATCTGCCATGGTGCTCCTTGAACTTGTACCTCAGGGGCTAAAGCCCCGTCGCTTTTGGTTCCGTAGATGTCCGGGCTAAAGCCCGGACCTACCTAAAATCTTTGTGTCATATGCGGCACGTTGAAACTGTGCCCTTAAAACAAAACTTCACGACTGCGCGCTTAGCCTTCGAGCTTCTGGTGCTCCTGGTGGGGGTGCGTCGGCACCATCACTTTGGAGGTGAGCACCTTCGGCGCGTTGGAGGCATGGAAGTCCATGGCGACGGGCTGCTGGGCGAGGTGCGGGTGATTCGCGCCCTTGTAGACCTTGAGCTTGGTGGCCATCTGGCGACCCATCTTGGACTTGGGGAGCATGCCCTTGACGGCCTGCTCGACGATGGCTTCAGGCCGGCGAGCAAGGAGCTTGATGAAGGACTCTTCGCGGAGACCGCCGGGGAAGCCGGTGTAGCGGCGATAGAGCTTCTGATCTGCCTTGAGGCCGGTAAGAACAATCTTTTCGGCATTGATGATGACGACGTGGTCGCCCATATCGATGTAGGGGGTGTAGAGCGGGTTGAGCTTACCTGCGAGTACGCTGGCGGCCTGGGTGGCGAGGCGGCCGAGAGTCTTTCCGGACGCGTCGAGCACAAACCACTTGCGCTTGATGTCTTTGCCGCTCGGGATCGTAGTGGACATTTCTGAGCTACTCCTTGATTCTGCCGTCTTCCTTGTTCGGCGTGGTTCGGAAGAAACTGGTGCTAAATGGGTGGTGCAAAAACTACTGTTCACTGCAAAAAGCAAAAGGTGGAACTAGCCAAGGCAGGTCGGCGTGACGAAGGAAGAGGATTTTTCTCTTCTCAACGCGCGGAGAACGACCGCATGACCCGGGACTACGCACAGACCTATGGGATGGGTGCTTCAGGGGCGGCTGATGATGAAAGCTGCTCCCCAGTGGATCCATCACGGATGCCTCGGGTGCCTGACTGGCCTGAGAGCGAAGGGCACACAGACGTACAGACGCGAGACTGCGCGAGATTCAAGAATAACGGCCTTTTGGGCAGAAGTCAACGAAGAAGGGCGGTCAGGATGGTGGGTTTTGGTAGTCTCGGGGGCATGAGACCGGGCTTGGGGATACGGGTTTTGGCTGTAATGGCGCTCGGAGCCGGGATGGCGTTTGGGCAGGTTGTCGCAACGGGAGCGGTTTCTGTCGATAAAGAGATGGAACTGGCTGGGACGATGGTGGGTAAAGCATTGTTTTTGAGGGGTTTCTATCTCGCAAACGACCTCAGTTATCGACTCGGAGGGCCGCGTGGCTGGTGCACCCAAGGCTGGCGATTGGACGGTGGCTGCGGTGAATGTGCTGAAGGTGGAGCGGCGAGGGGAGGGAGAGATTGAGTTGGATGGGGTTCGGGTGGCGATTCGGTACAACGCGGATAATCACGAGTTTCAGCGGCATCCGATGAACGACGAAAAGATGCGGATGATGGTGAAAGACCCAGGCGATGCGATGAGGCTGGAGAAGGCGTTTACGGCGATGTTTGCAGTGGGGATCGATCCGGGGCTGCAGCGAGCTATGCCGGACTATTGGAGGCATTATTTTGACCCATCGCTGGCGTGGCCAATGGATGGATTGAGCGGGCAGACGATCTATCCGATGTATGGAACGGCGGACCAGGGGAAGGGTGTGACGGCACCTAAGGTGGAGCATGACGTGGAGCCGAAGTACGCGTCGTTTGCGCAGCGGGACAAGGTGCAGGGAGCTGTACAGATGCGGCTGGTTGTGGATGCGAATGGGGTTCCACAACGGATTGCAGTGTCGCGGCCGCTTGGTTATGGGCTGGACGCAAGCGCAGTAGAAGCGGTAAAGAAGTGGCGGTTTGCGGTGGGAATGAAGGATGGGAACGTGGTGGCGACTGGGGTGCTGGTAGAGCAGCAGTTTTCGCTGATGAATGCGCCGCGGTAGGACTGTTTTATTGTTCGAACTGAGGTGGGCTGGGGGGCTGGCCGAAGTTGGTTTGGAGGAGGCGGGGGATGGTGGGTTTGCGGCGGTGGCGTTGTGGGGGTGTGCCGGAGGTGGTGGGATCGAGGCGATAGAGGATGAGGAGGTTGCGCTCGGGGTCGTCGAGTGTGGGGAAGGAGGCTACTCGCTGAAGATGGTAAAGGGGAGTGAGGGCGTCCATCTTGTCGTCGTCAACCTGGTTCCAGGTAACGTACCAGCCGGGGCGATAGGCCTGGACACGAACGGGCAGCTCCATGGTGCCGAAGTCATCGCAGATCGACGGCAGGCCGGTCATGAGAGAGAGTTGGGAGCCGCTGATGGAGAGGATGAGCGGGTTGTGGCTGCGGTCGGAGGAGACGATCTGACGGATATGGTCGGCGGCGCCTGAGAAGGTGTAGTCGGGGGCGCTGACGTAGTGGAGAGTCTGGCGGGCATCGGTAACTGTCAGCGCGGCCAGGGCGGCGGCAACGGAGGTAAGGACCACGCGACGGAGTGTGGGTTGAGTGATGCTGGGGCCGCGTGCGGGTGAGTTCAACAGACTGGAGAAGACGACGGGGATCAGCAGAGTGAGTGGGACTGCGATGACGAGGTAATAGCGGGGTTGGAGATTGTTGTGATAAGCGAGGAACGCGGCATAGCCAGCGGCCCACAGGAGAAGCGCGGGCACGAGTGGGTTGCGAAGGAGGCCAGGGCCGAAGAGGAAGATCAGGACGACGGTGAGGAGGGCAACTGGATAGAGGATGTTGCCGATCCAGAGGCCATCGGCGACGGTCTTGCCGAGAACAAGAAGAAACGTGGACGGGGTGATTCCGGTGTAGGCGTTGGCACTGAAGAGGTAACGATAGTCGGGGAGGAAGTAGGGACGAACGAGCAAAAGGTAATATCCGAGCCAAACGGTAGCGGCGAGAGCTGCGACAGGCAGGGAGAGGCGAAGGAAGGGGCGTAGCCGGTATCCGGCGCGGGCCCAGAGGATCCACGCAATGGCGGGGAGCAGAAAGATCGCGGTGGTCTTGGTGAGGACCATGAGGGGGACCAGCAGACTCAGAGCGACGAGGGGGAAAGCGTGGCGTAGAGCGGCAGCGATTCCTGACTCTGGCGGACGAGCGTAGGAGGCGGCTAGAAGCGCGAGGAGGGTTAAGAGAATGAGGAGAGGCTCGAGGATGGCGATGCGGGTGAAGACGTAACAGAAAGGACTGACGGCGAGGAGAAGTACGGCTGTTGCGGGGGCGAGAGCGGCGGTTCCGCGGGGGGATTCGGGGGAGATATCTCTCCAACGGCGCAGGAGGAAGTAGGAAACAAGGAGGATAAGACCGAAGATGGCTACGGTGAGTGCGCGGGCGGCGACCAGACTGACTCCGGTGAAGCGAAAGAGGGCGCCTTCGAGCAGAGGCCATATGGGTAAGGCGGCCGCGGGGTTGAAGTCACCCGGAACATACCAATGGCCGCGCTGGAAGTGGCGGATGGCCCCATCCCCATACCAGCCTTCGTCGGTGTATTTCGCCCAATCCATCCAGGGTGAGTGGTTGGGGAAGTCGGCGTTGAGGTGGAGGGCGTGAAGGGCGAAGAAGAGGGCGGCTGCGAGGAGAAGGGCCGCCTCCAGGGCCTTGTTGATACTAGACGGGATAGGGCGCAACTGGGCCATTGCTAAGAGGATTAACACACATTTGTAACGATAGTTCAGAGTATTACAGATTTAAGACGATGGTAGGCCATAAAGCAGACGGACAGTTTTGATCAGTCAGCCGTTTGGTTTGGTGATGCCTCTTTTGGACGAGCGAGACATGCCAGGCGGAGGAATTGTCAGTGGGAGATGTCCCGGATTTCCGAGGGAACGGAGTGAGTGACCTCTCTGCATACCTCGGAAGCATTGGCCTGGGGGACGATGAGGTAGTGGCGATTGGAGGAGTTTACATTTCTGAAGTCGTAGGAGGAACAGACCTGCCAGTCGTTGAAGGACACGAGCGAACTAAGATCACTGATGGTTGCCGCGTCCAGGAAGAAGAAGTCGGGGTGGGTTGCGACGCAGCCCGCCATGCGCTCCGCCGCGGTCTCGCGGGCCTTCTCTCTTCCGTTGACCAAGCCTGCGAGATCGCACATGTCAGCTCCTGAGAAATAGCCGATGTAACCGATGTCGACGGCGACTCCACGTTTGCCTTCAAAGCGCTTGAGGTCATCCGACTCAAACTGTTTGAGGAGAGTCGCGCGGGACGTGAGCATGGGGTACATAGCTCGAGCTTCGTAGGGCATCGCGAGAAGAAGGAACGCTAAAAAGCAGTAAGCCAGCCCTTGCCCTGGCATCTTTTCTTCGCGGATGGGGGAAGAGCGACCTGTCTCGAGGATGTTCCAGAGAATGGAGAAGCAGAGTGTCCAGGCAAAATAGCGGGATCCCTGGACCTGTTGGCCACGCAAGGCCGCGAGGAACAGCAAGATCGGGAAGACGGAGTTGGCAAGAAAGACCGGCATGGTGAAGCGATGGGATCGCAGCACCAAGAAGAGGGTCAGAAGCCAGAAGAGGAACATTCCTACTCCGAAGGAGAGCGCGCCTGCGAAGACCTTCGACGTGACATACAAGGTCACGCCCCACGCGGGCTCGCCTAAGGACTTTGCCAAGGCGGTATCGGGAAGCAGGACGTGCATCTTGATACGGATGTAAGCGAGAGCGAGAACGCCTCCCAACAGAAGATGGCTGCAGCTGACGACGGCTTTGAGCGGTTGATGGGTTTTCGTTGCCCTGTCCTTGACGAGACGGTCCCAGGCAAGAATAAGGAAGGACAAACCGCACAAAAGGATGAGTTCGGTACGTAAGAGAACGGAGCAGAAGCCCAATATCACGCATGCGGCGTACTGCGGGCCGGTGATAGCGGGCCTGATCGTCTGGCGAAAGACAACCCAACAGATGAGAGCAACGAAACACAGGGCGAGGCCGGTCTCCATGCCATCGTCGAGCCAGCGAACGGCGGAAGGCGCGACGAAGAGAACGAGCGTGATGAGACCGAGGAGGCGGGCAAGATGAGATCGGCGCGGTATCGCCCGTAGAAACAGGAGGCCCAAACCGGCGATGAGCAGGAGATGGGCGCAGCTCGAGACGATACGGGGCAGATTCGGCGAGGAGGTGAGGGCTCGAAGCAGAGACAGGAGGTAGACGTAAAGAAGACTCGAGGCGCCGTAGTTTGGGTGGACGCCGTCGTAGGTGATGGAATTCGTTCGGAAGAGGTTGTCAGCGTACCTGAGATGGATGAAGGCATCATCCTGCACCCCCGCCCAGGAGATCACAATCCAAACAAAAAGCCAGAGTGCAATGACGGGCACCGCCCATCGATAGGCCCTATCCATCCAAACAGTCCCCTTCCCTGCGAGTCACCCTGCCAGAATAGCTGAAGGTCGGCGTATGGATGAGCGGATGAACGGGGAGACCGGAGCTCGAAGCTGTGGAGGATCAGCTTTCAGGAGCAGGGAGAGGAGTGTCCCGGCTCGGAATGCTGCGAATAGCGGCACCCCGACGAATCTGAATGCCTTCCGGGCCGATAAACAGGGTGCCAAGGACTGGCATAAGGTAGGCGGCCATGACCGCAGCAAGGACGATGGCGAAGACTGTGTAGCCCACCAAATAAGCAATTACGCCGAGACCCCCCTCCGGGGCGGTATGGCCGAAGGTGACGATGGCGAGCAGACCCCAGGGCGACTTGCGAACATCACCGCAGAGCGAGTCAAAGACGGTGAAGAGAAGAAGCCACATGAGCGGGGCAACCACAAAGACCCCCAGCCAGCCCTCCATGTGGTACGCATCTGCAACCGGGGAAAAAGAGATTCCGGTGCTGGTGTCTTCATCCGAGAGCATGCCGATCTCGTGCGCGAAGACGTTTCCAAAGAAGACGTTCGGCTTATCTTTCCAGATGATGTGAGGGACGAGATTCTCGAAACTGGCGACGAGCGGGTAGAGACCGAAGGCGCCAAACTGACGGGTGTGCTCGATGAGAGCGTCGTCAATCGAGATCATCTGAAGACGATCGAAGAACCCCTGTGGGTCGTTGTAGTAGCCGTAGCCGCTGCTCTCGTCGTAGGTATTGGCGGAGTCTTCCAGGTACTGCTCCCGCACATATCCGAGGTTTGAGAGCAGAGAGATTGAGATGTTGAGGTTTCCGGCATCGGACTCCCCCCTGTAGGACCTTCCATACTGCGCGTACGGAACCAGGTATTGGAAGATGAAGACGGTCGCCAGGACGCTACAGACGATTTGGGTACGCGTCACTTTGTAACGCTGCGAGGCAGCAGCAACAATCCAACAGAGGAATGGGGTCAGCATTCCTTCTTTGGAGAAACCCAATATTCCGATCGATATCGAAAACCCGGCAGCGAGCAGGATCGGCAGGCTGATGCTACGGGTTCCCCCACTTCGCCGAATCGTGTGAATCACGCCGAGGATGATCGCCATGGGGAAGAACCGGTTGATCTGGTTGATTGCGCTTATGAACGAACCGTTCCCACCCGGGAGCAACGGACCAATCACGAAGAGCACAATTCCGGCGATCAGGCATCCGACGGTAGCCGTCTGCATGTTTGCGTCGGTAACCATCTTTGCCAACAGAGCGCGTTTCGTCTTCAATTTGGTGCTGAGGAAGACGGCGAAAAGCATCATGACAATACAGCCACAATAGGCGCCTATGGTCAAAATGGGGTTCTGGAGATTCGAGTCGGCCGGCTCCCCGAGGACGGCTTTCCAGACAAACCCGATGATGGCCGACAGTGTAGCGAAAAAAAAGATGTAGCCGCCAGATGGCCGACTAAAGCCGCCACCCACGTTGAAAGCAACGACAGACACGAGGATAAAGAAAAGACAGCCCAGCGAGAAAAGCGGCTGCGTCCCCTGAGCCATTTGAATGGCACAAAGCAGCAGCGCTAAGTAGAAGGTCTTTACAAACGGAATGCGTTCGGGAAAGGGAAGTCGCACTCGATCTCTTTCGTCACCACTGGCTGTTTCGGCTTCCAATGGGCGCAGCCGGAGGGTTTGCGTCTGGCAGGAGAAGCTGAAGAGTATTCATCACGCGGATCAACCACGATGATAGCCACTGCCGGTCGGAGGCGTCAAAGAAAAGATTCGTTGGACCTGCCAGTGAACCTCTCAGTGTTCCGGCGCTGGCGGCGATGGGTAATGAGCCGAGATTTGTGGACAAGATCCAAGACTGGTAGATAGGTTGTAGATATGTCTGCAAAGAAAATTGTTGTAACAGGGGCAGCCGGGCTTGTCGGCCAGAATCTTATTCCTCTTCTCGAGCGAAGCGGCATCGGTGAGATTGTCGCGCTAGATAAACATCCAACGAACACAGCTACTCTTCGCCGGCTTCACCGTGAGATCCGAGTTGTCGAGGCGGATCTTGCGGAGGCGGGTCCATGGCAGGAGGAGTTGAAGGGGTGCACTCATCTTGTGATCGGCCACGCGCAGATTGGTGGTCTCTATCCAGAGGAGTTCGTTCGCAACAACATCCGGGCCACCGAGCGACTTCTGGAAGCTGCGCTTCGCGAGAAGGTACCGTATGCGGTCAGTATCTCTTCCTCAGTGGTGAACTCAATGGCCGTGGATGACTACACCGAGACCAAGAAGGCGCAGGAGGCGCTCACGGCGGCCTCAGGGATCAAACAGGTCGTCTTGCGGCCGACGTTGATGTTCGGGTGGTTTGACCGAAAACACGTCGGCTGGCTTGCCCGCTTCATGCAGAGAGTTCCAGTTTTTCCAATACCAGGCGACGGCAACTATATTCGTCAGCCCTTGTATGCCGGCGACTTCTCCGCCATTATTGCTTCGGCACTTGGGAGTGAGATCACGGGCGCCTACAACATCACTGGGCAGGAGAGAATCACCTATATCGATCTGATCCGAGCAGTGAAGAAGGCTACCGGCGCGAAGGCACACATCCGAAAGGTCCCTTACGGGGTCTTTTGGGGCATGCTGAAGGCCAATGCGATCTTCGACAAGAACCCGGCGTTTACGATCAAGCAGCTTGAGGCATTGGTGACGCCGGATGTCTTTGAAGTCATCGACTGGCCGGGGATTTTCGGTGTACGTGCGACGCCGCTGGAAGAAGCCCTGAAGACAACTTTCCGCGATCCTGTCTACTCCAACGTGGCGCTCGATTTCTAGCGCGGAAGCGAAGTGGTTAACAAGTTGGAAAATTCCAGGAGGCACCCAGCGCCTGTTATCTTTTGAGTGTCAACCAATATGAACTCCTAACGTTCCCTGGGGTGCCTTATCGCTAAAGTTGTGATTGTAGGGTCAGGAGCAATGGGTCTCGCTGCTGCGTTTCACGCCCTGAAAGCTGGACACGAAGTCGAAGTTTTGGAGGCAGCCCCCGAACCCGGGGGGATGGCTGCTCATTTCGACCTGGATGGACTATCGATCGAGCGTTTTTACCATTTTGTATGCAAGAGCGATCTAGCGACGATGTCGCTTCTGGACGAACTGGGCATCGGAGACCTGATGCGGTGGCGAGCCACGTCCATGGGAATTTTTACTGGCGGAAGATTGCACGACTGGGGAAACCCGATTGCGCTGCTGAAGTTCAACGAGATAAGTTTTATCTCGCGATTGAGATATGGTTTGTTCGCGTTTCTATCGGTCCGGCGCGACCGATGGGATTCGATTGAAACGGAATCAGCACGCTCCTGGATTACGCGATGGTGCGGGACCGAGGTGTATGACCGGCTTTGGAAGCCGTTGTTTGCGTTGAAGTTTTACGAATATGCGGACAACGTCTCTGCGGCGTGGATATGGACTCGAATCAAGCGGATTGGACGTTCTCGCAGATCGATGATGCAGGAAGAACTCGGGTACATCGAAGGTGGCAGCCAGACGCTGGTGGATGCTCTCTGCTCATCGATTGAGCAGTTGGGCGGTCGAATTCGCGTGCGGTGCGCTGTGCAAAAAGTGCTCGTTGAAGATGGCCGGGTGACTGGCGTGGCCACTCCCGAGGGGGTCATGGAGGCGAATGCCGTTATATGCACGATACCGACTCCGCTTATTTCGGCAATGGTGCCGGACCTGCCTGCGGATTGGAGAGCCCGGTACGAGTCCATTGCCAATATGGGCGTTTGCTGTCTGGTATTCAAATTGAAGCGGTCGATCAGTCCCCACTTCTGGGTCAATGTAAGTGAACCCGACATCGCTATTCCGGGGATTGTTGAATTTTCAAACCTTAGGCCTGCAGGCGGTGAAGCTGTGGTCTATGTGCCGTACTACATGCCAAATAACAATATTAAATTCAGCTGGACCGATCAGACAGCTTCTGGATGAGGCTTTTGGGTACCTGCAACGAATCAACCCGAAGCTGACGCGCGAGGACATTGTTGCTGAGCATGTTGCGCGTCTACGGTATGCGCAGCCGGTTTGTGAACCTGGATTCGCGGCCAAGATCCCGGCAGTGCAAACTCCAATTCTGGGGCTGCAGATCGCAGATACCTGTTTTTATTACCCCGAAGACCGGGGAATCTCGGAGAGCGTTCGGCTTGGTCAAGAGATGGCGAAGGGGCTTTCAGCGCTATGACGACCCTAAGGGAACCTATCGAAGCTCACAGGAAGAATACTGTTCCGACAACTCTGCTTGTTGCCTTTCTCGTGTGCGGGGCACTCGTTATCTTCGGTTGTGTTCTCACACCATATTTCACTGCACGTCCAGGGCACGACCAGTCTTCCTATCTCTTTGAGGCACAACGAGTGCTTTCTGGGATCGAACCCTACGGACCACATTTGACCGAGGCCAGTCCTCCCTTGATCATCTGGTTTTCCACCCTGCCGGTTCTGTTGGCGCGATTGGCCACATGGGA
The DNA here is from genome assembly GCA_963774735.1 of uncultured Acidobacteriaceae bacterium. Taxonomy (GTDB): domain Bacteria; phylum Acidobacteriota; class Terriglobia; order Terriglobales; family Acidobacteriaceae; genus Edaphobacter. Next base: position 68,920 of record CAVZGJ010000023.1, on the reverse strand, counting down.
CTCCAGTGTTTTTTCTTCGACTGCGTGATGGGGCTGATCATTGTCGGCAGTGTTGCATGGTGTCTCCGGATACTTCGGCGAGGCACGTTGACCAATCGGTCTTCGATCGGACTTCTCATCTGCGCGATTGTGGCGATTGAATTCTGCATTGGACCCTATAACTTCGGTCAACGCGAACACATCCTTTCAGTCTTGCTTCTGCCGTATATCCTGGCTGTCGCAACTGGCGCAGTTTACCGCCTTTCCTTACTGAACGGGGCGCTCTGGGCGCGGCTGCAGGTGTTGCCATTTGGCTGAAGCCACAGGACACGCTCGTCCTTGTCGGGCTCGAGGTGTTTCTCGCTCTGCGTACTCGCGGAGTTCGCCGGGCTTCTCGCGCCGGAGTTTCTGGCCCTGGTTCTGACCAGCTCCCTGCTCCTGATCGTGGTGCTTTTGGCTCGCTCCGCTCTACGTCAAAGTTACGCTCCCGTTGCTGGTTGATACTTACTGGGCCCTTGGGAACCATGGATACTTTGCCGTTGACGCTGCATCACAGCGGTTATCTGCTGCTGGTTGCTCGCGCTGTTGATCGCTTGCTTTCTTTTTCGTCAGATCTTTGCGCGATTGGACGACGCCGACGAACCTGCTGGTATGCAGTGTGGCGCCCTTTTCGGTGCATTCGCGATACAACACAATGACTGGTGGTATCACGCCTATCCTAGTGTGGCGTTACTGCTACTTGCCGTGGCGTATCTGCTGACAGATCTCCTCTATCCGGCGATTATCAGAGTTTCCTCTGACCGAGCCCTACTCGAGGCGCGCGTGATGATTGCCGCTTCCGCAGTTATGGTCGTTCTGCTCTGCGCTGTCGCTGCAAATCTTCACGTTGTGCTCACGAAAGGAACCCACTCGGAGAGCGATCCGCTTGATCATTTTCTGGCTCAATACGAGGTGCCGACGACGGTATATGTGTTTTCGTCGAGTGAATCGGCTCTGTCCTTCTCCTACAATCACGGACTCAATTGGGGAAGCCGATTCGCCCATCTTTGGATGTTGCCTGGAATCATTCAGAACGAATTAGGCCCAACTGGCCCGCCCGCGCCTTTCAAGCGACTCTCTGCCGAAAGGACAACCAGCCTTGCCGACCTTCTACGCAGCGAGAGCGCGGAGGACCTCCGCTATTGGCGACCCTCTGTTGTCATCGTCGAGCGATGCAGTCTGAACCATTTCTGCCAGGGGATGACGGGCAAAGACTTCAATATGCTCGGGTGGTTTCTTCAGAGCCCGGAGTTCGCGGCAGCATGGTCACACTATCGAAAGCAAACGGCATTCGATAATTACGATGTATACCGGCTCGTTCCGTAGAACTTCTTTCAAACAACTCCATGAGCTGCGGAGTTTCTAAACATCCACCGGTTCTTGTGAGATAGACAAATTCTCCCTGAGACCATTCGGCATCGAATCCGCCGGTCGCCGTGTAATAGCTGCGATTGCAGCCTGGCTTCATGCGCTCATGAAGCTCGACGATCAGCGAGTCGACTTTATCTATCCAGGCGGAGGAATTGCGGAACACTTCGCGTTCAGCCCCTTCGATGTCGAGCTTCAGGAGGCTGATGGATCGATGCCGTAGCTCTGGAGGATCATGTCGATGGTGACGCCCTGGACTTTCTGAGCGTTCGAAGCAGAAGAAGCATGATTGCGGGACGACTGCCGAGGGGAGGGGGGGCGGGGGGGTTGGGTTAGGGTGGTGTATGGAGGGATGGGGAAGAGGGTGGAGATGGTGTGAGTTGATGGTTTAGTGTTTGGGTTTTTTGGGTTGTTGTTTTGGATTTTTTTGGCCCTGGGAGCAGTTTAGGTTGTTCGAGAACAAGAAGCCAGCCTAACTAGTCTGATTCCTACATGGATTGGGCACCTGCGTAACCCAAAAGTGGCTTTGACTTTGACAAACCCAGCTTCTATTCTGCGAACAACCAGCGGTGCACCGCAGTGCGGTTGACCATGGCTGTTGAGGGTTGAACGAAGCGAATGGAACGATTCTGCGACGAGTTGCGATGGGAGCGGGAGAGACGTCAGGTCTCGATTGAGAAGATCTCAGAGGAGACGAAGGTCGCGACTCGCCATTTGGAAGCGCTGGAGGCTGGGGAGTACAGCGCGATGCCGGGCGGGGTGTTTCGTAAAGGCATTGTTCGCAGCTATTTGCTGGCAATTGGACTGGATGAGGCTACGTGGATTGAGCGGTTCGAGGCCAGCGTAGCAGAGAGCGCCAGCGGCAGCGCCGAGGCGGCTGACTGGGCTGAGTTTGCTGAAAATGTGCGGCGAAACCGAGTGGGCACTGAAAGCAGGACTGGCGCCCGATGGATGGGCGTGGCGATGATGCTGGTTTCGCTGGCGGCGTTGGGCTGGAGCGTGTGGAAGTTCGCTCTGCATGGACGACTGATTCCGTAAGTTGCGGGGTCGCGGCTGGGTTGAAATATAGAACGAGTGCCTTGAACTCCCGCTCAATGCGGAATATTGCCGTTGGGTGAGCGGTAAGAGCAGCCGGGTGTTCGCTTTGCCGGGGTCAACTCAGACAGGTAAAATAAGAGAGTTAGACAATGTCCAGCCGAGCGCTGGGCAGGTATTGAATGGAGGAATTGTTTTGGCTAAACGCGACCGTTTTTTGTTTACAAGTGAGTCTGTCACGGAAGGGCATCCTGATAAGATTGCCGACCAGATTTCCGATGCGATTCTCGATGCCTGCCTGGCGCAGGATCCCTACAGCCGGGTAGCGTGCGAGACGCTGACCTGCACGGGCCTGGTGGTGATTGCCGGGGAGATTACGACGAAGGCCTATGTGGACTTCCAGAGCCTGGTGCGCGGAACGGTCGCGGCGATCGGGTATGACAATGCGCTGTACGGGTTCGACTCGAATACCTGCGCGGTAATCTCGACGATTAATAAGCAGTCGGGCGACATTGCGATGGGTGTAGATACGGGCGGCGCGGGCGATCAGGGAATGATGTTCGGGTACGCGACGAACGAGACGCCGGAGTTGATGCCGACTCCGATCTCTCTGGCGCACAAGCTGGCTGAGAAGCTGAGCGAAGTTCGCAAGAACGGGTTGATGTCGTATCTGCGGCCGGATGGCAAGAGCCAGGTGACGGTCGAGTATGACTCCAACCACAAGCCGGTGCGAGTGGATGCAGTGGTGATCTCGACGCAGCATGCCGAGAACATGGGCAACGATGAGTTGCGCGCGGACATTCTGAAAAATGTGATTCAGGCTGTGATTCCGGCGAACCTGCTGGATGAGGACACGAAGTACCACATCAATCCGACCGGGCGATTCGTGGTCGGTGGACCGATGGGCGATACGGGGTTGACGGGGCGGAAGATCATCGTCGATACGTATGGCGGCATGGGACGGCATGGCGGCGGAGCGTTCAGCGGTAAGGACGCGACGAAGGTCGACCGTTCAGCGGCTTATATGGCTCGGTACGTGGCGAAGAATATTGTTGCCGCCGGGTTGGCTGATCGTTGCGAGGTTCAGCTTGCTTATGCGATTGGCGTCGCTGAACCCGTGAGCGTGCTGGTCGATACGTTCGGCACCGGCAAAGTCGATGAGACCAAGCTGGAGGAGCTGGTGCGGAAGAACTTCTCGCTGACGCCGAAGGGCATCATCGAGGGGCTGGACCTGCGGAAGCCGATCTTCAAGGCGACGGCGGCTTATGGCCATTTTGGACGTAAGGGCGACACGTTTACGTGGGAGAAGACGGACAAGGCTGCTGCGCTGAAGGAAGGCGCCGCTCAGTTGGCCTCCACGAAATAAGCCCATCTGGATAAATCCTGGATAAATCAAAGAGCGTTGTGGTTGTTCTCCTGCGAGAGTAGCCACAACGCTCTTGATTTTTTGGACTGGTTACGCGTGAGACACTGGGAGCATTTGGTGGATAGACCGCTACCTCGGGTAAACGAAGGATGACCACAGAGCCGATTTCTGTACGCTACCGGCGATGGTTTGGCTTGTATCTGCTTTTCGTTGCGACGGTCTCTACGGCGTATGGGTTTCTGAACGCTCGACGGGGTAGCGGTTGGGCGATCGGCGAGTGGCTGACGAACTATAGCGCTGGCTTCATCCGGCGCGGCCTCCCAGGCGAGGCGGTGTTGCTGCTGGGACAGGCGACAGGAATAAAACTGATTTGGATCGCGTTTGGCCTCCAGGTCGCGGTTTATCTGATTTTCCTGTGGTGCGTGTACTGGTTGACCGAGAAGCTGCGGTGGGGATGGATGGTTGCTGCGCTGCTGCTCTCACCTGCCACCCTGGGATTCATCGTGCTCGACCCTCCGAATGGGTTCAAGAAAGAGATATTGCTGTTCGCCGCGCTGGCGGCGGTGATCTGTATGTTGTTGTACTCCAGATGGCGGGATTGGCAGTTGGCGATTGTGCTGTCGATTTTGGGCGTCGTTCTTGTGTTGTCGCATGAGCCGTTGGTGTTCTATCTGCCATATTTTTTTGCGGCTGTAGCGATTCACGCAGGAAGCATGCGACGAACGGCGGCCGTGGCGGCGTGGCCGACGATCCTTTGCGGAATTGCGGCGGTCACGGTGTTATTGCACCCAGGAAACCGGGCGATGGCAGAGAAGATCTGCTCTTCGGTCGGAGGAACGCTGGGGCCATTTGGCGTTGCCGATGACAGCATCTGCGGGGGGTCGATTGCGTGGCTGCAGCAGTCACTTGCGCAGGCCCATAACAATGTGATGGTGGCTGCGCGGGTGCATCATTCCTTTGCTTTGTATGGTCTGCTGGGGATACTGTCGCTGCTTCCGGCAATCGCTGCGCTGGCGATGCTATACCTGCGAGACGGGGCACAGCGAGAGGCCAGGATTATCGCCGTCTGTGCGAGTGTCGCGTTCGCCGGATCGCTCGTGGTTTTCTACAGCGGACGCGATTGGGGCCGGTGGATCCATATCCATGCCACTTGTCTGATGTTGCTGATCCTGATGGTAGACCGGGGCGAACAGCCTGCGGCGATTTCGCCGATCCGTCTTTACGGAGCTAAGCGTTGGGCGGCAGTGGGCGCGCTTTTCCTCTACGCGACGTGCTGGACGTTGCCAGCGGTGGATATCTATCCCGCGCGAACCGGATATTACGGCTTGTACCGGTATTTGAAGAGATATAATCAGGCCCACCCAAACTAGAATCGCGCCGCGACGCAAGTGATTTAGGATATTGGCCTCTCTCCTGGATGTAGCAACAGGCTTCCGGTCATCGCCGAAATGCATCTTATGGAATGCATCTATGGAAGATGCAAGCCGTGTAACGAAGAGGGTCTTTGATGCTTATCAAGAGCGAGTACGACATCCAATTTCATCTTCCGATACCGACCCCTGTGGTCGCGATGCTGCATTTGCATCCATCGCTGGAGCCCCAGGTGCGTGAAGGTAACGAGTTGAAGGTTGAGCATATCGATCGTGATACGAAGACTGATGTTGCCATGTCGGAGTTTCATGATGTGTTTGGAAACCGATGCACCCGGTTTATAACGCCGGCCGGTGCGATCCGACTGAGTGGGTCGAGTGTGGTCGAGATGGAGGAGTTGGAAGACCCAATTAACGCGTATGCGCAGCAGTCTCCGGTGGAAGAGTTGCCGTCGGAGGTGTTGCAGTTTTTGCTGCCCAGCCGGTACTGCGAAGTGGACCGGCTTGGGCCAATCGCTCAAGACCTGTTCGGGTGGATGACGCCAGGATGGACGAGGGCCTCGGCGATTCGCGATTGGGTGCATGAGAAGGTGGCGTTCAACTATAAATCGGCGCGGCCTACCAAGACAGCGATGGATGTTTTTGTGGAGCGGATTGGGAGTGTGCCGGGACTATCAGCATCTGGCGATTGCGCTGTCGCGTTGCCAGAATATTCCGGCACGGTATGTGACGGGGTATCTGGGGGATATTCGCTGGCCTTACAGCGGGGCGGGCGATTTCAGCGCGTGGTATCAGGTGTTTCTTGACGGACGCTGGATGACGATGGATGCGCGGCACAATGAGCCGCGGATGGGACGAGTTCTGATGGCGACTGGGCGAGATGCTGCGGATGTGGCGATTACGACTTCGTTTGGGAATGCAATTCTGACTAATTTTTATGTGGACAGCTATGAGGTGCTCGAGGACGGCACAAGAGTACCGGTGCCACCTGGAATCGCCATGGAGGAGCCGGTGGTGACGGCCGTGAATGGTGGGGCCGTGAGTGTAGCCGTCAGGGTTTTGCGGAATAGAAGGTGTAGGTGGCGGTATAGGGAATGCGGGCGGTGGCGTTGAGGTGCGGGCATCGCAACCCATGGCAGGGGCGATGCCGCCGTCGGTGTCGGAGCGGCGGATGAATTCAACTTTGGTGATGATGCCGGGGCCAGAGGGGCGACGGCTTTGAGAAGAAGCCAGGGGATAGCGTCTGGTTCGGGGGAGGCGCTTTTCTGGAGGAGCTCGCCTTTGATGGTGCTGCCGTCTTTGGATTTCCAGATGGGTCCGGCTTCGTGGGTACCGACAGTTTTACCAGAGGCGTCGGTGAGGGTGGCTTCCGGGGCCTGGAAGACCCACTGCGTGCCGGTGGCGGACTGCTGGCAGGTATAGATTTGCACGCCTTTGCCGGTGACCGTCAGGACGACGTGCTGGGATGCTGGCGGGTCTGTGGGGTTCTGGGCGGCTGCGGGGGCGGCGATGGAGAGCGTTCGCGAGGAGGATCAGGAGGAGAGAAGTTCGCTGCGTCATGGCCGCAATTTTACGCTCGGGCTTTGCGAGTTTGGATGAACGAAACGGAGTGTGCCGATTTGCGACTGGTGGGAGGATACTGGAATGACGATGACGAGTGCAGCAAAGACAAATGAAGGCGCGATAGTTATTCCCAGCTACTTTCCCGGAAAGCAGTGGCAGCAGGTGCTGGAGCGGGATGCGCGAGCAGATGGCCAGTTTGTTTATGCGGTGAAGTCGACAAAGATTTACTGCAAGCCGAGTTGTGCGAGCCGACGGCCCGGACGGAGGCAGGTGACCTTCTTCCCTACCCCGATGCAGGCTGAGGCGGCGGGCTATCGGCCATGCAAGCGATGCGAGCCAGACCGAACAGAGGCGAAGGCTGATCCGCAGGCGGGCGCGATTGCCGCGGTCACGGAATATATGAAGGAGCATGCGGAGGAGGGTATTCGTCTGGCCGATGTTGCGAAGGCGACTGGGGTGGGGAAGCTGACGATTCTGCGTGGGTTCAAACGGGTGCTCGGGGTGAGTCCGGGACAGTATGCGAAGGAAGCCCGGTTGGAGCGATTCAAGGACAAGGTGAGGGAGCCGAGGAAGGGGAAGGCCCCGATCACCGAGGCGATGTATGAGTCAGGGTTTGGATCGAGCAGCAGGCTATATGAGAAGAGCACAACTGCTCTGGGAATGACACCACGGATGATGCGAGAGGGCGGCGCTGGGCTGTTGATTCGATATACGACGGCGTCGAGCCCACTGGGGAGAATGCTGGTGGCTACGACTGATATGGGGATCTGCTCGATTGCGTTTGGGCGTGATGACGAGGAGTTGATTGCGGGGTTACGGGAAAAGTTTTCAAAGGCGCAACTGGTCGCAGCGAAGGGAAATACTGGCTGGCTCGCGGATGCGGTTGCGTTTGTTGCGAGTCAGTTGGGCGAGCATCCGCTGGCCGCGACGTTTCCGATCGATGTGCGAGCGACGGCGTTTCAGCAGCGTGTGTGGAAGGCGCTGCAGGCCATTCCGCGGGGAGAGACGCGGAGCTATTCGGAGTTGGCGTCACAGCTGGGCGTGCCTAAGGCCTCGCGCGCGGTGGGTGCGGCGATTGGAGCGAATCCGGTGGCGATTGTGGTGCCTTGCCATCGTGTGGTGGGGAAGGATGGCTCGCTGACGGGTTACCGGTGGGGTGTGGAGCGGAAGCGAAGGCTTCTGGAGGCGGAGAAGAACTAGACAGGGGATGCGATCGAACGGGTAGAGTAGAGCGATGGCAGAGGTTCTGGGAGAAACAGCGGTCGATGCGAGAACACTGTATTCAAAGATCTCGTGGCGGCTGATTCCCTACATGTTTCTGTTGTATATCGTTGCGTATCTTGACCGCGTGAATGTGGGTTTTGCGGCGGGTGATATTCAACGCGACCTGCACTTCAGCAACACAGTGTATGGCACAGGCGCCGGGATATTTTTTCTTGGCTATGCGCTGTGCGATCTGCCGAGCAGTTTGATCCTGCGATGGGTGGGAACGCGGGTCTGGATTGCCCGGATCATGATTTCGTGGGGGTTGGTTTCGGCCTGCATGGTCTGGGTGAAATCGCCGACTTCGTTCTATCTGTTGAGGTTCCTGCTTGGAGTAGCCGAGGCTGGATTTGTTCCCGGGATGCTGCTCTATCTAACCTTCTGGTTCCCTTCTCATGAACGGGCGCGGGCAGTTGCGAAATTTATGACGGCGACGTCATTAGCCGGCGTGGTTGGGGGTCCCCTTTCAGTGCGCTGCTTCGCCTGAATGGCGTGGGCGGACTGCAGGGGTGGCAGTGGCTCTTCCTGCTTGAGGGCTTGCCGACGGTGTTGCTGGGATTCTCTGTGCTGTTTGTGCTGAAGGATGGACCGGGGTCGGCGGAGTGGTTGTCTCAGAATGAGAGAACATGGCTGAAGGGCGAGTTGGCGCGGGATTGAGAGTTTGTACGGTGCGGCGCAACACCATCGTCTGCTGGATGCTTTCAGGCTGCCGGCAGTGTGGCTGCTGGCCGGGGTTTACATCGTCATTCAGATTGGGGTCTACATGGTTAATTTGTGGATGCCCCTCATTCTGAGCGAACTGGCGCACGGTGGGAGAGACGATTCGAGTTTGATTGCGCGATACGCAACGGTGCCCTACATTATGGCCGCAGTTTTTACTGTTTTGGTGGGCTGGAGTTCGGATCGAACGAACGAGAGGCGAGGACATCTGGCGGGGTGCATGGCGCTTGCGGCCGCAGGGTTTGTGTGGGCGGCGAAGGCGCACAGTATCCCGGTCGCGCTTTGCGCAATGTCGGTGGTGGCGATTGGGCTTTGGAGCACGATGGGGCCGTTCTGGGCGCTGACGACTCGCATGATTGGAGGCGCCGCGGCGGCGGGTGGTGTTGCGATGATTACGATGCTGGGGGCGTTTGGAGGTTTTCTAGGCCCTTATACGACAGGACGGCTGCGGGACGCGACCCAGAGCTTTGCGGGCGGGCTGTATCTGATGAGCGGGCTGGCCCTCGGCGCGGCGATGCTGGCCCTAGTGGCACGAAGGGCGCAACCGGCAGCACCTATTGCGCGACGCGAAGGCCTATGACCCGAAGTTCCTCGCCATCGATGGAGAGAGCGCTCTTTTGATCAATTCTGTTTCGGAGGGTGGCCTGGTTTTCGGTGTCGGAGAAGGCCCAGACATCGAATCCAAATGGCGCCATGTTTTTCTCGAAGAATTTGCCTTCGAGGGCAAGCGTATGTTTCTTCGTTGATCATCGCCTGCCAGCGAATGCCCATATCTCGCGCTTTCTGGCCGCCTGAGTTTGGAACCATGATGAAGACTACGCCCCCGGGCTTAAGAACCCTTGCGAAGAATTCGAAATTTCTTTGAGCGAGAGAAGATGTTCGAGGACGTGAGAGGCGAAGATACCATCGACTGAATGGGAGGGAATTTGCTCCAGGTCTTCGAGTTGGTCGAGGATTTCGACGCCTAATTTGCCGCGGCCCATCTCGGCGCGCGGGCGTGAGATTTCGAATCCAAACGCTTCGTACCCGGCCTGCTTGAGCCTGGTAGACGCCATATCCCAGGAGGAGCCGAAGTCGAGGACGCGCCCCCCCCCGGCACAAATGTCTTGAGGATGCTGATCTGATCGGCGAAGTCTTTGGGTGAGCCAGCGAAGTTATTGGCAATGAATGAATTCAGCGTGGCTTCATCGGGAAGCTCGGTGGTGAAGCTTACTTCCTGGTAGTCGTTCTGATAGAACTTCTCGGCGAACCCGGGAGTCTCTTTCGGCCATCGAAACATGAGGTCGCAGGACTCGCATTTCCTGAGCTGAAGAAGGAGGTTTTTTCGCGCCAAGAGATTGGTCTTCGGTGAGTTGCAGAACGGACAGTTTTTGTCGGACCCGTAGTTCAACAGGATTCTTGTCACAAAACTCAGGCGGCCCATTGTTCGTCCTGTCTAAAGAGGTTTCAAAGTTGAACGACGTTTCATTGATGTTAATCGAAGGAGGTTGGTAGTCTTATTACAGGCGAGTTTACCTGCCCGGTAGCTATTTCTACCATCCAAACACATTGAGGCTTCTATGCCAACAGCAACACTAGATACTAATGCGGCAACCAAGGCCGTCGACTATAAAGTGGCGGATATCTCGCTTGCGGATTTTGGCCGCAAGGAGATCGATATCGCCGAACAGGAGATGCCTGGGCTGATGGCGATCCGCAATAAATATGCGGCCGGCAAACCGCTGGCTGGCGTACGCGTGACTGGTTCGCTGCATATGACGATCCAGACCGCAGTGCTAATTGAGACGATGGTTGCGCTGGGTGCGGATGTTCGTTGGGCAAGCTGCAACATCTTCCGACCCAGGACCATGCAGCGGCGGCGATCGCGGCAGCGGGCGTTCCGGTGTTTGCGTGGAAGGGCGAGACGCTGGAGGAGTACTGGTGGTGCACGAACCAGGCTCTGAGTTTCCCGGCCGGCAAGGGACCGCAGCTGGTAATCGACGATGGCGGCGATGTGACGCTGCTGATTCACAAGGGCGTCGAGTTGGAGAAAGGCGACAAGTGGGTTGATTCGCCCTCGGGCTCGCACGAAGAAAAGGTCATCAAGGATTTGCTTAAGCAGATTCATCAAGAGACCCCGACGCGCTGGCAGGAGGTTGCGAAGGATTGGCGCGGCGTGAGCGAAGAGACGACTACCGGCGTTCACAGGCTGTACCAGATGCTCGAGAAGGGCCAGCTGCTGGTGCCGGCGATCAACGTGAACGACTCGGTGACGAAGTCGAAGTTCGATAATCTTTACGGCTGCCGGGAGTCGCTGGTCGACGGCATCAAGCGCGCGACCGATGTGATGATCGCGGGTAAGGTGGCTGTGGTTTGCGGTTATGGCGACGTGGGCAAGGGCTCGGCGGCTTCGCTGCGTGGGCTCGGCGCACGGGTGATCGTGACGGAGATCGATCCGATCAATGCGCTGCAGGCTGCGATGGAAGGTACGAGGTTACGACGCTCGAAGAGACGCTGGGACGCGGCGATATCTATGTCACCTGCACCGGCAACCTGGACATCATTACCGTCGAGCACATGAAGCTGATGAAGGACCAGGCGATCGTGTGCAACATCGGGCACTTCGACAACGAGATCCAGATGGAGCCGTTGAATGCGCTGAAGGGCGTGACGAAGCTGAACATCAAACCGCAAGTGGACAAGTACACGTTCGAGAGCGGCAACAGCATCTTCGTGCTGGCTGAAGGGCGGCTGGTGAACCTGGGTTGCGCTACCGGCCATCCGAGCTTCGTGATGTCGAACAGCTTTGCGAATCAGACGCTCGCGCAACTCGATCTTTGGAAGAACAAGGATATGTACAAGGTGGGAATCTACATTCTGCCGAAGAAGCTGGATGAAGAGGTTGCACGGCTGCACCTGGAGAAGATCGGCGTGAAGCTGACGACGCTCTCGAAGAAGCAGGCGGATTACCTTGGCGTTTCGGTCGAAGGACCTTACAAGGCGGAGCATTACCGGTACTAGCTTTCGTCGAATAGACAAGAATGGCCGCCGGGGATGTTCCTCCGGCGGCCCTTTCGTTTTGGACACCTCATCGGCGCACGGGCCACGCTTTACACTAAGCTTTCTTGCCGTTGTGCTTGTCGCGGTAGATGCGCTGGGACTCCTGGTTCTGCTGCTTGTTGATGACGGACTTGTCGGCCTTGGTGAGATGGCCGTTGTCCTGGGCGCGCATGGCTTTCTCTTCGTGGTTGATGCCGGCTTCCTGGTGCTCCAGCTTCGAGGTCTCGCCGGCGGTGAGCTGGCCGCTCTTGACGCCCTGGGCGATGCGGTCCTGCTGGTTTTCTTTGCGCTGGTTGATGGTCCTGCGAGGTCTGTGCGAAGATGGCTGCCGTGGTGAGTGAGAGGGTCGCGATAAGGGCAAGCTTCGTGAGATTCATGATGAAGCTCCTTTGAATTTTCCTTCGGTCGCTTGTTTGTTGCTGCGTCCGTTTCGTTCGGAATAGACCCGGGACCTCGGAGCGTGTTGCGGGATTTTCGCTGACTATATTTTTTTCAAGGCGCGCGACTTTTGCAGAAAATTCGGGTATTTCCCCGCTTTCGCAGTCCTTGGATAACACGCGGGTTGGAGATACGCACGCGAGAATGCCTCGAGCGCGGATCACCGGCACGGCGAATTAGCATCTTTTGCTATGGAATGATTTGCAACAGGATTTGGCTAGTTGGTGGCGCCTGGGGGTTCGAAGTCGTCGGCAGTGATGACCTGCAGGCCGGATGTAGAGACGACTTGCTGGTCGATGAGGATGATGGTGTGAGCAGAACCGGCGCTGTAGGTGACCTGTGGGGAAGAATAGGTGGCGATGGTCGTGCTGGCGGGAATGGTTCCCGTTGGGACCATCACGATGCTGTAGGTGCCGGTTGGGATGTTGAGGTAGCCGGTGTTGACGCCGAAGCCGATGCCGGTAACGAGCGGAGTGACTGAAGTGAGCTTCTGCCCGCCCGGAACGAGATAGATGTCTACTCCCGCTCATGCGCGTGGCCTGATCGATGAAACGGAGAGCGATCTGACCAGAGGGCGCCGGCTGGCTCTGATCCGTGAGGGTGATTTGCTGGAGACTGGCGGCGGAGTTTCCGATGAGCACGGTGTACTGGTTAGAGGCGGCGTAGGTGGACTTGGAGGAGGAGAGGATCTGCTTTGTCCCGGCCGAATCGGCACTGACGGTGTAGACACCGGGAACGAATTGAATGTACGAGGTAATGGTCCCAAAGCCGAGATTGTAGGCCAGCGCGGTGGAACCCTGATAGATGTCGAGGCCGGGAGCGTCGGGCGAGGCAGCGATGATGCGGACCTGCGCCACGGGCGCGGTGATGATCGCCTGACAGCCGGTGAGGGTCAGGGTTCCGATAGCCGCGAGAAGCAAAGCGAACCGGGGGATGGAGCGGTCGGACTGAAGTGGCCTTGAGAACATGGACGTCGGTCGTATAGAGCAGCGTTGAGCTAAGACACCAAGATGCATCAACTCTAAACGAATTCAAGGCGGCGAGCGATCACCGAACCCGATGTGCAAATGGCTAATTAGTGGGAGAAGATAGATGCCCAAACGGGCGCGCCTTACCCATCAGAAAGGCAGACCGCGGCTTGTCATGCGTGTCTCAAGCCATTTATTGGCCGCTACTTCTTGGGATGACTGGCAATGATCTTGTCCTTGATCTTGTCGTAGGTAGCCTCGGGGAGAATGCCGCGGGTGACGAGTTGGTTCTTCGCAGTGTAAGGACGGCCGTCGATGATTCGTTTGGAGTAAGCGTCGCCGATGCCGGGAAAGGCCTTGAGCTGGTCGGCGGTGGCGGTGTTGATATCAAGAGGAGCAGCAGTTGCCGCCGGCGGCTTGGGAGTCTGGGCGACATTGAAGACGGGGGCAATTGCGAATAAGAGGGCAGTGGCAAAGAGCTTGCGGCGAAGGTTGAGCATGCAACGTCTCCTTGGACAAGATAAGGGCCTTATTGCGGAAGGGTACGGAAGTGCATGCTTTCCGTCAACGAACAAGTTTGCACTGCCCGCATGATCCTATTTTTGGGCGAGTTGACTTACCCAAGCTGGGAAGCTACTCTAAAAGAGAGATGAGCACGCTACGCCATCATCACGGGCACCACCATCATCACGCGGAAAGCGTGTTGGCGGCAATGTCCGGTGTGGCGAAGTAACAGGACGCTTACTCAGGATTTCGAAAGGCCCGCTAACGCGCATACCGCGAGCGGGCCTTTTTTCCGTGCACAGAAGAATTGAGAGGACGAAGATGGGAGAGATGGTGAAGATTGATTTTGCAAAGATGGATGGCCTCGTTCCGGGCATCGTTCAGGATGCCAAGACGGGCGAGATGCTGATGCTCGGCTTCTTGAATGAGTTGAGCTATGCGAAGACACTCGAGACGGGTTTTGTAACATTCTGGAGCCGGACCCGGCAGAAACTGTGGATGAAGGGCGAGACTAGCGGCAACCGGCTACGGGTGGTTGAGGCTTCGACCGATTGCGACAACGATGCGCTGTTGTTCAAGGTTGAGGTCGAGGGTGATGGCCTGGTGTGCCACGAGGGAACGGTGAGCTGCTTCACGAAGAACATTGGTATGGAGGCAAAGTGAACGAGACCAAATCTGTGACAGCGGAGAAACTAAAATTGGGCATTCCGAAGGGCAGCCTTCAGGACGCGACGATTGCTCTGTTTGAACGGGCCGGTTGGAGGATCTTCGCGAATGGGCGAAGCTATTTCCCTTCGATCGACGACCCTGAGATTGAATGCATGCTAGTGCGCGCGCAGGAGATGGCCCGGTATGTCGAGCATGGTGCTCTGGACGCGGGGCTTACTGGAAATGACTGGGTGCTGGAGAATCAGACCGATGTCGAGTATGTAACGAGCCTTACGTACTCCAAACAGAGCCGGCAAAAGGTGAAGTGGGTGCTTGCTGTGCCTGAAGATTCACCGTTTCAGAAGCCTGAGGATCTGGCAGGCAAGATTATTGCTACGGAACTGGTTGAGTTTACGAAGCGGTATTTCGCGGGCAAGAACATTCCGGTGACGGTGGAGTTCAGCTGGGGCGCGACTGAGGTGAAGCCGCCGACTTTGGCTGATGCGATTGTCGAGGTGACGGAGACGGGATCGTCGCTGCGGGCTAATCGCCTGCGGATTATCGAGACGCTGATGGAGAGCGAGACGCAGCTGATAGCCAACAAGGCCGCGTACAAAGACGATTGGAAGCGGAAGAAGATCGAGAATATTTCGCTTGATGCTGAATGCTGCGATTGCGGCGCAGGGACGTGTGGGATTGATGCTGAATGCGCGCAAAGACGGATTTGCAGAAGGTGATTGGCGTTCTGCCTGCGTTAAACTCGCCGACTGTTTCGCAACTGAGCGATGCCGATTGGGTTGCGCTCAACACGATTCTGGATGAAGCACTGGTGCGCGACGTGATTCCGAAGCTGAAGGCTGCGGGCGCTACGGGGATTGTGGAGTATCCGCTGAGCAAGGTTGTCATTTAGGGGTTTTTTCAATGAAGCTCGTGAAGACCTTTGGCCGCAGCAGGGCAGCGGCGATGAAGCTGATCGAAGCGCTGGAACAACGCGGCGCGGCAAACATCGCGCGTGTTGAGCCGACTGTACGTCGCATTCTTGCTGACGTCCGGCGCAACGGAGATCGCGCCCTAAGGAAATATGCGACTCAGTTTGATGGATTGGACAAAGGACAGGCGCTACTTGTCTCTCGCGAAGAGATGAAGGCCGCCTGGGATGCTACGACGCCTGAGTTGCAGGCGGCGATGATGGTAGCGCGAGGGAACATCCTGGCGTTTGCCGAGGCTCAATTGCCACAGGAGTGGATGGGTTCGCGAATAGCCGGCGTGGCGACGGGGCAGATCGTTCGTCCGCTGGACAGTGTTGGCTGCTATGTACCGGGAGGCCGTTATCCGCTGCCTTCGACTCTGCTGATGACGGTTACCCCTGCGCAGGTGGCGGGCGTGGGGAGGATCGTAGTCTGCTCTCCGAAGCCGGCGAAGGAGACGATGGCGGCGGCGTGGCTGGCTGGCGTTGCGGAGTTCTATCGAGTCGGTGGATCGCAGGCCATTGCGGCGATGGCGTATGGAACGGCTACGATTGGGCGCGTTGATAAAATTGCCGGACCCGGGAATCTGTATGTCACCGCAGCGAAGATGCTGGTTTCAGGCGAGTGCGGAATTGATATGCCGGCGGGGCCGACTGAGATTGTCGTGACCAGCGAGGCAGGAGATGCGGCCGGGATCGCTGCGGATCTGGTTGCGCAGGCGGAGCATGATCCGGAGACCCTGGCCATTTTGATTACGAGCAATGAGGAGCTGGCTCGAGATGTTGGGGCCGGGGTTAAGGTGCTGGCTCGAGAGAATACGATTGCAAGGCAATCTTTGCGAGCCCAAGGCTGCATATTTGTAACCGCTACGGTTCGTGAGGCCCAGGAACTGACGAACCGGCTGGCGCCGGAGCATCTGACCGTGGACAGGATGAGCGACTTGAAGTGGGTTCGCAATGCCGGGTCGGTGTTTGTTGGAGATTATTCTCCGCAGTCGATGGGGGATTATGTCTCCGGACCGAACCATGTGCTGCCCACGGGAAGAGTTGGGCGAGTGCGCGGCGGGTTGAGCGTGATGGATTTCGTGAAGGTGATTACCGTGCAGCAGTACACGCGCAAGGGACTGCGGCAGATGGGACCGCATGCGATTGCACTGGCAGAGGCTGAGGGCTTGGCCGGACACGCAGAGAGCGTGCGAGTGAGGATGAAATGATTGTTACTGATACCGCTACAAATTCGAAGAACGGTGAAGCCACGCCGGGCGGTATTGGAGATGCCGGAGTATCATCCGCCTCTGGCAAAGCGTACGGCGCTGCGGCTAGACTTCAACGAGAATACGTTTGGGTCTTCTCCGCGAGTGATTGAGAGGTTGCTTGCTGCTACGGCAGAGGACCTGACGAAATATCCAGAACGGGAGCCGGTTGAACAGATCGTCGCACAGCATTTTGGGTTGCAAACACAAGAAGTGTTATTGACCAACGGAGTCGATGAAGCGATTCACCTGATGTGCTGCGCGTTTCTGGATGCGGAAGATGAGGCGCTGATCGCAACGCCTTCGTTCTTCATGTACGACGTGAACATTCAGATGATGACGCCACACCTGAAGAAGGTGCAAGCCGATGCAACGATGGAATTTCCGTATGAGCGATTTATGGCCGCGATTACGGAGCGCACGAAGTTGATTATTGTGGCTTCGCCGAATAATCCCACTGGCGCAGTAGTTAGTAGAGAGCATCTGCTGGCGATCGCTGCGGCTGCTCCGCAGGCTGTTTTGATGGTCGATGAGGCTTATTACCACTTTGACGGGGCGACGGTGATGAACGACCTGGCGGCTGTGCCGAACTTGATCGTGGCGCGAACTTTCTCGAAGGCTTACGGGCTCGCAAACCTTCGAGTTGGCATGCTGGCCGGCAACTCGGAGTTGCTGAAATATGTGCGGAAGGTCAGCTCACCCTATAACGTGAACGGCGTGGCGCTGAATGCTCTGTCCGCGGCGATTGAGGATGAGGCTTATCTGGCCTGGTATGTCGAGCAGGTGCGCGTGGGGCGTCGAGCGGATGATGGCTGGCCTGGATAAGATGGGCGTTCCGTATTTTCCGAGTGCGGCTAACTTTGTGTTGATGAAGATTGGGCCTAAGCATAAGGAATTGGTGAACGCGATGCGTGCGCACGGCGTGCTGCTTCGGGACAGATCGACCGATCCGGGGTGTGATGGGTTTGTGCGGATCACGATTGGGCTTGAAGAGCATGTGACGCGCGGGCTTGATGCGTTGAAGGTTTCGCTGGATGAGATTGGTTGGACAAGGGAGCAGGTTGGCGAATCGGCGAGTCAACAAGTCGTCGCTGATGAGAGGGAATTTGAGTGATGGCTAAGCGTGTGAGAACGGCGACGATTAAGCGTGATACGACCGAGACGCAGATTGCGTTGAAGCTGGTTATCGATGGACAGGGCGTCTATAAGGTGTCGACCGGGATCAGGTTTTTCGATCACATGCTGGAGTTGTTTACGCGGCATGGCGGGTTTGATTTGACGCTGAAATGTACGGGCGATCTGGATGTCGATCAGCACCATACGGTGGAGGATGTTGGGATCGCGCTGGGTGAGGCGTTTGGTAAGGCTTTGGGTGATAAGAAGGGGATTATGCGCGCTGGATATTTTGTTATGCCGATGGATGAGACGCTGGCGGTTGCTGCGGTCGATTTGAGCGGGCGAGTGGCTTATGTCGTCGATGACAAAGTGAAGGTGCGATTGGTTGGGGATTTTCAGAGCGAGTTGCTTGCGGACTTCTTTGATGGATTTGCGCGGGGGGCTAAGGCGAATGTTCATGTGAAGACGATGTATGGGCGTAGCAATCATCACAAGATTGAGGCAATCTTCAAAGCTTTTGCGCGGGCTTTGCGGGGGGCTTGCTCGCGGGATGAGCGGATGCGGGAGATGTTGCCGAGTACGAAGGGTTTGCTGTGATGAGTCTTTCTGCCCAAATTCGCACCAGCTTAGTTTTCGTTTGTTAGCTACTGTTGCGCGCTCTGTGTATCTCGATAGCAGTTCTTATCGGCAGCTATCTGCGAACGTGCGTCAATGAACTGATATTTCAAGCAATTTGAGGTCTCCGAGCCGTGGCATTCGCTGGGGCCTGATCTCCGCACTCGTTGAGTCTTGTTGCTCAGTTTCTTTGAAAGGGTTCTCGCTAACGAATCGCTTCCTCTGATAGCGCATATATCTTGGATTGGCTGCCTTTTGGCATTTAGGTTATCGAGGTCTGCTATGATCGCGGTCATCGATTACAAGGCGGGCAACCTTGCCAGCGTGGTGAAGGCTCTGAATTATCTGGGGGCTGAGACGCTGGTAACCCAGGACCCGGAAGTGGTGCGTGCGGCGTCTAAGGTTGTGTTGCCGGGTGTGGGGCACTTTCAGGCTACGCGGTTGCTGAGCGATCTTGGGCTTACGGATGCGGTGCGGGAGAGTGTGGCGAAGGGTGCTTGGTTCCTGGGGATTTGTGTTGGGTTGCAGTGGTTGTTCGAGGGGTCGACTGAGGCGGAGGGGACGAAGGGGCTGGGGCACTTTGCTGGGATGTGTGAGCGCTTCCCTGCTTTGTATGACGGGGCGGAGTTGAAGTCTCCGCATGTGGGGTGGAATTCGCTGGAAGGAGTCAGGGCGGATTCGCGTTTGCTGCGTGGAGTGAAGGATGGTGGGTTTGTGTATTACACGCACTCGTGGAGGGCTCCTGTTGTGGAGGCGACTGCGGCGGTTACTGAGTATGGAGGACCGTTTACGGCGGTTGTGGAGCGGGAGAATGTGATGGGGGTGCAGTTTCACCCGGAGAAGTCTAGTGCAGTGGGGCTTCAGGTACTGAGGAACTTTGTGGAGCTATAGCGATGCCATTTATGTATGAGTTGAAGGTTGCAGCCAGCGAGCCGTCGTATACGTTTGTGCAGCGGCTGGTTTCGGTTGGGTCGCTGGTGGGAACGGGCGAGGCGGTTTGTACGGTAACGGATGGGGCGATGGAGTTCCATGTGCCGGCGCCGAGGCAGGGATTGGTGGTGGAGTGGTTTGTGGAGCATGGGGCGGTGATTGAGGATGGGGATTCGCTGGCTCGGATTGTGTGTGAGGGGACTGAGGTTGAGGTTCCTGCGGTTGCGCCGGTGAGGTTGGGATAGATGCTGACGAAGAGGGTGATTGCTTGCCTGGATGTTCGTGATGGGCGCGTGGTGAAGGGCGTGCAGTTTGTGGACATCGTGGATGCGGGAGATCCGGCGGAGCTGGCGCATCGACATGCGGCTGCGGGAGCGGATGAGATTGTGCTGCTGGATATTACGGCGACGCATGAGGGGCGAGGAACGCTGCTGGATACAGTGAAGCGGACGGCGGCGGAGTTGTTTGTGCCGTTTACGGTTGGAGGCGGGATTCGGAGCGCGGAGGAAGCTGCGGCGGTGTTTGATGCGGGAGCGGATAAGGTGAGCATCAACTCGTCGGCGATTGCGAGGCCGGAGCTGATTGGGGAGATTGGTGGAAGCTTTGGCGCTCAAGCGGTGATTGTGGCGATTGATGCTCGGCGCGGAGTCTGGGCGTTGAGGATGCTGAGGTGTTTGTTAGTGGTGGGCGAAAAGCTACTGGTTTGCGGGTTCTGGATTGGGCTCGCGAGGCGGAAGAGCGTGGTGCTGGGGAGATTCTGCTGACCTCGATGGATACGGATGGAATGCGATCGGGGTTTGATTGCGAGCTGACTGCGATGGTGAGTTCTGCGGTGCAGATTCCGGTGATTGCTTCAGGCGGAGCTGGAAGCGCGGCACATTTTGTTGAGGTTTTTGGGAAGGGTAAGGCGGATGCTGCGCTTGCGGCTAGCATTTTTCATTTTGGGGTGACGGATTCGCGGGAGTTGAAGGCTGAGTTGCAGCGGGCTGGGGTTAGTGTGCGGCTTCCCTGCTAGGTGTCCTGCCGGACGGGCCTCCTGCGCGGAGGGCGGCCACTTCGTGGCGGGTATACCTTTTCTCGGTAAAGGAAAAGCTTCGGTCCTCCCTTTGGTCGGATTCAGATGATTCGTTAGGCTTCCATCGCTCCGGAGTAGACGGCCATGCCGGCTACAGCGTCTACGCCCATGGCGTCGAGGGCTTCGATTTCGGATTGCTGCTTGATGCCTCCGGCTACGATTAATTGCTTTGCGGTGCAGGCCCTCAGGATGGCGGCTACTTCGATGGGGAAGCCCTGCATGGTGCCTTCGGTGTCGACGTGGGTGTAGAGGAAGGCGGCGCAGGAGTCTTCCAGCCAGGTGATGGCTTCTTCGGGGGTGAGGTCTACGGAGTCCTTCCAGCCTTTTACGGCTACTTTTCCGGCCTTGGTGTCTACGCTGAAGACGAGGTGTTCTTCGCCGAGTGTGCGCTTGAGGTCTTCGGCGAACTCGAGGCGAATGAGTTTGTGGCGGCGGACTTCGCCGGGCTCGGCGGCTCCGAAGAGGCTGGAGCCATAGATGACGCGTCTGGCTCCGGCATCGAGGAGGGCGCGGCCGTCGGCGGCGGTCTTGAGGCCTCCTCCGACCTGGCAGGGGAGGCGCTTGCAGATCATTTCGATGAGGGTGCGGTTGTTGCCCTGGCGCATGGCGGCGTCCAAGTCGATGAGCTGCACGATGGGGTATCTGGAGAAGCGGTTGATCCAGTATTCGAAGTCGTCGAAGGCGAGCTTGAGTTTTTCGCCTTGGACCAGCTGGACGATTTGGCCGTTCATTAGATCGATGGAGGGGATTAACATTCGTTCTTTCCTTATGTTCGTACCGCTTCACACATTACAACCGCAGGTCCTTCGACTGCGCCTCTCGCGATAAGACTGCGAGAGGCTTCGCTCAGGATGACACGTTTTGGGTCAGCCGAATCTTGCGGCACGGCTGAAGCCGTGCCCTTAAGCAAGACTTCATTTGAGCCGCTGGCTACGGCTTACTCCATTAGCTGAAGCCCAGGGTTGGGTGGGGGATGTAGGGCTCTTCGAGAGCGGCGATCTCTTCGGGGGTTAGTTTGATGGAGAGGGCGGCTACGGCGTCGGTGAGGTGGTTGGGTTTGGTGGCGCCTACGATGGGCGAGGTGATCGCCGGTTTCGAGAGCATCCAGGCGAGTGCCAGGGTTGCCATGGGGATGTTGCGCTTTGCGGAGAGCTCGGCGAGGCGGTCGACTACCTTTTTGTCGGCTTCTTCGGTTTTTGTGTAGATGACTTTGGCGTACTGGTCCGTCTCGGTGCGTTTGGTGGTCTCGGAGTTCCAGGGACGGGTCAGTTTGCCGCGAGCCAGCGGGCTCCAGGGGATGACGCCGATGTTCTCGGCCTTGCAGAGGCCCATCATTTCGCGCTCTTCTTCGCGGTAGAGGAGGTTGTAGTGATCCTGCATTGAGACGAAGCGTGTCCAGCCGTGGAGGTCGGCGAGGTAGAGAGCCTTGGCGAACTGCCAGGCGTACATGGAGGAGGCTCCGATGTAGCGGACTTTGCCGGCCTTCACGACGTCGTGGAGGGCTTCGAGGGTTTCCTCGATAGGGGTTTCGTAGTCCCAGCGGTGGATCTGGTAGAGGTCGACGTAGTCGGTGCCGAGGCGCTTGAGGCTCTGATCGAGCTCGAAGAAGATTTCTTTGCGGGAGAGGCCTTTGCCGTTGGGGCCGTCGCGCATGACTCCGTTGAGCTTGGTGGCGATAACGGTGTCTTCGCGTTTGGCGTTGGCCTTGAGGAAGCGGCCGAGGAGCTCTTCGCTGGAGCCGGTGGAGTAGACGTTGGCGGTGTCGAAGAAGTTGATGCCGAGGTCGAGGGCTTGCTTGAAGAAGGGCTGGCTCTCGGCTTCGTTGAGGGCCCAGGCGTGGCTGCCGGGACGGAGGGCGCCTGGGGGCACTACACCATACGTCATGCAGCCGAGGCAGATACGCGAGACTTTGAGACCGGTTTTGCCGAGGTTTACGTAGTCCATCTGGTTCCCTTCTTGTTTTCCGGGAGGGGTACCCCCCCCCCATATTAGCCGCGCATAAGCCATTTATTATCATATATTTATCGAGTGTCATAGCTCGCAAAATATTGATAACAGCTTGGTTAGGTACAAAATAGTCTTTCTAAAGGAGTTAGCTCCAAGCCTCTGCAACGGCTCCTTTTTATCCCCTTAATTAAAGTATAGCGGTTTGGAACTGGGAAAATTTCATTTGTATCTCGCTGATTCAGTAATGGTTAGGTGGCTTTGGGGCTTGACAAGCGATTTTGCAGGTGTTTTTGGGATTGACGGGGGCTATCTAAATGGAAATAAGTAGTTTGTCCCGGATCGTTTTGGCACTGTTCGAAGGGAATGGTGGAGATGTCCCGTTATCTTTCATTTGATTGTCTGGTACTTCTGCTAATGGTTCCGGCCAAGCGAGGCGCGTATTCTCCTTGCACCAGAAGTGCATTCTTTTGCTTGTTCGACGATTATTTCGAAGCAAAAATGCCAGCGAAAGAATGCTACGGGAGGCCTTTTGAGTGCAGCCCCTACAGTTGGCCGACTGACCTTCGGGTCTCAGAACTTGCCAGGTCGTACGCAATTTGGTGTTTTCAGTTTTTCCCAGCGCGGAATAGGGAGAAGTTGCGCGATTGGGCTTGCGCTTTTGGCGCTTGTCACTATGTCCTTTGGGCAAGAGAAAACTGCTTCCGCGAACCAGCCGGTGACGCCTTCGGTAAACACGGAACTTCCGGTCAACTGGCTCTATGGTGCCTATGTACCGAAGGAGGCGCCCCTTGTCGCGTTGAATGGGCAGGAGCGTTTTAAGCTGTATCTACGGCAGACTTATACGACGCCGGGAATTTATATCAAGACCGGATTCTTTGCCATGCACGATCAAATCAGAGACACACCGCCAGAGTGGGACGACGGGTTTGAAGGCTTCGCGAAACGCGTGGGGTCGAATCATGCGATCAACGTTATCCAGAACTCTTTCACGGCTGCCGGGCAGGCGGCGGTTGGGTGGGAGCCACGTTATGACCGGTGCCGCTGCAGCGGGGGCTGGAGACGGTTTGGTCACGCCTTTGTGAGGAACTTCATTACGTATGACAACAGTGAACAGTCGAGGCGGCCGAATATCATGCCGTTTGCCGCGGCATTTGGGGCAGGAGCAATTGGGGCGACGTGGAATCCGGGCAATCCTAAAGTTGTGGTGAAGGGGTATCAGAGCGTGTTTACGCAGGCGTGGGTCGGGGTCCTGACGAACAGCATTGGGGAGTTTGCGCCGGATGTTAAGAAGAAGCTTATGAAGGGCAAGCATTGATTTTCGGGACTTGGTTTTTAGGGAAACCGCCTAACTTCCCTCCTTAGAGAGAGTAGAGAAATTCGTTGCACCACCGAACCCTCAAGCGTATTGTTTTAAGAGTTACTAGGTACGCATCCAGTACCCGCAATGCCGTTCCCGCCGGTCGACTGGGCCGGGAATACCCGATGCGTGGTGAGAGTTCGAACCATAGGGCAATCCCGGAGGTGGCATTGAATCAGAAGGTAAAAAACCTTATCCAGAAACTTGGCGAAGCCATTCACGAATCCGTCTCGGAGTCCGAGGACATCGCAGGCGTGGTCAAAAACATCCGCGAACAGGGATTTGATGTTCTGCTCATGCTCGAGGCAACCATCGGCCTCAACGAGGTCGAGGCAGAAGCCCCGGAGTCAACCGAATCGACCGAGACCGCGCTCGACGACGCGAACGGGCCTTTCACGCGCAACGACCTCACCTTTTTGAAGTCGCTGCGCATCAGCCTCACCGAAGAGACCGCGCCGGACACACCCGAGTCCTAGCGGAACTTCGCAGTCCAAATTGCAGGCCCGCGCAGCACTCTGCCGGGCCTTTCTCTTTTGCCTGTACGCCCCATCCCCCACAAGTTAACGCCTGCGTGGTAGACTCGCGTTTCTCCATTTCATCGGAGAACGTCGTGCATCTGAAATCGTGTGGTTCGTTCTTCCGCCCAACGCAGTGCCGGAGTCTTTGACTTATGAGAGATACGCTTGGCGTCTTACTTGCCGGTGGTGCCGGCGAACGGCTCTTCCCCCTAACCCGCGATCGCGCCAAGCCGGCCGTACCGTTCGCCGGCCAATACCGCATCATCGACATCACTCTCTCCAACTGCATCAACTCCGATCTCCGCCACGTCTACATCCTCACGCAATACAAGGCGCTCTCCCTCAACCGCCACATCCGCGAGGGCTGGGGCCCCGTCGTCGCCAACGAGCTCGGCGAGTTCATCGAGATCCTGCCGCCCATGCAGCGCGTCTCCAAGTCCTGGTACCAGGGCACCGCCGACGCCGTCTACCAGAACATCTACTCCATCGGCGCTGAAGAACCCAAGTACGTCCTCATCCTCTCCGGCGACCACATCTACAAGATGAACTACGCTCTCATGATGGAGAGCCACGTCGATTCCGGCGCCGACGCCACCATCGCCACCCTGCCCATCTCACCCTCCGAGGTCTCCGCCTTCGGTGTCGTCGAGGTAGGCCGCAACGGCGAGGTCATCGGCTTTGAAGAAAAACCCAAAGAGACCAAAATTCGCTCGCCCTTCAATCCCGAGATGGTCGACGTCTCCATGGGCATCTACCTCTTCAACACCGACATCCTCCTGCCCGAACTCATCAAAGACGCCGAAGACCCCAACTCCAAACACGACTTCGGCCACGACATCCTGCCCCGTATCCTCGGCCGTTACAAGATGAACGCCTACAACTTCGTCGACGAGAACAAGCAGAAAGCCCTCTACTGGCGCGACGTCGGCACGCTCGAGGCCTACTACGAAGCCAACATGGATGTCGCCGGCGTCACCCCCACCTTCAATCTCTACGACAAGTCCTGGCCCATGCGCACCCGCCCCTACCAGTACCCGCCCGCCAAGTTCGTCTTCGGCGAACCCGGTCGCACCGGCATGGCCATCAACTCCATCGTCTGCGCCGGCTCGATCGTCTCCGGAGCCGTGGTGCGCAACTCCGTTCTCTCCCAGGATGTCCGCGTCAACTCTTACGCCGACGTCGACTCCTCCGTAGTCTTCTCCCACGTCAACATTGGCCGCCACTGCCGCATCCGTCACGCCATCATCGATCGCGATGTCCACATCCCCGACGGTACCGTCATCGGCTACGACCCCAACGAAGACAAGAAAAACTACTTCGTCTCCCATAACGGGCTCACGGTCGTCACACGCGACTACTCCGTCTACGAAAACCCCGTGTCCCCCGAGTTTCTCCAGCAAGGCAACAACTGGTAAAGCAGGGACTAGGGACTAGGGACTAGGGCTAGAAGCTTGGGAGCCAGAAAGCAGGACGGCCGCCTTCAAAGGGCGGCCGTTCCTATTTCATGCAAAAGAGTCACGGAAGTTCGCAACTTGTCCTTATTTCTTTCCGAACCGGTAAACCGCTCCACCCGACACAGCAACAAACTCGCGCGTCTCCGTACCAAAGTGCTCCAGAATCAGATCCGGCGAAAGCCGTATTGCCCACTTCTTCGACAAGTTGAAGTCGATGCTCCCACCGAGCGCCGCCATCGGCTTCGTCCGATTTGTGTACAGTCCGATATCCGAGGCGTACTGCGGATACACATTTTTCAGGCTGTAGTTGAACGTGCCATGGGACACGCCGAAATAGGCATGCGGATTCAACGACACATACTGGTTCTTCAGCCAGCGATATTGCGCACCGCCCATGACGGTGTTCAGGTACACAAGAGGCCGGTTGTTGACGCCTGTGCCGTAGCTCGACAACGGCGTAGTTCCGCCATTGGCAAACACCGGCGTTGTGCCCGCGTCGAACCGGTAGTCCGCTCCGAGGCCCCAGCGTTTGTTCAACCAGTAAGTGCCGAGAACCTCGCCACCCCCGAGGTTCATCCTCTTCGGAAGGTTTTGTCCTGCCATGAAATTCTGAAAGTTAAACCCGGCAAACAGCTCCCACTTATTCGCATAAGTCACCGGAGCCGCCAGCGCAATCTTCGATTTCTCAATTTGGATTGCTGGCTTCTGCTGCGTCGCCGGCGCCACCGTACCCTGCGCCCGCGACACGGCTGCACCCGCCATCAGAAAACCCGCCGCCAGAACTCCCATTACCGCGCTCGTCTTCAGCGCTCTTCCTGTCCTCACTTCACCAAGCATCTTCAATCGCAACATCCCTCTCCACAACGCCTACAGCTTTCTGCGGCAGCATTTCCTTCACTTACCAAGATATAACGTTCAGCGGCCATCTGCGCGCGTTCCGCCACGTATCTACCAGCAGGTCGCTCCTGTGCGACAATAGTGGGTGCCGGTTCGCGAAGGCTCGCGCCCGGCTGCAGGGAGAACACATATGGATATCTTTCAACCTTGGCATCTGCTGCTCGTCGCGCTCGTCGTCATTATCTTTTTTGGCGGGAAAAAGCTTCCCGAACTCGGCAAAGGCCTCGGCGAAGGCTACAGAGGCTTCAGGGACGGCCTCAAGGGTGTCTCCGACGATGCGAACAAGCCCGTCGACAAGGCTCAAAACGTAACACCCAAGCCTGAAGAATCAGTCAAATAAGCCCGGCCCAGTGTAGCCACAAGCCTCACTCTCGATTTTCTTCCAGCCTCAATCAGGCAGGCATTGCCGCATGAAGATTAAGTCGCCGCATCTTATCAAGCCGCACGAAAAAGTTCGGCTCTCGAAGATCTCAACCTCCGATACCGGCGGCTACAAATCCGAAGATGCAGCCAAACCCACCCTCGACAAGCACCGCGAGCAGCTTGCCGACCTCCAGGATGTCTTCTACGCCGCACAGTCCAAAGCCCTCCTCATCGTCCTTCAGGGCATGGACACCGCCGGCAAGGACGGCACCATCAGCCATATCTTCTCCGGCGTGAATCCTCAGGGCTGCGACGTCGCTCAGTTCAAAGTCCCCACGCCGCTCGAATCCCGCCACGACTTCCTCTGGCGCGTCCACCAGCAGGTCCCGCCCCGCGGCATGATCGGCATCTTCAACCGCTCTCACTACGAAGACGTCCTATCCCCGCGTGTCCACAAACTCATCTCCAACGACCTCGCCAACCGGCGGCTCGAGGACATCAACGAATTCGAGAGCTTCCTCGCCGACAACGACGTGCTGATCCTCAAGTTCTATCTCCACATCTCCCGCGACGAGCAGACCCGCCGCCTGCAGTCGCGCATCGATGATAAGAAAAAGAACTGGAAGCTCTCCGACGCTGACATCCACGAACGCCAGTTCTGGCCGCGCTACATGCAGGCGTACGACGACGTCCTCTCCTCCACCAGCCGCAAGCACGCCCCCTGGTTCGTCATCCCCTCCGACAACAAGTGGTACCGCAATGTGGCTATCTCGACGATCATCGTCGAGCTGATGCAAAGCCTCAAACTAAAATTCCCCAAACCCACCGTAGACGCCTCCGCCATCAAGCTCTAAGCGCCTTCAAGTGTTTCCGATTACGAGCCCCACCACGCCTTCGCGTCGAATCTCCCGCTCTGTCCCAGCAACTCTTATAGTGAGCACTCACTTAGTTAGAATGAAAGCAAACCCATGAATCGAATCCTCGCCGGCAAACTTCTTCTCACCTTCGTCCTCGTCGGAGGCGCAATCATGTCCTTCGCTCTCGATTGGAGCGCGAACCACCTTCTCAATCCGCTCTGGCATCCCCACGCCCGCTATCATTCTGCGATTCTGCTGTTTCTCTTCGCAGGCGTCGCTGCCACGGCAACCTGGAATCTCTGGCGCCGTCTCGCAGGAGACCTCCGCGGCATTCACCACTGCGGCGCTTCTGTCTCTGTCCTACTGGACTCCGTTTTTCTATGTTCCAGCTTTGTTACCGCTAGCCTCATACTGGGCAGGCATTCCCGGTCACGAACCCCGGATCGCCGGAGTCATCATCTACCCGAATCTTCTCGTAGTCGCATTATTCGCGGCACTCACCGTTCTCGGCTGGTGGCTCGGCCAGCGCACTCGTCAGGCCAACGCGACCACGCATCCCGTCAAAGCGTAATCATCACGACAGCTGCCGCCGCCACAACCATCCCCCACCCCTGCCGCCGGGTCGGCCGTTCCCGCAAAGTCCACGCTGCCAGTAGAATCGTCGACGCCGGATAAAGCGAAGCGAGCACCGCCGCCACATCCAGCCTTCCCGCCCGCGTCGCCGCAATAAACAACAAATTCCCCGAAGTATCCAGCAGCACCGCCCCCAGCGCCCACGCCACTACCGTCCGCGACAACCGAACTGTACCCGCCCCGCCCCGCAAACCCATCCCCGCCAGCAGCAGCGAACACACCGCCAAGACTACCCATCCTCGCCGTAGCCAGCGGCCACACTACTCCGGCAGCCCCCGCCATCTTCAATGCCACAAAATAAATCCCAAACCCAACCCCACCCACGACCGCCAGCCAAACCGTCCCCCGGTCCGCGGTCGTTGCCTCAGGATTCTCTCCCGCCGCAATCAACCAGATCGCCACTCCCGCAACCACGAACCCGGCAACCTGCGACAATCCCGGCGACCCTTCAATCCCCGCCGACACCCCCGCCGGAATCGCCGCCGCCAGCAATCCGCTTAGCGCCGCTGAAGCCCCCATCGCTCCTCGCGAGAGCGCCACGTAAAAGCAAGCCAGCGCCACTCCCGCCGTAGCCCCCGCCACCAGCCCCCATGCCAAGGGAGCCCCATGCGGAAACGCATCTCCCCGCGCCCAGGCAATCCCCATCAGCACAATCAAACTGACCGAATGGCTCAGCAGAATCACACTGCAGCGCCGCCCCCATCGAGCCGCCCGCCCGCTTCACGCTCATCCCGCCGGAAAAATCCCCACCACCCCACAACACCGCCGCCGCCAGCGCCAGCAGCGCATTTCCATGGACCAGCATCTCCATCGAGAGAGGGTCCGGCTACCGCGCCATCGGCGTAACCGCGGGAGGCTTCGATCCTGCGCGGTCGGCCAGTAGCCCTTCTTCGCGAGCACCTGCAGGTTCGGCCGCAGAATCTTTACCTCGACATTCCGGTACTTGCCATCGATAAACGGCTCATGCGTGTAATAGCCGATCGTGTACTGGTTGCGCACCTCGGAGGCAATCTTGGCAAAGCTCTTCTCAATCCCGCCCTGCCGGAACTCTCCGTCGAAGTTTCCGCCCGTGGCATTCGCATACGCCGGCAGAATGTTGTCGCGCATCATCAGCGGCAGGTGCATCCGGTCCAGGAAGCCCACCACCGGCAGCGAAGAATCCCCCACGAGCGTCCCAAACACCGCAATTTTATTTGTGTTCAGATACTTCACCACTTCACTGAACTTCGCAACGCTTCCGTATTCTTTGCCGTCGCTGATCACATAAACAATTCTGCGCCGTCCCGCCGGAGTCTTCGCGAGCGAAGTCGCCGCCGCCAGAATCGCATCGTTCAGCGTATGCACGTCGCGCGTGGGGTTCTGGATCCCGACGATGCTCCGGCCATGAGACGAGTTCGTATTCGGATCAATGTAGCTTTGCGCTCCGTTATTGACGTCGATGTTCTGCGACATTGGCCCGGTGCTGTAATACACCATCTCGCGGCCCGTCGTCTTCGACCGGTCCAGCGCCTGCGTCAACCGCGCGCTCGGACCCGCCGTGAAGTCCGTCACCATCTTCGGCCCGTTGTTGTAGGTGAAGACGGCAACCTCGTCGTAGGCGGTAAATGCCCCCTGCAGCGCCGCCAGCGAGTTATTCACCTTCGCCATATTGTCGAAGCCCAGGCTCTGGTCGATCACGAGTGCCACCGACATCGGAAACGCATCTGTCGTAAACAGCGCCAGCTGCTGCCTCAGGTTGTTCTCGTACACCCGAATGTCTCGCGGTTCGTGAGTCCCGCCACCAGTTGGCCCTTTGTTGTCCTTCACGGTAAACGGAATCTCTACAAAGTTTGTCCGCATCATGCAGCATAAACTCCGGCCCCTTCTCCCGCAGGAGGGATATCAGGCTGCTGCTCCTGATCCTCTTTCTGCGCAGCGGCAGACGACAACTTCGTCGGCACGGTATCTTCCTGCGAACTCGAAGTAACGTCGCCATTCGAGTCCGGCGTCGTCCCTTTTCCCGGAGCCACCGGCTCCACCGGCAGTGCTTGCGGCCTGGGCGCATCCGGAATCTGCTGCTGAGGCTTCGGATGGTCAGGGAGCGGCTGCTGCGCCAGTTCCATACCCGGCTGTCCCAGCATCATGCACATCACCATCCCCGCCAATACGCTCTTACTCACCAAGCAAAATCTCCATTCTCTTTCAGACGAACCCGGCCTGCCCAAAGCTTCTGCCAGCTAACAGACTACCAGCGCACTCTCCCCGCCGCCATCCCCGCCTGCCATTCGTTATCTCTTCTTGGACGCACCCCAAGCCGCCTTCGTTGTGCTTTTCCCCTCCCTCATGCCGGATTTTTTCCCTAAACTCCCTACCGACTTTGTCGTCTAATGCAGTATGCGCTCTCTTCGCCTCGTCCCTGCTTTCCTTGCCTTTAGTCTCGCCCCCGTCCTCCACGCGCAGGAGGCCCCTTCCCCCACGGGCCCGCCCCCGGCCAGCAAAGCCGAAGCCCAGCCCGTCGACATCGGCAACACGGAGACCCTCAAGGTTCAAGTCAACCTGGTTAACGTCTACTTCTCGGTCCGCGACAAGAACGGCTTCATCACCAATCTCCACAAGAGCGACTGCAGCATCTTCGAGAACAAGGAGCTCCAGAAGACCAAGAACTTCACCCAGGAGAAGAACCTCCCCCTCACCATCGGCATCCTGCTCGACACCTCCGGCAGCCAGATGAACGTCCTCCCCCTCGAGCAGCAATCCGGGTGCCGAGTTCCTCAAAGACGTCCTCACTCCGAAAGACGAAGCCTTCCTCATCTCCTTCGACATCAACGTTAATCTCCTCGCCGACTACACCAACAACTCCCGCGAGATTAAGCGCTCCATCGACTCTGCCGTCATCAACACCGGCGCCGGAACCGGCTCTGTCACCGGCAACGGCAACCCCCGCGGAACGCTCCTCTTCGACGCCGTCTACCTCGCCGCCCACGACAAGCTCCGCCAGGAGGCTGGCCGGAAGATCCTCATCCTCCTCACCGACGGCGGCGACCAGGGCTCCCAGGAGACCCTGAAGACCGCCACCGAGGCCGCCCAGAAAGCCAACGCGATTGTCTACGTCATCCTCATCGCCGACCGCGGCTTCTACGGCGGCGGAGGCTTCGGTATCAACCTTGCCGACACCGGTGCCCGCGATATGGAACGCCTCGCCTCCGAAACCGGCGGCCGCGTCATCAACGTCGGCAACAATGGCAAAAAGCTCGAAGAAGCCTTCCAGCAGATCCAGGACGAGCTCCGCACGCAATACCTGGCCAGCTATACCCCCACCAACCCCAAGATCGACGGCACCTTCCGCAACCTCAACCTAACCTGCCAGCCCGGCCAGAAGATCCAGGCCCGCAAAGGCTACTATGCCATGGCGGACGCCCTCGACCCCGACCAGTAACCCTTTTGCATCTCGCCCATTTCACCGACACAAACAGGACCCTGTCATCCTGTGAAAGCAGTTCGCGCATTTGTGTATCAAAATAGGGGAGTTACACGGTCTCTACCACGGTGTGGTGGTCGGCCCAAGCCTTTTCGAGGCGGTTGGCGAGGAGCTCGACGGGCGGGGTTCGGCTAGAGTTCCATGCTAGAAAACCAACGGTGGCGGCACAGAAACCGCAGACCATCCAAAAAATGCTCTTCATGATGATTCCCCTTTTCGTTTCCAACTGCTATCGCGTTGGATGCTTCCTGCGGGGACTGGATGCGGTAAATTTCTGCGGCGTTTTCTGGTTGGGGTTTGGGTTTCGCAGGGTGCGACGGGAACGGTACACTTTCCATCATGGATTCGGTTCGTTTTGGACGGGCGCTGGGGATTGGGACGCGGCTGGCAGCGAAGACCGCGAAGGCTGCGATGGATGCGGCGACGGCTCCTAATCCTTCGGCGAAGGCTACGGAGAGCGCTGGGGCAGGAGTGGATTCGTGTGCCAATTCGAGCGCTGGGTTGGGCGAGAGGATAACCCGGACTTCGGCTCAGGTGCAGCAGACGGGGCAGGGACTAAAGGAAGGCAGCAAGCGGTTCGGAGCGGCAGTTGGAAAGCCACTTGTGAAGCTGTCGGGGACGCTGTGGCTGGAATTGACTGGAGTGTTCTTTGGGCTGTTTGCAATGGCCGCGGGTGGGGCGGCGTGGAGGTTGCGGGCGGCGATGCACGCGACGGCCGTAAACCATGAAGAACATGTGCGGTTTCTGGCCGGGGCGTGGATGGCGGCGGTGTTTGGATATTTTTGCGTGAGCAGCTTTGTGAGAGCGAACCGTCGAAGCCGGCAAAGCTAGCGGGCCGAGGGTGCGGGTACACTTGAGCGGCATGTCTGAGACGAAAAAGACCAGTTCCGGGATTCCGGTAGAGGTTATTTACCGAGCGGAGGACCTTGAGGGCGTCGATGCAGCAGCTGATGTGGGCGAGCCGGGGCGATATCCGTTTACGCGCGGGATTCAGCCGACGATGTATCGCGGGCGGCTGTGGACGATGCGGCAGTACGCGGGGATGGGAGATGCGGAGGAGTCAAACCGGCGGTATAAATACCTGCTCGCCCATGGAACGAAAGGGCTGAGTGTGGCGTTCGATCTGCCGACGCAGATCGGGTATGACTCGGACGCGCCGCTGGCGCTGGGTGAGGTGGGGAAGGTTGGGGTGGCGATCGATTCGATCGAGGATATGGAGCGGCTGTTTGAGGGAATCCGGCTGGATGGGATTTCGACGTCGATGACGATCAATGCCACGGCATCGATTCTGCTGGCGCTTTATGTTGCGGTGGCGAAGCGGCAGGGCGCGGATGTGAAGAAGCTGAGTGGGACGATTCAGAATGACATTTTGAAGGAGTATATTGCGCGGGGGACGTATATCTATCCGGTGAAGGATGCGATGCGGCTGGTGACGGACATCTTTGCGTGGGCGGCAGAGGAGGTTCCGGAGTGGAACACGATCTCGATCTCGGGTTACCACATGCGCGAGGCTGGGTGTACGGCCGTGCAGGAGGTGGCGTTTACGCTGGCCGATGGCATGACGTACGTGCAGGCCGCGATTGATGCGGGTCTGGATGTGGATGCGTTTGCGCCACGTCTGAGCTTTTTCTTCAACTCGCATAACAATTTATTGGAGGAGGTGGCCAAGTTTCGTGCGGCCCGGCGGATGTGGGCGCGGATGATGCGGGAGCACTTTGGCGCGAAGAAGGAACGGAGCTGGATGATGCGGTTTCATACGCAGACGGCGGGGTCGACGCTTACGGCGCAGCAGCCGGAGAACAATATTGTGCGGACTACGCTGCAGGGGCTGGCGGCGGTGCTGGGCGGAACGCAGAGTCTTCACACGAATGGGTTTGATGAGGCGTTGGCGTTGCCGACGGAGAATGCGGCGCGGATTGCTTTGCGGACGCAGCAGATTCTGGCGCATGAGAGTGGAGTGGCGGAGACGGTCGATCCGCTGGCCGGGTCTTACTATGTGGAATCGCTGACGAATGAGATTGAGCAGCGGGTAGAGGCGTATCTGGCGACGATCGCCGGGTTTGACAGAGACGGCAAGTATGGGATGCTGCGGGCGATTGAGCGCGGGTATGTGCAAAGGGAGATCCAGAATGCGGCTTATGCGTATCAGCGGGCGGTGGATGCGAAGGAAGCGGTTGTGGTGGGCGTGAATGAGTTTACGAGTGAGGATGCAGCGATGCCGATCCAGCGGATCGATGAGGCGCTGGAGGGGCGGCAGGTGGAGCGGGTGCGGGCTCTGCGGGCGCGGAGGGATGCGGGGGTTCATGCTGTGGCGTTGGAGAGGGTGGAGGATGCGGCTCGGTGTGGGGAGAACCTGATGCCGCGGATTTTGCATGCCGTCGAGAGTTACGCGACGGTGGGGGAGATTGCGAATGTGCTGCGTGGGGCGTTTGGAGAGTACCGGGAGACGGTGGTGGTCTGAGCGCGGTCTCCTGGTCTGTGCAGGACGTGGACGAGTTTCGCAAAGCACTGATTTTTCTTTCGCGCGGATATGTAGTCAGCGCCGATGATCTCCGATTGCGGCGGCAGCTACTGGCGACGCGCGGACTTGAGGCTCGCGATGGGATGGATGCTGAGTTTTTCGAGATACATCAGCTTTTTTCTGGTGTGGATTGTGCGCGGTGCTGATGCTCGATCGCAAGCGCGGATACCGGTGACGCGTGGCACTTCGTTTGCGGGGAGTGCGGTGGCCCTTCCGGACGATCTGCGGGGCAAGGTGGGGGTGCTGGTTCTGGGATTCTCGAAGAGTTCAGGGGATGTATGTAAAGGGTGGGGGAAGCGTCTGGAAACGAGTTATTCGCGCTCGCGTGATGTGGTGTACTACCAGTTGCCTGAATTGGAGTCGGTACCAAAGCTGTTTCGCGGGATGGTGTTGGGGTCTATGAAGTCTTCAGTGCCGCAGTCGGATCAGGCGCACTTTATGCCGATCGTTTTCCGATGAGGTGGCGTGGAAGAGTGTGGCGCGATTTGGAAATCCTGATGATGCCTATGTGCTTGTAGTCGATGGGACGGCGAGGTGTTGTGGCAGACCTCGGGTCATGTGAGTGACGCCGCATTTGCAGCGCTGAGAGAGCAGGTAGAGGCGTTTCGGAGCACAGCGGCCCTGGCGCCGAAGTGACGGGAGTGGTTGCCTCTTGGGTGGGTCGGTGCCGGGAGTTTCTTGGGCTTATGAGTGCTATCGTTGAAGATTGTGGGCGTTTGAATTGGTGAGGTAGCAGATTATGACTGAGACGACGTACGGACACTACGCAAGACGGCGCTGAATGCGGTGCATCGCGCGGCGAAGGCCAAGATGGTGGACTTTGGCGGCTGGGACATGCCTGTGGACTGCTGCGGGCTGATTGCCGAGCATATGGCGGTGCGGACGGCGGTGGGCGTGTTTGACGTGTCGCATATGGGCGATATTCAACTGCGCGGGCCGGGGTCGCTGGCGGCGGTGCAGAGGCTTTGCATGAACGATGCTTCGAAGCTGCAGGTGGGGCAGGCGCACTATTCGGCGATGCTGTATCCGAATGGGACGTTTGTGGATGACGTGGTAGTTCACAAGCTTTCGGATAACGACTACCTGATTGTGATTAATGCGGGGACGCGGGAGAAGGATGTGCAGTGGGTTCGGCAGCAGATTGGGGCTATGCCGGGCGTTCATGTGAATGACTTCAGTGACTACTACACGCAGCTTGCAATCCAGGGACCGCGAGCGGCGGAGACGCTGCAGAAGCTGACTTCGACCGATTTGAGCGGGATAAAAAATTACTGGTTTACGTGGGGACAGGTGTGCGGGCTGCACAACGTGATGATCGCGCGGACGGGATATACAGGCGAGGATGGGTTTGAGATTTATATCCCGAGTGATGAGCCGACGAGTGCGCGGGTCTGGCAGGAGGTGCTGGACGCCGGCGCAGAGTTTGGGATTCTGGCTTGCGGGCTGGGGGCGCGGAATACGCTGCGGCTGGAGGCCTCGATGGCGCTGTATGGGCATGAGATTTCGGACACGATTAATGTGTTCGAGGCAGGGCTGGGACGGTATGCGAAGCTCGACAAGGGGGATTTTGTTGGGCGTGATGCGCTGGTAAAGATTCAGGACGAGGGTGGGCCGAAGCGGAAGCTGGTTGGGCCTGGAGATGATTGAGCGTGGGATAGGGCGGGATGGTTATCCTGTGTTTTCGCTCGAAGGGAAGCGGATTGGCGAGATCACGAGCGGGTCGCCTTCACCATTTTTGAAGAAGAATATTGCGATGGCTTATGTTCCGGTGGACTTTACTGCGCTGGATACGGAAGTCGCAGTGGAGATTCGCGGGCAGATGGTGAAGGCCAAGGTTGTTTCCATGCCGTTCTATAAACGGCCGAAAAAAGCGAGCTAGCCGCGAGCAATCTACAATAGAAGTACACCTATTCTGGAGAACAATTCATGGCCTACCCTGCAGGTTATCGCTACACGAAGGAACACGAGTGGATTCAGGTCGACGGCAAGGTCGGCACGGTTGGAATTACTGACTACGCGCAGGACTCGCTGGGCGACATTGTGTTTGTGGACCTGCCGAAGGTTGGGGATTCGATTGAGGCGGGAAAGACTTTTGGATCGGTTGAGTCGGTAAAGGCTGTGTCTGACTTGTTTGCGCCGGTTTCGGGCACGGTAACGGCGATCAATGAAGAGTTGAAGGATGCGCCGGAGAAGATTAATTCGGATGCGAATACGACCTGGATGCTCAAGGTTGAACTTTCCGACGCGAAGCAGGTTGACGGACTGCTGAGTGCGGCGGACTACGAAAAATTTATCAGCGAAGAGACCGGACACTAAAAGATGCGCTATTTGCCGAAGTCCCCTGCGGACCGCAAGGAGATGCTCGCCGAGATTGGCGTGGCGTCGATTGATGATTTGTTTTCCACGATTCCTGCTGAGTACCGGCTGACGCGCGACCTCGATGTCCCGCGGCAGCATGGTGAGCAGGAGGTGATTGAGCACTTCAAGGCATTTGCCGAGAAGAATGCCACGGGTTATGCGAGCTTTCTGGGCGCGGGTGCGTATCGGCACTATCGGCCGGTGCTGATTGATACGGTGGTGTCGCGTGGCGAGTTTCTGACCAGCTATACGCCGTACCAGCCGGAGATTGCGCAGGGCACGCTGCAGGCGCTGTTCGAGTTCCAGACGATGATCTGCGAGTTGACCGGGATGGAGATTGCGAATGCATCGATGTATGACGGGTCGACCGGCGTAGCTGAGGCCGTGATGATGGCCGTGCGCGTGACGGGCCGCAACGGTGCAGTGGTGGCGAAGACGGTGCATCCGGAGTATCGCGAGGTGCTCGCGACGTATGCGCTGCATCAGGAGATTCCGGTGACGCTGGCGGAGTATGCCGCGAATGGCCGCGTGGATCTGGCCAAGCTGGATGCGGCGATTACGGATGATACGGCTTGTGTGCTGATTCAGTCGCCGAATTTCTTTGGGACGATTGAGGATGTCGCGGCGATTGCGGATATTGCGCATAAGAAGGGCGCGCTGTTGATTGTTGCGATCGCGGAGGCGGTGTCGCTGGGAATTGTGAAGCCTCCGAAAGAGGCCGATATTGTGGCGATGGAAGCGCAGGCGTTTGGTGTGCCGGTTGGATACGGTGGGCCTTACTGCGGAGTTATCGCGAGCAAAGAGAAGTTTCTGCGGCAGATGCCAGGACGGCTTGCGGGCGAGACGAAGGACATGAGCGGCAGGCGCGGGTTTGTGCTGACGCTCTCTACGCGGGAACAGCATATTCGGCGGGAGAAGGCTACTTCGAATATTTGTACGAATCAGTCGCTGGTTGCGTTGATGGTTACGGTGTTTTTGACCGTGTATGGCAAGGGTTTGAAGGAGCTTGGCGAGCAGAACCTGGCGAAGGCACACTATGCGACTCAGACGCTAGGCAAGAGCAGTAAGGTTATGTTTGGCGGGGCTCCTCGGTTCAATGAGTTTGTTCTTGATTTGGGCAAGGATGCCGAGCAGGTGAATGCTTCGCTGCTTGAGAGAGAAGATTATTGGCGGGTTGCCACTGGCGAAGTGGTATCCGGAGCTGGGCGCGGGCGCGAGTTTGTGGTGTGCGACGGAGCTGAATACGAAGGCGCAGATTGATTCGGCTGCGGCTGCGATTGCAGGTAAGGTTTAGCGATGGATGTGTCGGCGGTTATCGGCGAGGAATTGAAGGCGGTTGAGTTTGTTGAGGATTTTTTGCAACTGCGATTCGATGGTCCGCTTTTTACGTTGTATAGCTGGCCGCATGTTTTGTTAGCCGATTTTTCGGTGGCGTTTGGCGAGCCGGAGTACCGGAATGCGCTGTGCGCTCAGATTGGCGAGAAGGTTGTGCAGGCTTCGCTCGAAGAGGGAGATGCGCTGACGATTGAGTTTGAGAACGGGACTGTGTTTGGGTTGTCGTTGCGGGAAGAAGATTTGGATGCTCCGGAAGCTGGGAGTTATTCGGAGACTGGCGATGCAAGTGATGCGCAGGAGTTTTAGTTGACCCTTCGAAAGAGAAGCAAAGCATACCGCAGGGGCTAAAGCCCCAATTCGTTGAACAGCGGGAGGGGCCCAAGGCTGAAGCCTTGGATTACCTAGAAGCAGGAAGTTGTGAGGTTCGAATGGCTGATTCAAAGTTTGTAGGGACGCCGAAGAAGGCTACGACGCATGTTAATCAGAACGAGGATTTGATCTTCGAGAAGTCGTCGCCGGGGAAGAAGGCTTATCGGTTGAGTGAGCTGGATGTTCCAGCTGTGGACGCAGCTTCCCTGCTGGGCGATGCGGTGCGGACGGATCTGGGTGCGATGCCGGAGTTGAGCGAGATTGAGATTGTGCGGCACTTTACGCGGCTTTCGACGTGGAACTATGCGATCGACCTGGGCATGTTCCCGCTGGGTAGCTGCACGATGAAGTACAACGGCCGCGTGAATGAGCTGGTAGCGCGGCTGGAGGGGATTGCGGAGGCGCATCCTTATCAGCCGGAGTCGTTGTCGCAGGGCGTGCTTGAGATCATGAAGATGCTAAGCGACTGCCTAATTGATATCTGCGGGATGGATGCGATTACGCTGCAGCCGGCGGCAGGCGCGCATGGAGAGTTCACGGGAATTCTGCTGGCGCGGGCGTATCACGAGAGCCTGGGCAATGCGCGGAAGAAGATTTTGATTCCAGATTCGGCGCATGGGACGAACCCCGCTACGGCTGCGGTAGTGGGGTACCAGGTGCAGAATTTGAAGTCGAATGCCGAGGGCATGGTTGATCTGGCGGAGCTGGAGAAGCTGGTGGATGGAGATACGGCGGCGCTGATGCTGACGAATCCATCGACGATTGGTGTGTTCGAGAGCGAGATTCACAAGATTGCCGACATTCTGCATGCGAAGGGCGCGCTGCTGTACATGGATGGCGCGAATATGAATGCTCTGGTGGGCAAGACACGGCCTGGGGATTTTGGTGTGGATGTGATGCATTTGAATCTGCATAAGACGTTCTCGACTCCGCATGGCGGCGGTGGTCCGGGGTCCGGTCCGGTGGCGTGCAAGAAGATTCTGGAGCCGTTTCTGCCTACTCCCGTGCTGGCGACGAAGGGCGGGGGTTTGAGCCTCGATTACAACCGTCCGCAAACTGTTGGGCGCGTTCGCATGTTCTATGGCAACTTCGGGATGTTTGTGCGGGCGCTGGCTTACATTCTGGCGAATGGGCCGGATGGTCTGCGGCAGACGACCGAAGATGCGGTGCTGAACGCGAATTACATTCGGGCGAAGCTGCAGGATACCTTTGAGCTGCCGTATAAGGCTCCTTCTCTGCATGAGGTTGTGTTCTCGGACAAGCGGCAGGCGAAGAACGGCGTGAAGACGGGCGACATGGGCAAGCGGCTGATCGATTACGGCTTCCATGCGTACACGGTGAGCTTTCCGCTGGTCGTGCAGGGCGCGATGATGATTGAGCCGACGGAAAGCGAGAGCCGCGAGGAGCTGGATCTGCTGATCGATGCGTTGAAGCAGATTGCGCGAGAGGCGGAGGAGAATCCTGAGTTGGTGCAGACGGCTCCGCATACGACGCGAGTACAGCGGCTTGATGAGACCACGGCGGCGAGGAAGCCGGTGCTGCGGTGGAAGGCCCCGGCTGCTCCAAATGGAGTGACGATCGATACGGCTGCGAAGGAGTGGTAGCGTGTCTGTTTTCTATGACCGGCAGGACGAGTTGGAGAAGCACGAGTTCATGATGGGAGAGGCGCGTGGGCGGCTGGCGGTGACGCTGGATGTGCTAACGGATGCGCTGGTGCTGGTGGGGCAGCATGGGGTGTACTGCACGAGCGCGCGAAACCCGAAGGTTCCGGCGCTCGATGTGCAGGCTGTGGTGGCGAATATAACGGGAGCGAAGGAGCTAGTTGCTTCCGTGATGGAGAAGCTGCGTTTGGAGAAGGAAGCAGCGGAATCTACCGCATCTACTGGGCTTTGACGGTTACGTACTGGTCGGTAGTGCCCCATTTGACGTGAAGTTCAGTGGTGGCTCCGTGGGTGTTTTCAAAGCTGATTGACATGTCTTCCAGTGAGGATGCGACGGACTTGCTGGTCATCGGGGTGCGACCGAGGTCGTTGCCCTCGGGGTAGGGGATACCCCACTCGCCGGTCTTTTTGCTGACGATGAAGAGCCACTGGTCCTTGTTGGGCAGGGTGAAGATGGTGTAGGTTCCGGCGGGGACGTCTAATGTTCCGATTTTGAGGTTGGTGGGGGTGATGAGGGTGGTGGCGGGATTGGCTCCGGTGCGCCAAACCTCGCCGTAGGGGACGATGTCGGAGCCGATGGTGCGGCCTTTAAGGCGTGGGGAGTTGTAGTGGATGACGACGGATTTGCCGTTGAGGGTGACATTGGCTTCGGCGGCGGGGCTGGGCATCGGCTTGCCAGACTGGGCAGGCATGGACATCTGGGCGTAAGTTGCTGTGGCTAGAACGGTACAACAGGCGAAGGTGGCCAGGGAGCGGAGGAACATATTTTGATCTCTCTTTCTCTGTGCTTGCTACATTGGTTTGATGCTGAAGGCGAAGGTGCTGCGCTGTCAACTGGATGGGATCATGCTAGGCTTAAAGGTACGCGCCCGTAGCTCAGCTGGATAGAGCGGCAGCCTCCGAAGGGTCGTGTTGCATAAAGAATCAATCCCTTGGAGTAGTCCAGACACCTTTAAAAGTAGGCTAAATTAGGGGTCGTGTGGGGATCTTGTGTGGGGATTTTTCGAGCTCTAGTCTGCCTTGCTGAGCCGACGGTTTCGTGGTGCCCGCTGTTTTGAACGCTTGGTTTGGCCTTCAGCTTGATCTCCCGGATCCGAAACCCACCGAGGACTCGTGGGTTGCGCATAAGGCGGAGTATCTGCCATGGCCGCCCAAGAAGTAAAAGTAAAGCTGGAAGCAGCCGCATGGAATTGGGCACAAGAGACGACACTCGTATCTGATTGATTCTAAATTTATATATTTGGTGCCGGAAGGGGGCGAACGCCGACGGGCCGAAGCCCGGCGGATTTTAGTCCGCCTAAACCACATTTGCACCGTACTGCATAAACAAGCAATTTATCGCGTATCTACCTATTTTCAGTTATTTGCGCGACACGCCGTTGATGCACTGCACTGCACTTGGCTGCACTAATTGAGGTGTAAGTGCGATACTCATGCAGAACTGTAGAGGAGCATTGTATTGCAACAAACGTTTTTGGAGATTTGGTCCTACGAATGGTGCAGGCCGTTGTCGACTCGACTGAATCGGTAAAGGTAGACACAGTTGTTCAGGGTGCGCACGATTTACAAGGGTACAAGTCGCAAGGAGGCAGTCCGCTATCACGCTTCGGGGAGCGATGTTGACGGTGCTCCATCCTTCGAACTCTGGCGAAGGGTGCCCCCGCGCAGTTTTGTTGCCAGACACAATTTTGGAGCCACTGAATAGGAATCAAATCGATGAACCGAATGCTAGTGTCTTACATAGTATTGAGCGCATCTGCCTTGACATTTTGCTATACGGCCCAAGCGCAAACCGCCGAAGATCTCGTGGCCAAGAACATTGAGGCAAAGGGCGGAATGGCCGCTATCAAGGCTATTACGAGCTTGCGAGCGGAGGGCAAGTCGGAGACGCAGGGAATCGTCATAATGGTCGGGTACGATCAGAAACCGGAGAATCTCATCCGGCAGACGTCAACTATCGAAGGCATGACCCAGGTTCAAGCGTACGACGGATCGACTGGCTGGCAGATCAATCCCTTCCAGGGGCGTCGAGATCCCGAGATGATGGGCGAAGACGACACCCGTGCTCTGGTAGATGGCGCAGATTTTTATGGCCCGCTCGTCGACTATCAGAAGAAGGGCAACAAGGTTGAATACCTAGGACACCAGACAGTCGACGGCGACGATGCTCTAGTGCTCAAAGTAACGATCAAAAATGGCGACATCATCAACTACTACCTTGATCCCGACACTTATCTCGAGATTCGTACAGAGAGGTTGATGTTTATTCGCGGCAGTGTGCGCGAATCCTTCAGTAACATGGGATCCTACAAGCGTGTTAACGGTGTCTACTTTCCGTTTTCGATCGAGTCAGGTTCTGAGCGCAACCCCGGCAATGACCTCAAGACCACGATCACCAAAATGGAAGCCAATGTCACAATTCCCGACTCAGAGTTCAAAATACCCGTTGAACCAGCCAAGAGAGCCGCTCCTCCTCCACCAACCAGCGCCAATGGCGCTGGCACCTGGAAAAACCACCGGTTCAACCCTGTCGTTCTTGAAACTGCGAGTAGCCGATGAATCATCAAGCAAGTCGGCTCTGAGAAGGAAATTCGACTGATGACATCTCGCCTCTCCAAACTGTCTCTCACCTTATCTTTGTCCTTTCTTCTGCCGGCGAACTTCGCCGTCGCGCAGACTCCACCGCACTCTCCGGAAGCCACTCCCATAAAGTTCGACTCAGGGACCATATCCGGCCTCCCTGCCCGTAACATCGGATCCGCCGAGATGAGCGGCCGCATCGCCGCCCTGGCCGGCGTGAAGGAAGACGGCCACACCACACTGTACGTCGGCTCCGCGAGTGGGGGCGTGTGGAAGTCCGTCGATGGCGGCTCCAACTTCCGGCCCATCTTCGACCGTCAGACGGCCCAGTCCATCGGAGCCATAGCCATCGACCCATCCAATTCGAAAAACGTATGGGTGGGCACTGGAGAATCATGGGCGCGCAACAGCGTTTCAATGGGCGACGGAATCTACAAGTCTACCGATGGTGGAGACAATTGGACCAACGTCGGCCTGCCCGAATCCGAGCGCATCGCCAAGATTCTCGTGGACCCCATGGACGGCAACACAGTGTACGCCTGCGCCACCGGCCACGCCTTCAACGACAACACTGACCGCGGCGTTTATAAGACGAATGACGGAGGGAAGACCTGGCGAAAAGTGCTTGCCGGAATGAATTCCTCCACGGGTTGCGCCATGATGTCGATGAACAAAGTGGAGCCAGATACGATCTACGCCACCATGTGGGACTTCCGCCGCCAGGCTTGGACCTTTCGCTCCGGCGGCCCCGGCAGCGGCATCTTCAAGTCGACTGACAAGGGCGAGCATTGGACTGAAATCAATCAGTCCTCTGCCAAGGGCCTGCCAGACAAACCCTACGGCCGCATCGCACTCACCGTCGCTCCTTCAAATCCCAAGGTCATCTACGCGATGATCGAGTCGTCTAAGTCCGCGCTCTATCGCTCCAACGATGCCGGTCTGACATGGAACACGCTTGACGCCAGCCAGTACATGGTCTGGCGCCCTTTCTACTTCGCGAACATCATTGTCGACCCCAAGGATGAAAACAAAGTTTTCAAGGTTGACCTCATCCTGCTGCTCAGCACCAACGGCGGCAAGAGCTTTGGCAGTACCGCCGACTCTGCCCATGGTGACCATCACGACGTCTGGATCTCGCCCGACGATCCCAACCTTGTCTTTACCGCCGACGATGGAGGCCTTTGGCGCAGCCAGGATGGCGGCAGCGGCTGGGAGCACATGATGAACCTGCCAATTTCGCAGTTCTATCATGTGAGCGTTGATAACGACGATCCTTACCACGTCTATGGCGGTCTGCAGGACAATAGCGCCTGGGTTGGCGAGTCTTCCTACCCAAGCGGCATTAGCAACTCGGCCTGGGAAAATATGTATGGCGGCGATGGCTTCTGGATGTGGGCCGATCCATCCGATCCCAACTACATCTACGCAGAAGGACAAGGTGGAACCATCGGCCGAGTTGACCGTCATACTCATGAGACCCGCGCCATCACTCCCTACGCTCGCTATGGCGAAAAGAAACTTCGCTTCAATTGGAATACACCGGTCCAGATAAGTCCCACTGAAAAGGGAACTATCTATATAGGCTCGCAGTTTCTCTATCGCAGCCGCGATCACGGGCAGTCGTGGGAGCGAATCTCACCCGACCTCTCCACTAACAATCC
The DNA here is from genome assembly GCA_963774735.1 of uncultured Acidobacteriaceae bacterium. Classification (GTDB taxonomy): domain Bacteria; phylum Acidobacteriota; class Terriglobia; order Terriglobales; family Acidobacteriaceae; genus Edaphobacter. The sequence goes on along the minus strand of CAVZGJ010000023.1, from coordinate 24,696 downwards.
AGAGAAACAGAGACAGGAAGAGTCGGGCGGTGTGACTATCGATAACTCCTCCGCCGAGATGAATAACACCATCTATACCATCAGTGAGTCGCCTAAGAACGGCCAGATCATCTGGGCCGGCACCGACGATGGCAACGTTCAGATTACCCGCGACTCTGGCAAGAACTGGTCTGTTCTCACCTCGAACATCAAGGGCATCGGCGGCGCGCCCATCGTTTCCTGGGTAGAGGCAAGCCGCTACGACGAAACGACCGCCTACGCCACCTTTGACGCCCACATGAACGGCGACCCGAAGCCGTACCTCTTCAAGACCATCGACTACGGTAAGACCTGGCAGCAACTCGACACTCAGGCGAGCGGCGTCCGTGGATACGCGCACGTCATCAAAGAGGACACGGTCAATCCCAACCTGCTCCTCCTCGGCACTGAATTTGGTCTCTGGATCAGCAACGATGGAGGCATTCGATGGGCGCAATACAAGGGTAGCAACTTTCCTGACGTCGCCGTCCGCGATCTTGTCGTTCACCCCAAGACCTCGGACCTCGTGCTTGCCACCCACGGGCGCGGCATCTGGATCATCGACGACATCTCCCCTTGGCGCTCTCTCACTCCCGAACTCATGACTAAGGAGGCGGAGTTCCTTCCCGTTCCGCCGATCATTCAGTACGTGCAGGCTCAGGGCGGATGGCCAGAGGGCGACAACTCCTTCCATGGGCCGCCCCGTCCAGAGGACGCTCCCATCCCTTATTACCAGCGAAGCCGCCACATCTTCGGCGATCTCAAGATTGAGGTATTCGATGAAAGGGGCAATCTCGTCGACACCGTCGCCAGTAGCAAACATCGCGGTGTCAACCGCGCCACTTGGTCGATGCGTATGAAGGCGCCCAAGGTTCCACCCGCCGCCAGCGCAATGTTCCAGGCCGCGCAGGGACCACGCGTGTTGCCGGGCCTGTATACGGTGAAGATGACAAAGGGCGTTCAGGTCTACACAACGAAGCTCAACATCGTGATGGACCCACGCGCCACCTACACTCTCGAAGACCGCAAGCAGCAGTTAGCCCTGGCTGTAAGGCTCGGCTCGATGCTCGATCACATGAGCTGGGCGGTCGACGCGATTATTAACATCCGCGACAAAGCCACGATGGATGCAGCCAAACTCGACGCTAAGGATCCGCTCCAAGCGCAGCTCCTCTCGCTCGCACAATCGCTCGACGCCATCCGCGGCAAGATAGTAGCCACTAAAGAAGGCGGAGCGATCACCGGCGAAGAGCGGTTGCGCGAATACCTCGGAGACCTTTATGGCGACGTCAGCCAGTATGAAGGCAGGCCCACCGAAGAGCAGCTTACGCGCGCCGATGTGATGGGCCACCAACTCGACGAAGTGGTCGCCGCATTCAACCAATTTGCCGCAAGCGAGCTGCCCGGTATCAATTCCAAGCTCAAGGCCAAACATCTGCCGCCCATCTATGAATTGTCAGAGCAGGATTGGCAGCATGCCAGCGCGCAAACCGGATCCGCAAACGCCGCCGCCGCAATGCGCTCTCGCCACCTAGACAATGACTAGACATGATCAACATCCCAAAACCAATATGACCAGAGACAAAGGCTGTAAGTGGAAGACTGGGAGTTTGGGGATGTGCCATCTCTGAGTTGGCTGTCCACCTTCCACTGCGGATCACGCGGAGTTTGGTCTAACTGCTTCACTAACGACAGGATCCAACCTCGGGCGCTTCCACGCCATGCGCCCTCAACAGGCTCTCCAACTCAGTGCGAGCAAACGCACCGTGGTGCCGCTTCGTCACCGGTTTTCCTGCAATCCGACCGCGATCGATGTTCTCGAGAACGACAGAACTGTTCCAAACGGCGGTGGATTGGCCATCATGTGTTGTAAGCCTCACCCCAAGGCGCCTGAATGAGTCCTGTCGTTGCGTTCGTTCGCAGTTCGCTACCTGCCTCAACAGATTCTTGTCGCCTCAAGACCAAGTAATAGCGCGAGCTTTTCGAGTTTGCTTCCGATGTGCCCGAGCCCGACAGCGCAATGGTGCGCGGGTGCCTGCTTGTTCCAGCGATTGACGAAGTCTCGGGCGCCGATGGGAAAACGATAGCGGCTATTGGTGTTTCCGATCTCCAGGATTGGCCCCGCCACGGTTTGTCCCTCAGCAAACAGCAACTTGAATCCATGATCTTTGGACTCCGCGATCGATAGAAGTGTGACAGGTCCGGTCTTGACGCTCATCTCGACAGAGAGACCACGGCCGATCTTACCGTGATAGACCTGAAGTGGACGCACCTTGGTTTTGCCCGCAGCGATGCCGGCGTGCCCCGGGCCGTCATGCCCCATCAGGACGACATGGTCGATGAAGTCAATCGCGTAGTACTCGGTAAAGGAACCACCGGTCCCGAAGCTGTCCATGATTTTCATGGCGAGCGCGTTCTTGATCTCATACTCGCCGGCAACCGGAATGCCCCGGCTAGTGAGCAACGACGCACCAAGAATGATGGAGGTTATGGTCTCTTCATTGTGCTCGACGCCAGAACCTTTGTAGAAGTAAGCGAGCGCACCGAGCGAATGCATCTCGACAAATTGCTCCAGCGCAGCAGAGGTTCGGGCAGCGCGTTTGAGTTCGTCCCGTGAACAGTCGGACTCCACATCGAACGACCGCGCTATGGAAGATAGCTGCCGTTCCATCTGTTCGTCGGTCACGCTCGCCCGCAAGTGGCTGAGTTCGTCTATCTCGACGATCTCGATATGCGTACCAAACGTAGCGCAAAGCTGCACCAGGTCGGTTGCTACGTCGAGCATCCCGTTGTAGTAATGTCCCATCAACCCCAGCCGGGTATGGCTGAGCGTATGGACCACACGGGCGGCCTCGAGCCATTCATGAATCTGCTGCCAGCACTCGGGATCGTCGTGGAGTACCCCGGTGACTTGGTGAAATGGAATTCCAGCCCGGCCGAAGACATTTGCCAGTTCTGGCACGGGGCACGCGGAGCAGTATGCCAGCCACTCGGCGGTCATTTGCGTGCGACCGGGCAGGGCGTTGAAACGCTTGTAGTCGATCGCCGCCTCCGGCTGTAAATTGAGAACGAGAACCGGAACTTTCGCTCGGCGAACGAGTGGAAGGACGGTCGAAGAGAGTGCGTAGGTTGTGACATAGAGGACCAGAAGGTCAACGTCCTGGCGGCGAGCCTCGTGGCCTGCAGCGAGTCCGCGCTCAGGAGAATCGATCAGGCCGAGGTTCACAACCTCCCGGCCCGGTGCGCGAAGCCTCTCTTCGACCACTCGAACGGAAGCCTTCAGCCGTTCTTCAAGACCTGGAAATTGTTCCCAGTAAGCGGCGAGCCCGATTCCAAATAGACCAACCCGAAGATTTCCCGATTCCTCCATCTCGATTCCTTCCAGTTTTTCGACTTCCATTGAGACGTTGCCTTCGTTGTGCAGGACGCTCTATCGTCCAAATAGGTGGAAGGCATTCCTACCAAAGGGGAAGACGATAAACAGTGCGAAGCACTACCGGACCCAGCAGGCCCGACGGTAACAGCGGAGAGTCCTTGGTGTACTTTCGAATATTCGTCCAGGTGTAGTGCTTGCCGTTGGGCGACTGCGCATCTCCGATCAATCGATTGGGCCACAGATTGGTAACTTCGACCTCGATGGTGTTCTCGCCGGCGTGAAGTAGTGGATCAGCACGGAAGCAGTAGGGAGTCTTCCATAGGATTGCAGCAGGTTTGCCGTTGATCCGGACGGCGGCTACTTCATGTACCTCGCCGAGATCGAGCCAGAGGGAATTTCTCGCTGCGAGTTGCGAGTTCGGGAGGTTCACCGTGGTTCGATAGGTAGCTGTGCCGGAAAAATAACGAACGCCGGCGTCGGTCGATTCTGTCCACGATTGAAGACCGTCGAGTTGAAGCTGAGATGGCGCACCCCAATTGGGCGGAAAAGCCAGTGACCATACCTTGGAGATTGGAATGTCGCTAGCGCGTTCGACATTGACTCTACTGATTTGGCCGTTTGCGAAAGTCACCTCATAAGAACCAGCGTCCTGGGTGTGGAGTACAGGCATACCGCCATCGTTTTCCAGTGCGAGCGAAAAGGGCGACGACATCCTGTCCGGGTGTTCGCCGGAATACAGAAGGGTGCTGTCGCGGGCGATGCTGGTCACATAATTCTTTGCCGCAGGGTAGCGAAACAGAAGGAAGACGGAACCGTATGGCTCGAGCGCGAGTGACACGCTGGTACGGTGGTCCGCAGTCTCCGTAAAGAGTAACGTTTCGTGGATCTCTCCCGTAACAGCGTCGAAGATCTCTGGTTGTTTGCCGTCGACGCGCAGGGTGACCGTCGTTTGAAGTGCTTTGGGTTGGGTATTCCGGATGAAATAAATGTCGGTGTCCGCGGAGCGGCGGTGGATATAGTCGAGAGAAGAAGTCTGATATGCGGGCACCTCGAAATCAGGAGACAGGTGGTTCGTCTTCAGCGCGTCTCGCGAAGAATCAGTACAGAAAAGTTGACCCTTGCCGACTGTGACGTGCTGATCTGCGCTTTTCTCACACGCGGTCCACAGAGCGTCGACGATCTGCGAGAACTTGCTCGCTTCTGACTCGGTGACAACACCCTGACTGCGCAACGGTCGCGTGCCGATAAGAATACCGCCAGCCTCCACATAGTGTTGCGCCACTTCCAGCGCGGCCAGCGGAAGAATGTGTGAGCGGGGAAGAGCTAGCGCCCGATAACGTATACCAGCCGACGTCCGAAGAATTCCGGATGTAACTGAGAGATGGTGCAGCAGCCCGTCGGTACTGGTCACGTCGTAGTCGAAGCCTGGCAGAACCCGCGCAGGATCATCCCGCTTGAGTCGCACGAAGTTGGGAACATTGTCGCCGTAGTAGTAAAGGACATCAGCGACAGGCAAGCCCTGTTGGAGCAGGAATTGCGCGCGGTTGAGGTATAGCGTGAACTGTCCCGCTTCGCGCCACCACGTTACATTCGGATTTAGGTGAGTTCCGGCAAAGTACTCCTGGCCGGGCAGGCCGAGCTCAGGAGGTGAGGATGTGAACTCATGCCACACCAGGCGGTTCATACCTTCGGTGAGAGCCTGGTCGAAGGATGGTTTGAGGTTCATGCCAAGCGACTCGTTCCACTGATTGCCAATGGAGGTCATTCCTTCAGCGGCGGCGAGAGGACGCCCGTAGATGTGGGCTGCACTGGCGGCTTCCTTCACGAAGAAGCGATCGGTATCACCGGAACGATGCTCGGGCGACATGGCCCAGTACTCGGTCTGCGGGATCGCGCTTGATCGAAAGGTCTCGAGAGCGTCGAAGGGAGCGCCGTGCGGGCCACCCGATTCGCATTGAATGCCAAGGCCGAACCTGCTTGAGAGGAGTGCCAGATGATCGTAATGGCCGTTGACGAGATCGGCGACAGTGCGGCGAAGATCGGCGAGGAATCGTGTGCTGAGTTCACGGCTACCAACAATTCGCCCACTCACGACGGGAAGATACAAAACCGGATCGTAGCCTCGGCGCTTGCGAAACTCTTCGCGAAAATTGCCGGTCCAGTTGGTGCCGCCCAACTCCCAGCTGTCGGAGGCAAGGTATTTCAGGCTGTGGCCCACGTAAGGTTTTGCGGCCGTGATAAGCGGAAGCACAGTCTTGTTCCAATACTGATCCAGCGCCGCGGGATCGAGGTAGTCAATCGCAAGCCCCTGCCAAGCGCCACTTGACGTGGAGACGCGTGCATCGGAGCTCGTATAACCGATTCGCAGAATCTCCCAGCTTTGTTCGCCATCCGGCGGGCTCCAGTGAACTGTGCCGTCGCTATCCATCTGGCTCGAGATGTCACGCACCTCGTTGGGATCGGTATCCTGATCACCGCTGACTTCGGGCGAAGCGTCCATAAGCAGGCGCGTCAGATCCGGCATCGAGAAGTTCCCTTCGGCGGCCGCAGATTTCAAGGCAAGCTCAGACAGTGGCTTCCGCGTGTCGCCATTCTTTCCCGGCAGGTTCGATCCGTGATGCAGGGGATACGCCAGGACAGCGATCTGGCGATAGAATCCGTTCTTCGTAGGAGGAAGCGAAAGAGCAATCGAACCAGCGATTCCCGCGCGAACCGTAGTCCGGGACCATGTCAGCAACTTCGATGCCTGCTCCGGCTTCACCCAGGGGCCGCCGAGATTCCAACCGCTTGTGATATTGAGGGTAACCTCCAGGCCCAGCCGGTCAGCCTCCTTCAGTGCATGAACATAAAGCGCCGTCCACTCCGGACTGCCGAACTCGGGGCCAGTCGGCACATTGTCGTTGCCGTTCTGGTTCGCCCCATTCGCATCCACCAGGAGCACGCCGCCATAACCCTTCTTCTGCATCTCCTCCAGGTCCCGCGTGATGGTCGCTTGCATTGGTATGCCCATTCAGCCACCACCAATAGCATCGCAATCGCGCGTAGGCTGGCGGATTTGCGAATCCCTTGCGCAGCGCATCTGGTGCCGAAGGATGGCCCTGTCCATAAGCGCGTCCCATAAACGTCGACGCCGCTACGGCGATAGCCATGGCGACAGTTCCCGTCTTAATCCATCTCGTTCGATAATTCACCGGCACCTCAATGCTATAAAAACACGGCACCAGCGCAGTCGAGGTACCTGATAGATTTCGAAAAGAGAAGGCGGACTCGCCGACCTAACGGAGGTCAAGCGCAAGCCCGCCACTGGAAGAGTCTAGAAATTGAGGCGCGCCGTCAACTGCGTCAGCCGTGGATCGTTTGCCTGTGTCAACGTTACGATACCGTAGCTGGCCGATCCCAGCGATGTGTTAGGCCCGCCAAAGTTAGGTGTGTTGAGTATGTTGAAAAACTCACCACGAATCTCGAAGTTGAGAGACTCGCGTAATTGGAACTGTTTGAACAGCGTGAAGTCGAAGAGAGGATGAACTCTCTGCCGAACGTCGTTCATATAAGGCCCAATGTTATTGAGTGTGAATGCGAGATGTTGTTGAAACGCCGGTATGGAAGATGTGGAGTCGCACGCAGGAGCGGTAGGTGTCGTCATCACCAGAGCTCCAGCGGCGTTCCTGTAGCAAGTATTGAAGTACCGTCCATAAGTCGCATTTCCCAGACGCGGACTGGAGAGTGGCGTGACATTCCCTCCCGAAGTGCTAGAGGCTCCTGGAGTCGCAACCAGGTTGCCATTCTGCGCGCGAAGCACGCCGTTGACCTGCCAGCCGCCCAGCGTGTACCGCTCCAGGGCCGGCTTGCCAGACAAGTTGGAGAACTGGTAAATCCCGACCAGATTCCCTACCAGGTTTGGATTGGGATCCTGATACCGAAAGGGCGAACTCAAAGGATCCTGCGCGTTGAGATAGATGTTCTGGTCCATGATCTTGGCCCACGTAAAGTTTCCCTGCATTGAAAACCCATGGCTCACTCGTTTTACGACCGAAGTTTGAACTGCGTTATAGAGCACGTTCCCTCTCGACGCATAGTTATCCGTTACATTCGTGAATTCGGGATACGGGAGTAGCAGGAACTGCCTCTGAACCGTCGCCGAGTTCAACGACGATCCGGGCAGCAGACCCGCCATCGGGTTCGGTAGCTGCGTTTGAAGGAACGTCACGCCGGAAGCGCCTTGGTTGTAGTACTGCGCGGGCAAGGCATTGATGCTCTTGTTTATCTCGAGCTGGGATGCTTTATTGCCCACGTATGCAAGCTGAAGCACAACATTGGCCGGCAACTGTGTCTGAACGCTGACCGAGTACTGCATGATCTTCGGTTGCGTATGGTTCTGGTCAGGGAAAGTGATGGCCTGGCCGTTCTGCGTAGCCAATCCAAGCGAGCTTCCGGTTGGAAGGTTAATCCCAGTCGGAAATGGATTAGCAATGGAGTTTGCAGGATGACTGCTGTCCAAGGTCGCGACATAGCCGGTAGAGGAGCTGAACCCCTGTCCCAGCGGACTCTCCAGTGTGTTGAAGTAGATAATGCCGAAGCCCCCGCGCAGCACAACGTTGGGGTTCAACTGATAGGCCACACCGAGCCTTGGTTGGAAGTTGTTCCAATCGCTCGGATAGTCATATCGATTCGACGAGCTGGCAAACTGGAGGCCGCCATTGAGCGCAAGACCCGTTACCGATGACTGCAACGGGTTCGGGCACGAGGCGCAGAATCCGTTATTCAGCCTGTTGTACCGCTCGGTAAATGGCGTCTCATAGTCCCAGCGAACGCCTACATTGACCGTCAGGTTTCTCATGACGCGCCAGTCATCCTGAGCATATATCCCGTAGTAAAGCTGCTGAAGCGCGTAGGCGATCTGGTTGCCGTAGGTCCCGCTCGACGGATAGCCCAGCAGCAGTGATGCAAAAGGATTTCCTGAGCTTGCATCACTTCCGACCGCAGTGGACACCGAATTCTTCTGCGTAAATTGGCGGTTGAAGTTGAAGGTCCCCAAACCGCTCTGTGGATTCTGCACGTTATACCGCGAAAGGTTACCGTCAAATCCCGCTCGCAGAGTGTGTTTGCTAAAGGTCTTGGAAACCAGGACTGAGGTCGATCCGAGCGTATCCTCGCTGATCTGACCGGTATTACCTGCCGCAAGGCCAGCATAGGGCGATGACGAACCGGGGCTCGTCCCCGACGACCCACCGGGTGAGGTGCATGCATCGCAGGCGAAGACGCCGGGGAACGATTGGTAAGGCAAACCTGTTCCGTTGATGTTGATTGTCGAAAGATTGAATGTGCTTCCCGGATAGATCAGGCCAAACGGGTGATAGATGACGCCGATACGCGCATCCACGACAAGCGTTGGGGATACACGATCACATCATCCAGACTTCCGCCGATGTTATTCCGATAGACCGTGTAACCCACGCCAGTCGGAGCAATGAGTTTCGGAAATCCTTCTGTTGGCTGAATTTGATGCAGGACAGCCTTGAAGAACGTGGCATTCAGTTTGTTGCGATCTGAAAATGAGTGGTCGACTCGCGTCACAAAGGACCAATACTTGTTGGGGGAGGAAGTGACATTGGAAATGTAGTTCACCGTTGGGCTGAGCGTGCTGTTTGGGGCAGGATAGTAACTCGCCAACGCCGCTCCGGCTGCATTGATCTTGCTCTTGATGTTGTTGTTGAGGAATGGTGTCCGGTTGCCGCTTGCATCCGCTGTTGTCGGATCATAGAGTTGAACGCCTGCGCCTGGCGCGCACACCCCGGCGATAAAGTTTGAGCAAAGGCCTGAGAAATCGCCAGCCGCCTGCGCCGTTGTGGGAACCAATCCGGAAAACGGGACCGGCTGATGAAGCTGGATATATTCGTAAGCGGCCATAAAGAACGTCTTGTCTTTGCCGTTGTAGACGTGCGGAATAGACAGCGGCCCGTCAATCACTCCACCCGGTTGAGTCCATTGGTCGTTCACGCGATGTGTCGGATTAACCGCAGCATTCTGTGTCGGTACGCGCTCATAGGTATTCGCATCCAGATACGTGTTCCGAAAGACGTAGTAGGCCGAGCCGTGATAGCGGTTCGATCCGGCCCGTAAAACCGTATTCAAAACGGTTCCGTTCCCATGTCCGTACTGCGCGTCATAGAGCGCCGTCTGCGTCTTGACCTCCTGCACAGCCTCCGGCGATGGCACAAAGCCCGTGTAGCTGGCTCCTGAGAGCCGTTCTGCAGGATCGTCGGGAATGCCATCCAGCGTCAGCCGGTTGTGACCACTGCTGCCGTTGGCGATGATCTGTACGGCGGTTCCGCTGAAAGGATTCGTAAAGCCGCTTGCCTTCGACTGCATATAGGCGCCCGTCGTAACGCCGGCAGCCAGCGTGGAAAGCACAAACGGGTTACGCCCAATGTTGGGCAGATCGGTGACCTCCTTCGTGCCCATCGTCGTTCCAAGATTGGCCGAAGCTGTATCGAGCTGTTCCGTGTCGGCCGTCACCACGACCTGCTCCCCGACGGCTCCGACCTTCAATGCGAAATCGATCCGCTCATTGCCTCCGGCCGTCAGCACAAGGCCAGTCCGCGTCTCCGGGCGGAAACCGGAAACCTCGACCGTCACCTCGTAGGTATCGGGCGTCAGGAACGGAATAGAGAATCCGCCCGAACCGTTCGTCTTTGTCCTGGTCGTGAAATGGGTTGTAACATCGGTCGCCGACACGTCCGCATTCGCGATCTTCGCTCCGGAAGTGTCCGTTACCTCTCCTGTCAGAGTTCCCAGATACTGTTGAGCCCCTAGTGGACGCGTACTCACAAAGCTCAGGAGAAGGAACAACGCTGCCGCGGGGCCGATTTTGTTGAATGAGCCAACTCTATTCATATAGCCTCCTAAAACGTTACCGATAATCAACTTCATGCCCGACGACCTCTAATTTTGGTTCGCCGCACACAATCTTCTGCTTTCTAAAAAAATCTGACAAATCATTAGGGAAACTTTTTCTGCCGCCACAAAGGTATACAGACCGACTAATCACCGTCATTGCATATACTGACCAACGTAGTGGACAAAATGACCAAGCCTGCTCGATTGCCTTCGAACTCGTACGTTTATTCCCGCTATTTTCGCGTCGACAGCCGAGAGAAACGGTGGGGGCTCTATGTGACGACATGCGGTGAGAGCATCATCGCGCCACTTGCGCCGTATCCTCCGATCGAGCACCCGCCCTCCCATCACTTTGATTGGCAGCACGGCCGCAGGCTGTCGGAGTATCAGATCGTCTACGTCTCGGAGGGCGCCGGGACGATCGAAACCAGTAGGGCAGCGTTCCGTGTCGCCGCCGGCGACGCCATCCTTCTCGTGCCCGGCATGTGGCATCGTTATAAGCCGGACGATCTGACCGGATGGCACGAACACTGGGTAGGATTTGCAGGCACCGGCGCGGAGCAAGTCTTTCACGCCGGTCTCCTCAAGAGGAAAAACCCCGTTATCCCGATTCGTGAAGAGAAGATCATGTTGGATAGCTTTCACCATCTCTTTCAGAGCGCAAGAGAGGGAACGCCGGGGCTGCGGCAGATTCTGGCTGGATGGACGAGCGTTCTGGTGGCGCTTCTCTACTCCTCGATGCAGCCGCTCTCGGCGAAGGCCAGAAGCGAGACGCAGATCATGGAGCAGGCACGATCCCTGATGCTTGCCGAACAGACCCGCGACATGCCTCTTGAAGATATCGCGAAGAGCCTGAATATCAGCTACACGAGCTTTCGGAGAACCTTCCGCGAACACACCGGCGCGAGTCCGCACCAGTATCGCCTGCACCTCAAAATCAGTGGCGCGCGCGAACTGTTGCGCAGCACTGATCTGCGCGTCAAAGAGATCAGCTATCGATGCGGATTCGAAGATGAACAGTACTTTTGCAGGATATTCAAGCGTCAGACCGGCAACACACCCGTTGAGTTTCGGGCACGGTCTCGACGACCGAAAAAACCTGGCTCTCTCTGATGTTGCACCTGAGTTTCCCCTGGACATGCTGCTGGCAGTCGATTAGGAATACGACAGGCCTCAACTAACAATTTCCGATTGATCCTTCAGATAACAGTTCGGCTACCGCTCAGTCCTCATAAACGCTCTTAGGGTCACTCAACTCCCGGACGGTCGGCTAACCGGAAGTTACCCACTCGGACGAGTAGTCGCCATCTCGGACACTTGCCCACTAAAGGTGGCGTCACTCGGCAGCGGAAAACCACTTGTACGAGATGCCGGTTTTACGTCCACATGAACTGAAGCACATCAGTAAACAGAAGCCGACTTCCGGTTACTGACGCAAGACAAGCGACAGGTCACAAGCCTGATTGGCAGGACACCCGAGTTTTCCGGTGTTGACAGACTTCCACCTAGTGAGCACTCCAATCGCGTAGAATGGTTCACGGAACAATTCCTCCATTGTGCCCGCTGCCGTCGACGGATATATTTGCGCTGTGCAAATGACACGCCCGTTCAGAAAGCCTGACACCCTGAATCGTCCGTTCCTGTCGGGATTGCTCTTGCTTTCTTTGTTGCTCTCACTCGGGACAGCGCCCTGCCAGTCCACCGGGGTCCGCGCCACGATTGACGTGGCAAGGACCGGGCCGCCGATCTCCCCATATCTCTATGGGATGTTTTTGGAACACGGCGGAGATATCGTCAACACCGGCCTCTGGTCCGAGATGCTGGCGGACCGCAAGTTTTTCTATCCGGTGCAGACGGCAGCGCCCACGCCTCCGCCGGCAATCGGCAATGCTGCCGGCAATCCGCGCTTCCGCAATATACCGACCCGGTGGTGGTCTCCCATCGGCGGCGACGATGCGGTTACGATGGACGCCAAGGCTTCGTATACCGGCGATCATGCGCCGCTGGTCAAGCTCGATGCCAACGAGCCACATGGCTTCCGTCAAGGTGGGATCGCCATTCGAAGCGGCAAAACGTACACCGGCCGCATCGTCCTCGCGGGTACTCCGGGCGCGGTTGTAAAAGTGACGCTCGCCTGGGGTAAAGGTGCAGCGGAACGTCAGACCATCACGATCCGGACACTCGGCCCGACCTACCGAAAGTTTCTCCTGCACTACACTGCGTCTGCCGATAGCGACGACGCCACGCTCGAGATTGCTGGAAGGGGTACAGGCTCGTTTCATGTCGGCGCGGTTTCACTGATGCCCGCCGATAACATTGAGGGCTTCCGCCCCGAGGTGATCTCCGCGCTCAAACAGTTGCGCTTTGGCGTTCTGCGTTTTCCGGGGGGGAATTTCGTCTCCGCATACGAGTGGCGTCATGGCGTTGGCGTCATTGACAAGCGACCGCCAATCTTCGATCCCGTGTGGCATGCATTGCAGCCCAACGACGTCGGAACAGACGAGTTCCTGACGCTCTGCCTTCTGCTCGGCGTCGATCCCTACATCACCGTGAACGCCGGTTTCGGCGACGCCTGGTCCGCGCGTGAACTGGTCGAATACGCGAATGGAGCCGTCAGCACGCCGATGGGCAAATGGCGTGCGCAGAACGGACATCCCGCGCCCTACCACGTGAAACTCTGGGGCATTGGCAACGAGCCCTGGGGTGACTATCAGATGGGCGCCATGGCGCTCCCGCAGTTTGAGATGAAGTACGAGATGTTCGCCAAGGAGATGAAGAAGGTCGATCCGACGATCACGCTCATTGCGCCGGGCGCGATGCCCGATGTCATGGAAGGAGCGGACCAGTCACGGCGCATGAATGGACAGTACGTCCCTGACTACCTGTCCTCCGCGGACTGGACCGGCCAGATGATTCTCTGTTGCCTGAACGACATCGACATGATCAGCGAGCACTACTACGCGTCTGGCACGATGCACACCAACATCAAGCTCGAGAAGAAGGTGCCGATTGACCCCCCGCTGTCGTTCATCGAGTTCCAACGAGCCGCGGCCGTCCAGGTCAGAGCCAAATACGAGCATTCCGAGCAATATCTGAATCTCATACCCGCACTCAAAGCAAAGCCTGTCCCCATCGCGATTGACGAATGGGCATATTTTTCCGGGGACAGGAACTCCTACAAGACCGTACCTGCTTACGCATGGGCGTTCCATGAGATGTTCCGTCACTCGGACGTCTTCAAAATGGCCGCCCTGACCTTTGCGACTGCGACCATCACATCCAACCGCATGGAAGCCGTCCTCAATCCTACGGGCCTGCTCTTCAAGATGTACCGCGAACACTTCGGCCAGATCCCAGTCGAGGTCACGGGCAATTCGCCACAGCCCAAGCCGATCTTTCCTGCGGGCGGGGACCAGCCGGCCGTGAACCCCGGCAGCGACACGTATCCACTCGATGTCAGCGCGGCTTTGAGCGAAGACCGTGGGACACTCACCATCGCCGTCCTTAACCCTTCAAACTCCGAGCAGAAGATCGAGCTTGCGATTCACGGAGCGACGCTCGCAAGCGCCGGAAGGCTTTGGCGTATGGCTCCGGACTCCATCGATGCAACCATCAACCTAGGAGCGAAGCCTGAGGTTCAAGTGGAAGAACAACAGCTTGGAGCCCTCCCAGGCACCGTCACCGTTCGCCCCTTCAGTGTCAACATCTACTCCTATCCCATTCAATAGCCAGCTGGCTGAGAAGGTGGCATGAGACTCACAAACTTACTTCGCGGAGCAGCAACGGTAACGATCCTCGCCTGCGGAGGATCGGTTTCGGCGCAGGTACAGACCATCGTTCCCCCGCTGGTCCCAGGTGCGAAGCCTGTCACGGTTGAGCACATCAAGATCCATGGCACTTCGCTCGAGGGCAATCTCGAAGGCGAGGCCGTCGATCGCGACGTAATCGTCTTCCTTCCGCCGAGCTATCAGAAAGAATCGAAGCGCCGCTATCCGGTGGTCTATGCGCTACACGGTTTTTTCATCGGCGCCGACCAGTGGAGCCACGAGATCCACGTTCCGCAAACAATCGAAGGCGCCTTCGCACAGGGCTCGCTGGAGATGATTGTCGTCCTGCCCGACTCCAAAACTATCTATAACGGCTCCATGTATTCAGGCTCGCAAACCACCGGCGATTTCGAGAAGTTCATTTACCACGACGTTGTCGCCTATATCGACGCGCACTATCGCACGATCCCCGACCGCCAGAGCCGTGGATTGGCCGGTCACTCCATGGGCGGTTACGGTGCATCGCGTATTGGCATGAAGCATCCGGAGGTCTTCGGCTCTCTTTACATCATGAGTCCTTGCTGTATGTCGCCCATGACTGGCGGCGGCCCCGGACCGGCTGACCAGGCCAATGAGCGTGCTCTGGCCGCCGAGAAAAAAGCGAGCGAGGCCAAGTCTCCGGCGGATCTCGCCGCGCAATCGCCCGGATTCGGCGCGGCTGTATTTGCGGACGCTGCCGCGTGGGCGCCTGATCCGAAGAATCCCCCTCTGTACTTCGACCTTCCCACGAAGGACGGCGTTCCCCAGCCGGAGCTCGTCGCCAAGTTCACCGCCAACGCTCCGCTTGTCTTCATCGACCAGTACATCGGAAACCTGAAGCAGTACCGCGCGATCTCGATCGACGTCGGCGATCAGGATGGATTGCGCTTCGACACGATCAAGCTGCACAAGATCCTGGATGACTACGGAATTGCAAACAGCTTTGAGATCTACTCCGGCACGCACACCAGTGCTGTGGCCGATCGATTCCAGAACCACGTCCTGCCATTTTTCAGTAAGAACCTCTGCTTTACCGAAAACTGTCGGTAGCTGAGAAACTGATTCAACCCACCTCGGAGAAACAATGAGAAGTCGCGTGACGCCCATTCTGGTTCGAGTCCTCGCAATCACAGGAATGCTCTTCTTCAGCGGAATGCAGGGGCACGCAGTTGCCCAGGATTCCGCAAACCTGCCCTACATGAATCTGCAGCTTTCACCGGAGCAGCGCGCGACCGACCTGGTGGGTCGCATGACTCTTGCGGAAAAGGCATCTGAGATGCAGAACAACTCCGCTGCGGTACCGCGGCTGAAGATTCCGGCGTACCAGTGGTGGAGTGAAGCTCTTCACGGCGTCATCAACGACGGCGTGACCGAATATCCGGAGCCGGTTGGGCTGGCGGCTACCTTTGACGCGCCGGGCATTCACACGATGGCCGCACAGATCGGTATCGAAGGCCGCATCAAGCACGTGCAGAACTTGCGGGAGGGCCATACCGGCATCATGGGCGGCCTCGATTTTTGGTCTCCCAACCTGAACATCTTCCGCGACCCGCGCTGGGGGCGCGGGCAGGAGACCTATGGTGAGGATCCCTTCCTCACAGCACGGATGGGCGTGGCTTACGTGACTGGCTTGCAGGGCAACGATCCCAAGTACTACCTCGCGATTGCGACCCCGAAACACTTCGCGGTTCACAGCGGACCGGAGCCGACGCGTCACTTCGCCGACGTGGACGTTAGTAAGCACGACGAGGTCGACACCTACGAACCCGCCTTCCGGGCTGCCGTAATTGAAGGAAAAGCCGGCTCAGTGATGTGTGCTTACAACGCGATCAACGGCCAACCGGCCTGCGCCAATCAATACCTTCTGCAGGATCAGTTGCGCGGCAAGTGGGGATTCCAGGGATACGTCGTCTCCGACTGCGATGCCGTCAGGGACGTCGCGGCGAACCACCGCTATCGTCCAACACAGGCTCAGGGTGCAGCGATCTCCGTCCTGCGCGGCATGGATAACGAGTGTGTCACGTTCACCTCGCGTTTCGGCGAGCCGGTCGACAAGGCCTACATCGACGCCGTTCAACAGGGCTATCTGCCCGAGAACGTTCTCGATACCGCTTTGATTCGCCTCTTCACGGCGCGCATCAAGCTCGGCATGTTCGATCCCCCCGACATGGTTCCCTACACAAAGATCGATGAGAAGGAACTTGACAGCCCTGAGCACCGCGCCCATGCTCGCGAGTTGGCCAATGAGTCGATGGTGCTGCTCAAGAACGACGGCATGCTTCCTCTCAAGCCGGAAGTCCGGCGGATCGCCGTTATCGGTCCGCTTGCCGATCAGACACGGCCGCTCATCGGAAACTATGCTGGTCAACCGACACATATTGTGTCGATCCTCGAGGGTCTTCGTGGGGAGTTTCCGAGCGCCACGATCACCTTCGTTCCCGGGACGCAGTTCCTTCGTGCCGATGGAACCGCAGTCCCCAACGCGATGCTGACCACGCCCGTCGGCAAGGCCGGTCTGAAGGCTGAGTACGGCGAAGGCCGCCGCGGGCCGGACGAGAAGAGCCAGCCCTTGCTCACCCGCACCGAAGCCAATGTGAACCTGACCCAAGGCGACCTCCCGAAGGAGGTCACAGGAAAAAAGAGCTTTGGCGTGCAGTGGTCTGGGTTTCTTACTCCGACCGAATCAGGTGACTTTCTGTTCGGAGTCCGCGCTCAGGGGTTCGCCAAGGTCAGTGTCGACGGCAAGCAGGTAGCCATGTCATTCGGCGGCCGCGAACCTGCGCCGGTGATGGGTCGTGTTCACCTGGAGAAGGGCCGCAAGGCTGCACTCGAGATCTCCTACGGTATGCAGAACGGCAAGGCGAACGCGACGTTGATCTGGGAGAAGGTGAACAATTCGGTCTCGCCCGAAGCAATCGCCGCTGCGAAGAATGCCGACGCCATCATCGCGGTGGTGGGAATCACCAGCCAGCTTGAGGGCGAAGAGATGCCAGTAAGCGAGCCTGGCTTCCTTGGCGGAGACCGCACCAGCATCGATCTGCCGCAGCCCGAGGAAGATCTCGTGGAAACTGTAGCGGCCGCGGGCAAACCGCTCGCGGTCGTTCTGATGAACGGAAGCGCGCTCGCGGTGAATTGGATCAATGATCATGCCAACGCCGTGCTCGAAGCCTGGTATCCCGGCGAAGAAGGTGGTGCTGCGGTTGCAGAGACCCTGAGCGGCAAGAACAACCCCGCTGGCCGGTTGCCCGTTACCTTCTACAAGGGTGTGGATCAGTTGCCGAACTTCGAAGACTATGGAATGGCGAACCGTACTTATCGCTATTTCACGGGCAAGCCGCTCTATCCCTTCGGATACGGACTCAGCTACACAAAGTTCTCTTATAGCGACCTCAGTGTCCCCGCCACGCCGGTTCCTGCCGGGCAGTCCGTGGACGCCGACGTGACCGTCACCAATAGCGGCCAGCTCGCCGGCGACGAGGTTGTCCAGCTCTATCTCAAGTTCCCAGCGGTCAAAGGACCTCCGCGGATTGCCCTTCGCGGATTCCAACGCATCCACCTAGACCCTGGTGCGAGCCAGAAGGTACATTTCCATCTCAACCAGCGCGACCTCGGCATAGTCACTGAGAATGGCGATCCGATGATCGCTCAGGGCGATTACTCCATCAGCATCGGAGGAGGACAGCCTGATACGGGTGTGCCAGGCGTCAGTGGGGGCTTCCACATCGACGGCCAGTACGCTTTGCCGGAGTAGGCCTCGTCGCGCCGGAATTCGAGAATTCCATCGTTGCTTGGATGTGGTTCTCCGCCCGCCGGATAGCCGAGTTTCAGCTTCGGCTCCGTTGGGCGTTCTTCTAGCTAGCTACCAAGTTTACCAATTCCAAGTCCGCACAAAAGAATTTGAGAATCGCCCTCGCCCTGAGCGTAGGCGTATTACTTGAGCCCGGCACTACGGATTGGTACCGAAGAACGCGCTTTTCGTCACTTGGCCGCTTGCTCGATTTTACCTATACTAGGCTGGGCGCGATTTAGCTGTTTTGGGTGCGGAATCACTCCGAACCGGCCCAAAACAAGCCGTTTCGACCCTTTCATGTGGTTTTCCGCGCAAAGCATTTTGCTGTGTTTGGGACCACTTTTCCACAGGCTTGGGAGGCTCCTCCTGTTTCAAAAGCCCTCAAAATCCCCACCCGCTAAACCACACAAAATCAATGGCCGGATCTCAGTGATCCGGCCGTTCCATAAGGTGTGGCTTATGAAACAACGTTGCTCATCATGCCTTCTCTCCCAGCACTGCGTTCAACGCTGGGAAATCCTCTGCCCCTGCGGTTAGCCGCGGCGGAAATTCTGTAACCTTCTCAGGCAAATCGACTCAAACTGAAAACCGAGTAGGATAAAAAGTCGTCAAAAACAACCCTTCGTTCACTTGGCGGTTGAGTTGATTGGAGCTTGAAATGTCTCACAAAACAACCTGGGCGTCGGTTGCACTGGCGCTACTCTTCGGTGTCTCACTTTTCGCCACAGCCGAAACGCCCGATCTCGGGCAAAAGGCTCCTGATTTTGAGTTATCTACGCCAGAGGGTCAACCTCTGAATCTCTCCGTTCTTACGTCGAAGGGCACGGTCGTTCTGATCGTTCTTCGCGGATTCCCAGGCTACCAATGCCCGTACTGTCAGCGGCAGGTGTATGACTTCGTGACGAATTCCGCTAGGTTTGCTGCGTTCGGCGCACAGGTGCTTCTGGTGTACCCGGGACCGCCAGCCGATCTCGACCAGCGAGCCAAAGAATTCCTCGCGAAGCAGAACGAGCTACCAGTAAATCTGCATTTAGTGATCGATCCGGACTACAAATTCACGAACCAGTACGGCCTCCGCTGGGACGCGCCGAAAGAAACCGCTTATCCAACCACCTTTGTTAATCGATCGTCACGGCGTGGTGTTTTTTCGCAAGATCAGCCGGGCTCATGGAGATCGAACCACTGCCGAAGACGTGCTGGCGGAGTTGGAGCACGCAAAAGCAGGTCATTGATACGTTGCGCGAAGTGCGGCTCATCGGAGCATCCTTTCGCTCCCCAAGACCTGTGCCACGATCATTCCGGACGAGGCATGGTTGGACAACTTCGAATTTCTTGTAACCAATTAGATGGTGAGGGTTCTAACGTTGTGCAGTTTCTTCACGACTTTGAACATCCCTATTCCTGCTCTGAACGCGCACTTTATCTCCGGTCTGGAGTTCGTTGGCGGAATCCTCTTGATCATCGGGCTCGGTGCAAGACTCAGCGGACTGGTCCTCACAGGGAATATGCTGGTGGGATATTGGACTGCGGACCGCGAGGCGCTCCTCTCGGTCTTTTCCGATCCGGGTAAGTTTTACTCAGCTGATCAGTACACATTTCTGTTCGCATCCGCCGTGGTATTGGTATTCCGCGCGGGCTGTTGTCCGTGAATGTCTTATTAGTAAAACGCTGTCGAACATGGGTTGAAAGGCAATGATCGGAACCACCGACAATAGGGACGAGGCCCAGATCATTGCCTCCATTCTCGCTGGCAATACCCACGAGTTTCACGATCTGATTCGCCCTCACGAGCGAAGCGTCTACATTATGGCGCTGTCTTTGCTCCACAATGAGGCCGATGCCGAGGACGCCGCGCAGGAAGCCTTTCTCAAGGCGTTCCGGAACCTTGCACACTTCCGTGGGGAGTCAAAGTTTAGTACGTGGCTGGTAAGCATCGCCCTGAACGAAGCCCGAAGCCGACTTCGCAGCAAAAAGACGATGAAGACGGAGTCTCTGGACGAGCCGCCAGAAGGGCAAGGTCATGTATCCCCGGCGCTCTTGCGGGACTGGCGCGAGATACCCTCCGAGGTATTGGAGCGACAGGAGTTCCGCCAGCTATTGCAGCAAGCGGTTACCGATCTGCCATTGATCTACCGCGAGATATTCTTACTGCGGGATGTCGAGGAGTTGAGCGTAAATGAATCTGCTGAGGTGCTTGGCATCACCGTCGCATCGGCAAAGGTTCGACTACACCGCGCGCGTATCATGCTCCAGAAGAAACTGGTTCCACAGTTAAAGAAAGCAAATCCAAAACGGAGGTGGTTCTCATGGTCATAGAGTGCAAACACGTTTGGGACCATATCTCCGACTATCTCGATCAAACTCTCCCTCCCGGGATCCGTGAGCAGGTGCAAAAACATCTTGAGCATTGTGAGATTTGCTCAGCGATTCTCGACTCGACACGAAACATCCTGATCCTCACCGCGGACAAGCGCGTTTTTGAGCTTCCGCTCGGCTTCAGTGAGCGCCTCCACGCGAGGCTCGAGGCCGAAATGCGCGGCATTTCTCCTGCGCCTTCAGACACCGAGGAAGAATGACGAAAAATGCAAGCTCTACGGAACCCGATGAACCATCGGATGTGTGATCCACTCAGCGGCTACCAGAATCAACGTGATGATCGCAAGCGCAATTTGCAAGAGTTCGGATCGCCGCTGTTTCGACAGTTACGGCCAGCATGCGCCACTGCGAAGAAGGCCGGGCGCGCAGCGTGCGAATGCGCCAAATGACGTAGAGGTTGATCAGCGAGCCGATCGTCGCCGCGATCATCATCGGGATCCGAATCACGTCCCGATGAAAGCCGCCCGCCGGTGCGTGGATGCCAATCGTGGCCTCTGCAAGCGCACTCAGACCGATGGCGACACGAACACCGCTGATTGCAATGACGGCCGAACAGGCACTCTGCAAAACGATAAATATGAGGCTTGTCATGCTAACAAGCCATGTCCGATTGCCCACGGGGCTCTCAGACAAAACTGGTTCCGAATTCTGTGAACCACTCGTTTGAAGGGGCATTCTGGTACTAAGCGTTAGACGCACGGAGCTCTCGTTAAGAAGCTAGAATTCGGATGCGGCTACGGACTACGCACGACGCGTGCATCGTTTCCGATTACTCATCCATGAACATTGTAAGAATCTGATCTGTGAAGCAACTGCAGTTGTGTCAGGTCTTTTGCTGGGTG
The DNA here is from genome assembly GCA_963774735.1 of uncultured Acidobacteriaceae bacterium. Taxonomy (GTDB): domain Bacteria; phylum Acidobacteriota; class Terriglobia; order Terriglobales; family Acidobacteriaceae; genus Edaphobacter. Next base: position 3,591 of record CAVZGJ010000023.1, on the reverse strand, counting down.
GACACGACTTAACGCGGTTTGCCGGTTATGCTACGACGCCATTGTTGCCGCATCTCAAAGACAACTTCATTTGCCGTGTAACCTTTCTATCTCCGGATCCTCCAATGGTTGCGCAATCCCTGAGGTATATCCGCCAGGGTGATTCCATCGAGTCACTCAACGATCTTCCTCGGTCTCGCGCAATCGTCTTTCCAAGGAGCTATAAATGTTGAAGGTAACTCGAAGTCTCTTGACGTTCGCCGTCGGAGTTGGCGCCGCATTCCCAATTCTTGCCTCTGCACAACTCAACAACAACGCCACCGGCGCTGTCTTCGTCATGTCCAACGACGCGAGCAAAAACGAAGTCATCGCCTTCGAGCGCGCCGCCAACGGCACCCTCGACGAAAGCGTTTCCTACGAGACCCACGGTCGTGGCAGCGGAGGCATCACCGACCCGCTTGAATCGCAAGGCTCCCTCACCCTCAGCCAGGACCACTCCCTTCTCTTCGCCGTCAACGCCGGCAGCGGCGACATCACTGTCTTCAACGTCCACAAAGCCGGGCTAAACTTCCTCAGCAAAACTCCCTCCGGCGGCGCACAGCCCTCCGCCATCGCCGAATCCAACGGCGTCGTCTACGTCCTCAATAGCGGTGGCGCCGGCAGCCTCGTTGGCTTTCACCTCGACAACGGTGGCCGACTCGACCAGATCAAAAACTCCTCCACCTTCCTCACCGGCACCACCACCGGAGGCGCATCGCTCGCCTTCAGTCCCGACGGCCAGTTCCTCGTCGCCACCGAGCGTATCGCCAACAATATCGACGTCTTCCACGTCCAGCCCGACGGCACCCTCTCGCCCATCGTCGTCAACCCCAACCCCGCTCCCGGTACCTTCTCCGTAGCATTCGCACCCGAAGGCGTCGCCATCGTCTCCGAGACGGGCCCAGCCAGCGCAACCAACGGCTCCGCCATTTCCTCATACAAAATCAACCCCAACGGCACCGTCACCGCGATAACTCAGAGCCTTCCAACCTTCGCGGCCGGAAACTGCTGGGACGCAATCACCCCTGACGGAAGATGGGTATACACCTCAAACTCCGGCAGCAACAGCATCTCCGGCTTCAACATCGGCAAAGACGGCTCCCTCACCCCTATCGGCGGAACGGTCCTCGGCAACAATCCCTCCGGCAGCCACAACGTGGACATCGCCGTCAGCGCAGATGGAAAATTCGTCTACACCATCAACTCGCAGTCCGGAAACATCGGCGTCTTCGCAATCAATCAGGACGGCTCCCTCACCAGCCTCGGCCAGGCTGGCAACCTACCAAAATCAGTCGGCTTCAACGGCATCGCCGCACTCTAATCAACGTAACTCGCGAGTTGCGGAAAGCTGTTTCGCAACTCGCGATCCGCTCATCCGGAAGTACCGGATTTGGAACCAAACGGGCAAACTCTCACCTGGATGTTCTAACCAGAACTCGAAAGGGCAGGTACTGCCTGAGACTTAGGCCGACCCGGCTGGGTAACCCGGAAGAGATTTCTCAGTGTTCCGACCAATCATCCATAACACTCCAAGCCTTGCTGTTCAGGGCTCAGTGACAATACCTGAGAATTCCACACGGGCAAGCCGGAGGTAGCTCTCAGTTGGCGATGCAAGGCCTTCACCAGCTAGCCTTGCACCGCCTGAGAAAACTAACGGCATGATGAGCAACGTTGTTTCATAAGCCACACCTTATGGAAAGGCCGGATCGATGAGATCCGGCCATTGATTTTGTGTGGTTTAGCGGGCGGGGATTTTGAGGGCTTTTGAAACAGCAACGATATGCTTGTGGGCGTCGTTCAGGACCCTGCGCAGTTCTTTGAACTGACGCCGGTGCTCCTGCATTCCGGCGCAGGTTTGTGGAGGTTGATCGCGGAGCTCAGCCAGTTGTTCCTCTGCATTCTTACAGCGGCTGAGTAGTTCGCCGGAGACCCAGCCGATCATGTAGGCGAAGACAAGCAGCATGTACGTCAGGATCCAGGCGGTGGTTTCCTTCATGCGGACTTCTCCAAGGTGGTTGAGGCGTGCTCCTTGAGCACGCGGTGGATGGTGGCGCGGGAGACAAGGTGGCTCTTTGCCAGCTGGCTGAGACTATGGCCCCGTTGACGATCCCGCAGGATAGCGTTGCGATCTAGAACAAGTGGTTTACGTCCGATGTGGCGGCCTTCGAGCTTGGCCCGCCGCATACCAGCCCGTACTCGCTCGATGATCAGGTTGCGCTCAAGTTCGGCGATCGCTCCGATGATGACCACAACAGCTCGGCCCAGGGGACCTCCAGTGTCGATCTGCTCGCGGAAGCTGACGAACTCGACGTTGAGCCGGTTCATCTCGTCGAGCACTTCGAGGAAGTGCTTCACTGACCTGGCTATCCGGTCTGAGGCCCAGACCAGGAGGACATCGAACCGTCCCCGGCGGGCGTCGCGCATCATGGAGTCGAGACCGGGACGCTTAGCTTTGGCTCCACTGATTCTGTCCGTATACTCCTCGACGATCTGATAGCCACGCTGCTGGGCCATCTGGCGGAGGTCGTAGAGCTGGGTCTCGGGGTGCTGATCGAGGGTGGAGACTCGCATATAGAGGGCGGCGCGCTTCATAGAGGGAGTTCGAGCATATCATTCATATCTGAGATATATTAGGATTTCCGATCAAAACCGTCCCATTTTGGGACTAGCCAAGGGCAAGGATGTCTATCTGCAGGGCTCCCGGCAGATGGACTCACTCTCCCGCCAGTACTACGAGCGCAGCCTGGGCGCCGGCAGTTCCCTGGCGAAGACCATTTCATCAACTTCCGAAAAGGCAGATCCATACGTCAAGGTTGACGAGGGCTACGCGCGGCTGCCCGGCGCCGGTTATGAAGCTCTGCATCCAGAGCTAGAAGGCGTCGATCATGGCCTTGTCGATGAGTTGCTTGAGCAGGCGTCGAGCTCGCCCCTTCGAGGATGGCGAGATCGTCAACGACTTGAGCCACGCGTCAACCGCCATGGGACTTACGTCCGCGATCCCCACAGATCCCCACTTGGGCTCGATGTGCACCTTCAACATGGAGCCATCCGTGTTTCTAGTACTCTTGGCTAGGGTTGGGAGGTACTCTGACCGGTAACGATCGATCAGCTGGCCCATGGTGACAGCGATCGGAACCGGCTCGGCAGCGCCCTCATTCAGCGCCTTCTTAGTGGGGGAGTCGGTTACCTTGAACTTCTCCTGCTTCATCTCCCCGCGCACGCGGTAGCGCCATTCCCACACATCATCCCCGCGCAGTCGATGGACCCTCCTGATCGATCCCCTCTGATATGCTTGACTCATGCGCGTCCCTTGCCTCTGTTGGTACGTCATCCCCACAAAATCGACCGTTTCAGGCGGTTTTAGCATTCGTGGGGATTGTGGGGATCGCAAACGAAGTATGTTACTGATTTATAAAGTGCGCCCGTAGCTCAGCTGGATAGAGCGGCAGCCTCCGAAGCTGTAGGTCAGAAGTTCGAATCTTCTCGGGCGCACCATTCCTCTTCAACTACGAATCGTCCGCTAAGAGCATGTAAAGAGAATGGGTTGCAACGTTCCAAGACCCATTCTTCGTT
>CAVZGJ010000022.1:0-23915 GCA_963774735.1 uncultured Acidobacteriaceae bacterium | reverse complement strand
TGGTTCAGCGGGTCAGCAGCGCCTCGGTCGACGTCGCCGGCGAGCGGGTGGCCGCGATCGGCCCGGGGCTGCTGGTGCTGCTGGGCGTGACCACCGACGACACCGAGGCCGAGGCGCAGTGGCTGGCCGACAAGGTTCGCGCCCTGCGCGTCTTTCCCGACGCCGACGGGCGCATGAACGAGCCGCTGGGCGAGCGGGAGATCCTCTGCGTCAGCCAGTTCACGCTGTATGGCGATGCGCGCAAGGGCAACCGCCCCAGCTATGTCGCCGCGGCGCCCCCGGAGCACGCCGAGCCGCTGTACGAGCGCTTCTGTGAGCTGACCGCCGCCCGCCGGGGGGTGTTCGGGGCGCACATGGCGGTCGCGCTGGTCAACGATGGCCCGGTGACGCTGCTCCTGGAAACGCGGTGAGTTGCGGCGTGCCAGGCCCGCGGCTAGGTCGGCTGCAGGCCGGCGCGGGCAAACAGCTCGCGATCGTTGGTGATCACCGCGCTGACCCCGAGCGCATGGAGCGAGAGCAGCCGCTGGGCGTCGTCCACCGTCCACACGTACAACTCGCCGCCTGCGCCGCGCACCGCCCGCACCAGCGCCGGGCGTCACCACTCCCCAGTGGGCCATGATCGCGTCGGCCAGGCCGCTGCTGCACCGCTCGGGCGGCCTGCCGGGGCATCACCCGGCGCAGGTAGGCCAGCATCGCGTAGGCGGCGGGACGGGTCAGGGGGTTGGACAGGTAGTCGCGCCGGGCCTTGGGGACCGACAGGCCCAGCCGCAGCTCGGGCGCCTCCGTACGCAGGACGCGCAGGCTGGAGGCCTCCATAGTGGAGACGAGCGTGCGGTCGACCAGGTCCAGCGAGCGCAGGGTGTCGAGCACCGCCCGCTCGTAGCCGACGCTCTTGAGGTCGACGTCGAGCTCGACGCGCTCGGGCAGCAGATCGCGCAGCGCGCGCAGGGCGTCGGCGAAGACGCACCGGCCGCGGGTGATCGAGCTCGTCGGGGGAGTGCGCGACGATGAGCTCGTCGCCGCGGGCCAGGACGTCGAGCTCGACCATGTCCCAGCCGGCGCCCTCCAGATGCGCCGCCAGCTGGTCCAGGTCCGCCCCGGCGGTGATGATGCTGTGGCCGACGCGGCGGAATTGTCGTGAGGCGCTCATCGCGGAGCGTGTTGAGACACATGCGCGAGCTGATCAGCGTGTCGGTCGACCCACAGCTCCCGTGCACTCTGGCTTCAGTGATCACGCCGCTCTCCGCACCCCGGGTCGCCCGAGACAAACGCGTCAGGCCCGCGCCACCCGCGGCAGCCGCCCGTTGCGGATGGTGATCCGCGCGCGCTCGCGCTTCCACCCGCGGGCGGTGAACGTGATGGTGATGACGTCGCCCGCGTGGTAGCGGCGCCCGGGCAACCGCGACAGCAGGCGGTGCACGCCCTTGGACCCGGCGGCGCTCATCTTCGCCGGCCGTCCGCAGCCGCGCCCCTTGCAGGCCACGGTGAGCCGGGTGCTGTGGGGGAAGCGCCCGACCCGGGTCAGCCGCAGCGTGGTGGTGCCAAAGCGCCAGCTCCACTTCATCAGCAGCTTGATCTTGAGCGCGTGGCGGGTGCGTGGCGTGGGGATCGGGGTGGGCTGCGGGGTCGGCTGGACCGGGGCCGGAGGGGGGTGATCGTCTGCGTGACCTGGCCGTTGGCGTACACCGTGTAGTGCGAGCTCGTGCCCGGGTAGGCGGCCCAGGGCGCGCCGCCGTGCTCAAAGCCTCCGTTGGACGCCAGCGACTGATTCACGTTGACGTCGTCCATCTCCACGGTGGGGGAGCCGACCGTCGGATAGAACTGGACGCGCAGGCTGGTGTGGCTCCCGGTGGCCTCGACGCAGGTCTGGACCTGGGTCCAGTTGGTCCCGTTGCCCAGGCCGGAATAGGCGGTGGAGCCGCTCTCGTGGGCCGCGCCGCCGACGAGCCACAGCGTGAACCTGCCCGAGGCGCCGGTGGCCCCGAACTCGGTGCGGAGCTCGGCCGACCCGCACACCGTCTGGCCCGCCGAGGTCTTGAGCGGGATGTCCTGGATGAGCCCGCCGCCGCTGGAGGCGGTGTTGATGGCGGCGAAGTGCGAGCCGGCGTAGGCCGGCGGCGCGCCCGGGGAGTTGCCGTAGATCGTGTAGTTGGACTTGCTGCCCGGGTAGATCTTCCACGGCGCGCCGCTGCCGTCGTCGAAGCTGCCGTTGACGGCCAGCGACTCATTGACGTTGACGTCGTCGATCTCCAGGGTGGGGGAGCCGACCGTCGGATAGAACTGGACTCGAGGTTGGTGTGGCTGGCGCTGGCCTCGACGCACGTCTGCACCAGCGACCAGGTGCCGCCGGGCAGGCCGCTGAAGTGGGCCGCCCCGCCGTTGCTGCGCCGCGCTGCCGGTCAGCCACAGGGTGAAGCTCCCGGAGGCCCCGGTGTTCGGGTACTCCGTGCGCACGCGGGCCGAGCCGCACACGGTCTCGCCGGCGGTGGTGTTCAGCGGAATGTCCTCATAGATCCCGCCGCCACTGGAGGAGGTGTTGGTGGCGGCGAAGTGCGAGCCGGCGTACGCGGGCGGCGCGCCGGGGGAGTTGCCGTAGACGGAGTAGTTGGACTTGGTGCCCGGGTAGATCTTCCACGGGCGCGCCGCTGCCGTCGTCAAAGCCCCCGTTGGTGGCCAGTGACACGTCGACGTTGACGTCGTCGATCTCGGTCGTGGGCGATCCCGGGGTGGGGTAGACCTGGATGCGCAGCGTGGTGTGGTTGCCGCTGGCCTCCACGCAGGTCTGGGCCTGGGTCCAGTTGCCGAGGTTGCCGAGGCCGCCATAGGCGGTGGCCCCGCCGTTGGTCGCCGATGTGCCGGTCAGCCACAGCGTGAACTTGCCCGCGGCGCCGGTGCTCGGCAACTGGGTGCGCAGCCACGCCGACGCGCACACCAGCTGGCCGGCGGAGGTGGTGAGCGGGACGTCCTCGTAGATGCCGCCGCCGGCGCTGGTGGTGTTGGTGGCCGCGTAGTGGCCGCCGCTGTGCGCCGTCTCCACGAGCACGGTGTCGGCCGATGCGCCGCCGCCGAGGCGGGCGTGGCCAGCGCCGACGCGCACAGCGCCAGCGCGAGAACGGTCCCCAGCACGCGCATCGTCATGTCATCCCACCTGCCGCTGACGATGCTACCGCCGGGCCGGTCAGGCGCGCGCCACGAGCGGCTTGCGGCTGCGGCGGATCGTGATCCGGGCCCGCTCACGCTTCCAGCCGCGTGCGGTGAAGGCGACGGTGAGGACGTCACCGGCGCGGTAGCGACGCCCGATCAGTTGCTTGAGGAGAGCGTGGATGCGCTTGGGGCCCTTGGCGCTGAGCTTGAGCGGCCGCGCACACCCCTTCCCCTTGCAGGTCAGGGTGAGGCGGGTGCTGTGGGGGAAGTGGCCGATCTTGACCTTGCTCACCCGGGTGGTGCCGTAGCGCCAGGTCCATTTGATGACGAGCTTGATCCTGAGCGCGTGTCTGCCCTTGCCCAGAGGGATCTGCGTCGGCTGCGGAGTCGGCTGCACCGGCGCGACGATCGTGGCCTTGATCTGGCCGCTGGGGATGACGACGTAGCTGGAGTTGGTTCCCGGGTAGGTGGCCCATCCGCCGGGACCGTTCTCAAAGCCGCCGTTGGCGGCCAGCGATTCGTCGACGTTGACGTCATCCATCGCGAGCGTCGGGCCGTTCGGGGCGGGGTAGAACTGGACCCGCACCAAGCTGTGGGCGGCGGTGGCCTCGGTGCAGGTCTGGGCCTGCGTCCAGGCGTCACTGTTGCCCAGGCCGCTGAAGTTCGCGCCGCCGCCGTCGGCGGTGCTCCCGCCGAGCGCGAACAGGGCGAAGGTCCCGGACGCGCCGCGTGGCCGGCGCCTCGGTCTGGACCCAGGCGGAGCCGCACACGGTCTGTCCCGCGCTCGTGCTCGCCGCGATGTCCTGGTAGATCCCGCCGCCGGTGTCGGTGGTGGTGGTGGCGCCGAACTCCGCGCCGCTGTGGGCGGTCGTAGCGCCGCTGGCGAACGCGGAGTAGAGGGTGCTGGTCCCGGGGTACGGTCGCCCACGGCCCGGCGCCGGTCTCAAAGCCGCCGTTGGCGGCCATCGAGCAATACGTACCTGGCCGCGACTTACGTTGGTCTTGCTGTCGATCTCCGCCTCAGTCACTGATCCATCTCTAACCGCCGCCTTGGTCTCATCGATGTACGTATCAAGAAACTGATTGATCCCGGCCTTCAGGCAGGCGACCACCGCCTGTTGCTGAGTTGCAAAACGCTTGTGGGAGGTCACAAGCTGCTTCACCGCTCCGCCATCGCTCGACAACACATCGACGCCCCACTGCTTCTGTACGATGCTCTTCAGAACCGGATTGATCGCCATAGGCGTTCCGTTCCACGCGTTATACGAAGCCATCACCCCCTTGGCCCCGCCCTCCAGAAAACCCATACGAAATGGCACCGAGTAATACTCCCAGAACAGCCGCTGGTCGAAGTCCGAAGACGAACTCGTGCGAAAGATCTCATTGCTATTGCCAAGAAAGTGTTTCAACAACGCCGCCGACTGCCAGTATTTCGGATCGTCTCCCTGCAGCCCCTTCGTAAAGGCCACAACCATCGTTCCGTTGAAGAACGGATCTTCGCCATATACCTCTTCGCTGCGGCCCCATCTAGGGTCTCGTGCAAGGTCCGCCTGCGGTCCCCACAACATCAGGATCTGGCGATGGTACTTCTCCGTCTGCGTGATGAACCGCGCCTCGTACCCTTCGACGCCGCCGGCCTGACGAACCATCTCAGGGTCCCACGACTCTCCCATGCCGGGAGGCTGCGGGAACTGAGTGGTGGTGATGGCCGAACGTTGAGAGTTGCCACCGCCTCGCTGCTGGAGACCGTGGATCCCCTCCGAACTGCCGAAGTTTGGGACGCCGAGACGAGGGACTCCGGTCCTCGTTCCAAGACGATTAATCTTTTCGTCGAGCGTCATCAACGAAAGCAGATTATCAATCCTCTTTTCCATCGGCAGAGCCGGATCCCTGAAGGGCTCCGCAGATTGCTGTGCCGTTGCAGGAGCGAGAGCCAGCACCAGAAGGCAGAATATGCTTGAAAGTCTCTTCATTACCATAGACAGCTACTGCCTCACTTTTCGGGTGCCCCAAATCTAGATTCTGAGATGTGGCATTTTCGTGCGAAAGCACGAATCGGTCCAGTATGTCGCCAAACAAGCTTGCCTTCACAGGCCGCACTCGACCAACTAATACGAAACATGGTCCGCACCCCCGGCTGGAACGGGTGACCATAAATAGCGATCAGACACAAACGCAGTTGTGACAGCTACTTCCGCGTCATCCGCCACTCTATAACCATCCGCTCGTTCCCTTTGTCATCGATCGCAAAATGACGATGGACGAGAACGCGGCCGTCTTCCTCAAGATGCCCACGGGCAACGGTCTTGCGTCCAGGACGATCCGGGTCGAGGGGCGTGGCCCACAGGATGATGTTCTTGCCGTCGAACGTGCCGTCGCTCTGCCGAATCGACATCGTTGTCTGCCGCGAGTCGTACCACACCGTAGTGAAGCGATTCGTTTTGGAGTCGAAGCCAGAGATTCCGGTGCCGGTGGTCTTTCCGTCAGGCTCGAAGAAGGTGAAATCCGACTGCAGAAACTTCCCGTCCTGAATCATGTACTGCTTACACGTGCCTTTCGTCACTCTCGGGTCTCCGCTCGCAGGGAAGAACGTCTTCACGACGTCCCATTCACCCACAAACTGCGCGAGCAGCTTCTGACCGGCACCCGCCGCGTTCGCCGGTTCGTATTGATTGTGGGTTTGCTGCGCTACCGCCGCAGAGGCAATGAGCAATGTCGCGAGAATCCATTTCTTCATGGCACGAGGATAATATGAGTGACCCATATCTAACCAACGCCACCAATTCGGGTACTACATATCTCGATTTTGAGATGTGGGGAGGTCTGGGCATTCGTGCGAAAGCGCGAACCGATTCCACATGCCGCAAAACGAGCACGGTCTGTTCGCTCACGCCGCCCGTCGGCAGCCCGTCTACACTACCAGCAGCGGCAAATCCACCGGGTCATCCACCCACGGAAACCCAAGGACCATCCACATGCAGCAGCCCTTGCCTACGGAAGTCCCGAGACTCACCGCTCCGAGCTTCTACCTCATCGGCCGCCAGCCGCTCCGTCCCGGAGCCATCCTGCTAGCTACCGTTGTCGCGTTCGCTGCTCTCTCCTCGGTCCTCTATGCCCTGAGCCACAACCGAAGTGCACATTTCACTGCCAACAGCTCCAGCGCCGCTCGTTCCGCCAACGCCACGTCCGGACCCACCCCCGACGACGACAAAGACGATCCAAACCAGATCGACACCATCGTCCTCGGTGATCCCGCCGACGCACCCGTGCCCGCCCGCAATGGCAACCACGTCAGCCCCGTTCACCCCACCTTCCTTGTTCGCCTGCCCCGCTACGGCGACCAGGTCGGCCTTATCCCCGACACCCCCGCCGGCCACCTCCTCTACAACTGGCTCGCCGCGTTCAACCAGGCAAGCTACCCCGCGCTTGGCAACGCTCTCCCCAACATCGCGCTAGCCTCCGCAGCCGCTTCACAGATGGAGCTCCGTCAACAAACCGGCGGCTTCAATCTGCTCTCGGCCAAAGAGGTCCAGCCCGGCGTCCTCGTCTTCCGGCTCCGCGATCAGACACCCTCCGCGACCGAAGTCCTCGGCACCCTGCAGGTGCTTCCGAACTCCACTCCGGCCATGATCGCGAGCTTCAGCCTCCGCGCCGTCCCCACACTCCGGCCGGAAACCACCGCAGAACCAGCCTCACCGCGATGAGTCAATCGGAGCGGTAACGAGAAATCGGGATGGCTGGCCTACACCTAAAATGGTGCCCCATCATTTACGCGGCGCGAATCGGCGCTGGCGGTACGACGATCTCAACCAGTCCGGTGGCCACGTCATAGACGAGGCCGGAGAGAAGCCACCCGCACGGCAACGCAGGAATAGTCCTGAGCAAAGCAACGTCGACGGCCACAGAGGCGCGGGGATCCATAACCTCTTTCGCCTTGAGTTCACCTTCTTGTATTTGAAAAAAGTGCGCCAACATCGCAGGGTCGCCTCCAAGGCGAGTGATGCCGCAATCGGTGTGATGAAGTACCACGAGGTGGTGTTCACCGCCGCCTCCGAGAATCCCTCCCGCAACCTGGCCGATTCGCCCGAGTAGACCCATCTGCTCCAGCAATCCAGGGGTGATTCGACCGCCGACGTTCCGCAACACGATGGCCTCGCCCGGTTCAATGCCAAGCACGTGAGCAGGATCCACACGCATATCGGCGCAACCGATAATAGTTGCTTTGACATTCGGCACCGCCCGCGGAAGCGAGGGCATCAGCGTCCCCGCAGAAGTCTGCTGAGCAGCAAAGTCCTTATTGCGCTCTAACATCGAATCGAGAATGTTCATGTGGTTCTCCTTGAGAGATCGCAATAGGTAATCTGATGCCGGGTGCCCATAACAGATCTGCTAATTAGCAATTCTGTCGGCGGTACTAAAGCGACGCCGATAATCCACCGGCGGGAGGCCAATAATTTTTTTGAAGGTCTTTCGAAAGAATCCGGTGTCCTCGTATCCCACCTTCCAGGAGATTTCTTTCATCGATAAAGTTGTGAACTCCAGAAGTTCGCGCGCTCTCTGCACCTTCAAATGTTGTAGGTACTCGGTAGGAGTAAACCCGGTCGCTTTTTGAAATCGGCGCAGAAAAGTTCTTTGTCCAAGTTTTGCCTTGGCCGCCATCTTATCGATTGTGATCGGTTCAGAGCTCACCGTCTGCAGCCAGACCTGAACTTTCAGGATCGCCGCGTCGCCATGATGAAGAGACGGAGAAAAGTTTGCATAGAATCGCTGTTGGCGTCCCGCAGGATCGATGAGAAAAAATTGCGCCGTCCTCATCATGACGACAGGGCCGAGATAGCGATCCACCAGCTTTAAGCCCAGGTCGAGCCATGCCATCACACCTCCCGCCGTGACAACATCCCCAAGGTCGATGATCAACTCATCGGTGTCGACACAAATCTCAGGGAAGCGAGTGGCCATGAGTTTCGAGTAGGACCAATGTGTCGTCGCCGATCTGCCATTCAGAAGGCCCATGTGAGCAAGCATGAACGCGCCACCACATACCGAGCAAAGGATGGTGCCAGAGGCTGCTGTCTTCCTGCCCAATCCAACAGGTTGTGTGTTATTTCTGTCTTCGGATCGATCTCCAGCGTCGGAGGAAAGATCAGGCAATCAGGCTGACCTTCTTGATCAGGATGTGTCTCAAAGACACACTCAAGTTGAGCCGTCTCTCGATTCGCTCCCCAGTGGCTAATCATGAGTTCCGCCGGATATTCGCCGCCTTGCTCCGCACTGAAACGATTCGCGACCTCGAAGAGTCGGTCAGACCCAGTACCGCGGCAAGCTTCGCTCCCGAATAAAGAACGATTCCGATCCTGGTCGTCTTCGCAAGCGGACGAATGGCGGATTCGCCCTTACCTTTGTCACTAATGACTCTGGGCATCATTGGCCTTTCTCGCTTTACTGATAGGGTCACAGTGTAGCGAACGGACGCTGGCTATTTCCTCCGGCCATACAGACTCTGTTTTGCACTCACCAAGGAGAACTTAGAATGAAGAGCATAACCGTAAAAGACGGCACTCAGATTTTTTACAAGGATTGGGGCACTGGCCAACCGCTTTTCTTCCATCATGGCTGGCCGCTCTCCGCCGACGACTGGGATGCCCAGATGATGTTTTTTCTGGACCACGGCTACCGCGTGATCGCTCATGACCGCCGCGGCCATGGCCGTTCGACGCAGACAGCAATTGGGCACGACATGGATACCTACGCTGCCGATGTTGCTGAGCTCGTCGCAGCACTCGATCTTAAGAACGCCATCCACATCGGACACTCTACCGGTGGGGGCGAAGTGACTCGGTACGTAGCGAAGCACGGCAAGGGCCGGGTAGCAAAAGCAGTCCTCATCAGCGCGATTCCGCCGACCTTCATGAAGTCGGAGAGGAACCCTGACGGCGTTCCAAAGGAAGTCGTCGACGGCATCCGCGAAGGGACTGCGAATCATCGGTCCCAGTTCTACAAAGACATCACGATTCCGTTTTATGGCTTCAATCGCCCGGGCGCGAATGTCTCCGAGGGAATTCGAGAGAATTGGTGGCGACAGGGAATGATGGGCGCCATCAAAGCCCAATATGACTGCGTTAAGGTTCTCTCTGAAACTGAGTTCTATGACGATCTGAAAGTGATCGACGTTCCGGTTTTAGTAATGCATGGCGAGGACGATCAAATCTGCCCCTTCCTGACCACCGGTGCAAGGTCGGTAAAGCTTTTGAAGCACGGCACGCTCAAGTCCTATCCTGGCTTGCCTCATGGAATGCCCACAACGCACGCAGACCTGATCAATGCCGACCTGCTCGAGTTCATAGAATCGTAAACGGATAGTTTGCACAAACCTCAATGTGACTGCCCATCTTAGCGACGGTTTCATCGTCGCTAAGGTGGGCAGTCATGTGCTCGCCTTATTCGTCATCGAGAAGCCGTAGTATCTTCGCCAGCAATTTACACAGCGAATTGGATGTAACGCGAACAACGATAGGGTGCGGTCGAGAGGTTGGAACTCCGCCTCGGTAAACTCAATCGAGGTACAGACAGGGCACTCTTTAGGAGAACTCAGCAACCTGGGAAATCCAGTCGGCCAGCTAAATCGCAGCGAGTTCATTCCCTTATCTCCTAATGGATGGCTGAAGGCGAGCAGCTAAGGACCGATTAGGACCCAGCCATGATCCCCAAAATAACGCTGCAGTTGGCACCATGAGGATGGGCGCGCACGTACCCAACTAAGCTTGCTGCGACGAGGCAAGAACGGGATTCGCAGGTAGCGAAAACTCATCGCCACCAGCTATTCGTGAAAGGGCATTGTTGATGGTGTCTGTAGTGTTTGTCGCGGCGATGTGAAGGCTGCGAGTAGCCTTTGAGGCTGTCTGACATAGTTTGTACTTGTTATCGACCGTTTCTTTGGCACGAAAGATGAGTTCAGAGCGCACGTTAGCCTCCACGTTCTTTGCGGCGTTCAGACTAAGTTCGGCTGAGTTCGCGGGTGAAATGCAGGTTCTTATTCGTAGTGACCGGGCTACTCGGAGCATCCCTCTCTAAGCTGAAGTCCGCGCAGGCGAAAAAGTCTAGTCGATCCGAACCATGCGCCCATTCAGTGAGAGGCAAACATGCGTATCTTCGGCTCGCTTCAGGTCTCTTTCTTCGCGGCTTTCTGCCACCGTTTTGTAACACTCGGGGCAGATTGATTGCCACGTACCATCAGGGTTGTAGCGGTGGGAAAATTTGATTCCGACCATCATCACGCGCCGCCTAAAGAGCTTCGTTCAGAAAATGGAGAAGGTTGGATTGGTTAGCGCGGTCTCCGAGCGCGATCAAAAGCCTGTTGGGACAAGATCGAAGGATTGCAGACGTGGTACCTGTCGTGCTTTGCCAGGTCGGCTTCAGTTCTTGAGTTAGCAATTGTGAGCAAGCACTTCAGGCAAATGGAGTCGAACGAACCATCTCGATTTCGCCTATGTGGAAAGAAGGGTGGGAGCGTGAGAACCATCCTACGGCCTCTTTCTTGGTGAACCTTAAGCGTAGTCCTATATGGGTGCATTGTCTACCAGAACAGATAGACGGCTGACTGGCCCACATCTAAGACTGGATTGTGCGACTGCTACACTTCTTTCCAACCAACCAAAGGGGACCAAAGCATGTCGCAGAAGACACGGCCTGACATTGTAGTTCGGACCGCCATGCCGGAAGACGCCTTAGTCGCGGGACAGATTTGCTTCAACGCCTTCTCCACGATCAGCGCGGCTCACGGTTTTCCCTGCGATCTTCCCAACCCGGAGGCTGCTACCGGCGTACTCTCCATGATGTTTTCGAACCCCGGCTTCTATTGCGTTGTCGCCGAACACGACGGCCGGGTCGTCGGCAGCAACTGCCTCGATGAGCGGTCCGTGATTAGAGGCCTTGGCCCGATCACCATCGACCCAGGCGCACAAAATCTCGGTGTCGGACGTAAGCTCATGCAGTCCGCGATGGACCGCGCGAACGAGCGGGGCGCCGCCGGAGTCCGACTTGTCCAGGCCGCCTTCCACAATCGCTCGCTCTCCCTTTACACCTCGCTCGGCTTCTACATCCGCGAACCCCTATCCTGCGTCCAGGGACAGATGCTCGAACAGAGTGTCTCGGGATGCGCCGTGCGACCCGCCAAACCCGACGACCTGAACGACTGCAACGCTCTATCGCGGCAGGTCCATGGATTCGATAGAGGTGCCGACTTGGCGCACGCAATCGAGCAGGGAACCGCGCGCGTAGTTGAGCGCGCAGGCCGCGTCACGGGATACACGACGCACCTCGCGTTCTTCGGCCATTCCACAGCGGAAACGAACCTGGACCTCCAGGCCCTCATTGCTTCAGCCGAATCCTTTGCCGGTCCCGGAATCCTCGTGCCTTCAAGGAACAGCGCCCTCCTGCGCTGGTGTCTCGCGAACGGTCTGCGAGTAGTCCAGCCGATGACGTTGATGAGCACCGGACTTTATAACGACCCAGCCGGGGCATGGCTCCCTTCCGTACTCTTTTGAAGCGGTGGGATGCGTCTCGGCCCACACACAAACCAGACACACAAACAAAAAACGCCGTCATTTCGACCGGAGCGCAGCGGAGTGGAGAAACCTGCTTCTCTACCACTAACCCGGCAGCCGCCACTTAACCCACAACCATTAGCCACATCCGACCTCTCCGTGTAGCCTTAAAGACGTGAGCAAAGAAAACCTCAAACAACGACTGGCCTACTTTGAAGGAAAACTCGAAGAGGCGAAGCGCAGAAACGCCGCAAAGGAACCCCATCCACGCAACTTCGACGCGGGCTACACGACCGAGATATTCAAAACCTGGGTGGAATCGATTGCACTCCTCAAGGAACGCATCGCCGGCATCAATGCTCAGCTCAAAGCTAATTAGTAAAGGGCGGAGGTTCAACCCGCTCCCCACGGTCTGCCCGGCGCCGTCGAGGCTCCGCGGCGCCGACGCGAACGTCACACCAACCCTTGCATTATCCAAACCCCCGCTGTAACCTAGTCACCAGCATGTTGAGCACCCTTCGATTTACGGGCTTTAGCTATTGGCGCCACCCCGCGGCCAGTGGAGTCCTCGCATGCATCTCTGAAAACACCTAAACACCCTCAGAGTCATCGATCTTCCCGAGCCGCAGCCCAAAAAAGGTTGCGGCTCTTTCATTTTCAGTACCATTCAAGGAGAGGCAAATGACGTCCACCGAGTCCGAAGAACAAATCAACACCGAAGCCCAAATCAAAACCATGTCCAGCGAGC
Source organism: uncultured Acidobacteriaceae bacterium (assembly GCA_963774735.1). Lineage (GTDB taxonomy): Bacteria > Acidobacteriota > Terriglobia > Terriglobales > Acidobacteriaceae > Edaphobacter. The sequence continues at coordinate 11,480 of CAVZGJ010000022.1, read as the reverse complement.
CCGGCCAAACCCAAATCCCAACCCACCTCCGCCGCCTCGTCCTCACCGGCTTCATGGGAGCAGGCAAGTCCACCATCGGCCGCCTCCTCGCCGCCCGCCTCAACTGGACCTTCCTCGATCTCGACGCCCACCTCGAAGCCCGCACCAACGCCACCATCCCCCAGCTCTTCGAGCGCCATGGCGAAGCCCACTTCCGCCGCCTCGAATCCGCCGCCCTCGCCTCCGCCCTCGGCCATCACAACACCGTTCTCGCCCTCGGCGGTGGCACCCCCGAAGAGCTCACCAACCGCCTCCTCCTGGAGCAAACCCCCGCCACCTACACCGTCTTCCTCGACGCCCCCTTCCCCACCCTCTACGACCGCTGCATGCTCCAGGACATTGCCCGCCCCGTCCTCGCCGACCCCACCGCCGCCCAACAGCGCTTCGCCAAACGCCACCCCCTCTACCGCCGCCTCGCCAACCTGACCATCCCCACCACCGACCAGACCCCCGACCAAACCGTGGAGGCCATCCTCGCCCTCCTGACCTGATACCCGATACCCAAATACACAAAACCCGGCTCCACACTTCCACTCCAGACACCAAAAGTGCATACTTTCTGCATCCAAGACTGAGCACCCAGGAGAATCCAGCTGGCTCAAGAGTCCGACGACCTCACACCTCAAGAGTATCGATCCCGCGCCCTTGTCCGCGGCTACATCCTCTTCGCCGTCGGAGTCTTTCTTCTCCTCGCCCTCGCCTACACCCTCGAAAAAGAACTCCTCATCCTCTACGTCAGCGCTCTCTTCGCCGTCGTTCTCATGCCTGCCGTCAAACGCATCACGCAATTCAAGTTCGGCAAGTATCAACCCTCTCGCGCAGTAGCCATCGTCATCCTCATCCTCGTCGTCTTCCTTGTCCTCGGGTTCTTTTTCACCACCGGCCTGCCTCCCGTCCTGCGCGACCTAAGCAACTTCTCCTCCGAACTCCCGGAGCGAATCCCCGAAATCGTCGCGAAAATCCACAAACTTCCCTTCGCCGACAAGCTCAACATCGACTCCATCGCCCAGCGCGGCCTCGGAGCCCTTGACTCCACCGCCAGCTATCTCTTCACCGCTCTCCCCAACTGGCTTTCGCACATCGTCGACATCGTCACCGCCGCCTTCCTTTGCATCTACTTCATGCTCGAAGGCGAGCACGCCTACCGCTTCTTCCTCTCTCTCTTCCCCGACCCTAAACGCAAGCGCCTCGACCTCACCCTCCGTCGCGCAGAACGCAAGGTCAGCAAATGGCTCGTCGGCCAGATGACCCTCATGATCATCCTCGGAGTCACCAGCACCATCGTCTTTGGACTCCTGCACGTCCGCTACTTCGTCCTGCTCGGCTTTCTCATGGGCCTCTTCAACATCATCCCCATCGTCGGAGCCGTCATCACCGTCACCCTCGCCTGCATCGTCGCAGCACTCGACACTTGGACCAAGATGTTCGGCGTCCTGATCTTCTATCTCATCTACGAGAACATCGAAAACGCCATTCTCATCCCCCGCATCATGCGCCACAGCGTCAACCTCATGGGCCTCACAATACTCGTCGCACTCCTCCTTGGCACCGCCCTCGCCGGCGTCGTCGGAGCCCTCGTCTCAGTCCCCACAGCTGCCCTTATCTCCGTCCTCCTCGAAGAGTACGCTGTTCGCCCCGATGCCCCCTCCCCCACTTAAGTCCCTTCAATTCAATCGGCACTTCTCCCGGCGACTAACAAATGACAAATCCCCGTCAAACTTTGGTTCACAACCGCAGCTTTTAATCTTTCTGAAAGACCCAAACCCTTGCTATTCTCAACCCTGTGTCTGACCTCCAATTCGCCCAGCCCGCGAGACGCAACCTTCTGGTCCCTGTTCTCTTAGCCTTCCTGATTCTAGGCATCGTCCTCGCTCTCTTCCTCCGCTTAATTCCCAATCACACCGCCGACCTCGCCATCACCCACACCGCCGTCTACCCCGCCCACACCGTCTTCAAATCCGAGTCCATGGTTGTCGCCAACCAGCGCGCCGAAGACAACCTCTACGTCCTCGCCACCCTTCGCATCGACGACCGGCTCCACGTCCCCCTCTTCCTCAAGGACTTCACCGCCACCCTCACCACCGCCGAAGGGGAAGAAGTCACCTCCAGTGCCGTTGAGCAGCACGATCTCGACGCCGTGTACACCTCCTTCCCCGAGGTCAAGGCCCTCGCCACCACTCCCCTCCTTCGCGAAACCATGATCAACCCGGGCAATTCCGCCGAAGGCATGGTCCTTCTCCGTTTCCCCGTCACCCAGGACGTCTGGGATCGCCGTCGCTCCGCCACCCTCAACATCGAGCTCTACCATCAGGGCCAGCAATCCATCCTCATCCCCAACGCCTCCAACACCACATCCAACCCCACGCGCAGCGCCAACCAATCCCCCACCCACTAATTCCACCGTCCACAGACGCTAGTCATCTGACTGTGAGCAAGACCGAACGGGAAGAATCCCGATCTCTGCCTTTGCCCGTGCCTAACAGTTGTCATCCTTCCTCAAATGCAGGAGGATCTGCTTCTGCAGTTGAAGTTGCCGTCTAGTCCCTGGTCCCTGGTCCCTTAAACTAATTCCATGACCCGTCGCCGCTTCATCGCCGACACCTCCACCTCTACCACCGCCACCCTCACCGGCGACCAGGCCGCCCACCTAGCCCGAGTTCTCCGCGCCACCCCCGGCCAGGTCTACGACATCGTCGCCAACGGCTTCCTCCACCGAGCCGAAATCACCAGCGTCAACGAAGATGAAGTCCTCTTCACCCTCCACGAAGAACTCGAGTCCGACGCAGCCCTGCCCCTACATCTCCTCCTAGCCGTCTTCAAGTTCGACCACATGGAGTGGGCCATCGAAAAAGCCACCGAACTCGGCATCGCGAAGATCACACCCATCCTCGCCCGCCGCACCGAAAAGCACCTCGCCCACTCCGCCCTGAAACGCTCCGAGCGCTGGCGCCGCATCGCCCTCGAGGCCAGCAAACAGTCCCGCCGCACCTCCATTCCCGAAATCGCCAACCCCATTGCACTGAAACAAGCCCTCGAACAAGAGGCAACCCCCACCCGCATCCTCCTCAGCGAAACCGAGCAAGCCACGACCCTCACCGCCGCCCTTACTGCCGCTCAGTCATCCGAGACAGCCATCGCCATAGGCCCCGAAGGCGGCTGGACCCCTGAAGAAATGTCCCTCTTCTCCCAGCAAAATTGGCAACCCGTAACCCTTGGTCCGCGCATCCTCCGCGCCGAAACCGCAGCCGTCGCCGCCATCGCCATAGCCTCCACCCACTTAATCTGATCTACGTCCCCACCCAGAGCCTCAGGGAAGATGGTAGCCTTCTCCCATCGCGTTTGAATCACCATGCCAACCTAAGGGGATTCAATGTTCCAGGTGATCTTTGCAATCCTTGCAATCGTAGCCGCTTCCATCCATCTGGCGTTTTCACCTGACAGTCGAAGCACTAAATCAGCAGTGGCGAAAACTTATCTGCTCTATTTCCTCTTCATCTATGTAGGTCTCATGGGACTCCTCACCGCCTACGCCCATGTCTTCCGTCCGCTCGAAACCTCAGCATCCATCGGATGGGTCACAAGCCCCTACGAATACGAAGTGGGTATGGCGGATCTCACCGTGGGAGTCCTTGGCATCCTCTGTCTCTGGTTGCGCGAAAACTTCTGGCTTGCCACAGCCATCGCCAACGCCGTATGGCTCCTTGGCGACGCGATAGGCCACATTCGACAGATCACTCTCAACAACAACCACGCCGCTGACAACTCGGGCATCTTCCTCATCACCGAAATCATTACACCGTTGGTAATCCTCTTCCTCGCACTGTTTACACACCGTCGGAGTGACCTCGCTTGAAAAAATCCCCGCAACGGTAAAAGGGCAAGCCGCAAGGCTCGCCCTTTTCAATCGAAAAACAAAACAGCCGGTCAGAGTGTTTCCTTCGATCGGCTGTCTCCCAGTTTCAACGTGCAGGAACCGTGTTCAAAGCCAACTCGATCGTGCTCGGAGCAGTCGTCGTGTTCTTGGCCAACATGCTCTCTTTCTCCGCGCGTCCCTTGGAGCATTCGATACCGGTGTTTTGTCCCTCAGTCCAGATCTGCTCCATGTAATACGTGTCACCGTAACGCTCGAAAACTACATAGCCGTGATTAGGAGCCTGGTTCTTGATCACTTCATGGGTGAGCACAAAACCAGCACCTTTGGAATCCGCCGATTTCAAGATAAGAAGCTGGCCCGAGCGATCGACGCGATAGATGCCCGCAGGCAAAGTCTGAGTCGGGGTATGGAAAGCAAAAGGAATATTCACTTCAGCAACGCCCGTCGTTTGTGCAGAAGCAGACTGTGTCGCAACCAGCGAACCGATCGACAGCGCGCAGGCAATCAAACTGGAACCAAGAATGGAAGTAAGTCGTGTGTTTTTCATGACCGTTCTCCTTTTTGAAGGCCAGTTCCAAAATCGCCTTCACCCCTTAAAGCGCAGGAGTCCGATCAAAGGTGACAAAATCCAAAAAAAATCTTTTCTAGCTCCACCTCTTGCCGTCTCGTACTCCGCATCCTGCAGAATAAGGGCACTTAACCCTCGGCACTCCATTGCCCGGACCCGAACTCGGTATACTGATGCGCCATCTAAATCTGGTTAGACTTGATTCCACCGGCTCGTCCATCTCCTTCCGGAGTATCGAATGAAACGCAGACCCGGCTTTACATCAGGACTCTTCCTCATCGCGCTTCTCCTCTTTCCCGGTTTTGCGCCACTCCTTGAGGCCCAGGCCGCGCCCGCTCCGCAAGCCGCACCCCCGCCGCCTCCCACCCCGCAGCAATTAGACCAACTCCTTGCGCCGGTCGCCCTCTATCCCGACCAGCTTCTCGCGCAGATCACAACCGCCTCCACAAACCCACAAGAAATCCTCGACGTCACCAACTGGCTAGCCCAGAACCCGGGCCTCACCGGCGCCGCACTCACTGACGCCGCCCAAAAACAGGGCTTCGATCCCGCCTTCCTCGCCCTCGTAGCCTTCCCGACCGTGCTTCAGATGATGGCTGACCACATCGACGATTACGCCGCCGTCGGCCAGGCCATGTCGACCAACCAGGCCGAAGTCGCCGCATCCATCCAGCGCCTGCGCAGCCAGGCCTACGCCTCCGGAGCCCTCCGCTCCAACCAGCAGCAAAAGGTTGAAGTCCAGCAAGTCTCCAGTCAACCCGTCTACGCCATTCAGCCCGCCCAGCCACAGGTCGTCTATGTCCCGCAATACAACCCCACCGTCGTCTACGTCGCACCCAGCACCAGCACCGTCGTAGCAACCTCGCTCATCACCTTTGGAGTAGGCATCGGCATCGGATTCCTCATCGCCAACAACCAGCCCTGGGGATGGGGCGGATGGGGTTGGGGATGGGGTCACGGCGTCTACTACAATCGCGGCCCATGGGGAGGAGTCTGGGTCGGCGGCTATCGTCCACCCGCTGTCTGGTATCACCCGCGACCGCCCTACTACGCCGGCTATCCCGGATACGGAGGCAACTGGCACTATCACCCGCCAAACTACCGTCCACCCTATCCAGCCCACCCGCCGGTCTACCGCCCGCCATCGCACTATCCGGAAACCCAGGCTATCGGCCACCTGCCAATAATCCCGGATATCGTCCTCCATCGAATCAACCCGGCTATCGCCCGCCAACAGCGCAACCCATCGAGCCCGGCAAACCAGGCTATCGTCCGCCGCCAACGACCAAGCCAGCCCAACCCGGCACTCGCCCCGACGGGCGAACCCGGTACCCTCGCCAACCGGTCAACCCGGCACCCGCCCCAATCCCGACCAGCCGGGCACTCGCCCCAACCCGAGTCAACCAGGCACGCGCCCGCCAAATGGAAATCGCCCGCCCGGCCAGCCAAGCACACAGCCGGCCAAGCCCCCTCCCGACCTGCACCACAGGACCGTCCTCAAACCCAACCGGCCCCGCAGAACCGGCCGCCCCGCAACCTCGCCCCGCAAATCCAGGCGGTCAACAAGGCCAAGACAAACCATCCCCACAATCCCGTCCCTCGCCTAACCAAGGTTCTGGACAAGGCCAGCCACGAGGAGGCGCCCCTCCCAAACCGCAATAAGCCTTGCTTGGAAGGTGACGCTTTACAGCATCCTAAAAAAAGTCGCCGTTCCCGTCGTAATAACTGCTCGCAAGCCGCAGCTTCTCCGTCTCCGCACCACTGCCTTATTTCGCCCTTTCAACAAGTCCTGAATAGTGAGCTCTCCACTAATTCGCTGCGTAGCCCGATCCGCCACCAGTAGACTCCCGACCCCTTCCGTCGCCATCAACTCAGCCGCACTGCGGCACGTGCAATCCGCATAGATAAAGAGCTCAGGCAACACAGTCTTCCCGCCCGGCGCACGATCCTCATCCAAAGGAGACATCATGTCCCTGACCATCACGATCTCCAGCGGATCGACTCCGTACTCGCGCGTCAGATGGTATCCCCGGCGGCTCAACTTCTCAGTGAGGATGACCGCGGCATCAGTAGAGCCGTCACCAGATACGCAGTCACACAACCCAACACCAGCGGCACCAGCGCCGGAAGGCAATGCGTCACCTCCAGGCTGAAGAGAATCGCAGTCAACGGAACGCCAAGCGAACCCGCCAGCATCGCACCCATTCCAATCAACGCCCAGAACGCCTGCATCTCTGGCGGAAGCGTGACCGAGGTGCCCTGCCATCGCGCCCACCGCTCCGCCAATCATCAGCAACGGCGCCAGCACACCGCCCGAAGTCCCCGAGCCCAGCGAGAACGCCCACATCAGCGACTTCGCAAATAGAATCCCCGCGATCAGAGCAATCGGCGCATCGCCGCGAAGCAGTTCAGCGATATTGTCATAGCCCACACCCAGTCCTCGCGGAAAGAAAAGCCCTCCAACGCCGATGCCGATCCCTCCCAATGCCGGCCACCACATCCAGTGGATCGGCAACCGCTCGAACAAGTCCTCAAACGCATACATCATCCGGCTCATGCCTGCCGCGACCAGCCCAACAACCGCACCCAGAGCAACAGCACCAACTGCAAACGCGACGGTCACCCGCTGATCCCCGGCATCTGAAACAGCGGCCCGCCACCAAGCAGATATCCGCGCAGAACCGCCGCCGTCGCGCTCGCAATCGCCACCGGAACCAGGCTCCGCGGCCTCAATTCGAAGAGCAGCAATTCCACCGCCAGCAGAATCGCAGCCACCGGAGTCTCAAATGTCGCCGACATCCCCGCCGCCGCGCCGGCTACCAACAGCGTTGTCCGCTCCGCATCCGTGAGATGCATCCATTGCGCGATCAGCGATCCGAACGCACCTCCCGTCATAATGATCGGGCCCTTCTGCGCCAAAGGGACCGCCCGATCCAATCGCAATCGCCGCCGATATCGGTTTCAGAATCGCGATCTTCGGATCCACCCGCGCGCGGTTCAGCAAAATCGCTTCGATCGCCTCCGGAATCCCATGTCCCCGGATCTTGTCCGCGCCAAAATGCGCCATCAGCCCAACAATCAGCCCGCCAACCACCGGCACCACCACCATCCAATGGCCCAGCGGGCTGCCCGCCGGAGACACGGATACGCGAACTGAAACGATGATAGTAGAAAAGATTGGTCGACAGCGCGATCATTCGCAACAGCAGCACTGCAAGAAACGTCGCGCCAACGCCGATACCAAGCGCTACGCCCGATAGCAACCAGACCCTCCTGTCCACAGTGAAGTCGCGGAGCACTGAGGATTCAGATTTCATCTCCCCCCCGCTCGCGGCTTCTCCTGCTTTCTGATGTGCCGCCTTCAAAGTCGCTCAACGCGCGAACCAGTTGTGGACCACAGCTCGTTCAATTCACGGGCATGATCAACGACAGCGCCTCAAGCATCTTCCGCCCCTTGGTCGTGACCTCTAGCACCACGCGCCGACGGTCCGGCTCCAGCCTGTTTGCGCATCGACCAGCCCCGCCTGCTCGCATCGATCGCTCAGCTCCACCACCGTATTGTGGCGCAACCCAGACGCTCGGCCCGCATATCCGATCGTCGCATGGATTCCTTCACCGACGCTCCCGGAATCCGCAGCAGAAGTTGATGTTGCTGCGGATGAAGACCCGCCTTCTGTGCCGCCGTCTCGCTGAAGTGAAGAAACAACCGCAGCTGATGTCGAAATTGAGCGAGGCCCGAGCCTGGCCGCCGACCCAGTCGAGTTTTTCCTGGTTCTCAATTCCTTTAAATTATATCGTAATACGATATATATAAGAAAAATAGCAGGTTACCTCACCCATCGCGCCAATGCGTTTAATGAGAAGTCGTCATCCTGAACGTAGTGAAGGATCCCTGGATTCCGTCGCAACCGCCGATCATTCTCACATGAAGTACGATTCTTTAGCTCTCAAACAACCCAAAGCAATTACCTTGGACCTTGGAGAAACTGCTTGAGTAAATAATGAGCCGCCCCGAAACCAAAAGTACCCGAACCAAAACCCGGTCATCTTCACGCGCGAACTACAATATGCTAAAAACAATCCCGACACCAAACCATCGGAGGCCGCAATGCGCCGGGCCCTGCAGCTCCTTCTCGCCGTCTCAATCTGCCTCGCAACCACTTCACTCCACGCCGTAAACCTACTCACCTGCAACAAAGGAAAAATCCAGGTCTCCTACGCCACGGCCGAACAGCAGGGCGGACTCCTGCAAGGGCCGCTCTGGTCCATCGCCGGATGGCACAACCTCAAGCCCGGCGACTGCGAAAACGTCTACCAGCACGACTCCGAATTCAACGGCCCCATCTACGTCCTCTTCACCTTCACCGATTCCGCTGGCAAATTCGGCTCCGTCCGTTTCAAAATCGTCACCGACAGCCCGACCAGCGTTCTCCGCCGCTCCAGCAAGCCTCTCTGCGTCACCCTCGATACCTTCAAATACACCCGCACCACGCCCGACCCTACAGGCCCTTGCGACCCCGGTTACTTCCTCATGCCAGTTTCCCTCTATCTCGAGCCTCCAACAATAAACACCTGCACCGATCGCCTCGGCGCCTGCGGCACTTACAACTTCGACCTGCGCCTCGACGAAACCGACCACGCCATCCCATCCGAACATCCCATACCAACCACCACACCAACTCCCAAATAACAACCGGAAACCAAAATGCCCGGGAAAACCCAGGCATCTTCTCGTCAACTCGCTAACCAGCTAACTCGCTACGAAAACATCTCCTTCACCTTCTCAAACAGCCCACGCGAAGTCGGAGTATTCTCCACCACCATCGTCTCGCTAAGCTGCCTCAGAAGTTCCTTCTGCTGCTTATTCAGCTTACGACGGAGTCTGCACCCGAATCTCCACAATCAGATCGCCCTTGCCACTGCGAATTCAGATGCGGCACGCCCTTGCCCTGCAGCTTGAACGCCTTTCCACTCTGCGTCCCCTCAGGAATCTTGATCGTAGCCGCACCCTCCAGCGTCTGCAATCTCCAACTCCGTCCCCAGCGCCGCCTGCGGAAACGAGATCGGCATCACGCAATGCAGATCGTCGCCATCACGCTCGAAGAACTTGTGCGCCTTCACATTCAGCACAACGTAAAGATCGCCCGCCGGCCCGCCAAACTTGCCCGACTCGCCCTCGCCGCTGGTACCGAATCCGCGTGTCCTGCTCCACACCCGCCGGCACCTTCACCAGGATCGTGTGCTCCGTCTGCACTCGCGTCTCGCCCTTGCAAGTCGCGCACGGATCGACAATCAACGTCCCCGTCCCGCCGCACACCGAGCACGTCCGCGCCACAGAGAAGAATCCCTGCTGGAATCTCTGCTGCCCGCGCCCGCCGCACTGCGTACACGTCGCCGGCAGCCTTGCCCCTGCGCCGAGCCCGTACCCTTGCAATCCGTGCACGTCTCCATCCGGCGAATGCGTGATCTCCTTCTCTTTCCCGAAGACCGCCTCTTCAAACTCCAGCGTCAGGTCATAGCGCAGGTCGCGCCCGCGCTGCACTCGCGAAGCCCTGCGCCCGCTCGCGCCGCCCATGTTGAACATCTCGCCGAACAGATCGCCGAAGATGTCCCCCAGGCCAAACAGCACTCGCTCAGGCATGTCCCCGAAATCCTGGAAGTCGTTGCCGAAGCCCCCCGGTGCTGCGCCTCCATTCCCCCACGCCCCATGCCGTCGAAGCGGGTCATAAGCGGCGCGCTTCTGCGGATCGCTCAACACCGCATACGCTTCCGCGGCTTCCTTGAACTTCTCCTTGCTTCCCGGTTGGGGTTGCGATCAGGATGGGACTGCAGCGCCAACTTCCGGTAAGCAGTCTTCAGCTCCTGAGTCGCTCGCATCCCGCGAAACACTCAACACTTCGTAGTAATCAACTTTTGTCACGTTCGCCGTAGCCATATCCCCAAAATCTCTTCCCGCTCATCGCATTGCTGTTACGTATCGCATTGCTGTTACTTATCGCATTGCCGCTGCTTATACCGTGCTGGCTCTCAATCTCTCACTTACCCAAGAAAACGTCATCGCGACCACCCAAGAAAAGCGTCATCGCGACCACCAAGAAAAGCGTCATCGCGACTACCAAGAAAAGCGTCATCGCGACTACCCAATAGAAGCGTCATCTCGACCGAAGCGACAGACAGTCTTATCGTCTGTCGCGCAGTGGAGAGACCCCCGCATTTTGCATTTGTCTTGCTACGCATTCGCATTTGCCCTTGCCGTTGCCTGTCCAAAATCCGTGTAATCGGTGTAAATCCGTGTTAAGCCCTCTAATCCGAAACCTGCCCCGGATTCGCCGCAATCCTAACCAGCGCCGGCCGCAGCAGCTTCCCGCGGATCGTATACCCCCGCCGAATCTCCTCCAGCACCTGATGATCCGGAAACTCCTTAGTTTCGATGCTCCCCAATGCCTCGTGGACTCGGGGGTCAAACTGCGCCCCAACCGACTCCACCGGCGTCACATTCAATCCCTTGAGCGCGTCGTCCATCTGCTTCAGAATCAACTCCACCCCACCGCGAAGCTGCTCCTTCGTCCCGTCCGCCTTCAACGCCAGTTGAAAGTTATCCATCACGCTCAGAAACGGCTCCACTGCTCCCGAAACCGCATAGTCCCGCGAATCAGCTCGCTCCTTCGCCTCACGCTTCCGCGCATTATCGAACTCAGCCTGCAGCCTCGCCAGCCGGTCCAGCAACTGGTTCCGCTCACCCTTCAACTGCTCCAGTTCCGCCAGGCGCAGCCCGCCTCAATCTCGTGACTCGGATCAATCACCGGACTCACCTCTGCCTCCGGATCAAGAATCTCCCGTCCCGCCATCTCTTCCGTCATTGCTCTTCTGACTCCTCATAAGTGTTCCTCTTCTATTGTCGACTATCCCAGCCCATCACGCGAGTCGCACCCCACGATTGAGAGTCGTCATCCTGAACGGACGGAAGAGTCGTCATCCTGAGCGCATGGAAGGGTCGTC